>CAYYNC010000012.1:0-124547 GCA_964472745.1 uncultured Solibacteraceae bacterium
ATCCTACGAGATCGGAAACGCCATCACTGTTTGGTTGCGGCTACGCCGCGCTGTGGAACCTGCTTGCATCCTGAGGCATGCGCCGGCACGTACGCATTGGCGACGGGAACGCCCGATCCTCATTCGGGCATCAGGACCTGGATGACCTTGTTCCCGTGGCGGCGGTAGTGGCGGAAACCGGAGTCCAGCGTAAAGACCCGGCAGGCCGCGTGGATCTCCGAGAGTCGAACCAGACAGGCATCCGCCAAGGACATAGGCCGATTTCGATAACGGCGCATCAGCGCCCGAAGGTCCGCCTGCTCATCCTGCACGGAGAGGGCTATACGAATCGCTCCCCGCTCCAGAAAGGCGAAGAGAGCATCGGGATCGCCGCCCTCCCGTTTCAGCAGGAATGCCGCCTCTGTCAGGACCGGTTCGCACGTCAGCAGCGGCGGGCGCAGGCGTCTCCAATGTTCGACAGCCCACGAGTGATGCCTCAACCCGGAAGCGAGGACGCTTACCAGCGGGCCGGTATCGAGGAGGACAGGGGCGTGGTTCACCGGCCGAAGCCTTCCATGTATTTCGGATTGTCGGCGAGGTCCGCGGGCAGTCCCTTCACCGTACCAATAAGATCCCGGGTCAGGTCGTAACAGGAAACCCCGCGGCCGGGCGCGCTACGACGCGCCGGCCCTATGCGCCGGCCGCCCTTCGCTTGGCCTCCACCGGGCACCCCTGAGGAACGTTCTTCGGGTTGTAGTTCGAGCCCAACTGCTTCATGCGCTCCACGACGCTCCAGTGGATGGTCTCGTTCGGATAGATCTGGCGGCGCTTCCAAAGCGGGATGGTCCACTCGCCCTTCCATTCCTCGACGCCGTCCTTAACTTCCACCTTGCGCCAGCGGCGCTTCGGCAGCACCTCGAGAATGCGCCACCAAAGCTGGAGCTTGTGCAGCTTCGCCGCCGGGTCGGGCGCGGAGAGGCCGCTATCGTGTCCGCCGAGCACTTCTTCCAGACGCCGCTGCGACACCAGCAGACCGGCATCCCGCGCCTCATCGATCATCCACTCCAATGGCAGCTTCGACAGCCCTCCTTCCTCTTCCTTGTATCCTCCGCCCACGTCGGAATGGACCCCGGCGAACCACACCTGCTTGAGATCGGTCTTCGTGGGCCTCGATCCGAAGCGGTTCGTGCGATAGAAGCAACGCCGTTCGTCGATCGAGATCGCATGCCGCGCGATCGTCACCGACGGGTTATCGGCAGTGTAGGGCAGCCGCAACTGGGCGATGCTCACGAGGCCCACCGAGTTGACCGTGTCCCACACTCCGACGAAGTGCACTTGGAGTGCGCGCGAGTACTTCGCCTTGAACTCCGCGGCGGCGGCGAAGCGCCTTTCCTGCTCAAAGCGGAATGTCCGGATCATCTCCGGCAGCCGCTCGCGCTCTTCCCAGCGCAGCAGTCCGAACATGTGGATCGCCGACGCCAGCATGCGCACCGTATAAGCGCCGCGGCTGAAGCCGAAAAGGAAAATCTTGTCGTCCGGCTCGTACCACGACATCAGGCAGCGGTAGGCCTGGCGCACGTTCTCCGTGATGCCGTAGCCGAACAGCAGCCCGGCAATGCTGGTCAGCTTCTTGCCCAAAAATGTGCGCGCCCACGCGGCCGGCGACGTCCCCACGCCGGGGTCGTACCATGCCCGCTGCCGGTCGGAGTTGTTCTCCACGATCTGAAAGACTCGCGCGACGTTGGTGTCCCGCATGAACGCGACGTTGCCGGTGCCGTCGCAGCAGATGACGATGTTCTTCGGCATGCTCTCCTCCTCGATTGCCAATTCTCAAGTATTCTACGGCGCTTTTGCCTGAAAAGCACCCACATTCTAATTCCCGCGTATGATGGCAGTGACTGAACTGCCATGACCCCGCTCGAACGGATCCTCGATTCCGCGGACCGCGCGCTCTACTATTTCCCGAGCCACGCTCCCGGACCGCCCGGTTCCCTTCAAATCACAGCGGAGCAGCTCCGCCACTGGCCGTCGGGCCAGCTCTTCGGCTGGGCGCTCAATGCCGGCATGGGCCTCGACACTGCGCGCCTCGGCTCGCCTGAGTATCTCATCCTCAGCACGCACGGGGGCCTGCGCGCGCCCGATGGCGGCGTCATCGCGCTCGGCTATCACACCGGCCACTGGGAGGTGAGCCTGCTGGTGGACGCCGCCGCGCGCGAATTCGAAGCGCTGGGCGCGATCCCCTTCGCCGGATACTGCTCGGACCCCTGCGACGGCCGCATGCAAGGCACCACCGGGATGTTCGACAGCCTGCCGTACCGCAATGACGCCGCGATCGTCTTCCGCCGCCTCATCCGATGCCTGCCGACGCGGCGCGGCGTTGTCGGCGTAGCCACCTGCGACAAGGGCGTGCCCGCGATGGCGATGGCCTTGGCCGGATCGCGCGATCTGCCTTGCGTGCTCGTGCCCGGCGGCGTCACGCTGATGCCCGAGCACGGAGAGGACGCCGGCAAGATCCAGTCGATCAACTCGCGTTTCGCGCAGGGCGAGGTCACGCTTGAGTACGCCGCCGAGGCGCTGTGCCGCACCTGCGCCTCGCCCGGCGGCGGCTGCCAGTTCCTGGGGACAGCAGCCTCGTCGCAGGTGATGACCGAAGCGCTCGGCATGACGCTGCCGCACGCCGCGCTCGCGCCTTCGGGTCAGCCGGTCTGGCTCGACATGGCGCGCCGCTCGGCCCGCGCGCTGTGTGCGCTCGACGAGTCCGGCGTTCGCATGCGCGATATCGTCACGGACCGCGCCGTCGAGAACGCGCTGGTGCTGCACGCGGCTTTCGGCGGATCGACGAATCTCATCATGCACCTCGCGGCGGTCGCGTTCTCCGCGGGACTGAATCGCCCCACGATGGACGACTGGCGGCGCGTCAACCGGCAAGCGCCCCGACTCGTCGACGCGCTGCCCAACGGGCCGAACAACTTCCCCACTGTGCAAGTCTTCATGGCCGGCGGCGTCCCCGAAGTGATGCTCCACTTGCGCCGCGCCGGACTGCTCGACACATCGGCGCTCACAGCAAGCGGCGCAAAACTGGGCGACGCGCTCGACTGGTGGGAACAGAGCGAGCGCCGCGCGGCCGTCCGCAAACTCCTCCGAGAGCGCGATGGCGTAGATCCGGACGACGTCATCATGAGTCCGGACTCCGCCCGCTCGCGCGGCATCACGTCAACGGTCTGCTTCCCCTCCGGCAATCTCGCCCCGCGCGGCAGCGTGATCAAAAGCACTGCCATCGACCCGAGTGTGGTCGGCCCCGACGGCGTCTACCGCAAGCGCGGCCCGGCGCGCGTCTTCGTGCGCGAAATCGAGGCGATCGAGGCCGTGAAGTCCGGCCGCATCCACGCCGGCGACATCATGGTGCTGATCTGTCGCGGGCCGCTGGGCACGGGCATGGAAGAGGTCTACCAGTTGACCTCCGCGCTCAAGCATCTCTCCTACGGCAAGCACGTCGCGCTGATCACCGATGCGCGCTTCAGCGGCGTCTCGACTGGCGCCTGCATCGGCCACGTCACGCCCGAAGCGCTCGCCGGAGGACCGGTGGGCAAGCTCATTGAGGGCGACCTGATAGAGATCGTCATCGACCGCAACAGCCTGGAGGGCGCGATCAACCTCGTCGGCTCCAACGGCGAGGAGTTCTCAGCCGAAGAGGGCGCCGGCCGCCTCGCCGCGCGCCAGCCCCGCCCCGATCTCTCCCCCGACCCCGCCCTCCCCGAAGACACGCGCCTCTGGGCGGCTTTGCAGGAAGCCAGCGGCGGAACCTGGGGCGGCAGCGTCTACGACCCGGACCGCATCATCGCCCTGCTGGAGGCGGGCAAGCGCGCGTTGGGGGAGTGAGGCGCCACCCGATTCGTGCATTAGTTGTGTTTACTGGCCGGTCCGATACGGCTCTTCCAGTACCCCGGCCGGCGACTCCCATGCGCGACTGCACTGATCTCGGCACGATCAGGGAGCGTCCGCCAGATCACGGAATAAGGGAAATGATGGAGGAGCACGCGCCTCGTCCCAATCACGAACGTGGGCCAACGCTGAGGTGACTCCGACGCCGCCGACACTGCGGATTCCAACTCCGCGATGTACCGGCGCGCCGCCGGGACGCTCGGTTGTGAATACCAGCCACAGCCGACCTCACGTCTTCCAGCGCGCCGGGGTGAAAACTCGCGGGGACTGCCGTCATTTGGGCAGCTGGTCGTTCAGGAGGGCTCGGACTTCAGGCCAAGGCGTCGTGGTGACCAAGCCGGATTCGAGCTGGGACAGGCGCCTTCGCACCTCTTCGCGCCACTGTTCTTCTGCATCCTCATCAACCTCGGTATCCAAGCTCTCAATGAGCAGGCTGGCAAGGGATACTCGCTCATCCGGCGGGAGCGCCAGGGCTTGTTTGAGGATTTCGCCCGCTGATTTCCCCATGCCAAGATTCCACCTCCAATCGCCATCGCTTACTGGCCCTTTGTCGCAACGTTGTAGGGATACATCGTACGGCTGGATGGGCCCAGCCCTGGATTGCCTTGCGCATGGCGAATGGCGCTCGCGAGGCTCAGATGCGCCTGGGTGATTCGGATTCGCCTCTGAAGACTGATGGCGGATTACGAGCGGGCTCGCGGAGGCGGAGAAGAGCGAACACCAACAATCCTTGGAGAAGGATAAAGCCAGCGATCGGGAGCCAAAGTTTCGGCTCGGCGCGCGGGAACTCCCAATTGCCTTCGGCATCGACGTAGGCCACGTCGCCAAGCCCTGAAATGGCCCCCTCAGCCAGAAGTTCATCCAGGGCTGCACAGAGGGCGAGGAGAGACCAGATCACGCATCGAATGCCTTTTCTCGTCGAGCTGGACATTCGACTCGTATCAAAGCGCCGACCCTTGGGCGTTTCGCCCTCCCCGCCCCCTTGCCCGCTCCCCCGTCCGTTACAGAGAATGGGAGCGGCATGTCTCGAACCATTCCGCTCCTCCTGCTCCTCGCCCTCGGCGCCGGCGCGCAGACCCCCGCCGTCGAAGCCAGAATCGACGCGCTGCTCAAGCAGATGACGCTCGAAGAGAAGGCCGGCCAGATGACCCAGGTCACCATCGACGTCGTCTCCGAACCCGGCGTGGGGCCCAAGCACCGCATCGACCCCGCCCGGCTCGCCACAGCCATTCAAAAGTACAAAGTCGGCTCCATCCTCAACGTCAACGGCGAGGCCTACACCGTCGATCACTGGCATGAGATCCTCAACGCCATCCAGAACGAGGTTGAGAAGACGCGCCTCAAGATCCCCGTCATTTACGGAATCGATTCCCTCCACGGCGCGGCATACGTCGATGGCTCCGAAATGCTCCCGCAGCCCTACGCGCTCGCCGCCGCGTGGGACCCCGCCCTGGCGCGCAGGGCCGGCGAAATCGCCGCGCTCGAAATGCGCGCCGCCGGAGTCCCCTGGAATTTCCACCCCGTGCTCGACATCGGCCGCAACCCCGTCTGGCCGCGCTTCTGGGAGACATTCGGCGAGGACGTGCTCATCGCGCGCCGCATGGGCGCCGCCTACATCGAAGGCATGCAGGGCAAGGACATGGCCGCGCCCGGCCGCGTCGCCGCCTGCGTCAAGCACTACGGCGGCTACAGCCTCCCGCTGAACGGCAAGGACCGCACCCCCGCCTGGATCGACGAGCGCATGCTGCGCCAAATCGTGCTGCCGCCATACGAAGCCGGCGTCCGCGCCGGCGCGCCCACCGTGATGGTGAACAGCGGCGAGATCAACGGAATCCCCGGCCATGCCAACCACTACCTGCTCACCAAAATCCTCAAAGAGGAGTGGGGCTTCAAAGGCCTCGTCGTCTCCGACTGGGAGGACATCAAGCGCCTGCACACGCGCGACCGCGTCGCCGCCTCGCCCAAAGAAGCCGTTCGCATGTCCGTGATGGCCGGCCTGGACATGAGCATGGTGCCCTACGACTTCAGCTTCTACGACCTGCTCCTCGAATGCGCCAGGGACCGCAGCGTCCCCATCTCGCGCATCGACGACGCGGTACGCCGCATCCTGCGCGTCAAATTCATGACCGGCCTGTTCGACCGCCCGCGCCCCGACCCCGCCGCCAAACAGCAGTTCGCCCGCCCCGAGTACCGCCGCGACAATCTCGAGATGGCCCGCGAGCTGATCACACTGCTCAAGAACGACGGCACGCTGCCGCTCAAAAAAGGCGCGAAGATCCTTGTCACCGGCCCAGCGGCCGACCTGATGACCGCGCTCAACAGCGGCTGGTCGCGAACGTGGCAGGGCGACCAGGAGCGGCTCGGCCCGAAGGACCGCCCGACCATCCTCCAGGCCCTCGTCGAGTTGAACGGCAAAGCGAACGTGCGCTTCGTTCCCGGCGTCACCTTCGATCTCGCGAAGAAGACCAGCAACTGGAAGGAAGTCCCGGAAGCGGGCGACGCTGACGTCATCGTCGCCGCGCTCGGCGAGCCTCCCTACTGCGAAACACCTGGAAATATCGGCGACCTCACCATCGACGCCGAACAGATCCGGTTCGTCGAAGAACTGAAGAAATCGGGCAAGTCCATCGTCACCGTGCTCGTCGAAGGCCGCCCCCGCGTGCTGCGCGGCATCGTCCCCAACTCCAATGCGATTGTCATGGCCTACCTGCCGGGCGTCGAAGGCGGACGCGCGCTGGCCGAGGTTCTCTTCGGCGAAGTGAACCCCAGCGGCAAGTTGCCGTTCACTTACCCCAGCACCCCAAATGGCTTCACCACCTACGACCACAAGCCGATCGAGAACACCGGCGACAATCCCGTGTGGTGGCAGTGGCCCTTCGGACATGGACTCAGCTACACGACGTTTGCGTACTCGAATCTGAAGCTCAGCGCTGCCGCCCTGCCGCGAAACGGTTCGCTGCGCATTACGGTCGACGTCCGCAACACCGGATCGCGCGCGGGCAAAGAGGTTGTGCAGCTCTACGTCTCCGATCTCTACCGCTCCGTCTCGCCGCCGGTGAAGGAGCTGAAGGGCTTCGAGAAAATAGCGCTCTCCCCCGGCGAAACGAAGACCGCCGCCTTCACGATCACCGCGAAAGACCTGGAATTTGTCGGAATTGATAACAAATGGACTGTAGAACCTGGTGATTTCATTGTGCGTATTGCCGGACTTGAAGCGAAATTCGCACTGCAATAATTCGGAGAAACCCATGTCTTTGATTCACGAAGACTTCCTCCTCCAGACGCGGACGGCTCAGCGCCTCTACCACGGCTACGCGGAGAACGAGCCGATCCTCGACTATCACTGCCACCTGCCGCCGCGGGACATCGCGGAGAACCGCCGTTTCGCCAACCTCTTCGAGCTCTGGCTCGAAGGCGATCACTACAAATGGCGCGCCATGCGCGCCAACGGCGTCCCGGAGAAATACGTCACCGGCGACGCCGACCCCTTCGACAAGTTCCTCGCCTGGGCGCGCACGGTTCCCGCCACTCTGCGTAATCCGCTTTATCATTGGACCCACCTCGAGTTGAAGCGCTACTTCGGCATCGACAGGCTCCTGGACGAAGGCAGCGCAGCCGCCATCTGGCGCATCGCCAACGAACAACTCGCCGGCGACGAGTTGACCGCACAGTCCATCCCCCCCAAATTCCGCGTGAAGGCCCTCTGCACGACCGACGACCCCGCCGACGACCTCGCCTGGCACCGCCAGATCGCGGAGGCCCGCATCGAAACCCGCGTCTACCCCGCCTACCGCCCCGACAAAGCCCTGCACGTCCACCTTCCCGAGCAGTTCAACGAGTGGACCAACCGCCTGGCCGTGCTCACCGGGCGCGAGCTGAAGAGCTTCGAGAGCTTTCTGGAAGCCCTCGAGGAGCGGCACGCCTACTTCCATCACATGGGCTGCCGCCTCTCCGATCACGGCCTGAACGCGTGTTTCACCCCGCACGGCACGGAAGGCGACGCCGCGCGCATCTTTGCCGCGGCGCGCGAGGGCCGGGCCGCCTCGCCCGAGGACCACGCGAAGTTCGCCGGCTTCCTGATGGTCTTCTTCGGACGCCTCGACGCACGCCGCGGCTGGGTGAAGCAGCTCCACCTCGGCGCGCGCCGCAACAACAACTCCCGCATGTTCCGCGTCGCCGGTCCCGACACGGGCTTCGATTCCATCGGCGATTGGCCGCAGATCGACGCCCTCAGCGCCTATCTCGACGCCCTCGAACGCGAAAACGCCCTGCCGAAAATGGTTCTATATAACTTGAATCCGGCGGACAATTACGCTTTCGCCACCATGGCCGGCAACTTTCAGGACGGCAAGACCCCCGGCAAAATCCAGTTCGGCAGCGGCTGGTGGTTCCTGGACCAGAAAGAAGCGATGGAATGGCAGATGAACGCGCTGTCCAATTGCGGCCTGCTCTCGCGCTTCATCGGCATGTTGACCGACAGCCGCTCCTTCATGTCCTATCCGCGCCACGAGTACTTCCGCCGGGTCCTCTGCAACCTGCTCGGTGACGACATCGAGAAGGGCCTGCTGCCCAACGACGAGGAGCTCATCGGCGCCATGGTCCGCAACATCTGTTACACGAATGTCCGCGACTACCTCGCCCTCGAAGGCCTCACGTAACATAGCCTTCAGGCTGTGTAGCACTCCTACCCCACAATTCCTGAGAGGAATATCCCCCAGGTGCTACTTCTATCAACGGCAGAATCTGCCGATAGATGGGAACAGCGAGCCCGAACCGCTGTCAATGTCTTTAGCTCCAATGAGGAAAAGCCGTAATGAACCGCAGATCCATGCGTGCCTCAATCTCCATCCCCGCGCATGCCTGGACCGCGCTTCTCGCAGTATCGGCGACAGCGCTCGCATCGTGGTGGCTCTTTGACTGGAAAGCCCGCCCGCCCAGGCCGCTCCGCATCGGGGCGGACCAATCTCCCCCCTATCACTACTGGCCTCCGGACGGCGCACCCCGCGGCCTGGCCGTGGAGATGATCGATGCGGCGGCGCGCCGCGCGCGCATCCCCATCGAGTGGGTCCGGCTGACCGGGGGGCCGGAGGACCACCTGCCAAACCGGAATGTGGACCTCTGGCCGGCCGTCGGCATTACCCCCAAACGGCTCGGCCTGTTTCACATCACCCGCCCCTGGCTGCGCAACGAGTTTGCGCTGCTTTCCGCACACGGCCGGCCGCTGGACCCGCAAAACCTCCCGGCAGGACTCCGCGTCGCGGCGGTGAACGGCCCGGTGACACGCGAGAGGTTCGGCCGCTTCCTTCGCCGCGCCGCGCCGATCTTCACGAAGGCCCGCATTGACGCCGTCACCTCGCTCTGCCGCGGCGAGGTCGAAGCCGCTTTCATCGAGATGCGGCTGCTCCATGCCCTGCTCCAGCATCGGCCCCCCGATTGCGCGGCATTCCAATTCCGGACGTCGCTCGTCGCCGGCGCGGCCATCGAACAGGGCATCGGCGCAACCCGCGAATCGGCCCATTGGGCGAACCGCCTTCGCGCGGAGATCGATTCTCTCTACGGCGAGGGCCAATTCACGCGCGCCAGCGCGGCGTGGAACCCTCTTGCCGTCAGCGAGACCGAAATCCTCTACCAGCGCCAGCGCGTCAATCTCAAGATTGCGCTGATGCTGATCGTCCTGACCGCGGCGGTCTCTCTTGCGGCCGTCCTGTTCTGGCAGAATCGTGTGGTCAGCGCCGCGCGCCGCGCCGCCGAGCAGGCCAATGCCGCCAAATCCGAATTCATCGCCAACGTCGGCCACGAGCTCCGCACTCCCATGACCGGCATCCTCACCGCCGCCGAGCTGCTGGAGGGCGCGCAGCTCGATGCCTGCCAGCGCGAGTACGTAAACATCATCCGCGAGTCGGGTGCAGTCCTTCTCGCGCTGCTCAACGACCTGCTCGACCTCAAGAAGATCGAGGCCGGATGCCTGACGATCGAGCCGGCGCCATTCGACGTGCGCGCGCTGATCGGCCAAGCAGTGTCCGGCTTCAGGCCGCAAGCCGCCGCGAAAGGGCTCTCGCTCCACGTCGAGCTTGCTGACGGCGTCCCTGCCCGGGTCGAGGGAGACAGCTTGCGCATACGCCAGGTGCTCACCAACCTGATCGGCAACGCCGTGAAGTTCACATGCGTGGGCGGCGTCGAGATCCGCATCGAATCGCGGCCGGACTCCGGCCAGGTCTGGCTGAAGTTCACCGTGGCGGACACCGGCATCGGAGTGCCCGACGCATTTCGCAAGATCCTGTTCGACAAGTTCGTCCAGGCCGACTCCTCGATCACCAAGCGCTTCGGCGGCACCGGCCTGGGCCTCGCGCTTTCGCGCGCGCTGGTCGAGCGCATGGGAGGCGCGATTGGCTTTGCGAGCAGCCAGGGCCGCGGCTCGCAATTCTGGTTCGAGGTTCCTCTGAAACCTATGCCCGAGGCGGCTGGCGCCCAACCCGCAACCACGGAAACCTCGTCCCCCGGCGCAGATCCTCTCAACTTGCGCGTGCTGCTCGTCGAGGATAACGACGTCAACCGCAAAGTCGGCACGGCGCTGCTCAGGAGCTGCGGTTGCGCGGTCGACACCGCGGCCGACGGCCGCGAGGCGCTCGAGCGCTCCGCGGCCCTCAACTACGACGCCATCCTGATGGACTGCTTCATGCCCGGCATGGACGGATACGAAGTCACGCGTCGCATTCGCCAGCGCGAGAACGGCCACGGCCGCCTGACGCCGATCATCGCCCTCAGCGCCGCCACGATGCCCGCCGAGCAGCAACGCGCGCTTGACGCCGGCATGGACGAGTTCCTCGCCAAGCCCATCGAGAGAGACAACCTCCGCCGTGCGCTCCAACGCTGGGCGCGCCGCTGATACCATTGCGGCGTGACGCTCCGCACTCTCGCTCCCGCCGACCTCCCCGCCCTGCTCGCGCTCTCCGAGTGCGCCGGCTGGAACCAGACCGAGGCCGATTGGCGCCTTCTCCTGGCCCTCGCCCCGGCCACCTGCTTCGGCGTCGAAGCCGGCGGCGTGATCGTCTCCTCCGCCACACTCCTGCCCTACGGCGACTCGCTCGCCTGGCTGGGCATGGTCCTCACGCTAACCGAACATCGCGGACGCGGCTACGCCACCGCTCTCCTGGCTCGCTGCCTGGAAGCCGTGGACAACGGCGGTATTCGCTGCGTCAAGCTCGACGCCACGGCGCAGGGCGAGCCGCTGTACCGCAAACTCGGATTCGTTGACGAAGTTTCCGTCGAGCGCTGGCGCCGCGACCCCGCACCCCTCTCCTCAGCCGCGCCGGACTTGCCTCCGGGCTGGCTGGCCGACCTCGACCGCGCCGCCTTCGGAGCGGATCGCACCGCGCTCCTCGAATCGCTCTCACAGGCGCAGTCCGCCGCCACGCCAACCGGATTCGCCTTCGCCCGTCCCGGCCGCGTGGCCGCATTCTTCGGCCCCTGCCTGGCGCAGGATTCATCAACTGCCGCGATGCTGCTGCGCTGGTTCCTCGCCCGCCACGGCCACGAGCCCTGCTTCTGGGACTTCTTCCCCGGCCACGCCGCCGCGCGCGCCCTCGCCGCGGCCAACGGCTTCCGTCCGGTCCGGCGCCTGTTGCGAATGGCGCGCGGTCCATCGCCCGCCTGGCGCATGGACCCGCAGTTCGCCCTCGCCGGCTTCGAGCTCGGCTGACGAGAGTCACAGCCTGGCGAAGTCCAGCTTGAGCTCCCACGTTTCGTTCGATTTGAGCGTCTCCTCCCACGACCATGCGCGGCCCGTATAAGCCGCCTGCCGCCCCATGATCGCGCTCAGCGTCGACTCAGCCCCCTGCCTGGCCTCGTTGATAAACTTGCCCGAGGTGATGCTCTCGATGAAGTGCAGCTCCTTCATCTTGTCCGCGTCGTCCAGCGCGCCCTTGAACGCGCCTGTCACTGCGGCGGCCGTGTCGGTCACCTGCCCCGGAGCGCCCAGCCCAGGGAAGTTCCACGGTTTCTTACCCGTGATCCGCACCGGCGCGTCGTAGCGCATTTCGGCGTTGCCGATGGTTCCGAAGAATCGCACCGCGACATCCCACGCGCCCTCGATGAACTGCGTCGATGTCAGCGTGATGTGAATGTCATTGGGGTAGGTGTAGGTGACGTTGTAGTGGCTGTAGCAGTCGCCCTTGTCCTTCCGCCCGCGCCGTCCGCCTGTGCCCTGGGCGCTTACCGGGACCGCGCCCAAAAACCAGTTGTTCAGATCGATCAGGTGAATGTTCTGCTCGACGAGGATATCGCCCGAGATCGTTTTGTCATGCAGCCAGTTGCGCAGCCGCCGCTCGTTCGGAGAAGCGCTCTCGCGCGGCGGCAGCGGAATCGCCCCCGCATAGTAATGCGAAAGGCCGCACACGATCTCGCCCAGGTCGCCGCGCTTCAAGCGGTCATACGCGTGAACATAGGGCGTCGCATGCCTCAACTGGAAGCCCACAGCTACGCTCGCCTTCCCTTGCAGCTTCTCGCCCGCGCGCATGATGCGTTTCGCCCCCGGCACATCAACGGCCACGGGCTTCTCCAGGTAGACGTGCTTGCCCGAGGCCGCGCACTTCTCGAAGTGCTCGGGGTGAAAGAACGGCGGCGTCGCGATGTGAATGGCGTCGATGTCCTTCGACCCGCAGAGCTGCTCGAGCGACTTCGGCCCGTGAAACAGCATCGACGGCGCGATCGCGGCCTTGCCCTTCTTCGCCGCCGCCTGGTTGAGCGCCGCCTGCGCCCGCTCGGTCTGCTCCTGGAACAGGTCCCCGAGCGCGACGTACTGCGCGTCCGTCTCGTTGGTGAACGACACCGCGACGCCCGTGCCGCGTCCTCCGCACCCGAACAGCGCCATCCGCACGGCCGAATTGCGCTGCGTGCCCCGGACCAGCTCCGGCTTCAGAATCATCACGCCGGCCGCCGCCCCGAGAAAACTTCTGCGCTTAAGATCTTTTTGCATACCTGAACTATATCCCGCTGCGAAGCGTGGCAGACTGCCTCTATCTGGGAGGCATGCAACTGAAACGCCTGCCCAAACCTGAGTTGCGCCCATTCGTGAAACTGCTGTTGTTCTCCCGGAGCGAGCCCGCCTTCGCGAAGCGCGCGCGTCCTTCCCACCTCGTCCATGCACATCGCGCTCCGGCTCTTAGGCCCCGAAATACGCCTATTCGAGAATGGTCTCGACACCGCGTATGACTTCGCCGCCGCCGCGGGCGCGAGGTCCAGATTCTAAGTGAAGGACATCTGCGCGCCCTCGTGCTCGGTGGGCGCGGTCCTCGCGCCAGATGCGGCGCTGCCTCTTCTCGGCGCGCCCCAGGCAGAGCTCGCCGGCAGCCATCATCGTCTCGACGAACTCTGGGGCGGCGCATCGGCGCGCGTCCGCGAGCGCCTCCTCGAAGCCGGCGGCCCTGAACCCCAGCTCGACGCCCTCGAACAGATCCTGGCGGCCCGCCTCCCGCGGGTAAGCGCGCTTCACCCCGCCGTCGTCATGGCCCTCGCTCGCTTCCGCGAAGCCAGCGATGTCGGCGAGGTTGCCACCGAGAGCGGCTACAGCCACCGCCGCTTCATCGCCCTGTTCCGCGATGCCGCGGGCCTGCCCCCAAAACTCTACTGCCGCCTCCGGCGCTTCCAGCGTGCTCTGGCGCAACTCGCGCTCCACGGCACTGTATCCTGCGCGGATCTCGCAATCGAGGCAGGCTACAGTGACCAGGCGCACTTCAACCGCGAATTCATGGAGTTTGCGGGCATCACCCCCGGCGAGTACCTCCGCATCCTGCCGCCCCGCCCGCACCACGTTCCCGTCGGCCGCATCTCCGCGCCGCGAACCTGAGGTCAAATTTCTTCAAGACCGCGCGCGCCCCAGGCCCTACACTGATCATGATGCCGACCGCAACCCCCAACACGATCCACGAGCTCTTCGCCTATCTCTGCGTCAAAAACGCCGCCGCCGCGATCGAATTCTACAGGAAAGCGTTCGGCGCCACCGAGAAATTCCGCCTCACCGAGCCCGGCGGCCGCATCGGCCACGCCGAGCTCGACTTCGGCGGAACGAGGCTGATGCTCGCCGAAGAGTTCCCCGAATACGGCTTCCTCGCGCCGCCCGCCTACGGCGGCACATCCGCGACAATCCACCTCCACGTCGACAACGCCGACGGGATGATCACCCGCGCGGTCGAAGCCGGCGCGACAATCGAGTTCCCCGTCAAAGACCACTTCTACGGCGAGCGCAGCGGCAGCATCCGCGACCCCTTCGGCCACCGCTGGCCCATCGGCCACAGCATCGAACAGGTCTCTCCCGAAGAGATGCAGCGCCGCTACGAAGCCGAGCTCAAGGGCAGGTAGCCCGGCTCTGCTTCGGAAAGCCCTCTTCTTCGTACAGGTCCCGGCCGGAGAACATGCGTCCGGCAACGGAAGGCTTCTGAATCTCGCGAGTATTCGCTCCGGCGCGGCTCGCCGCTGCGACAACGTCATGCAGTCCGCGGCACGCTCAACGGCCCGCTTCTGCGCCGCGACGGCTTGGGCGGCGGCGCCGAAGCGGCGTCTTTGTGTTCCTGTGGGCCATGAGTCGAGCGTCCCACAGCAGAAAGAGATCTGCGGATTGTCACGCAAGCGGCGACGTCCTCATGTTCGGGCATTCCCGCGGAGCACGGACGTGCCTACGAGTTGAATTTGGTGTAATACCAACTGCGTGAGGGACGGGCCGCTGTCGAAGGATCGAGCGAAAGCAAGACTCAACAGGCGCCTTGAGGAAGGAGCCGTCATCGTATCAAGGCACTTCCATGACGAGCTAGCGAACGACAATTTGACCATGCAGGACGTTCTCGCGGTCTGCCGTTCGGGCGTCATAACTCTGGCGCCGGAAGAGAACTTACGAACGGGAGAATGGAAGTAAAGAATCGAAGGGAACACCGTGGACCACCGCGGCGTCGCAGTCCTCTTCAGCCTCCGGCCGAAGTGCGCGGTGTGAATTACCGTATTTGAGAGGCAGCGATGAGGACAACGAAAAGCCACAAATGCGTCAACTGCGGAGAACCCGTGACGCCGGATCGCCGGAGCTACCGCTATACCGAAAGCGGCGTGTCCAACGTCGTTCTCCAAAACGTCGAAATCGCCGATTGCACAAAATGCGGGCACAGCGATGTCATCATCCCCCGTGTTGCCGGAATCCACCGCCTCATCGCTGGCGCACTCTTGCGGAGCCCGGCCCGTCTGACGGGTGAGCAACTCAGGTTCCTCCGCAAACACCTGGGGATGACTGGCGGCCAGTTCGCCAAGTACCTCCACACCGACCGCACGAAGATCTCAAAATGGGAGCGGGGCGAAGATCGGATCGGCCCTTCAACCGACCGATTGGTCCGCCTCTTAGTAGCGGCGCTGGATAAAGAGCTGCGCCCCGCGGTGGCCGATGTGGCCAACTGGCTTGGCAGCATTTCGGATGAATCGGACACTTTGCGGGAGCTGCACATCGATGCCCCGACCTTGACGGCTTCCTGGTACGCCGTCCGGCACGCCGCCTGACGCATTAGGGCGCCGCCGCGATCACCAGCGGCTGGTAAAACCCGCTCTCCTCCGGCATCACCCACCGCACCCGGGTAAACCCCGCGCCCTCGATGATCGCCCCCAACTCCGCCCTCAACACCGCCCGATACGCCGCCGCCCCGTGAATCGACCTCCATCCGCGCGCGGTCTCCCAGGTCACATGCAAATGAAACGTGTACCGCCGCTCGTCCTTCCACTCCCACACCTGAAACACGATCCGCCTCATACCCCCGTCCGAAAAGAAAGCCGGACCGTGCACAACCGGCCGCTCCACGATCAGCCGTTCATAATCGCGGATACTCGCAATAAACACGCCCCCCGGGCGCAACTTGCGAAACACCTGCCGCGCCGCCACTGCAAGCTCCGCATCGGAATCCAGATGCGGCAGCGCATTGTCCAGACAAACAATCGCATCGAACCCGCTTTCCGGAACGCTCTCCAGCTTCAGCAGATCCGCAACATACAGCCGCACAT
Source organism: uncultured Solibacteraceae bacterium (assembly GCA_964472745.1). GTDB lineage: Bacteria > Acidobacteriota > Terriglobia > Bryobacterales > Bryobacteraceae > CAYYNC01. Next base: position 15,949 of record CAYYNC010000012.1, read on the forward strand.
CGGCCTGGCGCTCCGCCGCTTCAGCTCGCGCCCTCCTCACCGCCCCGCGGCTGACATCGCTCCCGCTCACGCGAAATCCGCGCTTCGCCAGCCCCAGCAATTGCGTCCCGATCCCGCACGCGCAATCGAGAACCCGCGCCCCCGCGCCGCACTCGCGCTCAACGACCGGCGCCAGCGCCGCCGCCTGCCGCGCCATCGACGCCTCCCAATCCTCGAAGATCAGGTGATAGTGCGCGGCAAACCTGTCATAGAACCCGCGAACAGCCCGGGCCATGCCGCCCTCACTCCGCGCCAGGTTCATCCCTGACCTCTTGCAGCAGCTCCCGGGCCCGCTCCGCGTCTTCCGCCCGAACTTGCAGCCGGATGCCTCCCACGAGCGGCGCAACATACAGCCGGCTCATGTTCTCATCCGCAAGGAAAGCATCGATCCCATTCGCCTCCAGAAACCCCAGCGCCAGCTCCGCCTCGTGCGCCATCAGGAAGGTCTCCAGCGTCACCAGCTCGTCCTGCATCCCTCATCTCCTCACGTCACAGGCGCCGGATTGAACGGCGTCAGCGCATTGTGCAAACGCCACCGTTCCGCCCACGGGCGATAGCGCCCCGAAGCGGTCTCCAGGATCATGTGGAACAGCGCCCACCCCGCCTGCTCCAGCGTCAGCCCGCCCGCCGCCACCGGACCCGCATCGAAATCGATCAGGTCCGGCCACCGCTCCGCCAGCTCCGTCCGCGACGACACCTTGATCACCGGGACCAGCGGAAGCCCGTACGGCGACCCCTCGCCCGTCGTGAACACGTGCACGTTCATCGACGCAAGCTGCTGCGTCCCGCAAATGAAATCGCTCGCCGGCGTCGCCGCAAACACCAGCCCCTTCGCCGTCACCTTCTCCCCATGCGGCGCCACGGCGCGAATTGCGGTCGACCCCGCCTTCGCAATCGAGCCCAGCGCCTTCTCGACGACATTGGCCAGTCCGCCGCGCTTGTTTCCCGGCGTGGGATTCGCGCTGCGGTCCGCGCCTCCGCGCGCCAGGTACTCGTCGTACCACCTCATTTCGCGCACCAGCGCCCGCGCGACATCTTCATCCGCGCACCGCGGCGTCAACAGGTGCACCGCGTCGCGCACCTCGGTCACCTCCGAGAACATCACCGTCGCGCCGCACCGCACCAGCAGATCCGCCGCGACGCCCACCGCCGGATTCGCCGTCACCCCCGAGAACGCGTCGCTCCCGCCGCACTGCACTCCCACGCACAGCGCCGCCGCCGGACAGCTCACACGCCGCCGCTTGTCGAGCTCCGCCAGCCTCTTCTCCGCCGCCTCGCACAGAGCGCCCACGATCTGCCCGAATCCGCGAAGCTGCTGATCCTGAAACCGGATCACCCAAGGCGCGGGGTCCACAATCGGAAACAGCCGCGCAGGCTGCAACTTCTCGCACCCCAGGCTCACCACCAGCGGCACGCCGCCGAGGTTCGCGTGCCGCCCGATCTCCCGCAGCGTGCGAATCGGAATCTCGCTCCCCGGCGCATCGATCGCCACCCCGCACCCGTACGAGTGCGTCAGCGCCACAACATCATCCACGTTGGGAAACCGCGGCAGAATCTCCTCGCGAATCCGCCGCACCGCGTAGTCCACCGTCGGCGCGACGCACTGCACCGTCGTCGAAATCCCCAGCACGTTGCGTGTCGCCGCCGTCCCGTCGGGGTTCAAGTAACCTTCGAATGTGTAGCCCTCAAGCGGAGGCAACGGCTGCGGAACCGCGGTCGCAAGAGGCAGCCGGTCCAGGTCCGGCGGGTCGGGCAGCAGGACGTCGTCCTCGCTCACCATCTCGCCCGAATGGATCTCGCGCGATGCGTGCCCGATGACGTGCCCGTACCGCACCACCGCCGCGCCCGCGGCGATCTCCGCCGCCGCCACCTTGCGCGCTCCTTCGGGTGTCGCCACAACGGCAACGTTGTCCGCCGCGTGAACACGCACCGGCTTCATTGCAGACCCCGCACCCAACCCGAAATCTTCGGCCACTGCTGCCCGAACGCGATCGCCGAGATCCCAATGTAGAATACCGCGCAAGCCGCCAGTCCGCAGCACGTCAGCCATCCGGCTCTCAACGGCTCGGGCAACAGTTTCCTCACAACCACCAGTGTATGAAGCGCGGTGAACCCCAGCGCGAAGTTCCACATCACGCCCGTCGCGACGGCCAGCACCAAAGGATTCGGCGTCACGTGCAGCGCCGTCAACCCCCACAGCACGTAGACGCCGAGAATGACGTAATAGACACGCCCCGCCTTGTGTTCCTCGACGTGCTCCAGCCGCCGCCACCCGATCCAGAGAATATCGGTCCAGCGCCGCGCCAGCGAATCGAGCTGCGACACCTGCGTCGGCGCCATCACCAGAAACCCGCACAGCAGCGTGAGAAACCAGAACGCCTGCCCGTGCCGCGCGGCAATCGCCTGCGCCGTCATCGCCGCCGCCGAATTCCCATCCACGTTGCTGACGCCGCGAATAAACTCGTACGACACCGCCGCCGGCAGCGCCATTCCCAGCACGCACCCCGGACCCCACAGCAGGAACTGGTCCCGCCGGATCACCCCCAGCCAGCGCTTCCACCGCGCCAGATTGCGCGCATCGAAAGGAAAAATGCGCCCTGTGTGCGAGAGCTTGATCGTCCGCCCTCCCACCGCGCTCGGAATCGCGCCCACCACCTGCCCCATCCCCCAACCCTTGTCGCGCGCGTAGTTCGAGAATGCGCTGTTGGTGAGCCCGCCCGCCCCCGCCACCGCCGCGAACGCCGCCAGCGTCGCCCAGTTCACCCCGGAATCCGGCAGCGAACCGAACCGGTACAGCCCGCTGCCGATCTCCCACCACGTCGCCGGACGCGTGAAGAAGAACACAACCACGCTCAGGTACCCCAGCACCAGGAACAGCTTCACCACCATCACCCGCTCAATCGTGTTGTAGACCTTGCCGCCAAACAGCAGCGGCAGGAATGCGGACAAGAAGATCGCATCGCCCAGACCCTTCACCAGCATGGCGTCGCCCGAGCCCGGCAGGCGCCCCAGAAACGCCGCCGCCAGCGGTACCGCCGCATTCGCCGAAAGATACGGCCAGACCCCGCCAAACTCAAACGCCAGGTAGATGAAGGTCCAGAACCGCGGTCCCGGCCACGTGCGGAAGTATCCCACGAAGATCGTCTCGCCCGTCGCCAGCGTGTAGCGCATGATAGCGAGGTTGTACGCCACCTGCACCAGAATCGACAGCGACGCCAGCCACAGCACCCGCCCCCCGTACTGCGCCGTCACCAGCGGACCGAACAACCACTCCCCGCCCCCGACGTTCGCCCCCGCCATGAGCAGTCCCGGCCCCACCAGCGCCGCCATCGACCGCCAGTGCCACCGGAACGCCGGCGGATCGGGCAGTTCCGAAGCCTGCCACGCAGGGAACGCGCCACGCATGAGCGTCCATCGTACCGCACCGTCTTGTGGGGCGGATCGCCGATCTGCCCCCGCCCGCCGATCGGGGTATTTCCACGGAACACTCCACCCCCCTCCCTCGTATGAACAAAACGAGGACTTATTTCATCATGGCCGGCAACGGAAAGAATGGGAAGAAGAAACGCCGCTGGATCTGGGCCGGCGTCATCCTGGTCGTCCTGGTCGGAGCGGGCGTCGGCCTGCGAGCCGCCCTGAAACCCGACTACAAAATCGACCCCTCGAAACTGGCGGCGATCGAGAAAGGCGCCCTGGCGCGTTCGGTCGTGGCGACAGGCAAAATCGAGCCCCGCGCCATCGTCGAGGTGAAATCGAAAGCCAGCGGCATCGTCAAGAAGCTCCTAGTGGACTACGGCGACACCGTGCATCAGGGCCAGGTTCTGGCCGAGCTCGACAAAGAAGAGTTGCAGGCCCGCCAGCGCGAGGCGAAAGCCAATCTCCAGGCCGCTCAAGCCGCCGAGGAGGCCGCCCTCGCCGCCCTCGAGCGCAACAAAGTCGAGGCCGAAGGCCCCGACCTCCCCTTCCTCAAATCCAGCATGGAGCGCTCCCGCCAATTGCACCGCGAAGGCCTGATCTCGAAAGCTGTCGTGGAAGATGCCGAGAAAATCTACCAGCTTGCCCTCAATCGGCAGATGACCGCGGCCCGCACGCTCGCCGTCACCCGCGCCGAAATCACGAAAGCCAAAGCGATGGTGGCGCAGGCCACCGCCATGCTCGAGCGCGTCGATGAGGACCTGCGCAACGCCACCATCGTGAGCCCCATCGAGGGACTCGTGCTCTCCCGCAACGTCGAAGTCGGCAACGCCGTCAGCTCCATCCTTGTCCTCGGCTCGCAAGCGACGCTGCTGTTCACCCTCGGCGACGTCAGCGACGTCTTCGTGCGCGGCAAGGTCGACCAGGCCGACATCGGCAAGGTCTACATGGGCCAGCCCGCCCGCATCGTCGTCGAGAGCTTCCGCGACCGCAAGTTCGACGGCAAGGTCTACAAGATCGCCCCGCTCGGAGTCGAAAAGGACAACGTGACGACCTTCGAGGTCCAGGTTTCCATTCACAACCCCGGCCGCGAGCTCAAGGCCAACATGAGCGCCAACGCCGAAATCATCCTCGAAGAGAAGCAGAACGTGCTGCTCGTCCCCGAAGCGGCCGTGCTCTACGACAAGGACCGCAAGGCTTCCGTCGAAGTTCCGGATGCCACCGCCGAAAAGGGCCGCAGGAAGATCGCAGTGAAGCTCGGCATCTCCAACGGTGTGAAGACAGAGCTCGTCAGCGGGCTCAAAGAGGGCGAAAAGGTAATCCTCCAATAGCGATGGCCTGATGACGATCGGAGACCTCGTCAAGGACACCACGCAGACGCTGATGGCGCACAAGCTCCGCGCCGGGCTGACCATGTTCGGCCTGGCGTGGGGCGTTGTGTCGATCACGCTGATGACCGCCGCCGGCGACGGCTTCCGCGAAGGCCAGCGCCAGGTGGCCGAAAAGTTCGGCGACAGCATCGCCATCGTCTTCGCTGGACGCACCTCGATGCAGGCCGGAGGCGAGCGCGCCGGAAAGAAAGTCTGGTGGATGGAAAGCGACCACGTCGCGATGGCCGGACAGTGTCCCTCCTGCGAGTTCATCCTCCCCGAGCTCACGCGCGGCAACGTCTCCATCCGCAGCGACTTCAACAGCGCCATCCTCCAGGTGAGCGGCTCGCAGCCTCCCTACCAGAAGGTCCGCTACCTCCCGGCGGCCGAAGGCCGCTTCTTCACCTGGGAGGACGACCGCGAATCGCGCCGCGTCGCCTTCCTCGGCAGCGAAGCCCGCAAGCAGCTTTTCGCGGGCCGCGAAGCGGTGGGCGGGAAGATCACCATCGCGGGCTTCCCCTACGAAGTCATCGGAGTGATGCTGCACAAGGAGCAGGACTCCAGCTACGACGGCCGCGACGTGAAGAAAGTCTTCGTCCCCTACGGCACGATGGTGCGCGACCTGCCGAATCCCCCGCCCTATCCGCCGCGCACCATCGACCAGTTCATCGTCAAGGCGAAATCGCTCGCCCAGCATGAAGACTGCGTGCGGCAGGTGCGCCAGTCGCTCGCGCGCCTCCACAACTTCGACCCCAACGACGAAGAGGCCGCCTTCATCTGGGACACGGTGAAGGAGTCGCGCGGCTTCGCAATGATGGCCAACGGCATGAAGTACTTCCTCGGGGCGATGGGCGTGGTGACGTTGCTGCTCGGCGGCATCGGCGTGATGAACGTGATGCTCGTCGCCGTGCGTGAGCGCACGCGCGAGATCGGCATCCGCAAGGCCGTCGGCGCCACGCGCCGCGAGATCCTGGCGATGTTCTTCCTCGAGACCGCGCTCATCGTGTTCGCGAGCGGCGCCGCGGGCATGGCCTTCGCACACGGCGTCTGCGCTCTCGTGAACCAGGCGCCAATGCCGCAGTACTTCGCCGGCCTCTGGGCGACATGGCAGGTCGGCCTCTTCTGCACTCTCATGCTCGGCCTCGTCGCGTTCCTCTCCGCGCTCTACCCCGCGTCGCGGGCGGCGTCGATCGATCCCGTGGAAGCGTTGCGCTTCGAGGCGGGCGGGTAGGCGGGCGATGCTGAAAGAGATCATCCTCCAGGCCTGGGACAGCCTCCGCCGCAACCCCACGCGCAGCCTGCTCACGATGCTCGGCATCGTCTGGGGCATCGCCGCAGTGACGCTGCTGATGGCCTACGGCACGGGCTTCCGCGCGGTGATGATGCGGACGTTCAACAACTTTTCGAAGTCCGCGCTCATCGTCTTCCCGGGCCAGACCTCGATGCAGGCCGGCGGCGAGCGCGCGGGCCGCAGAATCCGCTTCGAGCTGACGGACATCGAGCCCGTGAAAGCCGACGCCCCGCTGGTGAAGGAGATCTGCCCCGAGCTCGTTCAGCGGCCGGTGGTCTCTTATCGCGACAAGTCCTTCTCGCTCCAGGTCCGGGCCGTCTGCGCCGAGTACGGCGAGATCCGCAGCGAGATCCCGATCCAAGGCCGCTGGCTGTCGAAGGACGACGAAGTCGAGCGCCGCCGCGTGGTCTTCCTCGGAGATTACTCGCGCAAGAAACTCTTCGGCGGCCGCCCCCCTGTCGGCGAGACCATCGCCATCCAGGGCCTGCGCTTCACTGTCGTCGGCTACATGGACAGGAAGCTCTCGTTCGGCAACTATTACGGCCCCGACGACCGCGCCATGTTCATCCCTTACACCACCGCCGGCGACATGTGGAACACGCGCTACCCGGGCAACCTCGTCGTCCAGCCCGTCTCCGCGTTGTTCGAGACACAGGCGCTCGAACAGTTCCGCGCCGCGATGGCCCGCCGCAAAGGATTCGACCCCGCCGACAAGCGCGCCCTTGAAGCTTTCGGCACCACCGACATCCGCCCCATCATCGAGGGCATCACCACCGGCCTCGAATGGCTCCTCTTGTTGATCGGCATGCTGACTCTCGGCATCGGCGGAGTCGGCCTGATGAACATCCTCCTGGTCAGCGTGAGCGAGCGCACCCGCGAGATCGGCCTCCGCCGCGCGCTCGGCGCCAGGCGCTGGCACATCGCCTGGCAGTTCCTCTCCGAAGCCCTCGCCCTCACCGCCGCCGGAGGACTCCTCGGCATCGCCCTCTCCTACGGCATCGAAGCGCTGATGCCGCCGATGCCGATGCTCGGAGCGATCTTCAACGACACAACAGGAAAAGGAGATCTTGTTCTGGCCATCCGTTTCAAAACCGTCGCCACTTCCGCCGCGGTCCTCCTCCTGATCGGAGTCGCCGGCGGAATGGTCCCCGCCCTCCGCGCCGTCCGCCTCGACCCCGTCGAAGCCCTCAGAACCGAGTAACATAGCCTTCAGGCTGTGTGTGTTGTGTGGCCCGGCCTTCAGGCTGTCGCTTTCTTCGTCCGCATGACTCACAGAACCCCCCGCTTTCGACGCAAGCTTCCCGTGCCCCGCCCCCGGAACAAGGCTAGCTTGAGAGCATGAGCAAGAAGGCGCTCGAACTTCTCGAAGCGTTTGAGAGCTTGCCTCCCGAGGACAAGCAGGCACTCGCTGTGGAGGCGCTCAGGCAGGCGCCTTTTCTACGGCCTGGGGCTTTTCTGGTTCAGGGCGTTTCGACCTGCCCGAAAGCCTGGGCAATCGGCAAGCTGGGTTCGCTCCAACCCGGTCAGATGGAGCAAGTCACAAACGCGCAGGCAGCCTGGCGCGGCATGCGGCCGGGCCACAACTCGGGACCGCCGCAACAGCGGTCCTTGAGCCGCAACCGTTGTAACCATCACAGCTTCGACTGCCCCAGCGCGACATTTCTCCGTCCCGCTCGTCATAGAGTAGTCATGACAAGAATGACTCGGCATACCTGCATCCTGCTCCTCGGAACCCTCCCTCTCCTCGGGGTTCAGCCACCCCAAAAAGCCGGCGAACGCGCCCTCCAAGCCTGGCTCGGCATGTTCAACAGCGGCGACGCCGCCAAGGCCCGCGAATTCCACCAGACCTGGATCGGCGAAGGCGACATGCCGCTCGAAGACCGCGTCAAGCGCGAGCTCGAGATGAACAGGATGACCGGCGGCTTCACGCTGGTCAAAGTCCTCGAAGCCACCGATTCCCGCGCCAGTGCGTTGATCAAGGAGAACCGGTCGGGCCGTCAGATGCGCGTCGAGCTGGAGCTCGAACCCGGCGCTCCGAACCGCATCGGCATGATCGCGATCCGCCCCGATGAGCCCGCCGGACCGCCTCCTCAGCGGTTGAGCGAAGCGGACTTCCCCGCCGCCGTCCGCAAGCACGCCGATCAACTCGCCGCGGAAGGCCGTTTCTCCGGCGCGCTCAGCGTCACGAAACACGGCAAGCCAATCGTAACTGGAGCCTGGGGGCTCGCCGATCGCGAGAGCAAAATCCCCAACCGCACCGATACAAAGTTCAACCTCGGCTCGATGAATAAAATGTTCACCGCGGTCGCCGTCGCCCAGTTGGCCCAGGCCGGCAAGCTCAGCTTCGACGACCCCGTCGGCAAGCTCCTGAAGGGCTACCCGAACCGCGACGTCGCGGAAAAAGTCACCATCCACCACCTCCTCACGCACACCGGCGGCACGGGCGACATCTTCGGCCCGGCCTTCGAACAGAACATGGAAAAACTGCGCGAGCTCAAGGACTACGTCGCGCTCTACGGCGCGCGCGCTCCTCAATTCGCGCCCGGCTCGCGCTGGGCCTACAGCAATTACGGCTTCATCCTGCTCGGCCGCATCATCGAGGAAGTCAGCGGCAGGAGCTACTACGACTACGTTCGCGAAAAGATCTTCCTCCCCGCGGGGATGAAGAACACGGACAGCTACTGGAAAACGGAAAAAGTGGACAATCTCGCCCGCGGCTACATGCAGCAGCCCGGCGGCGAGCCCAAGCACAACTACGAAACGCTGCCCATGCGCGGCACCTCAGCCGGCGGCGGATACTCCACGGTGGAGGACCTCCAGCGTTTCGCCGCCGCGCTCACCGGCCACAAGCTCCTCGACGCGAAGCACACCGCGCTGCTGACCTCGCCCAAAGCCGAGACGGGCCGCGGCGGCTCCTACGGCTACGGCTTCGTCATTGGCGGCGAAGGCGGCTGGAAGTGGTTCGGCCACAGCGGCGGCGCTCCCGGCATCAACTCCGACCTGAAGATCTTTCCGGTCGCCGGCTACATCGTCGCGGTCCAATGCAACCTCCCCCCATCCGCCCAGCGCCTCTCCGACTGGATCACCCAGCGGCTCCCGTAACATAGCCTTCAGCCTGTGCCTCGAGTTTGCCGGCCGATCTCCGGCCGGCCGCCGCGCGGTTGCCCGCCCGTTCCCTCGGGTTTGTTGACACCGCCGCGCCACGCCTGTAAGTTGGCAGTACCATGCCTCTGGGATCCTGGGAATACAAAGAAAAGCGCGTGACTCCGGAAATCCCCCGCACCGTGCGGCTGATCTTGTTGTTGCTTCTGGTGAATGCAACAGCATTCCCCCAGCCGCCGATCACCTTCGTCTTCGCCGGCCTCAAACTGCTCCCTGACGTCTGGGACAAACAAGCGAACTTCGCCAGGTTCGAACAGTACGCCCGGCGCGCCGCAGCGGCCGGAGCCGACTTCATCGCAACGCCGGAAGGCTACCTCGACGGCTACTCCGCCCACGACGGCATGGTGAAGAAGCGCACCGGCAAAGACCTCACCCGCGAACGCTACTTCGAAGGCGGCGAGCCGATCGACGGCCCGTGGATGCGCAAGGTCGCGGCGCTGGCCCGGGAACTGAAAAAGTATCTCCTGATGGGCTTCGCCGAACGCCGCGGCGGCAAGATGTTCAACACCGTGGCGGTCTATTCGCCCGAGGGCTTGCTGATCGCCAGGTACTCCAAAGCGCACTGCGGCCCCAGCGGCGAGCCCTACAACGAGGCAGGCAACGAGTTCCCCGTCTTCCCTACCCCGATCGGGCGGCTCGGGCTGCTGGTCTGCTTCGACCGCCAACTGCCCGAGACCTCGCGCATCCTTGCGATCAAGGGCGCGCAGTTCATCGTTGTGCCCGCATTTGGTCTCGGAACGACCGAGATCAACGAAGACATCATGATGCGCACGCGGGCTTACGAGAACTCCGTTTATGTCGCGCACGTGCATCCGGTGAACACATTCATCGTCGATCCGAAAGGGACCATCGTCGCGCAGAGCCGTCGAGACGGCGAAACGATCGTGATGGCGACAATCACTCTCGACCGGCGCGTGGGGTCGGGAGAAGGGTTCCGCGCGCGCCGCCCCGAGATCTACAAAGAGATTCTGCTCCCGAATCAGCCCAGGTAGCTGCGTTGTCAGGAACGTTTGGGGAACAGGCGCGCCGGGTTGTCGCAGAGCAGCATGCGGCCCAGCGCGGCGGCCTCGTCTTCCCGCATCTCCCCGCGCTCCACGCGCGCGGCGAGCGCTTCCGCAATGTTCCGGCGCGCCATCACGGCGTGAGCGTAAGTGAGCTCCGGAAAGTCGAAATCCCCGCCGAAGCCCATGATCTTGGTCGCCGGCACTGTCTCCAGAAACTCATCCAACGCGCGCTGGGCCGCGTGCGGCGCGACGATATGCGCCCAGCAGAAGTCGATGTGCACGTTGGGATAGAACTTGCCGAGCACCGCCATCTCGCCCACGTAAGGATAGCCGATGTGGAAGAGATCGAATGCCACTTGAGGGTAGCGGTTGAACACGTTCGTCAGGTGCACGGGGTTCGTCTGGGGAATGTATCCCTGGTTGGCCGAGAGCAGCCCAGTGTGGATCTGCATGGGCAGGCGGTGCTCGGCGACAAGGCTGACGAGGTGGTGAAAGAGATGATCCTCCAGCTTTGGAAACGGAGGGCGGGGCGGCGGCTGCGAGCTCGGCTGCGGCGTATCCTCGCCGCGCATCAAAGCCTCGAAGTCGCGCTGCGCCTCCGCTTCGGCCGTCGCTTCGAAGTTCAGCGGCCGCCGGTAGGCAAGGGCGCACTTCACTGCGACCATGCCCAGTTCGCGAGTGCGCTGGAAGTCTTTCTCAAGAGCTCGCTTCCAACTCGCCACGTCGGTGATCGACGTCCCGGCGAGCTCCTCCAGCATGCGAACCGTTCCGGGCCCGCGCGCGGTGATGAATCGGTCGAACCGCGCGGCCACCGCGAAAAACTCCGGATCGGGCCGCTCGGCTTTCGCGGCGAAGGTCTGGTCCAGCACCGAATACGCGATGCCCGCGCGGCGCTGAAGGACTTCGCGGTAAAGGCCGGGCTTGTTCCTGGCCGCGATCGCCTGGTTCAAGCGCTCGATCGTTGCGGCGGTGACTTCTTCAATGCCGTAGATGTCGCGCAGCGCCAGCCGCAGGCACTGCGCATAGCCCGTGAACCGGACCGCTTTCCAATAGGGCTCGAACAGCCGCCAGCGCTCCGCCATCGGAGTCTTGGGATCGCGCACGCGCGCCACATCCTCCCGGCTCAAGCCCGCCGAGATGATGTCGCGGATCGTGTAGTGGCCCGCAAGCGTGAAGAAGTCTACGTTCTGCGCCACACGGACTTTCTCGGGCAGGATGTGCTCGTGCGTGTCGACGATCCGAAGTTTGGTGAGGGATTCCTCCAGGCGCGCCTTCAGTGCGCGGCTTGCCGCGCGCGCGTAGAGAGGCGCCGCAAACTGAGAAAGAAAGAGTCTTCGCCGCATTCAACGCCGCTCAATGCCGCATGGCTTCTCCGCCGCTGCTCGGGAAATCCTCGGATTCGATTCGCGACTCGCGCATCAGCGACTCCAGGCGTTTCACCACCGCCGGGTTGGACGCCGCAAGGTCGTGCCGCTCCGCGGCGTCTTTGGAAAGATCATACAATTCCACGCCTCTCGACCCGGCCTGTTTGAGGGCCTTCCAGTCGCCCAGGCGCGCCGCTTGCGCGAGCCCGCGCCTGGAGGGAACCTCCCAGTACAGGTGGTCCGGCCTCGTCTGCTGTCGGCCAAACAGCGATGGGGCGATCGAGCGCCCGTCCAAACCCGCGGGCGCGCGAACGCCGGCAAGCTCCGCCGCCGCGGGCAGGAAATCCCAGAAGGCGATGACATCGTCCGAAGTCCGGTTCGCCGGCACTCGCCCCGGCCAGCGCGCGATGAACGGCACGCGGATTCCTCCCTCGTAGAAATCACCCTTCCTGCCGCGCAGTCCGCCGTTGCTGTTGAAGAACTCCGGCGTGTGGCCCCCGTCGCGCGCGGGCCCGTTGTCGCTGGTGAACAGCAGCAGCGTGCTCGAAGCCAGGCCAAGGCGCCCGATCTCCTGCGTGATGCGGCCCACGTCGCGGTCCAGACGGTGCATCATCGCCGCGAAACCTTTCTCCGGGCGCGGCCAGTCGCGGTTCGTGTACGGCTCGTAGTCGGGCACGACGAAGCCGTCGCCCGTGTCGCGGCCCAGTTCGCTGCTCGCGTGCGGAATCGTGTACGCGAGATAGAGGAAGAACGGCGAGCGCGCACTCTCCCGCACGAACTTCAGCGCGCGCTCGGTGAACAGATCCTGGACATACTGCCGGCGTTTCGCGCCCTGGTTGCCCGGCGGAAACCACTCGCTGCGGTTGTCCCACAGGTGCGTCGGGTAGTATTCGAGCGCGTGATCCTGATTGAGAAATCCGAAAAACTCGTCGAATCCCTGATCGTTCGGAATCCCCGGAGTCCCCGCCTCGCCGAGTCCCCATTTGCCGATGAGACCCGTGCGATAGCCGGCCAGTTTGAGAACTTCGGCGACAGTGACGTCCTCCGCGCGCAGCGGAACCCTCCCGCCGCGGCCGTGATTGTTGCGGACGCGCGCGTGCCCCGTGTGCTTGCCCGTCATCAGGCAGCATCGCGAAGGCGCGCACACCGCCGCGCCCGCGTAGGCTTGAGTGAACCGTGTCCCCTCCGCGGCCAGGCGGTCGATGTTCGGCGTGGCGAACATCTTCTGCCCGTAACACCCCAGGTCGCCGTAGCCGAGGTCGTCGGCGACGATGAGCAAAATGTTCGGGCGCGGAGCCGCCTGGGCGCCGAGCGCCGCGGCGCCCAGGCTGGAAATGAAGCTCCTGCGGCCGATCATCGGCGGCTAAAACGTGAACCGCGCGCCGATCTGCACCAGCCGCGCGCCGCGCGTCGAGGTGAACCGGCCGAAGGCGGCTTGAGTGATGTTGCTGTTGATGCCGCTCATCGCCGTATGGTTGAAGGCGTTCAACAGCTCCGCGCGAATCTGCATGCGCATCTTCTCGGTGATGTCGATGCCTTTCGCCAGGGTCATGTCGATGTTCCAGAATCCAGGCCCATAGAGCGCGTTGCGGCCGGCGTTGCCGGGGCGGATCGGAAGGCGCGCCACCGGGCTGAGCGGCACCTGCGCGAATGCGTTCCGGTTCAGATACTGAAGCGTCGCATTCGCGTCGTCCAGGATTGCGTTTCCGCCCACGTAGTCGGCCCGGCTGCTGTCGAGGCCCGACGGCTGCGTCACGCTGAACGGGCTGCCGGTCTGCGCCGTGAAGACCCCGCTGAACTGCCAGCCGCGCAGCAGCATCCGCGCTCCGGCCGAGTGGCTCGAAGTGAGCTTCATCAGCGGGAGTTCGTACACGTAGTCGACGATGAAGCGGTGCCGTGTGTCGATGTTCGAGGGCCCGTAGTCGGCGCGAACGTTCCAGATGTCCTGCGGGGACGCCGGCAGAAGAAGATCCGCGTCGCCGGAGTACGACATGTTGCGCGACCAGGTGTAGTTCACGTTAAACGAGAGATTCGCTGTCATGCGCTGGCGAACCGAAGTTTGCAGCGAATGGAAGTTCGTGTGCTCCGAGCCATCGCGGTAACGGAATGTGGCGAAGCCCTCCACCGGCCGGATTCCGGTGATGCGGTCCGGCGGGTTCATTGTACGCACCATCATCAGGCCCAGGCCGCGCGTGCCGACATAGGCCGCCTCCACGGCGGTATTCCGCAGAAGCTGGCGCTGCACGCTGAGCGTCCACTGGTAGCTGAACGGATAGCCCCAGTTCGGGTTGATCGCCGTGCCGCCGAGCAGCGCCGACGGCCCTTTTGCGATCGGCAGCACCTTGCTGTTGACCACCGGGTAACGCAGAATCTCCGGGTACCTGACCACGTCCGCCCCCGAGTACACCACGCGGAACGGCTCATCGAGCGCGTTCTGCACGATGTCCACAGGACCGCCGAATAGCGGCCGCGGGTTCTGGAACATGCCGAATCCTCCACGCACCACGGTCTTCGATTCGTTGTCCACGGAATAGGCGAATCCGATGCGCGGCGAGAAGTTGTTGTAGTCGGCCTTCCACACGCTGTCGGAGGGCAGGTACTTCCCGAACCCGAAGGGCTCGTCGCGGTTGAACAGCCGTCCGTCGCGCTCGCGCGGCACCTTGTAGTAGTCCCACCGGATGCCGAGGTTCAGGACGAGTTTGCGCGAAACCTTGAAATCGTCCTGGATGAAGAACCCGACGCTGCGGCTCGTAATGCGGTAGCTTCGCACGCCGAATGTGACCTGCACGCGGTTCGGGTTATTGGCAAGAAAGTCGGCCGCGTTGGCGTAGCCCACATCTGGAGCTTCGATGTTCTCGCGCCCGCCCCATAGCCAGCCATAGATGCCTCCGGCGCGGAGGGAGTGCCGGCCAATCGTGGTTCCGATCACTTCCTCGAGCGTGTAGTTGGTGCCCTCCTTGAAGAAGGTCTCGCCGCCGACGCTGAACGGAATCCCGCCGCTGACTCCGGGAATGCCCAGCGTATACAGATTGTCCAGCCGGTTCACGTTGTTGAAGTTCACGCCGAATCGCGTCTCCGATGTCCACCTCGCCCGCGAGTGCGTGACGTTCAGACTGCCGATCTCATTGGTTCCCGTCCAGACGCGGAAGTTCGGCGCGGCGACGCGCGGGATCTCGCGGAACGGCCGCCCGCGGGTATAGCGCGCGTTGATGATCGTGTTGCTGGTCACGTGATAGTCCCCGCGCACAATCGCGTGGTTGTCCTGCCCCTTCTCCGAGCCCGCCCCGAAGTACTGCGCGGCGACGGCGCCCGGCGCGTACGCCACCGTCGGATTCGGGAACAGATCCATCAATGGCTTGTAGGCGGGCACCGCCGCAACAGCCTGCTGCTTGAACTCGGGCGTGGGGACATTGCCCTGAAGCGTCTGGAACCCGCGCAGCCGGTAGCCCTCGTAGACGCCGAAGGCGAAGAGCTTGTTCCTCACGATCGGTCCGCCCGCCGAGCCGCCGAACTGGTTGTAGACCAGCGCCGGCTTTGTAGTCAGGAACTGGTTGCGCGCATTCAGGTTCTCCGTCTGGTTCAGCATGAAGAGGCTGCCGTGATATTCGTTCGTGCCGCGCTTGGTATTGATGTTCACGTTGCCCGACATCGTGTTGGCGATCTCGGCCGAAGCGATGCCCTTGGCGACGTTCACTTCCTCGACTGCTTCCAGGCTGACGCCCTTGATGAAGTTGAAGTCCTGGTACATCGAGAGCGACGGCAGCTCCGTGTCCGACGCGGAGTCAGTGCCGTCCACCGTGATGCGGAACGACGCCGGCGCCAGCCCGTTGAGCGAAACCGTGCCGCCGGTGACGGTCACGCCGGTGTTTAACCGCAACAGCCCCGTCCAGTCGCGGCGCGCCGTGGGGAGCTCGCGAACCTGCTGCGTCTCGATATTGGATCGCTGTTCCGCGTTGACCGTGTTGACAAGCGGCGTCGCCGCCGTTACTTCCACGGCTGTCGCCACGCTGCCCACTTCCAACTGGAAGTTGGCGCGAATTCTGGCGCCCGAGCTGAGCTCGAGTCCGCTCTGCTTCGCGGCCTTGAACCCTTGCGCCTCGATCTGCAACGTGTAACGGCCCGCTTGAAGCGAAGTGAGCGTGAACTCGCCCAATCCGTCCGTGGTCGCCGTCGCAACCGCTCCGCTGTCCTCGCTGGTGGCGGTCACCTTCGCGCCCACTACGGCGGCCCCGGTCGGATCAGTCACCACCCCATAGACGGTTGATGTGATTACCTGCCCGTGCAGCGCCGGCAGCGCCAGC
Organism: uncultured Solibacteraceae bacterium; assembly: GCA_964472745.1. Taxonomy (GTDB): domain Bacteria; phylum Acidobacteriota; class Terriglobia; order Bryobacterales; family Bryobacteraceae; genus CAYYNC01. Next base: position 31,894 of record CAYYNC010000012.1, read on the forward strand.
AGCGGCACGAGCGTGAAAAACGTGGATAACCTCGTTCGAAGTTGCATCCTGACCTCCAATAGACTCCCAATTGCTCCAACAAGCTCATTGAGACGGCTTCAACGTTCGCGCGGCCTCCGACTCGGCCTTCGCCAGATACTCGCGAGCCTGGCGCGCAACCGTTTCTCCGTCCGGTAGAAAATCGAAGACCTCGACCGACACCCAGTGCCGGTACCCGAGATTCAGCAAAGCGCGCAACACCTCTCCAAACGGAAAGCCGCCCGCCCCGGGCCGCCGCCCATCCATCTCATTGAGATGGACATGCCGGATGTGCGGGAAGTGCTTCTTGATCGTCTCCGCGTGCGGCAGCGGCTCTGCCGATGTGTTGTGCGTGTCGAAGATGGTTTGGACGGCGCGGCTCCCAACCGCCCGCACTACGCCCATCGCCTCCTCGAGCGTCGTCACCACGTTGCACAGGTGCGGCGCAAGCGGCTCCATCAGGATCGTGACGCCGCGCGCCTCCGCGTGAGGCGCCAGCGCCGCAAGCCCCTCGCTGAGACGGCGCGCGGCCTCAGCCGGCGTCACAACGCCAGCCGCGGCGCGCTGCCTGGCCGAGCCCAGCACCATCACCGGCGCGTCGGCCACATCGGCGGCGAGGTCCACCAGACGCTTGAAATACTCCCAGCTCTTTGCGCGCAGCGCGGCGTCGCGCGTCGTCAGGTGCAGTCCCGCCGGCGACTTGAACAGCGAGTGAAGGCCGGGACAGCCCAGCCCTTCGTTCGCCAACAAGCCGCGGACCTCGCGCCGCTGCGCTGCCGTCAGCGCCGCCGGGTCGGCACCGAGATGCGCCGGCTCGATCTCGATGCCGTCGTAGCCCGTGCGCCGCGCCGCCTTGCATGCCGCCGCGAAGCTCATCCCCACGAACGTCTCGCTGCAAATCGCATAGCGGAACCGCGCGCGCCCGTCGCTCCGCCTTACCAGAAGCGGCAGCCACAACGCGGATCGGCGCGTGAACTTCACAGCGAGAACAGCCTCCTGGCATTCGCCGAATAGATCTTGGCGAGGTCGGATGCGGGCAGCTTCTGCGACTCCACCTCGCGGATGATGAGTTGCGGATCAACCCACGGGTGATCGCTCGAATACAGCAATCGGTCCGCGCCCGCGAAGTCGTAGGCGTACTTCACCGCCAGCCCGATCGGGGTCGCCGTGTCGAGCCAGACGCGCTTCAAATACTCGCTCGGCGCCATGCGGATGTTCTCCGCGCCGCGCTTGAGCGCCATCGTCTGGTGATCAACGCGGCCGATCAGGTACGGCAGCGCGCCGCCCGCGTGCGGGCAGACGAGCTTCAGATTCGGGTGCTTCTCCATCAACCCCGACAGGATGATGCGGCACAGGGCGATGGTCGTGTCGAACATGAGCCCCAGGCCCGCCGCCATCTCGTATCCCTTCGTGGCCTGGTACGTCGTCGGGTAGGCCGGATGCAGCAACAGCGGAACGCCGCGCCGCTCGGCCTCCGCGAACAGCGGCCGGTACGCTTCCTCGTCCGGATAGCGGCCGTCGAGGTTCGAGTAGAGCAGGATGCCCTTCATGCCCGGCTTGCCCGTGGCGCGGTCGAACTCCTTCAGCATCGCGTCGGTGGAATCGAACGGCAGGGTGGCGAGTCCGAAGAACCGGCCGGGATGCGATTTGACAACGCTCGCGATGAAGTCGTTGAGCATCGCCGCCATCGCGCCGGAGTCCTTGCCGAACAACTCCGGGCCGGGATCGTTAATGCTGATCGCGGCCATCTGGATGCCTGCGCGATCCATGTCCGCAAGCTTCGCGGCTACGTCTGTGTGCTTGGGCAGAATGCGGCGCCGCCACTCGCCAACGATCACGAAGCGGTCCGCCCCCTCGCGCACGACGTACGGCGAGCTGCTGCGCTTCTCGAGGATCCTCAGGAATTCCTCGGAGAAGAGATGGCTCTGGCAATCGATTCGGCCGCCCAACACCGCGGGCGCCGCCGCCATAGACAACACATCGCGCCGCGTCGGCATCGTCCGCTACCTCTCTGCTGCAACGGCCTGCTTGCGGTCGTGAAGCCAGTGCCAGATCGTCACCCGGCTCAGCTCGCTCTCCTCCCGGTTCCCGACCAGCAGGCTGGCGCCATATCCGACGCCCCACAACACGAGGTGCGCCACGGCGCCGATCGTCAGCTCATGCCACGGATAACTCAATCCGCCGAGATCCAGGATCTTGTTCTGGCCCGACGTCAGCGTCGCCCACGTCGTGAACGCCACGCAGGCGATGATCCCCGCATAGACGCCATGCCTGTTTGCGCGCCGGCTTAGAAACGCGAGCAGGAACAGCCCGGCGAGCCCGCCCGAGAGAATCGCCGAAACCGAGAACCACATCTCGAGCGCCCCGCCGGTAGAGTGCGCCAGGATCTCCGCCATCCCGATTCCCAGCGTCCCGAACACGGCCACCAGAATCTTCCCTGCCCGCAGGCGCTGCGCGTCCGTTGATGCAGGTTTCAGCGTGCGGTAGATGTCCTCGGTCCCGACCACCGCGATGCAGTTCAGGTCGCTCGCCAGCGTCGACATCGCCGCCGCCATCATCGCCGCCAGGAAGATCCCCGCCATGCCGGGCGGAATCTGAGTCGCCAGAAAGTGCGGGAACACCTGGTCGCTCTTCGTCACAAACGCCGGCAAGGCAATGTTCGTCAGCTTATAGAACGCCCACGTGCACGTTCCGATCAACATGAACAGCACCCACACCGGCACCGTCTGCAAGGCTCCAAACGCAACCCCGCGCAGCGCGGACTTGTCCGACTTCGCCACCAGATAGCGCTGCACCAGCGTCTGGTCGGCCGAGTACTTTTGCAGGTACCAGAAGAAGCCGTACAGCACGAGCACCGGAATCGTGCTCTTCGAAAAATCCCAGTCCGTGCTGCCAAGCGAGAACTTGCCGTTCTCCGCCGCCACACTGAAGACGGCGGCCGGCCCTCCCGGCGGCAGAAAGAGCAGATACCCCAGGCACACGAAGATGCCGGCCCACATGATGAAGCCCTGAACGACATCGGTCCAGATAACGGCTTCGATGCCTCCGATCAGCGTGTAATAGATCGTGACGATGCCGACAAGGATGATGATCGCGTCGATGTTCCAACCCGACACGCTGTTGGCGGTCAGCGCCACCAGATAGTAAACAAAACCCATCTTGCCGAAGTGGCCGAGCGAAAACGCGATCGAAGCGTAGATGCGCGTCGGCGTCCCGAAACGCTTCCCGAAATACTCGTAGGCGCTCATCCCCACCGCTTCGCGATAGAACGGGATCAGGATCGAGCCCGTCAGCCCAAGCACGATCAGCAGCATCAGCCCGGGCACCAGCAGCGACCAGTTCCCGCCATACGCCGAGCCGGGGTACGCAATGAACGTAACGCTGCTCACCAGCGTCGCCATGATCGAGATGCCCATCGCCCACGCCGGGATCGACCGCTTCGCGACGAAATACGCTTCGGTCGACGTCTGCTTCCGCGCGAACCGGATTCCGATCCACGCCATCGCGATCAGGTAGACCACGACAATCACCAGGTCAATCCAGCGCAAGTTTCCCTCCCGCCGCGGACGGCGCGCCCTGCGCTTCCCGCAGCTTGGCCATGGTCCCCCGGGCGATCTCCAGCAGCAGGCTCTGCTCGCTCCCCGCGCCGATGAACCGCATTCCGCGCTCGGCCCATTGCAGGGCGCCATCCACACCGCGGTTGTGAATTCCAGGCACGACGCCGTGCCGGTTGCACAACTCGATGAACCGATCGATGCATTCCACCAGCATCGGATGAGTGAACTGCCCAGGCACGCCGAGCGAAATCGAGAGGTCGGCCGGCCCCACCATCGCCACATCCACCCCTGGCACGGAAAGCAGTTCGCCGCTGCGCTCCATCGCGCGCCTGGTTTCGAATTGGACCACCACCATCACGTTCCGGTTCAGATGATCCGTGATGGACTCCATCGATTGCTGCTCGTAGTCGAGCAGCGGAGGCAGCACGCCAAAGCCCCGCTTGCCGAGCGGCGGAAACTTCGTCCACTGAATCGCCTCGGCGAGGACCTCGGGATCTTCGACGCGCGGGAAGATGATGCCCTGCGCGCCCATGTCCAGCGTCCGGGCCACCTGCGAATACAAGAGTTCGCACACCCGCACCACCGGCGTGATGCCCGCGCTCACCGCAGCCGCCACCAGGTCCTGTACTGTCTCGAAGTCGAACCCGCCGTGCTCGGTGTCGATGAAGACGTAGTCAAAACCCGCCGCGGCAAAGACGCGCGGGATCTCCGCCGTGCGGTAGCACTGCATGGCGCAGCCGAACACGGTCTCCCCCTGCCGCAGCCGGGCCAGGGTCTGATTGACGCGCATGATTCCCACAAGTATACTCGAAACTTCACGATTCGGGGGCGCGTTTGGCAACTGAGTCTAATAATTTTCACTTTCGCGGTCTCGTGGTCAGCCTCAACACCCCTTTTGATGCCGCGGACCGCGTCGACCTCGCCGCGCTCGAGCGGCTCGTGGACTTCCATCTCCGCGAGGGCGCCATCGGCTTCCTCGTGCCCGCACAGGCGGCTGAGGTGTTCCAGCTCACATTGCAGGAGCGGCTGGAGATCCTCAAGACCGTGCGCGAGGCATCGCGCGGGCGCGGCATCGTCGTCGCCGGCGCCACCAGCGCCGATGCGCGCGAGAGCCTCTCGATGGCGGAAGCCGCGGCGCGCGGGGGCTGCGAATGGGTGCTCTCCGAGCCCCCTCCCGATTGCCCGCGCGAGACCGGCGCGCTGATGGAGTATTTCCGGCCGCTTGCCGAATGCGGCGTGCCGTCGCTCATGATCCAGGACCTCGACTGGCGCGGGTTTGGAATGCCCGTCGAGGTGATCGTCGAGCTGTTCGGCCGAATCGGGGCGTTCCGTTCGCTCAAGGTGGAAGTGAATCCCGCGGGGCCGAAATACACCGCCGTGCGCGAGGCCACGGGCGGACGCTTGCATGTGAGCGGCGGTTGGGCCGCGCTGCAAATGATCGAGGCGCTGGATCGCGGCGTCGATGTCTTCATGAACACCGCCCTGACGCGCTTCTATCGCCAGGTCATGGACGCCTATGACGCCGGTGACCGGCCGCGCGCGCTCCGCTGTTTCCACCGCATTCTTCCGGTGCTCGCGTTCACGCGCCAGCACCTCGATGTATCGATCCGCTTCCACAAGCGCCAGTTCCACCACCTCGGCATCTTCTCCACCGCCCGAGTGCGCAAGAACGATGTGCCGTGGGACGCTTATTATGAGCGGCAGGCGGTGGAGCTGCTCGAGTACGTGGACAGGCTGTACGATGAGAATCACTGAAATCAGCGACGCCGTCATTCCGCTTCGCTCGGAGATCCAGAACGCGTATATCAGCTTCGCGGAGATGACCGCCTCTGCCGTCGCGATCCGCACCGATGTCGTGCGCGACGGCAAGCCCGTGGTCGGTTACGGCTTCAACTCCAACGGCCGCTACGCGCAAAGCGGCCTGCTGCGCGAGCGCTTCATCCCCCGCCTGCTGCGCGCCGAGCCGGAGTCGCTGCTCGACGATGCGGGGACGAACTTCGATCCCGCCCGCGCCTGGCGCATCATGATGGCCAACGAAAAGCCCGGCGGCCACGGCGAGCGGTCTGTTGCGGTCGGCGCGCTCGATATGGCGCTGTGGGACGCCGTCGCGAAGATCGAAGGCAAGCCGCTGTGCCGCCTGCTCGCCGATCGCCATCGCGCGGGCGTTTGCGACAGCGAAGTCTATGTTTACGCTGCGGGAGGATACTACTACCCCGGCAAAGACCTGGCGATGCTCCAGGACGAGATGCGGCGCTATCTCGACTCGGGCTACACCACCGTGAAGATCAAGATCGGCGGCGCGCCTCTCGCCGAGGATCTCGAGCGCATCGAAGCGGCGCTGTCGATCCTGCCCGCGGACGGCGCGCTGGCCGTCGATGCCAACGGCCGCTTCGATCTCGAAACGTCGCTGCTTTACGCCGAGGCGCTCAATCGCTATCCGCTCAAGTGGTACGAAGAGCCGTGCGATCCGCTCGACTACGAAATCATGAAAGAGACCGCCGCCGCGTCGCGCAACCCCGTCGCCACCGGCGAGAACCTCTTCTCCATGCAGGACGCGCGCAATCTCGCGCGCTACGGCGGCATGAACCCGCAGCGCGATTACCTGCAAATGGACCCCGCGCTGAGCTACGGCCTCGTCGAGTACCTGCGCATGTTGGACGCCATCGCGGCGCACGGCTGGTCTCCGCGGCGCTGCATTCCGCACGGCGGCCATCAGTTCGCGCTGCACATCGCGGCCGGCCTCGGATTGCACGGCAACGAATCGTATCCCGGGGTCTTCCAGCCCTTCGGTGGATTCGCCGACGGCGTTCCCGTGATTGATGGGAAAGTTCGTTTGCCCGATGCGCCGGGCATAGGCATCGAGTGCAAACAAAACCTCTACGAGGTGTTGCGGCGGCTCTGATGGCGCACACGTTCGCAGTCTTCGACAAGGCGACGCTCGATCCGATCGCGGAATGTCCGGACTGCACTGACGCGCAGTTCGACGCCGCTCTGGAATCCGCCGCGGACGCGTTCCCCGCATGGGCCGCGACACCCGCGCAGGAACGCGCATCGATGATCGAACAACTCGCGCAATCATTGGTCGCCGGCCGCGCGCGCTTCGCGCATCTGCTCGTTCGCGAAAGCGGCAAGCCGCTCGCTGAGGCCGAGCGCGAAGTCGCAAGCTCGATCGCGTATCTGCGTTATAACGCCGCCGAGTGTTTGAAGCCGCGCCAGCGCATCGTTTCCCAAACGCAGCGCGTCATCGCGCAGCCCGCCGGAGTTGTGCTCGCAGTCACGCCGTGGAACTACCCGCTCAATACCCTGTGCCGCAAACTCGCGCCGGCGCTCGCCGCGGGCTGCACGCTCATCGCGAAGCCCGCGCCGGAAACGCCGCTCAGCGCAGCGGCGCTCGCTCAGATCGCGCAATTCCCCGCGGGCGTCTTCAACGTCGTCACGACCACGCGCGCGCGCGATGCCGTCGCGCGCTGGATGAACGACTGGCGCGTTCGCAGAGTCGCTTTCACCGGTTCCACCGCCGCCGGGGGCGAGTTGATGCGCCTGGCGGCGAATCGCTTTCAGAAGCTCTCGCTCGAGTTGGGCGGCAACGCGCCCGCGCTCGTCTTCGACGACGCCGATCTCGACCTCGCGGCGCGCGAAATCGCCGCTTCGCGCTTCCGGCACGCCGGCCAGACCTGCGTCTGCGTACAGCGCGTTTTTGTGCAAAAAAGTGCGTTTCTGAGCGTCAAAACGCGTCTGAAGGCGCACATTTTGACGCTCCGGACGGGGAACGGCCTGGACGGCGTCGATTGCGGTCCGCTGATCCGCGAGAGCGCCCTCCGCCGCTGCGAGGAACACGTTGCCGACGCGCTGTCTCGCGGAGCGGAGCTCGTTGCGGGCGGCCGCCGCCTCGTGCTGCCCGATCCAAACCGCGGTTGGTTCTTCGAGCCGACGTTGCTTGCGAATGCGCCTCGCGACGCGCTTTTGATGCGCGATGAAGTGTTCGGGCCTGTGCTCGCAATCAGCGCCTTCGATGATGAAGCGCAGGCGGTGGATCTCGCCAACGACAATGATTACGGGCTTGTGGCGTATGCCTTTACGAGCGATGCAGCGCGTCAGTCGCGCCTCGCGGCGGCGCTGCGCGCGGGCGCCGCCGGCATCAACACAACAAGCGTTGTCGCGCCGCAGTTGCCGTTCGGCGGAGTGAAAGCGAGCGGACTCGGCAAGGAGAACGGTCCGGAAGGTTTTGAAGAGTTTCTCGATATCAAATCAGTTGTGACGGGAGGGTGAAGGAGATGAACACCAATCGACGAGTCTTTCTGGGGCTGGCCGGGGCATCGCTCGCGGTGCGGCCGGTTGCGCGCGCGGCAGCCGATCCGGTGCGGCTGGGCATCATCGGCGTCGGCGGCAGAGGCAGCTCGCTGTTGAGAACTGTGCCGGGCACGAGCGGCGCGAAGGTGGCGGCGCTGTGCGACGTCGATCAGGCGCGGCTTGAAAAGGCGATGGCGGCTGCGTCGCAACTCGGCTATGGCGCGGTGAAGGGCGTCGCCGACATGCGGCGCATCTTCGAGGACAACAGCATCGACGCCGTGATCATCGCGACGCCGGATCACTGGCACGCGCCGGCCGCGATTCTCGCCTGCGACGCGGGCAAGGACGTCTACGTCGAGAAGCCCATTTCGCACAATTTGCGTGAAGGCCGATTGCTCGTCGAAGCGGCGCGGCGCAACAAGCGCGTGGTGCAGGCCGGGATGCAGTCGCGCAGCCGTCCGAACACGATGAAGGCCATCGAAGTCGTGAAGTCCGGAAAGCTCGGGCGCGTTCTGATGGCGAAGGCCTGGAACATTCAACTGCGCAGAAATATCGGGCGCGCCGAGCCCGCTCCGGCGCCGCCCGGCGTCGACTACGACTTGTGGGTGGGGCCGGCCGAGATGGCGCCGTACAAGCCGAACCGATTTCACTACAACTGGCACTGGGACTGGAACTTCGGCACCGGCGACATGGGCAATGACGGCGCGCACCAGGTGGACATCGCGCGCTGGGCGCTCGGGGCGGCAACGCCGAAGCGCGTCAGCGGCATGGGCGCGAAGTACTTCTTCGACGACGACCAGCAGACGCCCGACACGATGAACATCACCTTCGACTACGGCGACAAGGCGATGATCTGGGAGATGCGCATCTGGACTCCGTATTCGATGGAGGGCCTCGACAACGGAGTGGCCGTGTACGGCGCCGACGCGCAGATGCACATCGGCGACTGGAACCGGAAGTGGGGCTATCGCATCATCGACCGCAACGACAAGATCGTCGAGGAGTCGCAGGAGGGCGGTCCGGAGTTTCACTTGCAGAACTTCATCGACTGCGTGATATCGCGGCAAAAGCCGAACTGCGACATAGAAGAAGGCCATCTGTCGACCTCGCACTGTCACTTAGGAAACATCTGCGCGCGGACAGGCCGCAATTTCGACTACGACGGCGCGCAGGAAGCGATTTCGGGCGACGCGGAAGCGAACTCGATGCTGCGCCGCAAGTACCGCCAGCACTGGGCGACGCCGAAGGGAGTGTGAATCGACATGCTGCGCAGAGGATTCTTTGCGGCGTCAGCGGGAGCGCTGCTCAACGCGGCGGAGAAGGATTTCGTCGAGATCGCGGTGGGCGGCAAGCCAGCGACGCGTTTCTATTCCGGCGCGAAGTGGGACAAGCCGTTTCTCTATCCCCTCAAAACGGCGTCTGGCGTTGTCATCTCCCGTGGCTGGCCGATCGAGCCGCGCGAGGGCGAAACGAACGATCACGTCTGGCACCGCGGCGTCTGGTACGGCCATGGCATCATCAATGGCGCGGACTTCTGGCGCGAGCTGGGCCGCGAGAAGACATCGTGGATGGAGGCGATTGCCGCACCTCGCGTTGATGCGAAGAAGGAGGCGAGCACGGTGAGCGTGAGGCTGCGCATGATGACTCCCGAACGAAAGACTCCCGGCACGATCGCACAGAGCTACCGCATTCACGACGATGGCGCGCTGCGCTTCATCGACGCGACGATCGCGATCCACGCCGATGCGGGGCAGGCGCTGACCTTCGGCGACACCGACGACGGCGGCTTTGCGTTCCGTCTCTCGGATGCGTTCAGGGAAGAGCGCGGAGCGCGCTTGCTGAACTCCGCCGGGCAGCAGGGCACGAAGAACATCTGGGGCAAGGCCGCGAAGTGGGTGGACTATTCGGCCGTGGTCGAGGGCGAGCGGCGCGGCGCCGCAATCTTCGATCACCCCTCGAACTTTCGCCATCCGACGACGTGGCATGCGCGCGGCTACGCCCTATGCGCGGCGAATCCGTTCGGGTGGAAGAGCTTCACGAAAGACCCGGCGAAGGACGGAACGCATACAATTCCAGTTGGGGGCAAGCTGGAGTTCAGGTACCGCGTGATTCTGCACGAGGGCTCCTTCGAGGTTGAAGAGATTGAGCGGCAGTATGGGCGGTGGGCGGGCGGCCGCGGATAGTCGAACAAACCCGATCAGAGATCGGGGGCAGACCGGCGATCCGCCCCACATGGGCGTAAACCTCGGCGCTCGCGAGAACTGATCCACTTCCGCTCAGCTAGATCTGCCCGCACCAGAAACAGGCTCTGCCAAGTAGCGCAGAGCGAGAGCGTTCGACATCATCCGCGCCGAAGGCGCAAGTCTCATGGTTGCCGTCGTTGCCTGCGCCAACTGCATCGTCTGAGGCAAAAGCCACGCGGCGCGGGCGGTCAAATCTCCCCATAGGCCGGGCGTGGCGGGCAGGTGCGGCGGATCGTTTTTGGCAAGCACAGGCGGGTCGTTTCTCGCGAGCGCCGAAGGCGGCCGCGGATAGTCGAACAAACCCGATCAGAGATCGGGGGCAGACCGGCGATCCGCCCCACATGGGCGCAGAGCCTAGCGGCGTTTGAAGATTTCGTAGATGGCGGAGTTGTCGGCGTCGGCGAAGCCTGCTTCTTCGGCTTCGGCGAGGAGGGCGTCGTGCAGTTCGCTGAGCGGGACGCGCGCGCCATGGCGTTCGGCTTCGGCGAGGATCAGGCGCACGTCTTTGTGGTGCTGGCGCAGGCGCGCCTCCGCTGACCAGTCGCGCGCGAGCATCTTCGCGCCCTTGACATCCATCGCGCGCGAATAGGCCGGGCTGGCTTTGAGAACTTCCAGCGCCAGCGCGGCGTCGACTCCGCAGGCTTCGGCGAAATTGAGAGCTTCAGCGAGAACCGCGCGGTTGAGTCCCAGCGCGAGATTGACGACCAGCTTCATGCGCGCGCCGGCGCCGATGCCTCCCACATGAAACGCGCGCTCGGAAAAAGTTTCAAACAGATCGCGGCATGCATCGAAGGCTTCGCGCACGCCGCCCGCCATCACGACCGCTCCACGCGCTTTAACCTGGCGGCTGGAGCCCGCGACCGTGGCGTCGAGGTAGAGGATTCCGCGCCCGGCGGCGGCCTGCCCGAAGGCTTCCATCTGATCCGGCTCGCCTGTGGTGGTGTCGATGAGAATCGCGCCTTGGGTGCACGCGGGAAGAAGGGTTTCGAAGACCTCGGCCGTGACGCCCGAATGCGGCAGGCTGATGACGATACGACGGCAGTGGTGTGCGACGGCGGCCGGCGATTCGGCAGCCGCGCCGCCCAGCGCGATGATGCGCTCGCGGCACGCGGGGTCGATGTCATATGCGAGAACGCCGAATCCCCCTGCGAGAAAGCGCTCGGCGAGCGCGGAGCCCAGCAGTCCCGCGCCGATGAGTCCGACCTGATTCATGCCATTCCGCTCGCTTTGAGGAGCACTTCGTGGAGGAGCAGATCGTCGTCGAGCGATGTGCGCAGCGGGCGCTCTCCGCGCACCGCCGCAGCCAGCTCCGCGAGGTCGTCGACGTAGCGGCGGTACTCGGGCATCGGGACGCTGTTCGCGCCGCTCGCGAACGGTCCCGCCGGCTTGTCGAGAATGATCTCGAGTTGCGGCGGCTCGATGGGGCGCAGCGTCGCCGTGCCGTTTGCGCCGTGCAGCTCGATGGAGCGGAAGCGCGATGACGAGGGTTGAAGCGTGACCGCCTGCACGACGCCAATGGCGCCCTTCCACTCGAGGATGGTAAGCGTGTTGTCGCGCAGTCTGTCCGCGGCGCCGTCGGTTCGCAGGTGCGGCGAGATCCGGTCGGGGCGGCCGAGCAGGCGCACCAGGGGTTCGAGCACGTGACCGCCGAGCTCGAACATGACACCGCCGGCGAACTCGGCCCATTCGGGCCGGCGCGCGGCCTCGAGCTGGTTGCCGATCATCGCGCGGACCATGTAGATGCGGCCGAGCCAACCCTCGCGGGCCGCCTCAAGCATTTTCGCAACGCCCGGATGGTAGCGCCACATGTAGCCTGTCTGAAGGAGCAGTTTCTTTTCGCTGGCCACTTTCACAATGGCCTTGAAGTCGCGCAGATTCGCGGCGGGCGCCTTTTCGAGATGCAGGTGCTTGCCCGCGCGCACGACCGCGAGCCCGTCGCGCGCGTGATCGCGCACGGCCGATTCGACGGCCACGACGGCGATATCGGGCCGCGAGAGGAGCTCCTCGCGCGCGAGCAGCGGGACCTTCTGCTTCTCGAGCGACGCGCGGACGGCGGGGTCAGCCTCGCAGGCGCCGGCGAGCTGCCAGTCGGGCGACTGGCGCACGATGCGCAGCTTGGCTGCGGCGTGCGCGTGGGTCAGGCCCAGGAAGGCGATGCCGATCCTCTGCTTCTCCTGCGCAAGGGCGAGCTTCGGCGCAGCGGCGGCGGCAAGGAACGCACGGCGATTCATCGGCAGTCTCTCCTATCATCTTCCTGAATCCCAGCCGGGCCGGCCAGAACAGCGGAGCGCCCTCCCGCGAGGCCGGTCTCGTGAGGCCAATTGGAGGCGCCTGGCGCAATGCCCGAGCTTGTTGACCCGGAGCAATGTCCGTCCAGGGACAGCCTTGTCAACGAGAACCTGGTCGCCGAGGCCATGACTTTTGGGCGTTGGTGCACTGTTGGCGGACCTGAATGCGAACAATTGAAAGGTCGTCGGCTTGATAGCTCGATTATCAGCCAAAGCTGGCACACATCGATCGCTGAAGCCCTCCCGATCGCCGTTCGGGCGCGCTCACTTCTCCGCCGGCAAACAAAGAGCCAAGGTCAGCATCCCGTCCGCCGTGACCCCAGCCGTGACATCGCCGGCGTGCTCGCGCGCCACCTGCCGCGCGGTGAACAGACTCCAACGGCGCGAAGCGATTCGCCCGGCCGTCTCCTGGAACGAGGGCTCGAACAGCGAAGTTGCCTCCACTTCCTGCGCCTTCATGCGCCCGCCGGCCTCCACGCGCAGGCTTCCTGCCTGCATCCCCGCCTCAATGTTCACCGGGGCCTCGCACAGTTCCGCAGCGACGCCGACCAGCGCCGACAGCACAAAACCAAAATGCGCCGCATTTGTTCGAATCTCCAAATCGTCCGGCGCATCGATCCTGACCGCGGCCCGAGCGGTCTCCGCCACGCTCTCGACAAACTCGCGCACGTTGACGCCGGTCACCTCGGCGCAATCGAGACTCGCCAGCCGCTGAATCCGCCGCACCGTCGCTTCGAGCCGCGACGCCGCCGCGCGCAGCGCTTCGCTCGCGGCTTCCTGAGCCGCCGCGAGCTTGCCTTGCTCCTCCGGCGGCGCCTCGATGATCCGCCGCGACACCGCGGTCATCGTGTCCGCCGAACTGCGCAGCGCGCCCAGCGGGCTGTTCATCTCGTGGCTCAACCCTGCGGCAAGGCGCACCAGCGAAGCCGCGTGCTCGGCCATCACCGTCCTGCATCGCGCCGCCACCGAGTCGCGCGCCGCGCGAAACTGCGCCGCGCGCTGCCCGTACAAAACACCCGATACGTAGATCGCGATCAGCGCCGCGACGATCAGGTTCGCCGCACTCAAGGAGTGGAAGCCGGGGGCGGCCGCCGTCAACGCCGCGAGCACAATCACGTGCATCGGCCGGAACGGGATCAGCGCGACGGCGATGAAGAGGATCGTCGCCGCCACGCTTGCGCCGAATCCCGCCGCGGCGTGCACCCATTCCACCAGCGCGGCGAGCAGCAGCGCCCACCACCCGATCGCCGGCCACTCGGGCGGGCGCAGCGAGAGCCCGTACGACGCGATGCCCAGCGCCGCCATCGCCGCCAGGCGAAACAGCGCCTCATGGCCGACCTCGCCGCGGCCGAGCGCCTCCATCGCCGCCCCGAACAGCGGCGCGACCACCACCAGCGCAGCCGCCGCGCGCAGCCCCCGCACCGTTTTCACACGCAGCTCCTCGCGGAAGGAAGCGTCGCTCTCGGCCTCATTTTTGCCGAGAAATGTTTTAAGCCGCGAGGTCACGTCACGACGAGTACTTGCGCGTCAGGTGGCGCAGCGCGGCCATGTGCCGCGGCACGGCCTGGGGCGCGGGCTCGGCGGCCTCGTACTCGAGCGCGAGGTAGCCGCGGTAGCCGGACGCCGCGATCATGCGCACCACGCGGTCCCAGTCCTGCGGCCCGCGCTTGCCGTCGTCGCTCATCATCTCCGACTTCACCTGGACGTTCGCCGCCATCGGCAGGCACATCTCGATTTGCTTGAACGCCTCGGTGCGGAAGTTGCCCGTGTCGAGGTTGATCATCACCCACGGCGAGTTCACCTTCTTCACGATCTCGATGATGCGCTCCGCGCGCAGGGTGATGCCGCCGTGATTCTCGAGGCCGAGGATCACTCCCTTCGACGCGGCGTACTCGCTGCCGCGTTTCAAGCACTCCACCACCCACGGCACGGCCTGCTCCTCGGTCGCCGTCTTCGGCACGTTGCCGCCGAACACGCGGATGTGCGACGCGCCAAGCATGTCCGCGACGTCCACCCATTTGCGGACTTCGGCCACCTGCCTGTCGCGCGCTTCCGGCGTCGCCTGCGTCATCTCCGTGCGCACGCTGATCGAGTAGATCTCGACGCCGTTCAGGTACGCGAGCCGGCGCAGAGGCAGCAGCCACGAGGCGTTCACATCGGGCGGGAACCAGTACACGGTGAGATCCAGCCCGTCGACGTCCCAATCGACCGAGCGATGCACGAGGTCTTCATAAGTCATCGTCTTCGCCGCAAGCTCCTTGCGGAACGAGTAAGCGCAGATGGCGGTGCGCAAACGCGGTCTCTTCACGGGTGCGCTCTGAGCGGACAGCGCGGCGGCGGCAAGCGGGGAAGCGAAAAAATCGCGGCGGTTCATGATCGTCCTCTCGCGATGAGCATAGCGCATTCGGGAAGATCAGAGTCATTGGTCCCCCGTTGCCGCGAGCGGCGCGCCGAGCGTTCCGATCGCGCCCGAATTCGCGTCGCGCACGACGATGCGCAGATAGGACGCCGCCGGATCGCGAGCGAGCGTCCGGCGCGACAGCAGGCCTTTCTCCATCGCCTGGCGGTACTGGTCGCCGCTGAGCTTCAGTGGAATCGAGGACTGCGCCGCGGCGCCCTGGCCCTGCTGGCCCTGCCGCGAAAAGACGAGGTCCAGGCCGGCCGTCCATACTCCGTCTTTCTTGTCGAACCCCACCTGCCGTGTATCCGCCTGAAGCACCACGCCGATCTCTTGGGGATTCGGCGTGCCGACTTTCGCGGTGAGCCGCACGGCTGTTTGCGTCACAGGGCTGCGCAGCGCGTGTTCGATGTCCTCCTTCGCGTTCGCGGCTTTCGCCTCGTTCCTGGAGCACGCGGCGCAGCCGTCGCGGCGGCGCAGCTTCACGCCCGGCAGGCGGACCTTCACCTGAATCTTGCGGAACTTGCCGTTGAACTCCGCGTCCGACGTGTAGTAGCCGATCGTGTACGAGCGGCGCGAGTCTTCGAAAGCCTGCCGGAGGGCGGCCGTGAGGTCGTTGGCGTTGAAGGTGACGACGCCGCCCGTGCGCTCGGCGAAGTCGATCAGCGACGACTGGCCATCGCGCATCAAGTCCACGCGCGCCAGCGCCGCATTGGCGACGTCCGATCCGAAGCCCGACTCCGCCTGCGCAAGCGGAACGCTGAGCCCGCTCACATCCAGCCCGTACACGGAGACGCCGGTGTCGCTCACGTTGCGCAGCGACCTTTCGAGGTCGTCGACAAAGAAATCCATCCGCCCGGCGATTTGCCGGACCGGGTTGTTGCGGACGGTGTCGGCGGGGTTGCGAGCTTGGCCCGCCGGCGCATTGATTACGGAGAACGCGGGCGCCGTGTTCGCCGGATTCGTGTCGCCGAGATTGGCGATTGAGAGGGGAAAGCCGGCCGAGAGCCAGATCAGGTTTTTGCGTCCGGGGAGGCCGGCCATGTGCCGCGCGATCAGCTCCAGCGAGTTCATCGTCGTGTATGCCTTGCCGCGGCGCAGCGTGGCGGAGAAGGCGGAGTCGATCTGAGGTTCGCGCGAGCCGAACAGCGGCCCCAGCGTCATGGCGTCCGTGCGCTGCAACTCGCGGACGGAGGGCCAGACCGGCACCAGTTTGCCCGCGTCCTGCTTCGCTTTCGCGGCGAGCGACCGGGCGCCGGTAGTGAAGTCGTGGAGGATGTTGAGGTTCGTGCCCGGCGTGTAGATGGCCACGACGTCGTTCTCTCCGAGCGACTCCAGTAGGCGGATCAACTGAACGCGCGTCACCGCCTGCGCCTCCCAGGGGGTGTTCAGGTAATCGATCAGAATTGCGTTGATCGGGCGGGGCGAGGCCGGCAGCAGCTCGGGCCTGTTCGTGTAGATTGCCGGGGGCAGCGAGGGCGGCTTGCGCGCCGGGGCCGATTCGCTTCGTCGGCGAAGAAGGAAATCCGCTGGGGCTTCCCGTTTTCCAGAACCGTGAAGTCGGACGGCTTCAACCCGGCGGCATGCCTGCCTTCGGGCCCGGTGGCCACCATCTGCAATTCAACGAGTCGCGTGGTGGAGCGGAACACAACATCCTGCTACGCGCCGGCCGAGGCGATCAGCAATGAGACGAGAACACTGCGCCGGCTCATGACAACTTCTCACTTGCCGACGACAATATCAATACTTCAGGCCGCGGGCGGCCCCCAGGCCGGAGGAATGGAGGCGCGGCGCCTAGGCGACGCCGTATTTCTTGAACCAGGCGAGCAGGCGCTTCCAGCCGTCCTCGGCCATGTCCTTGCGGTAGCTCGGCCGGTAGTCGGCGTGGAAGCCGTGGGGCCCATTCGGATAAACGATGATCTCGCCGGTTTTGCCGGCGGCCTTCAGGGCCTCGCGCATCTTCTCGACCGTCGCCACCGGAATGCCCTGGTCGGCTTCGCCGTAGAGTCCGAGCACCGGCGCCTTCAGCTCGGCGGCGATGTCCACGGGCGCTTTCGGCTGGAGCGGCGAAGGCTGCCGCGCCACAAGCGAGCCATACCACGCGACGCCGGCCTTGAGCTTGGGCTGATGCGCGGCGTAGAGCCAGACGATGCGGCCGCCCCAGCAGAAGCCGGTGACGGCGACCTTGTTCGCGTCGCCCTTGTTTTTCGAGGCCCAGTTCATCGCGGCGTCGAGGTCGGCCATCACCTGCGAGTCCGGCGCCTGGCCGACGACTTTGCGGATCTCCTCGAAGTTCTGCAAGTTGTCGACGCGGCCCTGCCGCGCGTAGAGGTCGGGCGCGACGGCGAGGTAGCCGAGCTTCGCGAAGCGGCGGCAGATGTCCTTGATGTGCTCGTGCACGCCGAAGATCTCGTGCACGACGAGAACAACCGGAAAGTTCGAGCCCTTCTCGGGCATCGCGCGGTAGGCCGGCATCTCGCCGCCTTCGGCGGGGATTTTCACTTCGCCCGCCGTCAGACCGTTGGCGTCTGTCGTAATGGTCTGAGCGCTGATGGGCTGCACGGCGAGCGCAAAGCCGGCGGTCAAGCTCGTGACGACGAAGCCGCGGCGATCCGTCGGCTCCGGTTCGGGGAAGAGACTCTTCTCGTGTTCCGTGAGATTCATGTCGGACATGCTGATGCGGCCCCTCTGTCGAAAGTGGTGTTTCTATTGTACCCGCAGAGAGAAGCGGCAATCGGCGAGCCCGGACTCGCTCGACACGCGGGGTTTCGAAGCCAGTGCGCGGAGCGCCGCCGCCGGGGCGATCCGGATCGGGTGTAGGATAGCTGGGGGCGCCGTCCGCGCCGCGAAACCCATGACCCGCCAACTCCTCTTCGCCGCTATCGTCCTGGCGCTTTGCGCGTCCGCCGCCGACCGCGTGAAGACCGCAAACGGCGTTGTTGAGACAACGGCCGCGCCCGTCAACGGCGTCCGCGCCTTCAAGGGCATCCCGTTCGCGCAGCCGCCCGTGGGCGATCTTCGCTGGCGCGCGCCGCAGCCGCCGAAAAACTGGAGCGGCGCGCGGAACGCGGACGAGTTCGGCCCGCGCTGCATGCAGCGCACCGGACCGAACGCCGACTACTGGTTCCGCAGCAACGGCATGAGCGAAGACTGTCTCTATCTCAACGTCTGGACGCCCGCGAAGTCCTCGAAGGAACGCCTGCCCGTTCTCGTCTACATCTTCGGCGGAGGATTTCAGAACGGCGACGGCTCCGAGCCGCGCTACGACGGCGCGAGCATGGCCGCGAAGGGCATCGTCGCCGTCACGCTGAACTACCGCACGAACCTCTTCGGCTTTTTCGTGCATTCCGATCTCGCCGCTGAGTCGCCGCACAAGGCAGCGGGCAACTATGGACTGCTCGACCAGGTGGCCGCGCTGCGCTGGGTGGAGAAGAACATCGCGGCTTTCGGCGGCGATCCCAAGCGCGTGACCATTGCGGGCGAGTCCGCCGGGTCGCTTTCCGTCAGCGCGCTCATGGCTTCGCCGCTCTCGCGCGACCTCATCGCCGGCGCCATCGGCGAGAGCGGCGCGCTGATCAGCACGCTGCCGCCGCGCACTTTGCCGGTCGCAATTCAGAATTCGGCGAAGTTCACCGATGCCGCGGGCACTGCCGACCTCAAGGCCCTGCGCGCGATGCCCGCGGAGCGGCTTCTCGACATCGCCGCAAAGATTGCGCCGTTCCGCTTCACGGCGGTGATCGACGGCTACTTCCTGCCGAAGCCGCTGGCCCAGGCGTTCGAAGCGCGGGAACAATCCAAGGTTCCTTTGTTGGCGGGCTCCAACTCGCAGGAGATGGGTCCGCAGGCGATCCTCGGCACGGACGAGCCGACACCGGAGAACTTCGCCGCGCGGGTGACCAAGCTCTACGGCGACCGCGCCGCGGACGTGTTGAAGGTCTATGCGGCAACCACGCGGGAAGAGGCGCTCCAGGCGGCGATGGACCTCGCCAGCGACAGGTTCATTTCGCACGGAACGTGGAAATGGACCGAACTGCACATGCAAACCGGCGGCAAGCCGGTCTACCGCTATCTGTACACGCGCATCCGCCCGCCATACAAAGGAATGCCGGGCCAGGCTCCACCGCCTCCGGGCCCGCCCGCGCTGGGCGCGGTCCACTCCGCCGAGATCCAATATGCGATGGGCAACCTCGATCTCGACAAGCGCTACGACTGGGAGCCCGCGGATTACAAGGTGTCGCAGATCATGCAGAGCTACTTCGTGAACTTCATCAAGAACGGGAATCCCAACGGCCCGGGCTTGCCGGAGTGGCCTGCGTACGACGCGCGGACCAACTACATGCGCCTGCGCATCGGCGACGACACGCGCGCCGAGCCCGAGCCGCACCGCGCGCGCTATCTGCTGCTCGACACAATTCCCGCCGGCACGGGCCGTTAGCCCGATCGCTTTCCGGACCGGCGCCGGAAGCGGTGCTCGTAGATTTCGAGGTTGACGCGGTTGCCGTGGACCTCGACGCCTTCGGCCATGAGGTGCTGGATCTGTTCGACGCCGGCGGGACCGCGGAGCTTGATGCGGCCAGCCTGCCCGATCACGCGATGCCATGGGAGCGGCGACTTCGCGGCGCGCAGCGCCCATGCTACCTGGCGCGCGCCTCCGATGTAGCCGGCGGCCATAGCCACCTCGCCGTAGGTGGAGACCTTGCCGCGCGGGATGCGCCGCACCACGGCGCGAATGTCGGCGAACATCGAACGCGTCGTCATTTCCGTCAAGGTACCGCAGGTTCAACAATCGCAAAAAGAGATCCGGAAATCCCACATCCGGACAGGCGCGGCGCGCGAGTGCGCGAAAAACAGCGATTTTGCGGGGAAAGATTGGACCCGCGCTTGCTGTAATCCCGCGCGGAGGCCTGCAATGTGGAGCATTCTCCAGGATGTTCGTTCGGGCCTGCGGCAGATGAAGCGCAATCCCGGCTTTACAGCCGCGACGGTGTTCTGCCTGGCCACCGGCTTCGCGGCCGCGACCTCGGTGTTCAGCCTCGTGCGGGCGGTCACAGACAGACCCGGCATCGGAGTTCCCGACGAACTCGTCGCGATCAGCGGCTCGCGCAAGGGCTATGGGTACGATCGCAGTTCGCTGCCGGACTACATGGAGATCGAGTCGCGCTGCGACGCTTTCTCCGGCGTTTTCGCGAGGTCGTACTGGCCGGTGAGCGTGAAAGGAACCGGCGAGGCCAAAGTGGTTCTCGGCAATCTGGTCACCGCCAGGTACTTTGAGGTGCTCAAGGTACGGCTGCTTGAAGGGCGCGGTTTCCTCCCATCCGAGGCGGCCGCCGGAAGCCAGGCGGCGGTGGCGGTGATCAGCGAACGGCTGGCGCGCCGCATGTTCGGCGCCGGCGGCGGACTGGGTAAGACGATTCACGTCAGCAAGAACGCGCTCGCCGTGATCGGCGTCGCTCCTCCCGGATTCCAGGGCGAGATGAGCGGCTTCGCGGTGGATGTGTGGATGCCGGTGGCGCTCGCCAACCGCGTGCTGCCGGTGGAGATTCCGCTGACCGAGCGAGGGTATGGCTGGCTGGATGTGGGGGCGCGGTTGCGTCCCGGCGCCAGCCTTGGACAGGCACAGGCGAACTTGACAAGCCTCTCGAAGGAACTCGAGCGTGAGCACCCGGCGACTTACAGGGACCGCCTTTTCGTGGCGCGCGACGGCTTGACGTCGATGTTCCCGGATGTGGGAATGGCACGCGGGGTACAACTTCTCCTCTCGATCCTGGGCCTGGTGGTGTGCGGCGTGCTTCTGATCGCGTGCTTTAACGCCGCCGGCCTCCAGCTTGTTCGGGGCGCTTCGCGCCAGCAGGAGCTCGCGTCGAGGATGGCGCTCGGCGCGAGCCGCGCGCGGCTGCTGCGTCAGTTGTTCGTGGAGGGCCTGATGTTGTCTCTCGCCGCGGCCGCGGCGGGCTTGCTGGCCGCGGCGTGGATCACTTCGGCGTTCGGACAGGTGCGCGCGCCGACGCCGATCCCGGTGGAGTTGAATCCGCAGCTCGGAGCGAAGTCGTTCCTGTTCGCGCTGATTCTCGCGGCCTTGGCGACGGTGATGTTCACGGCCATTCCAGCCTTGCGCGTGACCGGCAGGCCATTGACGGCGTTGTTGAAAGACGGGCGGGCAAAAGGCTTGGGCCTGGGGCGGGCAAGGACGCAGGCAGTCATGGTAACCCTTCAGGTCACCCTCTGTCTGATCCTCGGCGCGGGCGCCGGATTGACTCTCCGCAGCCTGATGCGGGTTCTCGAGACCGATCCGGGCTTCCGCGTCGAGAACTCGATCATCGCGGCGCTGAATCTTTCATATGGACGCTACACGGAGGCTGAGTCGCGGCGCTTCTACCGCGACCTGGTCAGCAAGGTCGAGGGGATTCCCGGCGTAAGCTCTGCCAGCATCGCGGTGATTGCGCCAGTGAATTTCATGAAGCAGAACGCAACCGTGCGCAAGCCCGACGGCGCGGAGCTGATCATCGACTTCAACTCCGTTCCGCCGCGTTACTTCGAGACGATGGGCATTCCGATCCTTGCGGGCCGTCCGATCGACGAACGCGACGTCGAGGGCAGCGCGCCGGTCGCGGTGGTGAACCAGACGATGGCGCGGCTGTTGTGGGGCGGCGCCGATCCCGTTGGACGCGCTTTCGGCCGGCCCGGCCGCGAGATGACAGTCGTCGGCGTCGCGCGCGACGGCAAATATTTCTACATCGGCGAACGCCAGCAGCCGTACTTTTACGTTCCGCTTGCACAACTTCATGCTTCTTTCTCCACCCTTCACGTGAGAACACACTCCGATCCCCGCGCACTGCTCGCCCGCGTGCGGGAGACGATTCAACACCTCGATCCGAACCTTCCGCCGCCGATCGTGAACACGATCGAAGACCAGATGCGCATCACTCAATACCCGGCGCGAATCACGGCGGCGACGGTGACCGCGTTCGCCGTGATGGCGCTGATCCTCGCACTGGCCGGCGTCTTCGGCCTGGTCTCGTACGCGGCCAGCCAGCGCACCCACGAGTTCGGAATGCGCATGGCTCTCGGCGCGTGCGAGAGACAGATCCTCTGGCAGGCGCTGAGCCAGGGCTGCATCGTCTGCCTGGCGGGCGCGGCGCTGGGGCTGCCCGGCGCCTATGCGATCGCGAAGATGATGTCCGGGCTGCTGTTCGGCGTCAGCGCGACCGACCCGCTGGTGTTTCTGATCACGCCGGTCATCGTGTTCGGCGCGATCCTCGCGGCCTGCTACGTGCCGGCGCGGCGCGCGGCGCACCTGGATCCGGCGCGGGCGCTGCGCTACGAGTGAGCGGCCGCCTTCCGGACCCAGTACGGCAAGCCTTGCAGCCAGCAACGCTTGACGCCGAGCCCCGGCGCGAACTCGTCCCAGCGCGTAAACAACGCTCGAACCAACTTCAGGCCGGGGCGAAGAACAAGGAGCAGGTCAATGTCAGAGGAGGACCACGCCGCGCCGCGCGCGGTTGAGCCAAACAGGACGATCGCGCGGATTTCACTCCGCCAGCGGCGGACGAGCGATTGCAGGATCGCCGCCGGAAGAACTCGCGGGCTCAGAACTTCGAGAGCCTCCGGTGACACGGAGACCGGCTCGTCGAGGCCCTTCTTCCTGGCCCCGGCGCGCATCTGGTTCAGCGACAAGCGCGCTGAGCCGAGAGCCTGCTTCCGCCATCGCTCGACCGGTGATTGCGGCCGGCGGGGACCGGCGGTCATTTCACGGGCCGGCCGAGGATGACGGCGCAGGCTTCTTTCACGGCGTTGCCCAGGGAGCGCGTGGACTTCGTGGCCACGAGGTCTCCGTCCGCTCTGAAGACTGCGATTTTGCTGTCTTTCAGGATGAAGCTCTTGCCGCCTTCGCGGTCGAACTGCACGATGTAGTCGGCGGACTCTCTCTTCGCCGTGATCGTCACCTCGGGGCAGCGCTCGAGGAACGTCTTCATCACCTCCACTGTTTGCGGGCGGGAGCCGCCGCCGAAAGCGCCGCCTCCGCCCTCGGGGCCCGCGCCGCCCGAGCCGGTCATCTGCCATGCCTCGCTCGTAGCGACGTAGACTTTCAGCTTGCCGGTTTGTTCATCGGAGGCGAAGCCGGAAGCACTGATCAGCAACGCCGCCAGAAGTATGTTCGAGGGTCTCATGACACCCGTGTGACGCACCCGGCAGGCCGTGGGTTGCTCAAGACACCCGACCGGCGACCGGGCGCAGACCGGCGATCTGCCCCGCATGTTTGTTTCAACCGGAGTCTTCGATGTGGAGGGACACTTCCTCCCATTCCGACAGTGTCGATTCCAGGGCGGCTCGGGCGCGGTCCAGTTCGGCGGCGAGCCGCTGGGTTTCGGCCGCGCTGACAAAAGACCGGAGATTTGCTTCGACCTGCGCGATCTCGTTTTCGAGGCGCGCGGCTTTCTCTTCGAGGTCGCGGGCGCGGTCCTGAAGCTGTTTCAGCTTAATCGGATTGACCCGTTTTTGTTTTTGCGGCTCGCCGAGGCCGGGGACGCCGGCGAGGGTGGGGACGAAAGGACGCGGCGCGGAAGGTGCGTCGCCGTTGTCGCCGGCGGCTTGCTGCTGCTTGCGCCAGAGATAGTCTTCGTAGTTGCCGGGATAGACGTTGACGGCGCCGCCTTCGATTTCGAAGATACGGGTGGCGAGCTTGTCGATGAAGTAGCGGTCGTGCGAGACGAAGACGACGGCGCCGCTGAACTCTTCCAGCGCTTCGAGCAGGACGTCCTTGGCGCGGATGTCGAGGTGGTTGGTCGGCTCGTCGAGCAGGAGGAAGTTTGAGGGGTTGAGGAGCAGGCGCGCGAGTGCGTAGCGGTTGCGCTCGCCTCCGGAGAGGACACCGATGGACTTGAAGACATCGTCCTCGCTGAAGAGGAAACAACCGAGCAGCGAGCGCAGCTCGGTGATGGTCTTGCCGTTGGCGACGGAGGCGAGGTCGTCGAGGAGGCGCGCGTTCGGGTCGAGCTCTTTGTACTGGTCCTGCGCGAAGTAGTCGGGCTGGACGTTGTGGCCGAGGCGGTAGTCGCCGCTGGTGAGGGGCTCGGTTCCTGCAAGGAGCTTGATCAGCGTCGACTTGCCGGCTCCGTTCACGCCGACAAGCGCAACGCGGTCGCCGCGCTCGATGATGAAGTTCACGCCGCGAAGAACGAGCTTCGTGCCGTAGGCTTTCGAGACGCCGGAGAACTCGGCGACGACGCGCCCGGAGGGCTTAGGCTGCGGGAAGGAGAAGCGGATGGTCTTCTCTTCGGGCGGAATCTCGATGCGCTCGATCTTTTCGAGCTCCTTGATGCGCGACTGGACCTGCTTCGCTTTGCTGGCTTTGTAGCGGAAGCGGTCGATGAAGGCTTCGAGGTGCTGGATCCGGTCCTGCTGGTTGCGGTAAGCGGCTTCGAGTTGCTCGCGGCGCTCGGTCTTCTGGCGGAGGTACTGCTCGTAGTTGCCGCTGTAGAAGTGGATTCCGCGGTTCCAGATCTCGACGGTGCGCGAGACGGTGACATCGAGGAAGTAGCGGTCGTGGGAGATGAGGACGAAGGCGTGCGGGTATTCGTTGAGATAGCCCTCGAGCCAGTTGCGGGCTTCGAGGTCGAGGTGGTTGGTGGGCTCGTCTAACAGCAGCAGGTCCGGTTGTTCGAGCAGGAGCTTGGCCAGCGCGATGCGCATCTGCCAGCCGCCGGAGAACTCTTCGGTGCGGCGGTACCAGTCGTCTTTGGAATAGCCGAGGCCGGTGAGTACGATGCCGACCTTCGCTTCAAGGGCGTAGCCGTCGCGGTTGCGGAATTCGGATTCGAGGCGGGCGTAGCGGTCGGCGGCGGCCCGGTACTCATCGCCGGCGGCGTCCATCGCGGCGAGGGTGTGGGCCAGCGTCTCCATCTCCCGCTCCATGTCTTTCAGGCGGTCGAAGACGGAGAGACATTCGTTGAAGACGGTGCGGCCGGAGAGCTGGAGGCCGTCTTGCGGGAGGTAGCCGCGGGTTATACTTTTTGGCGCAGAGTACTCGCCGGCGTCGATGGACTCCATTCCGCCGAGGATCTTCAGGAGGGTTGTCTTGCCGGTTCCGTTCGCTCCGACGAGGCCGGTGCGCTCCTGAGGAGTGATGAGCCAGTTGACATTTTCGAAGAGGACCCTTGCTCCGAAGCGCTTGGCGGCGTTGACCAGGGAGATCATGTGCGGCCTCCCTGCCTTGTTGCGGGGTTGGTGGAGGCCCGGATTATCGGGCCGCCGAGGGAGGCCGAGGGACACAGATTCCGGAAGGCAGGCACAGCACGGGGTCCTTTGAGAGGGGGTGGTGTTCCCGTTGGCTGGCGGGCGTTCGCGGGACGATCTGATTGGCCACCGACGGGCACGGATGGACACGGATTCCGGAAGGCACGGATCAGTTGGGACTCTTTGAGAGGGGCTCGTGGTGTTCCCGTTGGTTGGCGGGCGTTCGCGGGGCGATCTGATTGGCCACCGACGGGCACGGATGGACACGGATTCCGGAAGGCACGGATCAGTTGGGAATCTTTGAGAGGGGTTGGCGGCGTTCCCGTTGGCTGGCGGGCGTTCGCGGGACGATCTGATTGGCCTCGGAGGGACGCCGATGGACGCCGGTTGCGGAGGGGGCGGCCCGCTTTGGCGGTGGTGAGGGCTCCTTCGTCGATCATCAGTTGGCCGTTGACGATGACGGTGTCGAAGCCTTCGCTGAATTGGTGGGGGGCTTCGTACGTCGCTTTGTCGCGAACTTTTGCGGGGTCGAAGAGGACGAGGTCGGCCGCCTGGCCGGGGCGGATCAGGCCGCGGCCGCTCAGGCCGAAGGTTCTCGCGGGCAGCGAGGTCATGCGGCGGACCGCTTCTTCCAGCGGGAGCAGATTGCGGGCGATGACTCTTGCGTTCGTTCCGTAACTTCTTGGATGAGGGACTCCCTCGCCCGGGATGCGGACTCCCCCGTCGCTCGCGATCGCCGTGTGCGGCCAGCGGAGGAAGACTTCCATGTCGGCTTCGCTCATCGAGTGGTAGGTCATCGAGGCTCCTCCGGCCTGGAGCATCGCGATGATCGTCTCGATCTGGTTGTCGAGCGTGGGGTCGTGGCCTCCGCGCTTTGTGATTTCGCGGATCGTCAGGCCTTCGAAGGCGCGGTCTGCCGGATAGGAGGCGACTGTCGCGTAGGTGTAGTCGGCGTGGCCGCGGCGCTCGAGCAACTGCTTCATGCCGGCGACAATCTTCGCTTTCGTGTCCTGGACGGCGAGGCGCTCTCGGAAGGCTTGGGCTCCTCCGGCCAGCGCCCAGGCGGGGACGGTGAGCCCGAGCGTTGTGGCGGAGCATTCGTAGGGATAGAAGTCGGCGACGATGTCGATGCCTTCGCGGCGGAGGTCGTCGAGCAGGGCCACGGCTTGCTTGGACAGACCCCAGACTCTCGGGGTGTCGATTTTGATGTGGGAGACCTGGACGGGGAGTCCGGCTTCGCGGCCGACGCGCGCGGTTTCGCGGAGAGAGTCGAGGATGGCGTCGCCTTCGTTGCGCATGTGGGAGGCGTAGACTCCTCCGTGGCGCGCGGCGACCTTCGCGAGGTCGATGATCTCTTCGGGCTGGGCGTAGACTCCGGGGACGTATTCCAGGCCGGTGGAGAGGCCGTAGGCTCCGGCGCTCATCGCTTGTTCGACGAGATCGCGCATGCGCGCGAGCTCTTCGGGTGAGGGGGCGCGGTTGTCCGCTCCCATCACTTCGCGGCGGGCGGTGTTGTGGCCGTAGAGCGTCGCTATGTTGATGCCGAGGGGGAGGGTCTCGAGTCTTGCCAGCCAGGCGGCGACATCCCGGGCGGAGCCTCCGCAGTTTCCGGTGACGACCGTGGTGACGCCGTCTCGCAGGAAGTTGTCCGCTCTGGGAAGACGCTCGATTTCTCCTTCGATGTGGGTATGCGAGTCAATGAAGCCCGGGGCGAGGATGCGGCCTTTGGCGTCGATGACTTTGGCGGCGGTTGCGGAATTGAGGCGGCCGATTGCGGCGATCTTGCCGTTCGCGATCGCCAGGTCGGCGCGGAACCACGGGGCTCCGGTTCCGTCGACGACTCTTGCGTTGCGGATGAGGAGGTCGTAGTTGGCGGCGGGGGCGGGGGTGGAGAGCAGGAATGGGATCAGGATCGCGAGGACCGCTCTCTTCCGGTCGCGGCTTGGAAGAGCACAACCTGAAGGCTGCGCCACAGGGGCGGAGGAGCGAAGAAGAAGACGGCCTGAGTGCCGTTCCATGTTTTTCACTCGGTCCTCCTTACGGGGCGGCCGGGGCGAGTTGGGTTGCGTTTGCCTTCTTCGATGACGGGGACTCCGTTGACAAAGACCCAGTCGATTCCGGTGGAGAACTGGTGTGGCTTTTCGTAGGTGGCGTTGTCGGTCACCTTTTCTGGATCGAGGAGGACTATGTCGGCGATGAAGCCCTGGCGGATGAGGCCGCGGTCGAGGAAACCGAATGTTCGCGCGGGGAGCGAGGTCATGCGCCGGATGGCGTCTTCGAGAGTGAGGACGTTCTTCTCGCGGACGAAGCGGGCGAGGACGCGGGCATTGGTACCGTAGTTGCGGGGGTGGGGGACGCCTTCGCCGAAGGGGACGTAGATGGCGTCACTGGCGACGGCGGTGTGAGGCCAGCGCATATACGTGATCATGTCGTCCTCGCCATTGGTGCGGTAGACGAGGTACATGTCGCCGCGGGCGCGGAGGTCGAGGACGGTCTGGATTTCATCTTTGAGCGTGGGCTTGCGGCTTTGGGCGAGGTTGATTTCGGAGATCGTGCGGCCTTCGAGCGCGCGGTCCCAGGGGCAGAAGGCGACGCGGGCGAAGGAGTAGTCGTCGAAGCCGAAGCGGTACTCGGGGTCGGCTTCGATCTCAGCGGCGATGCGGGCGCGCGAGGCGGGGTTGGTGAGGCGCTCGCGGACGGCTTCTTCACCGCCGGCGAGGGCGGCGCGGGGGAAGAGGGGCTGGAGACCGGTGGAGCCGGCGTTGTAGGGATACTGGTCTCCGGCGATGTCGAGGCCGCGGCGGCGCGCGTCGTTCAGCAGAGCGATGACTTTGGGTGCTGTTCCCCACTGGCGGCGGTCGCCGATTTTGAGGTGGGAGATCTGAACGCGGAGTCCGGAGGCTTCGCCGATGCGGATGGCTTCTTCGAGGGCGGGGAGGATGCGGGGGCCTTCGTCGCGCATGTGGGTGGCGTAGACGCCGCCGAAGGGGGCCGCGGCGCGGGCGAGGTGGATGATTTCTTCGGTGCGGGCGTAGTTGCCGGGGGCGTACCAGAGGCCCGTGGAAAGTCCGACGGCGCCGTCGCGCATGGCCTGGACGACGAGGGCGCGCATTTTGTTCAGCTCCTCGGGCGTGGGGGCGCGGTTCTCCATGCCGAGCACGGCGGAGCGGACGCTGCCGTGTCCGATGAGAGAGGCGACGTTGACGCCGGCCGGGTTTTTCGCGAGGGCGTCGAGGAAGGCGGCGATGTTGGTGACGGAGTTGCCGCAGTTGCCGGTGACGACGGTGGTGACGCCGTCGTGGAGGAAGCTGTCAACGGCGGGCGCGGCGGCGATGGCGCGCTCGATGTGGGTGTGGACGTCGATGAAGCCGGGGACGAGGACGCGGCCTTTGGCATCGATGACGCGCGCGGCCTTCGCATTCTCGAAGCGTCCGAGGGCGGCGATCTTTCCGGCGGCGACGGCGACATCGGCGCGGAACCAGGGGTTGCCGGTTCCGTCGACAATGCGGGCGTCGCGGATGAGGACGTCGTATTGCGCGCCGGCCTGAAGGGCCAGCGCGACCAGAAGGAGCTGGGCGCGAAGCATGGCTATTCGTCCAGATTAGGCGGCGGCGACGGGTCCACAGAAGAAGTCGAGCGACCGGGCGATGAAGTCGCGGAGCTGGGAGCGTTTGACGACGGCGTCGAGAAAACCGTGCTGAAGGACGAACTCGGCGCGCTGGAAACCTTCGGGGAGTTTCTGGCGAATGGTCTGCTCGATGACGCGGGGTCCGGCGAAGCCGATGAGGGCGCCGGGCTCGGCGATGTTGAGGTCGCCGAGCATGGCGAAGGAGGCGGTGACGCCGCCGGTGGTGGGATCGGTGAGGACGCTGATGTAGGGGACCTTGGCCTGGTCCATGCGCATGAGGGCGCAGCAGATTTTGCCGAGCTGCATGAGGCTGACGGCGCCTTCCTGCATCCGGGCGCCGCCGGAGGCGGAGACGATGATGAGCGGGGTCCTGGTATGGGTGGAGCGCTCGATGGCGCGGGTGATGACCTCGCCCATCGCGGCGCCCATGCTGCCGCCGATGAACTTGAGTTCGAGGGCGCAGATGTTGACGGTGCGGCCTTTCAGTTTGCCCGATGCGGAGATGATGGCGTCTTTTAGGTGGAGGGATTTCTGCATCGCCGCCAGGCGAGCCTTGTAGGGCTTGGCGTCGACGAATTCGAGGGGGTCAGTGGATTCGAGGGTGGCGTCGTGAGTGGTGTACTGGCCGCCGTCCAGAAGAAGCTTGAGCCGGGTCTTGGCATCGATTTTGAAATGGAAGTCGCACTTGGGGCAGCAGTGGAGAGTGTCGTCGAGGTCCTTGCGCCAGATGATCTGGCGGCAGGAATCGCATTTGATCCAGAGGCCTTCGGTGCGGACGTGGCGCCGTTCGTCGGTGACCTTGGCGACTTTCTTCGAGAGTTTGAACCAGTCCATCAGATGGGCCTCGCGGCCAAACTCCAAGCTAGCGCGGGGGTGAGGGCGGGTGCAAGGGTGGCGGGGGGCGAGGGATGGAGCGCCGTCCGCAGTGCGCTGGGCAGAGGGCGAGGGAACGGCGAGGCAGAGAAGGAGGAGGACGGCCGCGAGGGGAGAGCGGAAGCCGCGGTTGGGGTGGAGGGAGTCTTCGGTTGGGGGTTGTCGGCCGGGGCTGGCGGAGGGCTGGGCTTCGGGCACGGGTTGAGAAGCCGGAACCGGCGGGCGGCGGGAAAGGTGGTCGAGCAGGTAGATGTAGCGGTCGTAGGCGCGTTGGAGGGCGTCCTGGCGGGTGCGGAAGATTGTAGCGCTCGAGGCGCCAGCGGATTCCTCCGGCGTGGCGGAGGAGGGACTCTTCGACCGGGTCGCGAGGCTTGTACTTGTCGAAGTACATCTGTTCGAAGAGGGCGCAGTCCTGGGGGATTTCGAGAGGCGTCATGTAGAGATGGGCGGCGTCAGAGGGATCGAGCGTACCTCAGTCGCCGAGCGCGCCTTCGGAGGGATCGTAGGGAGGCGTGAGAGACATCAGAGGGACTCCTTTGCAGGTGCGCAAGGTGCGCAAGAAACGAAAATCGCGGCTTGTTGCCGGTATTGCTTTGTTGAATTCAGGGCAGTTATGGGTCTGGAATCGAAGACTGCGCACTTCCGGAAGCAGGCGGCAAAGTTGGGGATGGGCGGGCGGAGGCGGGTTTGGCGGGCTGGATTCCTGGGTGCGCTGCGGACGTGTTTTGCCTGAAGGGTGGCATGCTCGGTTTGCTGTTCGGGGTCAAAAGGTGGACGAGGCGGGCGGGGATAGCGCGGTAATTGAATTAGCGCTGGAGGGCTGGGGTGCAGGCGTGGGCGTAGAGGCCGTGGCGGAGGCCGTTGCAGGCGCAGATGGATTTGCCCTACGGGGAGACAGGGCCGCGCGACAGGGCTCGGTTGCGGCGGACGGCTTCGGATTCCTTCGTTGATGTGATGCTCATGGGCGGAGTTCGCCTCCGGGGGAAAGAGTCGCAGGGGCGTCCAGGGGATTTGCTCGCGAGCGGGGAGGGCTCGGATTCATGTGATTGAAAAGATGGCAGATAGGATGGAAAGAATGAATTCTGTTTCGAACGGCTTTTTGAGGAGCAGGATTTGGCCACGGGTGGACACGGATTCAGGAAGACACGGATGAAGAAGTGAAAGCGAGGGGGGAAAGGACGCGGATGTGTTGGGGTCGCGGATCGGGGAAGATTCCTGGAGACTAATCCGGGCTGTTCATCGATGGCGGCGGGGCCCAGCTTCGAGTTGAAAGCGCCGGTGAACGTGCTGCCCGGTGCAACCGTCAGGGGCGCAACGCTTGCCGCGGCGAACGTCCCGGCGGGAGGCGCCTGGACGAGGCTACGGCAGGACATCAGCCGCGGCGGGCGTACGCGCGGATGAACCTACAGCCTGAAGGATGTGCAACACAACACACACAGCCTAAAGGCTATGTTACTGGCTATAGTACGGAGATGAGGTTTGTTGGACTGGGGTTGGCTTTGTTTGTGGGCGTGGCTGGGGCCCAGCAGCAGGAACACAACCTGAAGGCGGTGCTACAAACCGACTGGCGGTGGTATGGGGGCGATGCGGGCGGGTCTAAGTACTCGGCGCTCAGTGAAATCAACAAGGGGAATGTGCGGCGGCTGAAGCCGGCGTGGATCTTCGAGAGCGGGGACCAGAGCGACGGAAAAGAGTATCCGGTCAAGTCGGCGTTTGAGACGACTCCGCTGGTGGTGAACGGGGTGATGTATGTCTCGACTTCGTTCCACCGGCTGTTTGCGTTGGAGGCGGAGACGGGGAAGGTGCTGTGGGAGTTCGATCCGAAGTTCGACCGGTCAACGCGGGTGGTGCTGCACTTTTCGCGCGGGGTGACTTACTGGACGGACGGGAAGCGGAAGAGGATCTTTCTGGGGGATCAGCAGGCACGGCTGTTTTCGCTTGATGCGGAGACGGGGAAGCTGGACGCCGCGTTCGGGACGGGCGGCGTCATCGATCTGAAGAAGGGGGTGGCGGACAAATACCCGAAGACGCCGTACGGGCTGACTTCGCCGGTGGCGGCGTGCCGGGACACGATTGTGACTGGGGCTTGGGTGAGCGATGGGGAGCCGCAGGGTCCGGCGGGTGACATTCGCGGGTTTGACGCGCGCACGGGGAAGTTGAAGTGGACGTTCCATACCGTGCCGCACGCGGGCGAGTTTGGCAACGACACTTGGGCGGGGGATTCTTGGAAGGAGCGGACGGGGGCGAACGCGTGGTCGATCATGAGCGTCGATGAAAAGCTGGGGCTGGTGTTCGCGCCGCTGACTTCGCCGGCCACGGATTTTTATGGCGGGGATCGCGTGGGGGCGAATCTGTTTGGCGACAGCCTGGTGGCGCTCGATTGCGAGACGGGGCGGCGGCGCTGGCATTTTCAGACGGTGCATCACAACCTGTGGGATTACGATTTGCCGGCGCAGCCGGTGCTGGTGACGGTGGAGCGCGTGGGCCGCAAGGTGGACGCGGTGGCCCAAATCACGAAGACGGGATTTGTTTTTTTGTTCGAGCGCGCGACGGGGCGTCCGCTGTTTGAGATCGAGGAACGGCCGGTTCCGCGGAGTCCGGTACCGGGGGAGGAGTCGTGGCCGACGCAGCCGTTTCCGCTGAAGCCGCCGCCGTTCGCGCGGCAGTCGATGCGGATGGATGAGCTGACGGCGGTGACGCCGGAGTCGCGGGCGGAGTGCCTGGAGAAGATCAAGGGCGCGGAGGTGGAGGGGGACCTGTATCGCCCGGTGACGGAGAAGCCGACGGTGTTTTTTCCGGGGACGAACGGCGGGGCGAATTGGGGCGGGGGCTCGTTCGATCCGGCGACCTCGACGCTGTATGTGAACTCGATGGATGTGGCGGCGTTTGTGCGGCTGGTGAAGCGGCCTGCGGATGCGAAGGTGCCGTACCGGAATCAGGGATTCGGGCGGTTCTGGGATTCGAACTTCTATCCGTGCCAGCAGCCGCCGTGGGGGTCGCTGACGGCGATCGATTTGAACAAGGGCGAGTTCCGATGGCGCGCGACGCTGGGGGAGTTTGACGAGCTCACGGCGCGCGGCGTGCCGAAGACGGGGACTCCGAACTTAGGCGGTTCGATCGTGACGGCGGGCGGGCTGGTGTTCATCGCGGCGACGAACGATTCGAAGTTCCGCGCGTTCGACAAAGACACGGGGGAGGAGTTGTGGATGACGAGGCTGCCGGCGAGCGGCCATGCGACTCCGATGACGTATCGCGGGCGGAGCGGGCGGCAGTATGTGGCGATCGCGGCGGGCGGCGGGAACAAGTACAACGCCACGGTGGCGAGCAAGCTGGTGGTGTTTGCGCTGCCGCGCGCGGGGGAAGAGACGCGGTTGATCTCAGTGGCGAAGGCGCGTCCGCCGCGGATGAGAGCGGAGTACAAGGGGATAGAGGAGAAGCTGCCATTGAGCGTGGCGGCGCAGCCGGTGGCCTTCAGTCATCGCGCGCATGCGGGGGCGAAGTTGAAGTGCCTGGATTGCCATGCGGGGGCCTCGAATGGGACGCGGGCGGGATTGCCGGACACGGCGCGGTGCATGACTTGTCATCGGGCGGTGAAGGCTTCGAGCGCGGAGGTGGCGAAGGTGCGGGCGGCGGCGTCGGAGAAGAGAGAGATCGCCTGGGTGCGCGTGTACCGGACCGCGGATTTTGTGTTCTTCAGCCATGCGCGGCATGCGAAGGTGGAGTGCGCGGCGTGCCATGGTCCGGTGGAGAAGCGGGACGTGCTGATGAAGGAGGTTTCGACGAGCATGACGGCTTGCATGAGCTGTCATGCGAGCCGGGGGGCGAAGACGGATTGCAGTGTTTGCCACGAGTTGGGGCAGTGAGATGGGGAGGGCGCCCGATCGGGGATCGGGCGGACTGAGAGTCCTCTCCAGGGGGACCCCAGGCCATGGGCCTGCCCCACAATTCCAGACACCCGCGGAGGATCATTGCCCGGAACAAAGGGACCCAGGTCCGCTGCTTTGCGGCAGTGACGCGCACGGTCAGGCTGCAGCCTGGTGTTTCTCGATTTCTTCCATCGTGAGGCCCAGTTCAGCAACGACCTGTTCGAGTGGAATACCAGGATTGCGCTTCAGCCATTCGCGGCCCTTGGCGGCTGCGCGTTCTTCTGCCTCGGTGACGGGCTCATCGTCCCAGGGGGCAAGGGCGCGGGTGAGAGGGTCGAGCAGACAGTGCGGAGGCGGCCTAAGAGGCCTCCCCAAAAGGGACCCCAGGACACGGGCCTGCCCTACAGGTTGGGGCGGCGGGTGTGCCAGTTGGTTGACTGCTGGTAGGCTTCGGCGAGGGCCAGGGCGAGGCGGTCGCGGCCGGCGGCGGCGGTGATCTGGAGGCCGAGGGGGAGACCTTCTTTCGTGAAGCCGCAGGGGATGGAGATGGCGGGGAGGCCCAGAAGATTCCAGGGGGCGGTGTTGCGTAGGAAGATGAGCCCGGCAGGGTCTCCGAGTTTGAAGGCCGGGGCGGGGGCGGTTGGCGTGAGGATCACGTCCGCTTCTTTGAAGATTTCGCTGGAAGCAGCGCGGAGGCGTTCCATTTCGCGGCGGGCTTCGATGTAGGCGGCGGCGCTGAGGCCTGCTCCGTTTTCGATGCTGCGGCGCGTGCCCGGGTTGTAGTGGGCGGGATTCTTGTCGAGCAGCGGCTTGTGGAAGGTGTAGGCTTCGGCCTGGATGATGGTGATGTAGGCCGCGGGGAGGTCGGGGAGTTGCGGGGACATCGCGATGGGGAGCGCGGGGAGTTTGCGCAGCCCCGCCGTGAGTTTCGCCAGATGTTGGGCCGCGGAGTTGAAGGCTTCGGCGACTGCGGGGTCGATGTTCTCGAACCAGAAGCCGGCGGGGATTCCGAGGCGGACGGACTTGATATTCGGCAGTGGCGTTTTGGCCGGTTCCGCGAGCGCGCCGAGGACGAGCGCGGCGGCGCGCGCGGTGCGGCAGAAGGGTCCGGCGTGGTCGAGGGACCACGCGAGCGGGGCGACTCCGCGGAGGTCGATCAGGCCGTAGGTGGGCTTGAGGCCGGTGACTCCGCAGAGGGCTGCGGGAAGGCGGATGGAGCCGCCGGTGTCGGAGCCGAGCGCGGCGTAGCAGAGTCCGGCGGCGACGGCGATGGCGGAGCCTCCGGAGCTGCCTCCGGGCGTGCGGGCGAGGTCCCAGGGATTGCGCGCGGCGCCGTAAAAGCTGGTTTCGGAGGTGAAGTTGTAGGCGAACTCGTCCATGTTCGTTTTGCCGACGAGGACGGCCCCGGCGGATTTGAGGCGCGCGACGGCCGCGGCGTCGTCTTTGGGGATGCGGTTGGCGTAGTGTTCGCTGGCGCAGGTGGTGCGGACTCCGGCGGTGTCGTAAAGGTCTTTGAGGGCGACGGGGATTCCGTGGAGCGGACCGCGGTAGCGTCCGGCGCGGATTTCGCGCTCGGCTTCGCGGGCCTGGTCGAGGGCTTCGTCGGCGGTGACGGTGATGAACGCGTTGAGCTTGGGGTTGAGGCGCTCGATTCGGGCGAGGGCCATCCTGGTGAGGTCGAGGGGTGAGACCGCTTTGCGCCGGATTTCGCCGGCGGCTTGTTCGAGGGTAAGCCACTCGATGCTTGACGGGGCGGCTGTGGCGGCGAGAGAGGCGGCGAGGAAGTCGCGGCGGGATTGCATTTCGCCCACGAGTATAGCGGAGGTCAGCGGGCGGTCCAGCCCCCGTCGATGAGGAGGGTGTGGCCGGTGATGAGCGAGGCGGCGGGGGAGGCGAGGAAGACGACGGCGCCGGCGACGTCCATGGGGTGGCCGATGCGGTGGAGGGCGGCGATGCGCTCGATGACGTCGGCGCGGCGGGCGGGGTCTGCGAGGAATTCCTCGTTGCCGGGCGTGGCGATGAAGGTAGGGGCGACGGCGTTCACGGTGATGTTGTGTTTGCCCCATTCGATGGCGAGGCACTTGGTGAGGTGGGCGAGCGCGGCTTTCGTGACGCAGTAGACGCTGACTCCGGGAAGTGCGACGAAACCTGCTTGGGAACTGAGGTTGATGATCGTGCCGCTTTTTTGCCCGATCATCACGCGGGCGGCGGCTTGCGCGGCGAAGAAAGCGCCTTTCAGGTTGATGGCAAGCATCGCGTCGAAGTCCGCTTCGGTGGTCTCTTCGGCGGGGGAAACGTTGGCCAGGCCGGCGTTGTTCACCAGGATGTCGAGGCGGCCGAAGTGGGCGGCGGCGGTATCGACGGCGCGCGTGATTTGGTCGAGCTTCGTCAGGTCCATTTGCAGGGGGAGGGCTCGGCGGCCCAGGGCTTCGATTTCGGTTGGGAGGGCGTCTATGCTGTTTGCATCGCGCAGGCCGAGGGCTACATCCGCACCTGCGTTCGCCAGGGCCAGAGAGATGGCTCTGCCAATGCCTCGCGCGGCTCCGGTGACCAGGGCTGCGCGGCCGCTGAGGTGGAACGAGGGGAAGCTGGTCATCACGACCTGGTTGGCCGAAGCCGAAAACAGCCTGAAGGCTATTTTACGGGAGCGTGTAGGGGAGGAGGGGGAGGACGGCTCCGGATTCCTGGATCCGTTCGGCGGCGAGGCCGAGGACGTGGATCGGGCGGGCGGACTGGATCAGGAGAGCGGTGTGGCCGGGGTTGGCCAGGCCGTCGAAGAGCTCTTCGATGTTCCTCGCGATGCGCTCAAGGGAGTGGAGCTCGCGCTGGGCGGTGGCGATCGCTGAACCTGTTTCGTCATACAGGTCGAAGCGCACGAGGACAGTCTCCAGATTCGGGTTAAGCAAAGCGACTCCGGCCAGGTGGCCGGGTTGGGCGAGGACGGCGGGAAAGTCCAGGACGGCGAGCTGATAGGTCTGATTGTGGAAGATGGGGTCGGTGGCGGCGAGGAGATCGTAGGTGCTGGTCGAACGGCGGACTCCGCGGACGTAGGGGTAATAGGCCTTCGCGGTCTGGTCGGGGTTGATGACGCGGAGTTGGTGCTGGTCGAGCTGGTAGGGCTCATCGGCGACGGCGGTGAGCTCGTTCGGCGAGACGTAGGTGACGCGGAGCGGCGGCGCCTCGTAGACTTCGACCTTGCTCCAGGGCTTGAAGCCGCGGCCGAGGACGCGGATCTCCTGGCCGGGCGGGATGATGCCGCCGCCGGGGATCACGTCGTCGATGGACAGAGCTCCTTCGACGGTGACGCTGCCGGGCTCGTTGCTGGTGATCTCCCAGAGCTTTCCGTACTTGTTCCAGAAATTGGATTCCGGGCTGATGCGGACGCCGAATTTCGCGCCCTCGCGTGCGTCGGCGCGGACTCTCGCGGTGACGGTGAGAATCGGGTAGTAGTCTTCGCCCATGCCGAACGTCGCGTCGGGGGAGACCACGTTGACGATCAGGCGATTGCCCTGGCGGAAGGCGGTTCCCGCGGCGACGCCTCCTTCGCTGAACGCGGCGACGCCGAGGACTTCTTCGAAGATTCCGTCCTCGAATTCCAGGACAAGGCGCGTCTTAATGATCGGCTTCGGCTCGGTGAGGGTGACCTTGATCTGAGCGACGCCTCCGGGGGGCGCCGTTTCCTCGGAGACGTGCAGCCAGAGGCCGGGGTAGCGGTACTGTTGCCCGAAGACAGTAGCGGCCAGCAAAAGCGGGAGCGCGCGGATCAGGAGTCGGTTCATGGCATCAGCCCCTCTGGGTTCTATTTTCGCTGAGACAGAGAACTGCCTTTGAAGCTTTGGACAGTTTGATGCGGTGGGATGGAAAAGGTTTCGGATGAGTGCAAGTTGTTAGATCAGGACGAAATGGGTTAGTTCACGGGTGTTGAGTGGAACCAGGAGGCGGGCTGAGAGTCCTCCCCAAAGGGGGCCACGGGCCACCGGCCGGCCCTGCTTCTTAGCGGCGGAGGGTTTGTTCGGCGGTGAGGCCGCTGACGACGTCGCGGGCGCGGACTTGCCACGCGCCTTTGGAGTCGTTCAGGGCGAAGGGGATGGCGAAGGCCGCCTTGCCGTCCTGGACGGTGACGTTGCCGCAGTAGTGGCGGGCCAGCTTGCCGGCGGGGTCGAGGACTTCGAGGCGGATGACGGAGCGGGCTACGGGGGCTCCCTTTTCGTCGGTCAAAGTGATGGCGAGAGACGGGGAGAGAGTGAGTCGAGTGATGCGGGTTTGGCGCTCGACGAGCAGGACGGGACGTTCGGGCGAAGTCTCGTAGAAATCGTCCGCCGGGCCTCCGCGGAAGAGATCGTAGCGGACTCCCCGCGCGGCGGGGAGGCGCACGGTGGTCTTTCCTCCCGGGAGCAGGCCGATGAGGCGGGCGTCGCCGAAGTCGCGGATGGTGGTGAGGAATTCGCCTTCAACGGGGAAGGACGCGGGGACAGGGACGGGGCCGGGGGACTGGCGCGAGAGGCCCTTGCGCTCTCCGGGCCATAAAGGAGTTTCTCTCCAGCGGCAGCGCTCGTCCATGCGGCCGGTCTGGCCGTCGGCGATGACGATGCCGCCGCGGTCCATGAAGCTTTCGATGGCTTGCGCTTCCTTGTCCGAGATGGCGATGGAGTACGGCAGGATGAGCACGCGGTACTTGTCGAGCGCGCCCTGCTCGATCTGCGGCGTGGCGAGGAAGCGGAACTGCACTCCCTGCTTTTCAAGCGCTTTCACCCATGCGTCGCGGCGGCGGACGAGGTCGGCGTAGTTCTTCGACGTCCCCATCACGTTACCGATTTTGGGGAGGATGCGGCCGTCGGTGATCCAGGCGCCGCGAATGCTCGCCATGGAGAAGTGAATGGCGACGCCGTCTTCGCGCACGCGCGAATTCATGAAGACGCGGCCGATGCCGGATTGCAGGCGGCCGAACACCTTCTCCATTTCGCGGCCCTGTTCGCTGAGGGTGAGGTCGGGATTGAGCACGGTGTAGTGCCAGAAGATGGAGGCGCCGGTGTGGCCGTAGAAGAGGCGCTGCCATTGCTCGCGGTGGAGCGCGGCGCCGGTTGTGCCGTAGCCGGTGAAGCCGGTAAGCAACATGCCGGGGCGGAAGAGATGGTGCATGGCGTCCTGGTTGCCGCCGGAGTAGGGCTGGAGGTAGTCCATGATCTGGTCGATGGCGTACCAGTTGGCGCCGTTGTGCGCGGTGGGGACCTGCGTGCCGGAGATGGACGCGGGCGCGCCGGGGTCGATTTCGCGGACGATCTCGCGCGCTTTCGCCAGGGCTTTCACGAGCTCGGATTCCATGTAGGCGCGGTGGTCGGCCCAGGGGGCGAAGTTGCCGTGCTTCTGCGCTTCCTCGGTGGTCATGGGGACGACGGCGTCCCAATCGGTGAAAGCTGTGCTCCAGGATTTGTTGAGGGCTTCGAGCGTAGAGTATTCATTCCGCAGCCATTCGCGGAAGCCGGCAAGGGCGGGCGGGGACCAGTCGACGTCGAAGGCGTCGGTGTAGGTGGTGAGGGAGCTTTCGTCGGCAAGGTAGTAGGCGAGCGGCTTGAGCCGCGCGAGGGGCTTCAGGCGTTTGAACAATTCATCGCGCATTTGTTCGACGAAGCCGGGCGCCTGGAGGACGACATCGCGGGTGAGGTACTTCTTGTCTTTCGTTTCGGCGTAGAGAGCTTTGCGCTTGGCGTAGTTGGCGTTGCGGTAGGCGTAGACGCCGAAGGTGTCGTGGAGTCCGGCGCTGGCGATCAATTTGAAATTGCGCTCGGGACTGGAGAGCGTGGTGATGCCGGCGCGGCGGAACTGCTCGTCGACGGCGGGAATCCAGGGCTGGTAGGTGCGCGGACCGTACCAGGGCATGATGATCTCGTAGTCGGTCCACTCGCGCGAGGCGGCGGCGAAGCGGACTGGGATTCTGGCGCCGCCGGCGGTGATGAAGCCGTTGTGGGTGAGGGGGCGGCCGGCTTTGAGCTGGGCCTGGTTGACGCCGCGGGCGCGGGCGATCACGCGGCCGAGGCCGTCTACGAGCTCCACGGTCTGCGCCTTCAGAGCCTGCCAGGTGACGTTGACGGTGTCGCCTTCCGCGATGACTTCGGCGGTGGTCTTGAGGTCCGTCGCCTCCGGCTTGGGCGGCGGAGGCAGCGCGACGCGCCATTCGGCGGCGGCGTCCTCCTCGCGGCGTGCGGCGAAGATGAGCGCGCGGCAGAGCATGGCGTAGAAGGCTTCCCAGGATTGATCGGAGATGTAGCCGCGGGCGCTCATGGGCATGCGCCAGCTCAGGCCGGCGTTGCGATAGCCGAAAGCGACGACGCGGCCCCGGCCGAAGTCGCGCGTGGCGGCGACGGGGTGGCCGCTGGCCGACGAGACGATGACGTTGGCTCCGGGGAGCGCGCGGTAGAGGTAATTCTCCAGGTAGGAGAAGGGGAAGTTTTCGACGGGGATGGGGCGCGTGATGTAATGCTGCGCCGTGCGGCGCCAGGGCGAGGCTTCGGTTCCGCCGGGCTCG
Organism: uncultured Solibacteraceae bacterium; assembly: GCA_964472745.1. Classification (GTDB taxonomy): domain Bacteria; phylum Acidobacteriota; class Terriglobia; order Bryobacterales; family Bryobacteraceae; genus CAYYNC01. Next base: position 71,811 of record CAYYNC010000012.1, read on the forward strand.
TAGGCGATGTATTCGCCGTCGGGCTTGATGGCGGGCTGCTCGGGCTCGAGCGGTGAGAGTTCGCTGGGCGAGGGGGCGATCCAGACGAGTCCGGCGCCTTCGTTGACGCGGCGGGCGAGGGCTTCGCGCGAGCGCGGCGTCAGCGTGTTCCAGCCGTGACTTGTTTGAAGCAGAATGACGTCGAATTGTTTGTTGGAAGTGAGCTCCTCCTCGAGATAGCTGTAGATGAGGCTGAAGTCGCCGCGCTCGGCGCGGGCGCCGTAGTCGCGTCCGAAGCACATGGTCCACTTGTTGACGTCGAAGGCGGGGTCGATGCTGACGGCGGTGATGTCGAGGGAGAGCCGCTGGGCGAGCTCGGCGAGCGTGCGGCCTTCGGAGACGGTGGGGACGGCGAGGATGCGGATGGGGCCGTTGGGCAAGGGTTTCGCCCACTTCACGTGCGGGGTTTCGATTTCGAGGGTGTAAGGCGCTTCCAGGCGGGCGCCGGTGCCGCGGCGGGCGCCCATGCCGACGTCCTGGGCGGGGAGGAGCGGTGCGATGAGAAGGAGGGCGAGTGCGGGCTTCACGCGGGCATCTTATCACCGCCTGTCCGGGCGGCTGGGCAGTGCGAACTCAGCGCCGGACATGAAAAACGTTCCGACGCCGGGGAGATCCCGGGCGCATTGCGTTTCAGTGCGCGCTGTGTGGACTGTGAAGCCCTGCATGGCCGGCGATCGGAGTTCGCTCGCGCCGCTATTCGTCGTGGAATGCACGGAGCTCAGGCTGCGGATGGACTCCACGTTTTCAAGACGGCCATAGAAGCGGGCGTGCTTGTTTTCGAACTGAGTTTCAGAGAATTCGAGGCCGACGACGAAGGCGGCCGTCCCGCGCGAGAGGCGCTCCCGGCGGCGGATGCGTTCGCGAACCGTCGCGCCTTTCGGAATGATGATGGCGTTCTTGCGGGCGGCGTCCTGATCGAGGCGCGCGGTGAGTGAGTAAGTCGCCAACAGAGGCGGTCCGGGAATGGACTGCCGTTTCCAGACGCAGCAAGTGCGTGAGCCCGGCGGGGACCTGGCCACAGTGGTGAGAGCGAAGAGTGCATCGCAGGAGGCAGGGTCGGATTCGAGGGCGCGCTGGAATGCGGCTGCGGCGCCGTCGAGGTCTTTTTGTTGCCGGCGGATCGAGCCGGGTTGCAGCCAGGCGGCAGGAGAGGCGGGGTGGATTTTGACTGCTGCCTGGAGTTGTTCGCAGGCTTCGTCCCTTTGCTCGCGCCGTGAAGCCGCGAGGGCGTAACCGAACAGCCGCCGGGCGCGCTCGGCGATGGGCAGTGATTTGAGAGCGGCCGCGGGCGTTGTCTTGCGTGTGGGGTGCAGGACGATGAGACCGGCCCCGGCGTCGCGGATCTCGTGAAGCCGATGTCGCGCGAGCGGAAGCCGCCGGATTCGGCGCGGATGAGGCAGGTGGCGCTGCCAGGCGCGCGGGTGGAGGCGCCTTTTGCTCTTGCGTCCGGCGGCGGGCCATCTCTTTCGCGTCCGCGGTGGGGATGGGGACGATTCCATCAGCGAGTGCGGGCGCCCACAGCGGCGGGATATAGCCGATGCCGACTCCTTCAATTTTGCGGGGGCCGGGCCGGCCGCCCGACAGGACGGGGGATTCAGCGGGCTCGACGGCGTGGAATTGGATTGTGGGGCTGCGGCGCTTGAGGACCTCGGCAACGCCGCGCGAGGAGGCCGCCGTGCCCACGCTTTGAACGAAGGCGTCGGCCTCGCCGCCGGTTTGGCGCCGGATCTCTTCGCCCAAGGGGAAGTAGCCGGCGATGCTGTCGCGGCTGTTGGGCCGGTCGGTCCAGTCAGTTCCCGGCTCGCTGCTCATCTCGCGGGCTGTTTCGATCATGTCGAGGATGAGCTTCTTTGTCGTGAGACCGCCTTCGCCGGCGGTCAGCGTCAACTCGGCCCCGAGCGCACGCATGTGGTCGAGCTTTTCTGCGCAGCCGGACCAGCGAGGTGTGGCCGATTGCATCCAGGATGTTTATGGCTCGACGCCGTTCGGCTCGACGCGGGCGGCTCGCCGCATCACTCCCTGATGCCCGCGAGGTCGAGCAGGAAGCTGTAGCGGAACGCGGCCTGGCGGTAGCGGTCGTCGCGTGCGGAGAGGCCGCCGTGACTGGCTTCCATCTCGGTGCGGAGCAGCAGGCGGTTGTTGTCAGTCTTCATCGCGCGGAGCTTGGCGACCCACTTGGCGGGGTCCCAGTATTGCACTTGCGAATCCTGGAATGAAGTCATGACGAGCATGCTCGGGTAGGGGCCCTTTTTCACCTGGTCGTAGGGCGAGTAAGAGAGCATGTAGTCGTAGTATTCCTTCTGATTCGGGTTGCCCCACTCGTCGTATTCGGCGGTGGTCAGCGGCATGGTGTCGTCGAGCATGCCGGTGACGACGTCCACCCAGGGGACATCGGCGATGATGCCGCGCCAGAGATCGGGCCGCATGTTGACGACCGCGCCCATGAGCAGTCCGCCGGCGCTGCCGCCGTTGGCGAATACACGCCTGGGGTCGGCGTATTTCTGCGCGATCAGGTGTTCGGCGCAGGCGATGAAGTCGCTGAACGTGTTCTTCTTTTTCAGAAGCTTGCCGTCCTCGTACCAGGCGCGGCCGAGCTCCTGGCCGCCGCGGATGTGGGCGATGGCGTAGACGAAGCCGCGGTCGAGCAGGCTGATGACGAAGGGGTTGAACGCGGCGTCCATGCTGGCGCCGTAGGAGCCGTAGCCGTACAGCAGCAGCGGATTGGCGCCGGCCTTGCGCTTGTCTTTGCGGTAGACGAGCGAGACGGGCACTTTGACGCCGTCGGGCGCGGTGGCCTCGATGCGCTCGGTCTCGTAGGCGGTCTGCTCGAAGCCGCCGAGAACCTCCTGGCGCTTGAGGAGCTTTTTCTCCTTCGTCGTCATGTTGTAGTCGTAGACCGAGGGCGGCGTGGTCAGCGACGTGTAGGTGTAGCGCAGCCACGGCGTGTCGGCTTCGTAGTTGTTCATGGGCGCGGCGAGGTAGGCGGGTTCGCCGAAGTCCAGGTAATGGTCGCCCTGGCCCGAGTAAGGCACGACGTGGATCTGCATCAGACCGCCCTTGCGCTCGACGGCGGCGAGGTGGTCGCGGAAGACGTCGATATCTTCCAGCAGAACATCCGCGCGGTGCGGCAGGACCTCTTTCCAGTTCGACATCGCGTTCCGGCCGACGCGCGTCTTCATCAGCTTGAAGTTCTTTGCATCGCGGTTGGTGCGGATGTAGAACGTGTCGCCGAAGTGGTCGAGGCTGTATTCGTGATCGCGCTGGCGCGGGAGAAAGACCTGGAACTTGCCGTTGGGCGTGGAGGCGTCGAGGTAGCGGTACTCGCTGCTCAGCGTTTGCGACGAGACGATGAAGATGAACTTCTTCGACTTGGAGCGGAAGACGTGGCAGTTGAAGGTGGGGTCCTTCTCTTCGAAGACCAGCTCATCCTTGGCGGCGTCGGTACCGAGCGTGTGCCGGTAGATCCGATAGGACCGCAGAGTGACCTTGTCCTGCTTGGCGTAGAAGACGGTTTTGCTGTCGTTGGCCCAGGTCAGGTTGCCGGTGATGTCGGGGATGGTGTCGGCGAGCAGCTTGCCGGTGGCGATGTCGCGGAACTGCCATTTGTGGAACCGGCGGCCGGCGGTGTCGATGCCGTAGGCGGCGAGCTTTCCGTCGGGGCTCGGCTGGGGCGAGGTCGCGGAGAAATACTTGAAGCCCTTGGCGATTTCGTTGACGTCGAGGACGACCTGCTCGGGAGCTTCGATCGCCCCCTGCTTGCGGCAGTGAATGGGGTACTGCCTGTCCTGTTCCGTGCGCGTGTAGTAAAAGTAGCCCTCGCGCAGGTAGGGCACGGAGGCGTCGGTCTGCTTGATGCGCGTCTTGAACTCGTTGAAGAGCTTGTCCTGAAGACCCTTGAGCGGCTCCATCATCGCTTCGGTGTATGCGTTTTCGGCTTCGAGGTATGCCTTCACTTCGGGGTTGTCGCGCTGGTGCATCCAGTAATAGTTGTCGATGCGGACATCGCCGAACTTCTCGAATTTGTGGGGGATCGTTTTGGCCACGGGCGGCGTGGCGGCGGGTTCGCGGCGGCAGGCTGTCATCGAAACCATAAGAGCAGGAATGAGCAGGGTACGGAGCATGGCGGCTTCAAGTATATCGTCCGGGGAGTGGTTGAGCGGAGGGTGAACGGGGAGCCATAGTGAGCTCATATCCTGCCTCGAACCGCCAGAATCGCAGTGAGTCTGCCAGTGGACTTTTACGGCGCCGTGGAACGGATCCACAAGGCTACCGGCCGGGTTCCAAGCGCCATCATTCAGGCATCACCGTTTCGGCGTTGCCGGGGTCTCGGCGCTCAAGAGCAGAGCAGACAGCGAATCGCCCCACGGCAGCAGCTTGCCGAGACGATCCCGAGTCCCATTCGACTTGGGATTGCAGGTCTCGATCAGCCGCCGCTGACGATCCCTCGCCACCGCATGCCGTCTCGTGACAAGGCCTCTCCGCCAACCGCAAGCTGAGCGTCCGCTGTGGAAGAGACAAGTACTCCATCGATCCCCCGATCGCCCGGACGCTGAAGGCGACCGGCGCCGGCGTCCGCCTCAAGACCGCGGGCACAACACGGCTCGAAGCGCTGATCGGCCCCGCCGAAGCCGGTGGCCCTGGACTTGAACTCACCAGCCGGGTTCACGCCGAAGCGCACGCCCACGCCGAAGTTCTCCGCGCGCCCTACGTCAGCGTCATCGACATCGGCACTGGGAAGTAGCCATCGCTTGCGCCGGTCAACTCGTGGATCAGGAACCTGCTCGAGCGCCACATCCGCCCCGTCTTCCTGAGAGCGAAGGGGCTCCTCGCGCCTCATCACTTCAGATATTTCGGATTGACCTTCCCCTGCTCGGCGAATCCGCCCAGTTGCGCACGCATCGGCGAGTACCGTGCGTAACTCTCCCAGATATCGCCCCGGCCGAGCATGCGCGGGTCCTTCTGCGCCGTGAGCGCCTTCTCGAGATCCGCGCGCATCGATTTGCGGATTCCCGCATGCGTGGCCGACTGAGCGAGGTTGTTTTTGCAGCCCGGGTCCTTGACGACGTCAAACAGTTGCTCCTCGGGCCGCTTGCCAAAGCCGAGTTCAAACAGCGGCGCCACCGCTGTGTCGCTCCGGTGCGCCATCATCCAGTCCTTCGTCGGCCCTCCGTCGATGTCTGCGTAGAACTCAGGATCGCCCGCCGGCCAGCGGTCCGGCTTCATGTTCCAGATGTACAAGTAGTCCCCCTGCCGCATCGCCCGCGCAGGATAGCCGAGATTGTCGAACCTCGCGTGTGAGTGCCGTTCGCGCCCCGAGAAGATCCGGCCGCGCGTCTTCTCGATCACCCCTGTGCGCCCCGAGCGCAGCAGAGGCACGAGGCTCCTTCCCACCATTTGCGGAGGAACCTCGACGCCGGCCGCCTCCAGAAACGTCGGCGCGAAGTCGGCAAAGCTGATCAGGTCTTCCGATACCCGGCCTCCTTTGCATTGCGCCTTCCACATCATCGCGAGAGGAAGGTGAATTCCATAGTCGTACATCGTCGCTTTCGAGCCTGGAAACGGCATCCCGTTGTCCGCCGTCACGAGGACGAGCGTGTTCTCCAGCTCACCGCTCTTCTCCAGCAGCGAGAGCATCCGCCCCAGGTGCCGGTCGAAATGCTCGATTTCGAGAATGTAGTCGAGAATGTCGCTGCGCACCTCCGGCGTATCCGGCAGGAATGGCGGAACGGTAACGTCGTCGAGCCGCTTTCCCGATTTCACTCCTGAGCCCTGGTCATAGCCGCGGTGCGGTTCGTGGCAGCCGTACCAGAAACAGAATGGTTTGTCCTTGGGGCGCGCCTCGAGGAAGTCCGCGAAGTTGCCGGCGTAGTCGTTCGTGTTCACGCCTTTCGAGCGCGCCTCCGCCCGCCGCCGGTCGAAGCCCGGCCCCGCGGGGTTGCGCGTCCATCCGGCGTCCTTGAAATTGCATGGTCCCGCGCCCTTGCCTGTGAGTCCGACGAAATATCCGCGCCGCTCGAGCAGATCCGGGTAGACTTCAAACTTCTTTGGGAACAGACTCGCATGTGTGCCGGCTTCCTCGATCTGCCACGGATACCGCCCTGTCAACAGACCCGCGCGCGAGGGTGCGCATCCCGGAGAGAGGCTGTAAGCGTGCCGGAAAAGAACGCCGTCACCGGCGACACGATCAATCGCCGGCGTTTTGACGGCCTTGTCTCCCATCGCCCCGATATGCGGGTATGACTGGTCGTCGGCGATCGCCAACAGGATGTTGGGACGCCTCGCCGCCTGCCCCCTGAGAATTGCCGGCGCCCCAGCCGCAAGAAACTCCCGCCGCGTCCATCTCGCTCCGCCGCGAGCGCGGACCAACTCCGCCCTGCCGTTTTCCATGTCAAACAGCATACGCTTCTCTGGCTGGCAATCAGGTGGAGTGTCTGGCGGAGAGGGAGGGATTCGAACCCTCGGTAGAGGTTTAAGCCCCTACGACGGTTTAGCAAACCGCTGCTTTCGACCACTCAGCCACCTCTCCGCGGCCTTGGGCGGGTCTCTTTGCAGAATAGCATGAGGTGATCGGCAGCGCCCGATTGTGGAAGGGCCGATGGCGGCTGCGCGGCCGGCTTCAATGCAGGCTGATCATCCTTGAGACGCGTGGTTCCTTCCGCGTCGACTGCAACGTATACATGCGCACACAGTCTGCAATGGAGGTGCTCTCGATCCGGCTGGATTCTGGAATGAAGTCGCGGCTGGATGCGCTGGCGCGAAGCTCGAAGCGTTCCAGATCTGTGCTGGCCGCGCAGGCAATTGCAGAGTATCTTGAGGCGCAGGAATGGCAACTCGGTGCGATCGGGGAAGGAATCGCAGATGCGGATGCGGGGCGGACGGTCAACCCCGAGAAGGTAGCTTTTTGGCTTCGCTCCTGGGGCAAGCCACGAGAACGCAAGGCTCCACTGTGATGATCGAGCGGACCCGCCGGGCGGTTGGGGATCTCCGGTCGCTTCGGGAGTTCATTGAGCAGGACAATCCGGCGGCGTCAGATAGAACAGCCGCCCGCATTCTCGAGGCAGTGGAACTTCTCGTGAATCAGCCTCATATCGGAAGCCCGGGCCGGTTGATCGGAACGAGAGAACCGGTCGTGCCCGGAACGCCCTGCATTGCGCCCTATCGCGTGCGAGAGGGGCGGCTGGAAATCCTCGCGAGATTCGATGGCCGCCGCGGATGGCCGGGGGAAGTTCCAGCGCGGCGTCAGCGCAGGTAGTCTTCCAGGCGGATCTTGGCGTCGGTGCGGGCGTCGCGGTACTTGACGATCACAGGCGTGTAGAGCGAGATGCCCCACTCCGCGCCTTTGCCTTTCGAGACGCCGCGGGCGCCGGCGACGACGACGGCGTTTTCGGGGACGATCAGCGGGTTCTCATCGTCCGCCGCGTGGATCTCGCCGGTCACGAGGTCGTAGATCGGCGTCGAGCGGTTGAGGATCACGCCGGTGCCGAGGACCGCGCGGCGCTTCACCACCGTGCCCTCGTAGACGCCGCAGTTGCCGCCCACCAGCACGTCGTCTTCGATGACGACCGGCAGCGCGCCGACCGGCTCCAGCACGCCGCCGATCTGCGCCGCGGCGGAGATGTGGCAGTTCGAGCCCACCTGGGCGCAGCTTCCCACCAGCGCGTGCGAATCGACCATCGTGCCGTCGCCGACGTAGGCCCCGACGTTGATATACATCGGCGGCATGCAGGTGACGCCGCGGCCGACGTAGCAGCCGTCGCGGATGCTCGAGCCGCCGGGGACGATGCGCACCCCGCTCTGCGCTGTGAACCGCTTCACGGGGTACGTCGCCTTGTCGAAGTAGGGCTGGCGCGCGGCGTCGATCGACATGTCCACGATGGCGCCCATGCGGAAGCCGGCGAGAATTCCCTTCTTCACCCAGCCGTTGACGCGCCAGCCGCTCTTCGCGGACGGGTCGGGCTCGGCCGCGCGCGCCTTGCCTTCGTTGAGCGACTGCTTGAAGGCGGCGAACAGCGCGTGGTGCTCGGCGCTGTAAGTCGCCGGCGGATTGTCGAACAGCTCTTCGATCGTCATTGGGCGATGAGTCCCGATTGCTTCAACACCTGGTCGATGCGCTGCGCCGCGGCGGGCGAAGGCGGCACCAGCGGCAGGCGCCACACCGGCTCCAGCAATCCCATGCGCGACATCGCATACTTCACCGGGATAGGATTCGACTCGACGAAGTTGACGTCCATCAGCGGCAGCCACTGCTTTTGCAGCGCGCGCGCCGCGGCGTAATCGCCGTCGAGGCACAACTGCGCAAGGCGCGACATCTCGGCCGGGATCTCGTTGGACGCCACGGAGATGATGCCGCGGCCGCCGAGCGCGCACAGCGGCACTGTGATGGAATCGTCGCCGGAGAGCACGGCGAAACGCTCCGCGAGCGAGGCGCAGATGCGCGCCATCTGCTGGATGTTGCCGGACGCTTCCTTCACCCCCACGATGTTCCCTATCGCGGCGAGGCGCTCGAGCGTCGAGGGCTCGACGTTGATCCCCGTGCGCCCCTGCACGCTGTAGACGATGATGGGCAGCTTCACCGCCGCCGCGATCGCCTTGTAGTGCTGATAGAGCCCTTCCTGCGTCGGCTTGTTGTAGTACGGCGTGACGGAGAGGATGCCGTCGGCGCCCATCGCTTCGAGCTCTTTCGCGAGTTCGATGACTTCGGCCGTGTTGTAGCCGCCCGCGCCCGCGAGAACGGGCCGCTTGCCCTTCGCCTCTTCGAGCGTGATTTCAACGGCGCGCAGATGCTCGCGATGCGCCAGCGTGGGGCTTTCGCCGGTAGTGCCGCAGGGCACGAGAAAATGAACGCCCGCCTCGATCTGCCTGCGGACGAGACGGCGCAGCGCGTCTTCGTCCAGACTCAGATCGGGCTTGAAGGGCGTAACGAGGGCGGTGCCGCAGCCTTGAAACATGGCTTACTCCTTGGCGGATGAAAACAGGATCTCACTGAACTCCCAGACGCCGCCGCTTTTGCCGGCGGCCCAGCGCGCGGCCTCGAGCGCGCCGCGCGCGAAGCCCTCGCGCGAACGCGCGGCGTGGCGCAGAGTGATGGTGTCGGCGGCGGAGTCGAAGCCGATCTCGTGCGTGCCCGGAAGCGTGCCCGCGCGGCTGGAAGCGACATCAACCTTGCGCGTGTAGCCGGCGGCGCGCATCGAGTCCACCAGCTTGAGCAGCGTGCCCGAGGGCGCGTCTTTCTTCTGGCTGTGATGAATCTCCCAGGCCCAGCACTCGTAGCCCGCCTGCTTCTCCATCCAGCGCGCGGCCTCGCGGACCACGCGGTCGAAGATGTTCACGCCGATCGAAAAATTCGCGCTCCAGACGAGCGCTCCGCCCGATGCCAGGAAGGCGGACTTCACTTCCTCGAAACGCGCGAGCCAGCCGGTGGTGCCGGTGACGGTGGGGATCTTGAGCGCGGCGAGCTTCAGGAGATTCTCCGCGGCGGCATCGGGCGCGGTGAATTCGATTACGGCGTCGATGCCCGTGAAGTTCTGAGCAGTGAGGCCCGCGCCGCCGGCGTTGTTGCCGATATCGAGAACGAGCGCGACCTCGAAGCCGTACTCGGGCGCGAGCTTCTCGATCATGCGGCCCATCTTGCCGTAGCCGACCAGAGCCAGTTTCATGCTTCGAACACCTCCGGATCGAGCTCGCTGAAGAATTCGCGGTGCAGCGCCTCGACGGCGCGCACCAGGTCGGCCTCGTCGATGAGCAGGCCGATGTTCAGCAGCGAAGCGCCCTGCGAGATCATGCGCACGTTGACATTGGCGTCGCGCAGCGCGGTGAAGACGCGCGCCGAGACGCCGGGGGTTTCGCGGATGCTGTCGCCGACCAGGCACACCACGGCCTGGGCGGAAAACACGGTCACCTCGGCGATTTTGGAGAGGTCCTCGACAATCTCGTCGAGGAAGTGCGCCTGGTCGATGGTGAGCGACACGCTGACCTCGGAGGTGGAGACCATGTCGACCGGCGTGCGGTAGCGGTCGAACACCTCGAAGATGCGGCGCAGGAAGCCGTAGGCCATCAACATGCGCAGGCTGCGCACGTTGAGCATGGTGATGCCCTTCTTGCACGAGATCGACTTGACGGGGTTCCTCGAGCGCACCGCGTCGGCGACGATGAGCGTGCCGCGGGCCGCGGGATTGCGCGAGTTCAGGATGCGCACCGGAATGCTTTTCTCGACGGCCGGCAGAACCGTGGCGGGGTGCAGCACCTTCGCGCCGAAGTAGGCCAGCTCGGCCGCCTCGTTGAACGAGATGACGCGGATGAGATGGCCGCCGGGCAGGATGCGCGGATCGCACGTCAACATGCCGTCGACGTCCGTCCAGATCTGGATCTCTTCCGCGCCGATGCCAGCGCCGGCGATGGAGGCGGAGAAATCGGAGCCGCCGCGGCCGAGCGTGGTGGTGACGCCGCTCGAAGTGGAGCCGATGAAGCCTCCCATCACCACGACGCCGTGCTCTTCCACCAGCGGCGCGGCTTTCTCCTTCAATCGCGCGTACGTGCGGCTATAGAGCGGCAGCGCCTGCGTGTGGCGGCTGTCGGTGATGATCACCTGGCGCGCGTCGAGGTGCGCGGCGGGCAGGCCGAAGTTGCGGAAGGCCATGGCCGCCAGCGCGCTCGACAGGCGTTCGCCGAAGCTGGCGACTTCGTCCCACAGCCGGGGCGTGACGCTGCCTTCGGCGGCGACTGATTCGATAGCGGATTCAAGCTGCTCGAAGTGCTCGTCGAGCAGCGTTTCCATCGCCCCATGGTCCGCCGGGGCGATGACCGCGCCGGCTTCGCGGCGATGATACTCCTGAAGCTCTTCGAGGTCGCGCAGCGCATCTTCGACGTTCGACGCGGCGGCTTTATCCGCGGCGGCAAGCAGGCGGTTGGTGGTCTTGCCCATGGCCGAGACCACCACCAGCGGGCGCAGCTCGAGCCGCGAGCGGACGATGTTCGCCACGCGCTCGATGGCGGCCGCCGATTCCACCGACGTGCCGCCGAACTTCATGACGATCATTTGTCGAGCCAGCCTTCGCTCTGCATCAGCTCCGCGTTGAGCACGGCCGCGCCGGCAGCGCCGCGGATGGTGTTGTGGCCCAGGCAGACGAACTTGAAGTCCAGGACCTGGCAGTGGCGGAGGCGCCCGACGGTCACCTGCATCCCGTTGCCGCGCATCGCGTCCCGGCGCGGCTGCGGGCGGTTCTCCTCGTGCATGTAGAGCACGGGCGGCACGGGCGCGCTGGGCAGCTTCTTCTTCTGCGGAACCGAGGTGTAGTGCTCAATCGCTTCGATGAGCTGAGCGACCGTGGGCTTCTCGCGCAATTTCACGGAAACGGCGACCAGGTGGCCGTCGACGGAGGGAACACGGTTGCAGTGGGCGCTGACCTTGGCGGCGAGCGGCGCGATGTGGTCGCCCGCGAAGTCGCCCATGATCTTCTGCGTCTCCATCTGCATCTTTTCTTCTTCGCCCCCGATGAACGGGATGACGTTGGCCATGATGTCCATCGAGGCTACGCCGGGGTAACCCGCGCCGGAGATGGCCTGCATCGTGGTGGCGATCACCTGCTCGATGCCGAACTGCTTCAGCGGCGCGAGGCCCATCGTGAGCGCGACGGTGGAGCAGTTGGGGTTGGTGGTGATCATGCCCTTCCAGCCGCGGTTCTTCTTCTGCGCGGCGAGAAGCTGGAGGTGATCCGGATTGATCTCGGGGACCAGCAGCGGGACGTCGTTCTCCATGCGGTGGTTCTTGGAGTTGGAAACTACAACGTGGCCGGATTCGGCGAATTCGCGCTCGATCTCCGTGGCGACGCTGGCGTCCATGGCGGAGAAGACGAGCTTGGGCGCGCCCGCGCCGGCCTTGCATTCGGCGACCGTGAGATCGGCGATGCGCGCGGGCATCGAGCCGTCCAGGCGCCAGTGCGTCGCCCCGTTGTACTTCTTTCCAGCCGAGCGGTCGCTCGCGCCCACCCAGGTCAATTCGAACCAGGGGTGCCCGTCAAGGAACTTCACGAAGTGCTGGCCCACCATGCCGGTGGCGCCCAGCACGCCGACTGGAATCTTCTGTTTCATCGCTGTCACGTCCTTCTTTCAGACTTCTCCGGAGAGCAGGCGGCGCACCAGCGACTGGTAGATGCCGACCGCTTCCACAAGCTCTTTCTTCGACACGCGCTCCTCGCTGGTGTGGGCCACATGGATCGTGCCCGGACCCAGCAGGAACGGCTTGCCCCACGCCCCGCCGAAGGCGGGGATGTCGGTGGTGTAGGCCACCACCGTAGTTTCAAAACCCGGCAGCGCGCCGAGGCGCAGCGGCGGGATGCAGAGAATTTCGTTGGCCTCGACGAGGCCGCCGCAGGCGCGCGCGACGCCTTCGCGGATCGGCGCGGGATCGCCCACCAGGCGGAACATCAGCGTGGCCGACGCTTCATCGGCGATGACGTTGGGCGCGCGTCCGCCGGAGATGAGGCCGATGTTCAGCGTCGAGCGGCCGAGGACGTCGTCCACCGGGAGCTGGAGCGCGCGCAGAGCGTTCAGGGCGTCGAGCAGTTTCTCGATCGCGGATTCGCCGAGCTCGGGGTAAGCGGAGTGGGCCATGCGGCCGTGGGCATGAAGCTCGTAGCGCAGCGCGCCCTTGGAGCCGAGCGCCAGCTTGTTCGATGTCGGCTCGCCGTTGATGAGGAACTTCGAGCCGCGCGGGGTTTTCGCGGCGTGATATGCGCCCGCGCTGTTGCGCTCTTCTCCAACGACGAAGATCAGGCCGAAGTTGCGAACGCCTTCCGCCAGCAGGCCGCGCGCGGCGCAGATCATCGCCGCGATGATGCCCTTGACGTCGCAGGCGCCGCGTCCCCAGATGAACTCGCCGTCGTCGCGCGCGGGGAAGAAGGGCGGGACGGTGTCGAGGTGCGTGGAGAGCGTCACCACGGGCTCGCCGAAGCGCGCGAAGACGTTGAAGCGGCGCGGCTCGACCTCCATCTTCTCGACCTGGCCCGAGTGCGCGCGCGCGAGGTCCTGGAGCAGGTTGAAGACGTAATCGCCAACCCGCTCTTCATTGCCCGTGATCGACTCGATGTCCACCAGGGCGCGCGTGAGCTCGAAGACTTCCATGCCGGTTCGGCTAGACTGCGACCCTGCGGGCTTACACCCGTGACGCGAGTCTGGTCTAGCGGGAGAACTTTTAAGATATCGAACTCGCGGAATCGCGGGCAAGCGGAGCAGGAAAAACGGAAGTCACCCACCGTCTCGCCAAGAATGAAACAGCCACCTTCCGCCCCTCACGGGCGCAGGTGGCTGTGACAGAGGACGAGAATTTGAGCTCGCAGCCTGGGGAGGCCAGAGGGGTCTATCCCCGGAATCTGCGGAACGCGGCCAAACCAACCAGTCCGAGACCCAGCATGGCGAAGGTGGCCGGCTCCGGCACGGGCTCATACTTGAGTTGCACCAGAGTGAAGTCCGACTGGTTGTCGCAGTCGCCGGCGCCGCACAGACCGGGTATCGGCATGAATCGCAGCGCGATGATGTCGTTCGTCGAGCCGAACGGATTGAGGATCTGCCAAACCGCCGCGCCGGACGCGATTGAGGGGGACACATTGATCACCGTGCTTCCCACGCCGCTCCACATCGCAGTGTCCGGGGGGATGGACGCATCGTACGTATTGGTGAAGGTGTAGTCGGTGTACCCGCCCCCACTGTGGTAAACACGGATCTGGGCGACCTCCTGGACGTCGCCGAACTCCGGACCATCGAACAGCATGCCGAGAGTCAAGGATGGGACATAGAAGCCCCCGGAGCCGATAGAGGCATAGAGGTCGTCGCCGATCCCGATTTCGTCATAGGCTATGCCGGTGAACCCGAGACCTGTGTACCCGTTAAAGGTCTTCAGCGCGAAAGTCCTGCCGACAGGACTCGCCTGAAAATTCAGCCCATTCACGGTTTGGTTGGACAACCCAACAGTAAAATCAGTCGCGTTGATCGTAATGACTGCCGCATGCGCCGGGGTGCACGCCAGGAGAATTGCCCCAACTATACATACTGATGCGAGTGCTTTCATTCGAAACCTCCTCCAGCCTAATCCTTTGGCCTCAAGCATATTCTGATCCAGGGCGCGAGATCTGTCAACCCTTATTGTGTCGCACAAAAGGTGTTGAAGTACTGGGTCTGGCCTCCTGCAACCCCTTGAAAGCCGTTAGGATCGACCCTGGAGACCGCGCATTAGAGCCGGAGCGCCGCGCTGTCCTCCGCCCTCCGGCTCGCCGCCAGTGACCACGGCCTTCTGTGATGGGATCTCGTGGTGCAAGCATTGCTGGCAGGTGCGCTCCGCGGCCGCCAGGAGCACGCCAGTCAGCCGATGGTCATACAACGATTCCGCCGAGGGTGATCGTCGGGGCGTCCGCGGTGACCGCCTCCGCGGCCTGAAGGCCATCTTCCTTCAAGGAGCTCCGGGCCTTGGTGGGGACAAGACGAACAGCCACCTTATGCCCTTGCCGGGCATAGGTGGCTGCCGTGGACTGAAGATGTGATGCCCGCGACCTGCACTCGGCCGGGAGAAGTTAGCCGCGGAACTTGCGCAATGCCGCGAGGCCGGCGAGGCCCAGGCCCATCAAGGCGAAGGTGGCGGGCTCGGGGACTTTGTCGCTCGAGTACGAGATCGAGTCGATAGCGAAGTCCTTCGCCCCGGTGGCCTGCGCGCTGGTGACCTCGAACCACTTGATCTGGCCGGGCAGGTTGAAGAAGACGCTGCCCACGGCGCCAGAATTCGGATAAGCCAGCAACCCGAAGGTCGCGCTGCCCACCATCACATTGGAGGCGTTGTAGACCTTCACGGAAAAGCTGGCGGCGCCAAAGCCGTTGATCACGTCGAAGCCGAGATCGTCAACCTCAAAATCAAAGATGCCGGTGATCACGCCGGGCAGGAGCGAATTGTCCGCCAGTTTAAAAAAGTCACTGGTGGCGTAAAGATTCGGATCGCTCGTCTGCAAACCGCTCCACCCGGTGTTGCCGTTCAGGATCACGCCTCCGTCCAGGCTCAAGAACCCGTAGGTGAGCTGGGGACCCAATGGGCCACCTGGTATCACGCTGCCGAAGCAGCAGGGTGCGGCGACGGTGTCGAATCCAACATTGATGGTCGCGGCAGGCGCCAAGCCGCAAAGGGCAAGAGTGACAACCGCTAAGGTCATGAGTCGCGAAATCATCAATTTCTCCTCCATCCCATTGGACTCCCCCCCTTCGGGGGTGGTCCAAACTCTTTTGTTCTATTTCAATCTAAGGCGATTGCCTCAGCAAGTCAACACTTTGTTAGGGTCAGAATGCAGAAACTCTTCCTAGGGCCGAGAGCCCCCAGTACTGGTACTTGCGGGGGGCTTTTGGCTTGGAAACGCCGATTCTCCGATAAAGATGGCCTGGATCGCTCACAAACTATTGAGGACACATGACTTACTCGGCTGGCAACACGACCCGAACAGCGGCCTCCGGTGCAGCCAGGAGAGCCTGCGTGGAAGCGCACAGATCCGCCAAACAAGCTTCCACCTCGTACTCGCCGAGGAAACCCCGGACAGCGAACCGGCCGTCCTCGCCGCTTACCCCCGATTCCCTGGTCCACCAGTGGTGATAGATCAGGTTTCGCCAGACGTCGTGCATCGGTTTGGAGGACCAGTCGCGCCGGATCATCGCCCCGCGCGGCTTCCAATGCCGCCCCTCCCAGAATCCCCACATGAGGAACTCTCGCACAGCCGGATGGCTGAAGCAAAGGATCATCAGGTCTTCCGTGAATTTCGCCTGGAGGTACTCGTCATCGCTGTCAAAATCGTACTCGGTAATGGCGATGATCTTGCCGAGCCTGGCGAAGCGGTCGAGGATGCGCAACATGCGTTCGGGCGGGGTCGGGGAGCTGAAATGGCCCTGCATCCCGATCCCCTGGACGCCGGCCTCCAGGCTGTCAAGTAGTTGAATCGTCTTGAAATAGTGGTTCTGGTGGGCGAAGTCGAGGCCGCCCGAAGAGAGGATGCTGTAGTCGTTGATGAACAGTTCGGTCTGAGGGTCGTGCTGGCGCGCCAGCTTGAACCAGGCGGCCATCTCTTCGTCGCCCAGGATCTTCATCACGTCGTTGTTGGTATAGGGCTCGTTGATGACGTCCCACTCCGGGATCACGCCGGCGGTGGCGCCGAGAATATCGGCGAAGTGGCCGTTGATGCGGGCGCGCAGGGCTTCGGGGTCGTCCTTCAGGAGTTCGACGTCGGCAGGCATGTAGCGCCAGGACGGCCAGATGAGGTTGTGCCCGCGGATCCAGGCGATGCCGTTTTGGCGCATCCACTGGATGCCGGCGAGGGCGCGCTGCCGGTTCTGCTCCCACTGCGGCCACTTCAGGTCGTTCTCGAAGACGACCATGTTGAAGTTGTCGAGGATCGCCCGGCGGTAGCGCTCGACATCGGCGGGGTCGAGATTGCGGTCTGTGCCGAGGAGCATTCCCGCGGCGACGGCCGTTCCCCAGCCGAAGGCGTGGCGTTTCATCCGCACGCGGACCTCGGCGCCGGGCGCCGGGTTGCCGGCCGGGTCGACCACGGTCACGGTGAGATCGCCCTTGCGGATGCGCTCGATGCGGTCCAGCGCCTCGAATCGCCACGCCGCGCCGTCCTCTCCGCCGGGGTAGAGCGTAGAGACGCCCAGCGACTCCGCGGTAGCGTCCCGGCCGAAGCTCTCCACGCGGATGGCCGCGACGTCGAGGGTTTGCACCAGCATGCCCATGCGGAAGTGGATTGTGTATCCGCCAGGGGCATACGTTTCCGCCATCCGGAAGATGAACTTCTCTTCGCGCCACTCGGGTCCGGCGGTGATCGCGCGCTCGACGGACTTTGTCCAAGGGTCGCCGTTGCGCTCGACGATGAAGCGCGTGGCGCAGCCGATCTCCTCCATCTCGGAGGAGACGCAGCGCAGCCACATGGACGCCAGCACGACGTCGCCCTTCTCGACGGCCGCGCCTCCGCGCGTGGTGAGGCGCAGCGCCCACTCGTCGGCGGGCTGGCGCTCGGCGCGCAGCGACGAGGTGGTCATGCGGTAGGCGGAAGTGAACGGCATGGCCTCCACGCCGATCCGCTCCACCGCGCCGCTGATCACTCCGCTCGACGGTCCCTGGTAGTTGAACGCGCTCGCGGGATCGCCGGCGATCAGGGAGATTCCTGCCGGTTGGGCCGTGGAAGACAAGGCGAGCGCGGCGATCGCGAACAGGAGCCGCATATCCGCTTTCAGTTTACCGGAGGACGGCCCGCACGATTCCGCCGCCTGCCTGCAAACTTGCGGCCGTGGTGACGCAGTCGCTTCCGCGGCAGGCGGTGATCTCGTAATCGCCGAGAAAGGCCCGCGTGGTGAACGTGCCGCCGGGATCCGTCTTCCCTTTCTCGTCCGTCCACCACTCGCGGAAAATGAGATCGCGCCACACCTGATACATCGGCCGCTCGGACCAGTCGCGGCGGATCATCGCTCCGCGCGGCTTCCAGTGCGAGCCTTCCCAGAAGCCCCACATCAGGAACTCGCGGACGGCCGGGTGGCTGAAGCAGACGGTGAGGAAGTCGCGCGTGAATCGGGCCTGAAGCGCTTCGTCCGCAGTCTCGAAGTCGTACTCGGTGATGGCGAGAGGGCGGCCGAGTCCGGCGAAGCGGTCGAGGATGGCGAGCATGCGCGCGGGCGGCGTGGGCGAGGAGAAGTGGCCCTGAAGTCCGATGCCCTGGACGCCCGCGCCGAGACGGTCCAGCATCAGGATGGTTCGCAGATAGTGCGCCTGGTGGGCGATGTCGGCGCCTTCGTTGGAGAGGATGCCGAAGTCGTTGATGAAGAGCTGGACCGCGGGGTCGTGCTCGCGCGCCTTTTTGAACCAGGCCGCCATTTCGGCGTCGCCCAGGATGTCGAGCAGGTCGTGGTTGGAGAAGGGCTCGTTGACGACGTCCCAGTGGACCACCAGCCCCTGGTTGGCCGAAACGATGTCCTCGATGTGCGCGAGGGTGCGGGCGCGAAGCGCGGCTGGGTCGCCTGCGGACGCCTTGAGACTTGCCGGCAGCCAGCGCCACGAGGGCCAGACCAGGGTGTGACCGCGGACGCGCGAGACGCCGTTGGCGCGCAGCCAGCCGAGAGCGTCGCTGGCGGGTTGCCGCGAACGCTCCCATTGCGGCCACTTGAGGTCGTTTTCGAGCACGGCCATGTTGAAGTTCTCGCGAACCGCGCGGCGGTAGCGCTCGACGTCCTCGGGGGTGGCGCCGGGGCGGCGTCCGAGCAGGGTGGCGGCGGCGATGGCAGTGCCCCAGCCGAATGCGTGGCGCTTCATGCGGACGTGGACCGAGGCGCCGTCCACGGGCCGGCCGGCGGCGTCCACCACCTGGACGCGCAGCGGCGCTTTGCGGATCTTGTCGATGCGGGCGCGCGCGGCCGCCCGCCACGGGGCATTCTCCTCCGCCCCTTCGTACAGAGCAGGAACGCCCGGCACGGCCGCGCCCGCGCCGTAGTTCTCCAGCGTGACGCCTCCGGCTTCGAAGATCTGCACCTGTTGCCCCATCGTGAAACGCAGCTCGAACTCGCCCGCGGCCGGCGCGGTGAATGCCGCGCGCACCTCGCGCCATTCGCCTGGCGCAAAGGCCAGGGGCTTGGACGACTGGCGGCCGCTGCCCGCGTGCCGCAGCGCCACGCGCGTCGAGCACTCGCCCTCGAATTCCGGCCGGACGCAGCGGATCGAAAAGCGCACGCCGATCGCGTCCCCGGCGTTCAGCGGTGTTTTCAGCTTTGCTGTGGCGCGCAGCATCTGCTCCTGCGACGAGTTGCGGCGTTCGGGCAACGCAAGCGTCTCCAAACGCCACGCCTGGGCGAAGGGTTGGCCAGTCGCCGCCACGCGCGACACCGCGCCGCGCAGCGGGCCTTCGGCGGGGCCTTCGTAACGCAAGGCCGTGTCGCCGTCGATGAGTGAAACCGGCGTCTGGGCCGCCGCGAAGAGAGAAAGGAGGAGTAGAGGTCCGGTGGTGCGCAACATAATCAACCCCGACAGCATTATATTGATCCAAGCCGCTGATGAGTGTCCGCACCTTCTTCGTTCTCTTCCGCCGCGCGCTCTTTGACGCTTACCGCCACGGCGCGCTGGGCTACGCCAAGGCCGCGGCCTATTCGGCGCTGCTCAGCCTGTTCCCCATGCTGACGACCACGCTGGCGCTGCTGGTGCAGGCGAATGCGGACGCCGTCGCCAAGCGCATCACCAGCGGCTTGTTCCGCTTCGCCCCGTCGAGCGTTGAAGATCTGCTGCAAGAGTATCTGGAGCGCGGATCGCGCCCCGCTTCTCTTCCCGTCGCCGCCGGCATCCTCGCCCTGTGGGCGGCTTCGGGCGTGATGATGAGCCTGATCGATGCATTCCAGGCGGCCTACGAACGCAAGTCCTCGCGCGGCGTCGTCCATGGGCGCCTGGTCGGACTCTGGCTGGTGATCGCGTCGATCCTGCCCGCCGTCGGAGCATCGGCGCTGCTGATCTTCGGCGATCGCGTGGAGAGATGGGTTCTCACTTCTCTCGGAGTGCTCGCTTCCGGCGAAACGGTGCGCGGCGGCGTGCGGTTCATCGGGCTTGCGGTGCGTTACGTCGTTTCGCTGCTCGCGATCGTCGCCGTCACTTCGCTGCTCTACTACTTCGGGCCGGACGCGGGCAAACGCCGGAAGATCTGGCCGGGCGCCTGGCTGGCCACCGTGCTTTGGCTTTTGCTCACCACGATCTTCGGCTGGTACGTAAGGCGCATCGCGAACTACAACGTGATGTACGGCTCCATCGGCGCGGTGATCGCTCTGTGCGTGTGGATGTATCTGTTGAGCCTGAGCGCGATGGTGGGCTGCGAATTCAACGCGCAGGCGGAGAAGCGCCGCTAGGAGCGCCGCGCACCCACTCCTCATCGAACACCGCGTGGTTCACCGCCGTGCGGCTGTCCGATGTGAAGACAAGGTGGATCTTGCCGTCCGCCGTTTGGATGACGAACGGATAGGCGAACGAGTTCTTCCCTTCGGCGATGTTGCGCTTGTGCGGCCAGCTCTTCGTGCCGTCCGTGGACAGCGCCGCCGTGAGCGGCGTGCGCTCGCTCATGCTGTCGTTGTAAACCAGCAGCACGCTGCCGCTGCGCAGCTTCAGCAGATCCACGGCGGAGTTGGGATTGGGGAACGCGGCGTCCGCGCCTTCGCTCCACGTCCATCCGCCGTCGTGCGATTCGGCGCGCACGATGTAGCCGTCCTTCGCCGGGCCGTATCCGCCGCCGCGCCGGCAATAGGCCACGAGATGTTTCGGAGAAAGCTGCACCACCGCGGGCTGAAGGTTGCCTTTCCTCGAGCGGATAACGCCGCTCTCCCTCCACTCCATCTCCTTCTTGCGCGGGTCGTAGCGCAGGAAGCGCGAAGTCGTGTCCGGCCCAACCATCTCCGTGTCGTAGCCGGTTTCATGATAGACCGGCAGCAGGTATTCGCCCGTGTCGAGCGCAAGCGGCTGCCCGCGCACCATCATTCCCTCTTTGTCGGAAACGACAAAACTGTCCGACCATGTTTCGCCGCCGTCGCGCGAAACCTTGCCCTGGATGCGCGACGTCGACCACGTCGAGCCCCAGCGCACCACGTAGAACAGCCACACCACGCCGTCGGGCGCCTGCCAGACAACGCCGTTGCCCACCGAGCGGAACGGGTCGTGCGCAATCATGCGCGGCGCGCCCCACTTGCCCGTGGCGCGCGACCATTTCGCTCCGAAGACCCCGGTGTCGACCGCGTATTCGCCCTCGCCGCCGTAGTAGACCAGCATCAGGTCGCCGTTCTTCAGCCCGGTGATCGACGCCGGATGCTTGTAGCGGCCCGTCGGCGTTTCAGGTCCAAAGACCTTCTCGATTCTCAGCTCCGCCGCGGGCGCAGCCAGCGCCAGAGCGATCAGCAATGCCTTCATTCGGCGCCTCGCTTACCGGCATTCCAGATGGTGGCGGCGATTTCGCGTTCGACGAAGGGCGCCGGCGGGAAGTAGTACAGCGTCACGATGTTGCCGTCGGGACGCTGGACGCTGCGCGTGTAGCCGATGTCCCAGGCGCCGCCGTCGTCGCGCAGAATGATGTCGGGCGACCACGTTTTGCCGTCGTCCCCGCTGATCACGGCGCGGATGCTGAACGGTTTCCCGCGATAGCCGTAGGTGATCACCAGACGCCCGTCCTGCAATCGCACGAGCGACGGAGGATTGCCGCTCTTGCCGCCGCTCTTCGGCACGGGCCGCGCGACGTAGGACCACGTCTTGCCGAGGTCCTCGCTCGCCCAGAGGTCGATCCAGTCGGCCGTGTCGTCCTGCTTCACGCGAACCGCGGTGAGAATGCGCCCGCCGGGCAGGCGCACGCTGGACGGCATGATGGCGAAGCCCTCGGGCTCAGGTCCGATCCAGCCTTGTATGGCCCACGTCAGGCCGCCGTCGCCCGTGCGCACGCACACGGGCCGCCCCTCGCGGCCGTTCTCCTTCGCGGAGGTGACGAAGACGAGCGCCTCGCTCTTGTTGAGAACGATATAGTCGGTGCGGGCGGCGATGCCCTTGCGCCCGAACAGCGGAAAGCGAAAAGGGCCGCTCCAGGTCTTGCCTCGATCGGCCGAGTGCCACAGGCGCGACTCGCCCGCGTGGACGTTCGTGAAACGGATCGTCATCGCGAATCCGGGCGCGGTGAAGTCCATCGGGCCGGCGAGCATCTCGACCGGCGAACCGCCTTGCTCCGGGGGCAGCAGCGAAGGCGGGGCTTCGATCTTCCACGTTTCGCCCCCGTCGCGCGACCGCGCCAGCCGCGGCTCCTCGGGGCGCGTGTTGTCGTACTGGTGGCGCTCCGGATCTTTCTTCATGAAGTACGCGGCGCTGAAACCGCACAGGATCTCCTCGCCCCACGACCAGATGCCGTGGTTGGCGGGCCAGCCGCCGAAGCGTCCTTTCTCCGCGTAGACGCGGACGTGGCGCAACACTTTGGCGCCTTCGCCGCGCGCAAACAGCAATGCGGCGGGCGCGGCGAGCAATGAGCGTCTGGTCGGCATCTGCTTTCTCCCCGGTCGATTCATCGGTCTCTCTCGCGGAACCGCTTGCCGGCGCGCGCGGCTCAATACATCGATCGCTTCTCGAGCGGAACGCCCGGAATGCCGAGCGGGTCGAGATACTGGCGCGCCCCAGCCTCAAGAAAGCCGAGCTCGGTCGGCGTTTGAATCAGCAGAAAACCCTCTTCGATAAACTGCTTCGCCTGTTCGGGCGAACCCGCCGGACGGCCGAGAAACTTGCCGTTGCGCCGCGCGGCCTCGCGGGTTTTCGCAATCGCGGCGAGTAGCTCCGGCTCGCCCTGGCGCCCGCGGAAACCCAGCGAGAACGACAGGTCGCTGGTGCCGATAAAGAGGACATCGATGCCGGGCGTGGCGGCGATGGCATCGATGTTCTCGACCGCCTCGCGCTCTTCAACGACTGCGATCACCATCACCTCGCGGTCCGCGGAATCGTAGTAGACGCCTGCTTCGGGCCACGTCGCGGAAGCAAGCCCCGCGCCCGAGCCGCGCCGGCCGAGGGGCGGATAGCGGCACGCCTCGGCCGCGGTGCGCGCCAGATCCGCCGTGCTGGTGAACGGAAAGATCACGCCGCTGACGCCCTGGTCGAGCGCGCGCTTCGCGGTCCAGCGCTCCACCACGGGAACGCGCGCGAACACCGCCGCCGGCAGGCCGCGCGTCGCCAGCACCACGGTCCGCAGCGTCTCCAATGTGACCGGCGAATGCTCCATCTCCACCCAGATGAAGTGGAAGCCCAGCGTCGCGGCGCGCGCCGCGATCTCGGCCGACGGCGTGGTCAGCGTCAGGGCGAAGACGGGTTCGCCGGCCTGGAGGCGGGCGCGTACGGGATTCGTCCAGCTCATGTTCTCGATCCTCTCACGGCACGCCCGCCCGCCCTGGCGCCGGCGGCGGCGCGCGCATCAGCCACACTTCCGACACCTGCACTCCGCGCCCGTTGCCTCCGAGGCCCGGCTGCTTCGAGAAGGTCAGCGTGAGCCGCCCTTCCCGCGTCGCCTCGCGCGGGATGTCGAACTCCAGCGGCTTGTAGTCGAACGGGCGCGGCATCATGGGATGAATTTCGAACGCGCCGTTCGCCACGAGCTTCACCGGACGCCGCTCGCTGTCGCCGCCGTAGACGATGCGCACGCGGTAGCGCGCGCCCGGATCGAGGCCCGCGTACTTCATGTGCATCGGCTGATCGTTGAGCGTCTGCGCCTCGGTCCACCAGGAGATGCGCTTGCCGGGAGTCGCCGGCGAGCCGCCGAAGTACGTCATCGGGCCTGTGAGGAAGGCCGGGTCCTGCTCGAAGGTGACCGTGCGCACCAGGTGCGGCGAGTTCAGCGGATCGCCGAGATCGTCATAAAATCCGCCCGGTCCGGGGTTGGTGTAGTTCACGATTGCGTCGATCTGCGTGAGCATCTGCGCTTCGCTCGACGCGGCGCGGATTTCGGCGAAGCGCGCGCGCAGCCAGGGCGCATCGTTCAGCGGGTAGTCGATGAGGTCGAGGTTCGCCCCGCGCCCGACGGCGATCGCCTGGTAGCGCGGCACGCTCAATTGCATGCGGACGCTCTGGAACAACGCCTCGGCAAGCTCGAACACGCGGGCGCGCAGATCGCGGCCGGGCGGCGCGGCGCCGCCGTCCAGCTCGCGCTCCGCTTCGGCGACGGCGCGCTGAGGACCGAGCGCGCGGGCGTCGCGCAGGTGCGTCAACGCCCGCTCCTCCCGTGCTCGTTCGTCGATCGCGCGGACGCGCACGAACGCATCGTAGTAGGCGCGATACAACGCCTGTTGAAACCGCCAGTTGGCCCGCAGTTGCGGCGGCGCTGTCCGCTCCATCTCGCGGAAGGCGCCCAGCGTCGCTTCGATGCCGGTGTTCGCAATGGCCGGGCCGCGCCAGTTGCGCTCCAGCGCCAGCAGTCCCTGCGCGAATCCTTCGGCCAAGCCGGGCCCGATGAAGTAGCGGGCGTAGTCGCGCAGAATGCTCAACACCGGCTGGCCGGGGTCCCAGCCGAGGCCGCTCCACACGAACTTGTTCACGTCGTCGTTGCAGCCTTCCGAATAGGTGAGGAAGCCGGCGTCGGCGTGACGCTGCAAGAGGCGGAATATCGCCGCCTGGTCTTCCGGACGCGGGTTAATCGGCTCGCGCTGCAAGGTCAGCGCGAATGCGGGGTCCCAATCGGGCACGCCGTACTGGCAGCGCACCGAGTGCGTGATGTCGGGATAGAAGCGGATGGGATAGCGTTTCGGAATTCGCGCGCGCAGTTCGGGAAGACTCACGCGCACCTGCGGTCCGAACACCACCCCGCCCAGCCACTCCGGCTGCTTGTCCGCCAGCGCGTAGAACTCCTCCATCCACTCCGCGCTGAAGCTCTGCGGCGACACCCACATCGTGGCCCGCGGGTGATACTTGCGCAGCAGCGCGGTCTGCTTTTGGAGCAGCGCGAAAAGATGGCGCGGCTGCGTGTGGCCGGGATCGCCGCCGGGCACGAAGACGGCGTCGATGTGCGGCACGGCCTTGTAAACCTGCTCCCATTCCTTGAGCGCGAAGTCGATGGTTTGCGGGTTCCCGTAGTCCTTGTCCATCGCCGGATACCAGATCCAGCACTGCATGAAATACTCATGCGCCAGCCGCGACATCTCCTGCATCATGCGCAGCGGCGGCTTGGGGAAGTGCGGGCTGTCGTCGTCGTCGTCCGAGCGCGGCGGAATCAGCTCGATGGCGTTGGCGCCGAAGACCGCGAGGTCGCGAATGTACTGTTCCCACTGCGGCGCGTCCCAGCCGTCATAGGAATTCGTTTTCGGGCGATAGCCCAACTGGTGGCCGCGCAGGCGGTAGCGCGGCGACGTCGAGATCGCGAGCGGCGCCGGCAGCGTGATGCTGTTGCGGCTCATCTCGAGAGACCTCAGCAGATGCCCCGCCCCGTACAGCGCGCCGCTCGGTCCGTTGCCCGCGATGATCGCCACCGCGCGGCCTGCCTCTTCGAACGCCGCGAGCGAATAGCCCTCGCCGCCCGCGGGCGCGGGCGGCAGCTTCGCCGCCAGCGGCCCCGCCAGCCGCACGGCGGAGGCGCGCTCCCCGGCCACGATCGCGCACCCTTGCGCGGGCATCGCGTCGCGCGTCTCGGGCTGGATCCAGCTCCGCTTCCCGATTTCTTCAACAAGCACCCGAACCGCGACGCCGGGCTTCTCTGAGACGACGACGCACGTGGTGAAATCGAGGCCGGCGAGCGGGGCCGCCAGCGCCCCGAGCAGGCCCCAAACCGCCCAGTTCGTTTTCTCACTCATCGTTTCGGCATTATATCCAGTCTTGCGAAAAAAGTGACAACTTGATATGATCCTGGACGGTCGCGCATCTCAGCCCGGCCCGATGGACGAACGCACAGCTTCCATGTCTCTGCCACTCTTGCTCCGCGGAATCGTTCCACCGGTTGTCACGCCGCTTGCTGCGGTCGGCAAGCTGGATCACGCCGGGCTCGAGCGCCTCCTGGAGCGCATGCTCGGCGGCGGCGTGAGCGGCATTTTCGCTCTGGGCACGACGGGCGAGGCGCCGGCGCTGAGCGTCGAGTTGCGCGAGAAGATGATCACGGAGACCGTGCGCATCGTGCGCGGGCGCGTGCCGGTGCTGGCCGGCATCAGCGACACGTCGGTGGAAGAGTCGATCCGCATGGGGCGGTTCGCGTGCGGCGCTGGCGCCGACGGCGTCGTCTTCACGCCTCCCTATTTTTCGCGCGTGTCGCAGGAGGACCTGCTGCGCCAGATCCGGATGATCACCGGCGAAGTGCCGCTTCCGGCGTTCCTTTATAACTTCCCCGGACTGGCCAAGATCTGGTACTCGGTGCAGACGGTAGCCGCGGCGATGGAAATTCCGCGGCTGGCCGGGCTGAAGGACTCGAGCGGCGACATGATCTATTTCCTGCGCGTGCTGGAGCTGGCGAAGCGGCGCGACGATTTCAGCGTTCTGGTGGGCCCGGAGGAGATGTTGGGCGAGTGCATACTCGCCGGGGCCCACGGCGGCGTCTGCGGCGGGGCCAATCTCGATCCGGAGCTGTATGTCGCGATCTATCGCGCGGCTCTGGGAAAGAGTTTGGGGGAGTTGGCCCCGCTGCGGGCCCGGGCGCTCGCCGTCGCCGAGCAGATCTACACCCTGGGTCCGCCCGAGAACAGCTACATCCGCGGCCTGAAGGGCGCATTGCAGCTTCGCGGAATTTGCAGCGGCCTTCCGGCGCCGCCTCTCGCCCCGCTGTCGGCTGAAGAAGAGGCTGAGATGGAGCGCCGCCTGGCGCTCTGCGGTTTCGCCGCGGCTGGCGTGCGATAAACTCGACTCGTGCGGGCGTTTCTCCTGGCCGCAGCCTTTTCCGCATCTCTCTGCGCGCAGCAGACGGAGATCCGCGGGCAGCCCGATCCCGATCAGCAGCGGCGCCAGCAGGAGCAGGAAGAACGCCGACGCAACGAGGAGGCTCGCGACCCTTACCGCGGCTGGCAGGGTCTGCCGCGCAGCCTGCGCATCCAGGGCAAGGTGGTGATGCCGGACGGCGGCCCGCCGCCCGATTCCGTCGCGGTGGACATGCAATGCGGCGAAGGCGTTCGCCGCGCCTGGACCGACAGCCGCGGCCTCTTCAGTTTCGCGCTGAGCGCTCCGGCGCCGGATGCAAGCGCCGGACGGACGCAGGCGCCGGCGCAGCGCGGCGATGCTCCGGCCGGGCCGTGTCGGATCACCGTGCAATCGCCGGGCTTCTATGCGCCGCCGGTTGTGGCCGGGGGAATGACGGGCCCGCAGGATCAGCGGCAGCACTTGATCTTCCTGAAAAGCGTGGCCGGAGTTTCGGGCTTCACTTTCAGCGCTACAAGCCTGAGCGCCCCGAAGTCCGCCGCCAGGGCATACGCGAAGGGCCGCGACCTGCTGCGCAATGAGAAACCGGCGCAAGCCGAGGCCGAATTGCGCCGCGCCGTCGCCGCTCATCCGAACTACGCCGCCGCCTGGTATGAGCTGGGCCGCGCTCTGATGGTGCAGCGGCGCGCGGGCGAAGCCCGCGCTGCGTTCGAGCAGGCCGTGAAGTCCGATCCGAAGTACATCAATCCGTATCCGCAACTCGCCCGGATTGCGTTCGCCGAAAAACGCTGGGACGAACTGGCGGCGTGGACGTGGACCCTCATTCAACTCAATCCGTTCTTCTCGGCCGACATCTACCTGTTCAGTGCGCTGGCGAACCTCAACATCAACAGGCTCGATGTCGCGGAGAAGCACGCGCGCGAGGCCTTGCGCATGGACGGGAAGCGCGCGCTGCCGCAGGCCCATCATATCCTCGGGCGTGTGCTGGCGCGGCTGTGCAAGGCTTCCGAGGCGGCCGAACAACTGCGGCTCTATCTCGCCGGCGCGCCCTCGGCGGCGGATGCTGATTCGGTGCGCGCGCTGCTGACTCAGGTGGAAAGCCCCGCCTTCGCTCAGGGCTGCGCGGCCTCGAACTCCCAGCCGAACCCCGGCCGCTCCGGCGGCACGGTGTAAACGCCTTCCGGGCCGCGCGTGATTCGATACTCCTCTTCGTAGCGCTTGTAGACCTCGGGCGGACCGCCCGGCGGCGGCAGGAACATCTCCGCCCACGGGCTGTTCACCGTCGCCATGATGAAGTGCAGCCCGTCCTGTGACGTCGCGCCCCCGTGCGGAATCACCGGGATGTCGTACGCCGCCGCCATCGCCGCGATCTTGCGCGCCTCGCTCAATCCGCCGCACCAGTGCAGGTCGGGCTGCCAGATCTCGGCCGCCTGGTGCTCGAGCAGATAGCGGAAGCCGTAGCGCCCGTACTCGTGCTCGCCCGTGACGATGCGCGTCGAGCGGATCGCTTTGCGCAACCGCCCGAACCCGGCGTAGTCGTGCGGCTGCAAGACCTCCTCCATCCAGTAGATGCGGTACGGCTCAAGCAGCTCCGCCATCTCGATCGCGTAGCGCTCGTTCCACGCCATCCAGCAATCGAGCATGATCTCGCCGTCCTTGCCCAGCGCCGCGCGGGCGCGCTTCACCAACTCCTCGTTCTTGCGCATGCCCTCGCGCCCGTCCGCCGGACCGTGCGGCATCGCCAGCTTCAGCTTCCTGTAGCCGAACTCGACGTGCTGCTCGATGTCGTTGCCGGTGCAGTAGGCCGGGATGCGATCCTTGGTGCGGCCGCCCAGCAGCTTGTACACCGGCGCGCCGAGCGCGTTGCCCGCCAGGTCCCACAGCGCGAGGTCGACGCCGCTGATCGCGTTCATCGTCACGCCCATGCGGCCGTAGTGCATCGTTGAGCGCCACATGATGTCCCAGAGTTTTTCGATGTCGAACGGATCTTCTCCCACGAGCAGCTTGGTCAGGTGGCCTTCAACGATGTAGCCGCCGGCCGCGCCGCCGCTGCCGTAACCCTTCACGCCTTTGTCCGTCGCGATCTCCACCGTGAATGACGGCACTTTGCCCGGATCGGGGAAGAACAGCGAGCGCGTGGCCTTGTACTTGGGGTAGATCGACATCGGGTTGGCGACCTCCGCCCCTTGCGTGCTCCACGATCCCGGCGCGGGCTCGTAGGCGATGGGCGGCCGTTTCGGCCGCGTCCTCACCAGCCGCACGGAGGTGATCTTCATTCCGCTCCTGCCGGGATCGGGCGCCTGCTGCGCCGCGGCCGCTCCGAGCAGCCCCGCCGGCAGGCCGGTTGAAAAGAAGGCTCTTCGGTTCATGGCTTCCGGTCCTCCAACATATCAGCGCGCCGCGATCGTTTGTTGTCAGCGCGCGGCGATCTCTGTCATAATCGTCACTCGTTCGCGAATGAAAAAGCAGTCCCCTGGAGGAGCGCGCCGCGGCAAGATCGAAAAGACGGAACGGCAGCGCTATTTCTCGCGCGCAGTCAGCAAGGCCCTGGACGCCATCGAACTGCTGTCGCGCTCATCCGAGCCGCTGCCGCTGAACCGCGTCGCATCGCATCTCAAGCTCACGAAGGCCTCCGCGCTGCGCATTCTCGGCACTCTCCAATACCGCGGCGTCATCGAGCGCGACGCCAACGGGAACTACTCCGCCGTGGGCGCGTCGCGCACCGGGATGTCGCCGGCCGAGCTGAAGCGCATTCAGGAGGCGGCCGAGCAGCCGATGTCCGAGCTGCACCTCGAGTTTCGCGAGACCGTCAGTCTCGCCGCGCTGTTCGAGAACCACATCGAGGTCATCGCAGTGTTCGAAAGCCCCGAGCTCATCCGCATGGGCAACACCGTGGGCCGCATTCTGCCGCCCCACGCGAGCTCGCTGGGCAAGGCGATCGCCGCGTTTCAGGAAGACGCGGTGCGCGACAACCTGGTTCGCAGCTATGGCCTGCAAGCCTTCACGGAGAACACGATCATCGACGAACGGGCGCTGCGCGCCGAGTACGAAAGCATTCGCTCTCAAGGATACTCGCTCGACCGCGAGGAGACCGTCCCCGGCGGCTGTTGCTTCGGCGCACCCATCACCGATGGGTCCGGCCGCGTTGTCGCAGCCATGAGCATTTCTCTTCCCAAGCCGCGGCTGGAGTCGCGCGGGGGCGAGAAGATCGTCCTGCGCAGCCTGCGCGACTCCGCGGCCCGCGTCTCCGCCGCCCTGAAGCGCGCCTGACGGGCGTCGTGCGGCCCGCCACTCTCCTTTCCGCGCTGATGGCGTTCGCATCGACCCTCGCGGCCCATCCCGCCGTTGGAATCGTGATGGCCGCGGATGGATCGGTCTTCTATTCCGACAACGTCCACGTCTGGCTGATCATGCCTGGCGGCAACAAATCCATCGCGGTCCCCGGCGTCCACACGCACGAGCTGTGGCTCGACGCGCGCGGCAATCTCTACGGCGAGCACCTGTGGTACGAAGGCGGGCGCACCGGCCGCTGGGGCCACCGCGTGTGGAAGCGTTCCCCGGACGGCGCGGTGTCCGGCCTCATCCCGGCGCGCTCCGGCTTCCGCGACGACTACAAGGACTTCTTCTTCGTCCGCGACCAGGCAGAGCGAATGTACTGGCTGGAACGCGACTCGCGAGCGGTGATCGTGAAGCGGCGCGGCTCAGGACCGCCCGAAACCCTCGCCACGCTCCCGCCCGGAAGAGCCGGTTGGATGGCCGCGACGCCTGACGGCGAGGCGATTGTGTGCCATCGCGGCAGGCTTCTGCGCATCCGCGCCGGAGGCCATGTCCACGTGCTGGCGGAAAGGCTGACGCACAGCGCCCTGGAAGCCGAGGTGATGGGCCTTTGGACGGACGCAAGCGGGAACGTCTACGCCGCAGCCCCCAACACACGCGAGGTGAAGCGGATCACTCCCAAGGGCGACGTCTCGACCGCGGCGGTCATACCCGCCCCCTGGCGCCCCGCCGGCGGCCTCGCCGCCCCCGACGGCTCTTTGTGGATTCTCGAATTCTCCCCCGACAACGCCCAGCGCCTCCGCCGCGTGGACCGCTCCGGCGCCCACCGGGTGTATTGAGCGGCTGTTGGCGCACTTGCCGGCCAGAGGCGCGCTCACTCTCTTGGGTACAGAGACCTGACGTTCACTTCCTGGACTTGGCAAATCGGTTTCGCCGGTCTTTCCAGGGTGATGAATTCGTCTACCTCGGCCGTCAAAGCGGCGGAAATGTGCAGGGCGTCGATTGGCGTCATGTCGTACTTGCTCGCAAGGTCGACGGCATGATCCGTCAACTCGGGCGAAGCCGGCACAGTCGCCGCGGCCTCCAAGATGCTCGCCATGAACGCTACCTCTTCCTTGCGTTTGTGGAATGTGGGCTTCGGAAGAACCTCCAGACGGAGGAAATCGCTCACCACGAATGACCTATCTGGATCGTCGAGCAGCTCCAACGCCCTCAGTCCCTCAGGCCCTGCTCCTCTGAAAGCGGCTATCAAAACGTCCGCATCAACGGAGGTCCGCTTCATCCCCCTCCGATTCTCCCCTACGTCGTCTGACCTCCTCGAGAATCTCGTCAGCGCTGAGCAGCCTCATGCCAGACGCGATCGCCTTGTTTCTCAAAGCGAGAAGCCGCCGGCCCAACTCGGTCCGCGGAATGAACTCCTGCACCTTCGAAGCCTGGCTCATGCTCACCATATTGCGCGTGCTCTTCGCTTCGCTCAGAGGGTAAATGAATTCGACCCACGGGCGAGCTTTCCAATCCGGCGCCGGCGCATTGGCCTCCGGAGGATGTTCACAAACCGTGAGCAAGGGCGGTGGAAATATCACACCTGTGGTTGAACGGCCGGCAAAGTCGAAAGTCTGAACCACAGCTCACTCTCCGTATTCCGGCTCCAGGCGCTGGAGAGCATCCGCCGCCAAGAGCCTGAAGAACATCCGCTTGCAGGCTAGATGAACCTCATCGAGGCATCTATCCAAATCATCCCACGTCCGATCGCCTGAGAGCACTTTGATTGTGTCGATGTCCACGACCACACCTCTCCGGCGTTCCGTCCCACCCGGCAACAGCACTTCAGCGGGAGAAACCACTTGCACAATATGGAACAGGGCGGGCTCTTGAATCTCGGTGCGAAGGTGCACAGGCCGCTGGATCAACTCCGTCCCGCCGAGCCTTAGCTCCAAGTTCAGGCACGCCAAACCTGCCGCAGGGCTCAACTCGATCAGGTCGATGTACTTGAGCGAAAAGCGATCCAACTCATCCACCAAACCGCTTTCCCGCACCGTCATGGCCAGCCGCCGCACACTGTCTGAGAATTGCGCCCACCCGGGGTAGGGCCGCCGACAACTGAGCGAAACGGCGAAATCGCCAATCTGAACAGCCTGCATCCCATTCTCAAGCCTGATTCTCGGCGCGTAGCGCAGGCCCGGATCAGCGTTGGCGATGGGCGGAGGAACATCCGCTGCTGGAAGCCTGACGACATTCCGATACGCGTCAGGGAAAGACTTGAACAGAAAACCCGGCAGCAGGTCGCATACCGGAGTCCTGGTCTGAGAAAACCGGATCTCCCACACGGCTTCGATGAGCGGTTCTTTCCCAAGTCGGACTGGCAGCCTTTCCATGTCGTTCCCCTTCATGGTGTATGTTCAATTGCGGCTGCCGAGCGCCCGCCCTCCCCAAATCTATACTGGTTTTTGTGGGCTGCAAGCTTGGAATCGACTACCGTCCGCGCGGCGATCAGCCGCAGGCCATCGAACAGCTCGTGCGCGGCCTCAACGACGGCGAACAGCACCAGGTGCTGCTCGGCGTCACCGGCTCCGGCAAGACGTTCACCATGGCCAAAGTGATTGAAGAAACCGGACGCCCGGCGCTCGTCCTCGCGCACAACAAAATCCTCGCCGCGCAGCTTTACCAGGAGTTCAAGACGTTCTTCCCGCAGAACGCGGTGGAATACTTCGTCAGCTACTACGACTACTACCAGCCCGAAGCATACATCCCCGCCAGCGACACCTACATCGAAAAGGAAGCGACCATCAACGACGAGCTCGACAAGTTGCGCCTGTCGGCCACACGCTCGCTCTTTGAGCGCCGCGACTGCGTCATCGTCGCCAGCGTCAGTTGCATCTACGGCCTCGGCTCGCCCGAAGCCTATTACGGCATGTTGCTCATGCTCGAAAAGGGCCAGCGCATCCGCCGCGAGCAGATTACCCGGAAACTCGTCGAAATCCTTTACGAACGCAACGACTACGACTTCAAGCGCGGCACGTTCCGCGTGCGCGGCGACGTCATCGAAATCCATCCGCCGTATGACGACTGGGCCTATCGCATCGAGCTCTGGGGCGACGAAGTGGACTCGCTTTCGCAGATCGATCCGCTCACCGGCCAGGTCCGCCAAACGTACCTGCGCCTGCCCATCTACCCCAAGTCGCACTACGTCATGGGCGCCGACGTGAAGGAGCAGGCCCTGCGCTCCATCGAGCTGGAGCTCGAATGGTGGCGCAAGGAGCTCGAATCGCAGGGACGCCTGGTGGAAGCGCAGCGGCTCTGGCAGCGCACCATGTTCGACCTCGAAATGATCCGCCAGATCGGCTACTGCCACGGCATCGAGAACTATTCGCGCCACTTCAGCGGCCGCCTGCCCGGCGAACCGCCGCCCACGTTGCTCGACTATCTCCCCTCCGACGCCATCCTCTTCATCGACGAAAGCCATCAGACCGTGCCGCAGATCGGAGGCATGTACCACGGCGACCGCTCGCGCAAGGAGAACCTCGTCAAGTACGGCTTCCGCCTGCCCAGCGCGCTCGACAACCGCCCGCTCACCTTCGAAGAGTTCGAAAACCGCGTCCACCAGACCATCTACGTCTCCGCCACGCCCGGGCCATACGAGCTCACCCGCTCCGGCGGCGTCGTGGTCGAGCAGATCATCCGCCCCACGGGATTAGTGGACCCCGAAGTCGAGGTCCGCCCCATTAAGGGCCAGGTCGACGACCTGCTCAACGAAATCCGCAAGCGCGTCGAGCGCAACGAGCGCGTGCTCATCACCACGCTCACCAAGCGCATGGCCGAAGATCTCCAGGAGTACTACTCCGAGCTGGGCGTGAAATGCGCCTACATGCACTCCGAGGTCGAAACCCTGGAGCGCGTCCGCATTCTGCGCAACCTGCGCCGCGGCGACATCGATGTCCTCATCGGCGTCAACCTGCTGCGCGAGGGCCTCGATCTGCCCGAGGTCTCCCTCGTCGCGATTCTTGATGCCGACAAAGAAGGCTTTCTGCGCTCCGCCGGCGCCCTCATCCAGACCATCGGCCGCGCGGCCCGCAACATCTCCGGCCGCGCCATCCTTTACGCCGGCGTGAAAACGGACAGCATGCGCCGCGCGATGGATGAAACCGAACGCCGCCGCCGCATTCAGACCGAGTACAACCTGGCCAACGGCATCACGCCCGAAACGATCGTCAAGCCGATCGACATGAGCCTGGTGGCCATCTCCGAGGCCGATTACGTCACGCCGCCGCTCGAGGACGAGACCGAGGCCGCGCTGCTCACGCCCGGGCAGCGCAATACCCTCATCGCCGAACTCGAGGCCCGCATGCGCGAGGCGGCCAAGAACTTCGAATTCGAAAAAGCGGCCCAGCTCCGCGACCGAGTGAAAGCGCTGAAAGAGCCGGCACCCTATGAATCGACCGAAGCCGTTGTCGTTGATCGCCTCCGGGCGGATGACTGAGACTCTGCTCACGCGCCAGCCTGCCCTGGTGCGGGACCTTGGCTGGGTGCACGCGCCGTCGCGCCGCGTGGCCAGCCGCTTCGCCCGCCTCTTGCGCGCCGGCGAACCGGCCCCAAGCCTCGCCGACGCATGCTCCAGCCCGCTGATCTTCCTCCAGGCGGAGGCGCCGGAAACCGCCGCAATTGTCCGCAGCATGCTCTGCGCGCGCGCCGAATGGCGGCACGCCGCCGTCATTCTGATTCACCCCGACCTCGATTCGCTGGCGCTCGCCGAACTCCAGTCGGCCGGCGCGGCGACAGGCTCGCTCACCGGTATCGAGCCCGCGCGCGGTCCGCTGCTGCTGATCGAAGGCGACGACCGCGCCCGCGCCATCCTGCGCCGCCGCCTGCGCGAGGCCCGATTCGACGCTATCGAGCTTGCGCAGGGCGGAAAGGCCCTCTTCCTCGCCGCGCGCACCGCGGTTTCGGCGTTATTGACCCCGCTTCTGGATCACGCCGCCCGGACCCTGCGCGCCGCCGGCGTCGCTCCGCTCAACGTACGCCGCATTCTCGAGCCGGCCATCGAATCCGCCGTCCGCGCTCACTTCAACGCGGGCCGCAAATCGTGGACCAACCCTTCGCTTCCCGCGCGCCGCGAATCGATCCTTGCCCAACTCGGCGTCCTGCGCGAGGTTGAACCGGCCCAGGCCCGCTATTTCCTGGATTCTCTGCGGGCCGCGCTCGAGCTCTTCGGCCAGTCCTCCGACTGGCTCGAACCGCGCCGCATGGCGGCCGGCCACGGTTTATGAGCGTCTTGAGCTCGCTGCGAAGCATCTAAACTGATAGGCTCTTCATTGCGCGGCTCTTCGACAGGACGATAGAATTAAAGGAGTTAGCCCCTCTGGATCACCATGCTGAAAACCAAGACTGAACCGCCCGAGGACTTGAACCCTGTCGAAACGCAGGAGTGGCTGGAAGCCCTCGATCAGGTGATCGAAGAGGGCGGTCCTGAGCGCGCCCGCTTTCTGCTCGAGCGTCTTTCGCACGAGGCCGCGCGCCAGGGAGTCCCCGCCGCGCTCACCCCAACGACGCCCTACCTCAACACCATTCCCGTCGAAGAGGAAGTTCCCTACCCCGGCGACCGCGAACTGGAACGGCGCATCAAGAGCCTGGTCCGCTGGAATGCCGTGGCCATGGTGGTCCGCGCCAACAAGTACGACGAAGGCATCGGCGGCCACATCTCCACTTTCGCCTCCTCGGCCACGCTGGTCGAGGTCGGCATGAACCATTTCTTCCGTGGCTCCATCGGCGACCAGCCCGGCGACCTCGTCTACTTTCAGGGTCACGCCAGCCCCGGCATTTACGCCCGCGCCTACCTCGAAGGCCGCCTCACCGAAGAGCACCTCCGCAATTTCCGCCACGAGCTGCGCGAATCGCCCGGCCTGAGTTCTTACCCGCATCCGTGGCTGATGCCGGACTTCTGGCAGTTCCCCACCGTGTCGATGGGCATCGGCCCGCTCAACTCCATCTACCAGGCGCGCTTCATGCGCTACCTCGAAAACCGCGAGCTCATTCCGCGCACCGACCGCAAGGTCTGGGCCTTCCTCGGCGACGGCGAGATGGACGAGCCCGAATCCACCGGCGCCATCCGCATCGCGGCCCACGAGAAGCTCGACAATCTCATCTACGTCATCAACTGCAATCTCCAGCGGCTCGACGGCCCCGTGCGCGGCAACGGCCACATCATTCAGGAGCTCGAGGGGCTCTTCCGCGGCGCCGGCTGGAACGTCATCAAGGTGCTGTGGGGCGGCGGTTGGGACAGACTCCTGCAAAAGGACAAGTCCGGATTGCTCATCCGCCGCATGCACGAATGCGTGGACGGCGAATACCAGAACTTCAAGGCCCGCGGCGGCGCCTACGTCCGCCAGGAGTTCTTCGGCAAGTACCCCGAGCTGCTCAAACTCGTCGCGGACATGACCGACGATGAGCTCGCCAATCTGCCGCGCGGCGGCCACGATCCGGTGAAAGTCTACA
Source organism: uncultured Solibacteraceae bacterium (assembly GCA_964472745.1). Classification (GTDB taxonomy): domain Bacteria; phylum Acidobacteriota; class Terriglobia; order Bryobacterales; family Bryobacteraceae; genus CAYYNC01. The sequence continues at coordinate 107,989 of CAYYNC010000012.1, forward strand.
ACGCCTACAAGCGCGCTTGCGAGCACCGCGGCAGCCCCACCGTGATCATCGCCAAGACGGTGAAGGGTTACGGCCTCGGCGAAGCGGGCGAAGGCCGCAACTTCACCCACCAGCAGAAAAAGCTCAACGAGCAGGAGCTCTTGCTCCTCCGCCAGCGCTTCCGCATCCCCATTCCGGAAGAGACCGTCCACACCGTCAGCTTCTACCGGCCTCCGGACGACTCGCCCGAGATGAAGTATCTCAGGGAGCGGCGCAAGGCGCTCGGCGGTCCAGTGCCCGCCCGCAACGCTCCGGTGCTGAACCTCACCGTCCCGCGGGTGGACGCCTTCACCGACTCGCTCCAGGGCAGCGGCGGCCGCCCCGTCTCCACGACCATGGCCTTCGTCGCCATCCTGCGCCAGCTCCTCAAGGACAAGGAGATCGGCAAGCGCATCGTCCCGATCATCCCCGACGAAGCGCGCACCTTCGGCATGGAGAGCTTGTTCCGCCAGATCTCCATCTACGCCCCGCACGGCCAGCTCTACAAGCCCGTCGACAGCGAGCAGTTCCTCTACTACAAGGAAGCGCGCGACGGCCAGATTCTGGAAGAGGGCATCACCGAAGCGGGCGCGATGGGCAGCTTCACCGCCGCCGGCACGGCATACGCCAACTACGGCGTGCCGATGATTCCGTTTTACATCTACTACTCGATGTTCGGTTTCCAGCGCGTGGGCGACTTCATCTGGGCCTTCGGCGATTCGCGCGGCCGTGGCTTTCTCTGCGGCGCCACCGCCGGCCGCACCACGCTCAACGGCGAGGGCCTTCAGCACGAAGACGGACACAGCCACCTGGTCGCCTCCACCGTGCCCAACTGCGTGAGCTACGATCCGGCTTACGCCTACGAGATCGCCGTCATCGTCCAGGACGGGCTGCGGCGCATGTACGCCGACAACGAGGACGTCTTCTACTACATCACCCTCTGCAATGAAAACTACGCCCAGCCGCCCATGCCGCAGGAAGAGGGCGTGAAGGAAGGCATTCTCAAGGGGATCTACCCCGTCGCGCGCAGCGAGCACGGCGCGGCGCGCGCCCAACTTTGGGGCAGCGCCTCGATGCTCAACGAAGCCCTGCGCGCGCAGAGAATCCTCTGGGAGCGGTATCAGATTCCCGCCGCCGTGTGGAGCGTCACCAGCTACAACGAGCTGCGCCGCGAGGCTGCGAGCGTCGACAGGTGGAACCGCCTCCACCCCGCCGAGCCCGCGCGCAAGCCCTATATCCAGCAGGTGATGGAAAACACCGAAGGCCCGATCATCGCCGCCAGCGACTACGTGAAGGCGCTCGCCGATCAGCTCGCGCCCTGGCTGGGAGGGCGGCTGACCTCGCTCGGCGCCGACGGCTTCGGCCGCAGCGAGAGCCGCACCTACCTGCGCCGCTTCTTCGAGGTCGACGCGGAATCGATCGCCGCCGCGGCCCTGGCCTCCTTGGCCCGCGCCGGCCAGTTCGATGCGCAAAAGGCCAGCCAGGCGTTGCTCGAGCTCGGCATCGACCCGGAGAAGAAGGAAGCCGCGCGAAGCTGAGGCGGGACCGGCGATGATCCATCTGAGCGAGGACGACGTCCGCCGCCTCCTCCCCATGCGCGACGCCATCGCGCAAGTTCGCCTGGCCTTCGAATCGCTCGTCGCGGGCAGCGCCATCAACCAGCCGCGCCGCCGTCTCTTCGTTCCGCAGGGCTCCGTGTTGCACCTGATGGCCGCCTGTTGCGGGCCCTACTTCGGCGCCAAGATCTACTCGACCAATGTGAAGAAGGGCGCGGCGCACTTCCACTTCCTGCTCTACGATTCCGCCACGGCCGAACCGCTCGCGCTGATGGAAGCCAATTCCCTCGGCCGCATCCGCACCGGCGCCGCCTCCGGCCTCGCCACCGGGCTCATGGCCCCGCCCGAGGTGGAATCCGTCGCTCTCCTCGGTTCGGGCTTTCAGGCTTGGACGCAGCTCGAAGCCGTGCTCGCCGTGCGCAACCCGCGCCAGGTGCGCGTCTTCAGCCGCAGCGAGGAGAAACGAACCGACTTCGCGGCTCGCGCCGCCGGAGCGTTCAACGTCGACGTAAGAGCCGCCGACTCCGCCGAACAAGCCGTGCGCGGCGCGGACATCATCATCACCGCCACCTACGCCAAGGACCCTGTCCTTGAAGACGCCTGGGTGCGCCCCTGCGCGCACATCAACGCCGCCGGATCCAACCAGGCCGCCCGCCGCGAACTCCCCGCCGGACTGGTGCGCCGCGCCGCCCTCATCGCCGTCGATTCACTCGAGCAGGCGCGCATCGAAGCCGGCGACTTGCTGCTGGCGCTGCCGGAGAACGAGTGGGACACTCTGCCGCTGGTCGAACTTCAAGCGCTTGTCGCCGCCAAGGAGTTCCGCCGCCCGGACGGAATCACGATCTTCGAATCGCTGGGATTGGCTGTAGAAGACGTCGCCGCCGCCGCCCTGGTCTACGAGCGCGCTACTCTTGCGCCGCCTGCTGAGTATCCGCGTCCCGCCACGCGCTGATCTTCAGCCTGCGGCAAACCCAGCACAGCTCTTCGGTCGAGATTGGCGCCACTTCTCCGCCGCAGACGTGGCACTTGGATCCCTTCCGCGCCGCGCGCCGCTCCCACAAAACCTGGATCGGGGCGATTGCCGCTTCTGTCCGCGGCGCCGGGCGCGGTGCTGCCTTCATTCTCTTCCGGGTGGCCATTCGATGCTCTACTTCCAGCTAATCAGACGTACCGCCCCGAGTCAATGATTGAAGTAACATAGGCTTCAGCCTGTGTGCCGCCCGCATCTCCTCCAGCCGGGCCCTCACATTCCCCGCCAAAGGTGATCGAGGCTCCAACCGGAGGTATTCCGAGTATTCGATCACCGCCGCCTCGATCTCGCCTTTGCGGGCGAGAGCGTCTCCCAGAAACACGTGGACGCGAGGAAACTCGCGGCTTCCGCCGCGCGCGATCACGTCGCGAGCCGCCTGCTCCGCCGTCCCGAAATCGCCCATCAGGTAATACGCCGCCGCGCGAAAATACCTCGCCTCCGCCAGAGCCGGATTCAGCTTGAGCGCCCGCTCCGCCGCCTGCGCCGCCTCGTCGAAGCGCCCAAGCCTGAGATCGAGAATCGCCAGCGGCACGCACGAATGCAAAAAGCGCGAATCGGCCGCGAGCGCGCTGAGGAACGCCTCCCGCGCGCCCTCCGCCTCGTTCAGCGCGAGCCTGACGGCGCCCAGGAAGTGCCAGGCATCGGCAAACCTCGAGTGGATGCCGATTGCGCGCAGGAGCTGAGCCTCGGCCTCGCGATGGTGTTTCGCGCCTTTCCGCCACGATCGGTACGCCGCCTGATAAAGCTTGACAGCCTCTTCAGGCGCCGCCAGCGTCGTGAAACTGACCGAATGGTTCTCGCCCGGAACCGCCGGCACGAGCCTGACGAGGAATGGATCTTTCCCCTGCGCGGCGCCGGGTGAAGCTCCCAGACAAGTCAAACAACCGGAGATCATCGCGGCGGCGATGGCCGCGACGGGCAATTGGCGGAGCGCTTCTCGCATATGGCCTCCGCCTGTTTAATGATGTTCAGACGCGAATCATTCCCGCGCTTTGGCAGCTTGCGGACAGAGTGCGCTCAGTCCCCCGCCGCCGCCGCGGGCATCGGCGCGTGCTTCCGTCTCGCCAGCCACAGCTTCACGTCCTCGATCAGCGAATACGCCACCGGCGCCACCAGCAGCGTCAGCACCAGGCATAGCATCTGCCCGCCGATGATCGTGATGGCGATGGCCGACCGCACCGCCGCGCCCGTGCCGATCGCGATCGCCGTCGGGATCAGGCCCGCCACGATCGAGAACGTCGTCATCAGAATCGGACGCAGCCGCACCCGGTTTGCCTCCAGAATCGCCTGCCGCAGCGGATAGCCCGCCGCCAGCAGCCGGTTCATGTAGTCGATCTGCAAGATGCCGTTCTTCTTCACAATCCCCAGCAGCAGCAAGACGCCCAGCGCGCCGAACAGGTTCAGCGTGCGTCCCGTCGCCAGCAGCGAGAGCAGCGCGAACGGAATCGACAGCGGCAGCGTCAGCAGAATGATGAACGGGTGCACCAGGCTCTCGAACTGCGCCGCCAGAATCATGTACATGAAGATCGACGCCAGCCCGATTGCCAGCACCATGTTCGCCGTCGTCTCCTCGAGGATCTTCACTTGCCCCGAGAAGATGATGCGATAGCCCGGCGGCAGGTTCATGTCGTCGATCACCTTCTGCACCACGGCCGCGCCTTCGCGCAGGCAGCACCTCTGCGTCCGCGGCTGACGGTCTATTCGTCGTGATGTACAGCGCCTCCACCCGCGCCCCTGCCGAAGCGAACAATCCCCCTGGCCGCGCTCGGTTCGGGGACGGCCGCTCTCCGGCGCGCCACACCGGGATCTCGGATCTCAGAACAACTCGCAGTCCATATAAGGACACGGTCCACCCAAACCGCAAATACTGTGGTTGCACAAGAGAGAGCCTGCCTGACAGTACTTGAAACCATTGGGGGTGCAGATCCACAGACTCTCCTGCCCTGGAAGGGCAAGTGCCTACACGGCAGGGATTGAAAAGAAGAAACTGCCAACCGCCGAAGCAGAACGGGCCAGAACCCCTGGTCGGCGGCCCTGTTCGTCACGGGTTGGCGGCGTCGAACATGCCTTGCGGGCTTGATCTTGGCTTGCCGAGCCCCCTTTCAGCGTGCGGTTCTGCAATTCCTGTAAGGCGGGTGTGAGCTTCCTATGCGTTTCCTCAGAGTAGCCTTGTTCGAACTGCTGGCGAGCGGGCAGGAAATAAGTCCATTTCTGGCCGTCAGTAAACTCCACAGAAATCACGCCTACGGTGACCTTGCCGCGCTCGGCTTTGACTGAATTGAGAAACTCAAGAACCGTGCTAAGCGACGCACCCTGCCTTCCTACTGTGGTCCACGCGCCGGCTTTCAGGTTGAGATCGAAGGGCATGCCTGAGAAAACGAGCCGTGCGGGCTTCGGACCAGTCGCTTCAACGATCCACCCCAATTGAGCTTTCGCCACTGTTTTCTCGCTAACATTCGCCAAATGGACCTCGTGTAGGAAGTCCTGTAAACTCGAGGCGACCCCCATAACCTGGAGCGGTGATCCAACCTGTTGCCATGGCCAATCCGTTTTAACGGACTTGACCGAGCCCATCGGCGAGGACTCCTGCGCGACAAGCCCCGCGGGTCCAAAGATAACTAGAACGCTACTCAACAGACTTGCCACGGAGTTCATATACTCACCTCCGCGCACATCGTGGGCTGGGCAAAACTCATTGTCAAGCGGCACACGATCTGCTCAAATCGCCTGACCCGGCGGCCAGTTGAGCGGTCCGGACGCCGAAATCGGCCTCCGCGCCGACTCGGCGCCGCCGGCTCTAAGAATCCCTGAGGCGCTTTGCGGCCACACGTCAGCTCGTCAAACGAGAAAAGTTGGGTGGCTCAGTCTGTCCGCCCGTGGCCGAATCGGGCCCGCGATCAGTCCCCCGCGACCGCCGCGGGCGCCGGCGCGTGCTTCCGTCTCGCCAGCCACAGCTTCACGTCCTCGATCAGCGAATACGCCACCGGCGCCACCAGCAGCGTCAGCACCAGGCATAGCATCTGCCCGCCGATGATCGTGATGGCGATGGCCGACCGCACCGCCGCGCCCGTGCCGATCGCGATCGCCGTCGGGATCAGGCCCGCCACGATCGAGAACGTCGTCATCAGAATCGGACGCAGCCGCACCCGGTTTGCCTCCAGAATCGCCTGCCGCAGCGGATAGCCCGCCGCCAGCAGCCGGTTCATGTAGTCGATCTGCAAGATGCCGTTCTTCTTCACAATCCCCAGCAGCAGCAAGACGCCCAGCGCGCCGAACAGGTTCAGCGTGCGTCCCGTCGCCAGCAGCGAGAGCAGCGCGAACGGAATCGACAGCGGCAGCGTCAGCAGAATGATGAACGGGTGCACCAGGCTCTCGAACTGCGCCGCCAGAATCATGTACATGAAGATCGACGCCAGCCCGATTGCCAGCACCATGTTCGCCGTCGTCTCCTCGAGGATCTTCACTTGCCCCGAGAAGATGATGCGATAGCCCGGCGGCAGGTTCATGTCGTCGATCACCTTCTGGACAATCGCCGCGCCCTCTCCCAGCGAATGGCCCGGCGCGATGTTGCCATAGATGCCGATGCCGTACTGCCGCGCGAAGCGGTCGATGCGGCTCGGCCCCAGGCCCCGCTCCAGCTTCGCGATCGAATCCAGCCGGATCAGCCCCAGCTTCGCCGACGGCACCAGCAGCCGGCTCAGCACCTGCGGGTCGTCGCGCTGACCCGGCATCAGACGCACCGTCACCGGATACTGCTCGCCCTCTTCTTTGTAGTAAGAGATCTCGTCCTCGCCCGACATCAACAGCCGGACCGCGCTGGCCACGTCCGCCACGCGCACGCCGAGATCGCTCGCCAGTTGCCGGTCGATCTGCACCTGCAATTCCGGGTTCGAGAAGTTCAGGTTCGCGCGGATGTCGGCCAGCTCGGGACGCTTCAGGAGCTCGCCCACGGCCTCGCGGGCGAGCGGCGCCAGCCGCTGGAAGTCGGGTCCGAGCAACGTGGCGCGAATCGGCGCGAACGTGTCCCTTCCGCCGAGCGCGTTGGGGAATTGCAGGCCCGGACGCGCGTAGGCATAGTCGCGGAAGATCGTGCGGATCCGCCCCGCGATCTCATTGAGCGGGGCGCGCTTGTCCGGCGGGTCCAGCAGGATCGTCATCCGCGCCATCTGCACGCGGTCCATGAACGGATGGCTCGTCGGCACCACCGCGATCACGCCCGGGACCTTCTCGATCTTTCGCGCTACCTCGAGCGTCACGCGCTCGGTCTGTTCCAGCGACGAGCCCTCGGGCAGCTCCATCGACAGCCCCAGCTCGCTCTGGTCTTCCTGCGGCATCCAGTCGTGCCCGATCATGCGGTAGAGCGGGAAGGTTGAAAAGAACACCAGCGCCGCCACCGCCGCCACGGCCCAGCGGTGATCGAGCGACCAATCCAGCAGTTTCAGATACGCGCGCTGCGTCGGCGTCGCCGCGTGTTCGTCGTGATGACCCCGCTCGCCTTCCTTCTTGCGCTTGAGCAGTCGTGCGCTGAGGGTCGGCGTGAGCGTGAAGGCAACCAGCATCGACACCAGGATCGACACCGACATCGTCCAGCCGAACTGGTTCAGATAGCGCTTCGCGTAGCCCGTGGTGAACGCAATCGGGATGAAGATCACCACCAGCGATAGCGTTGTCGCCACCACGGCCAGCGAGATCTCCTTCGTCGCCACCACCGCCGCCTGCATCGGCGGCAGGTCCTCCTTCTGAATGTGTCTGTATATGTTTTCGAGGACAATGATCGCGTCGTCGATGACAATGCCGACGGCAAGCGTCAGCGCCAGCAGCGTCATCGAGTTCAGCGTGTAATCCAGCGCCCGCAGCAGCGAGAACGTCGTGATGATCGACGTCGGAATGGCGATCGAGCTGATCAGCACCGTGCGCCAGTCGCGGATGAAGAACCAGATGATCAGCGACGCGAACAGCGACCCCAGCACCAGGTGCTCCTCCAGCGACTCCACGGACTTCTTGATGTACGTCGCCGACTCCTTGATCACCGTCAGCTTCAGCCCCGCCGGCAGCGTCCGGTTGAGCTGCTCGACCTTGGCGAGAACATCGTCCACCACCTTCACCGTGTTCTGGCCCGTCTGCCGCCGGATCTGCACAATCACCGCCGGCTCGTTCATGTAATAAGCGAAGTTGCGCCGCTCCACCATGCCGTCCTCGGCGTAGCCGACATCCTTGATCCGGATCGGCACGCCCCCGACGTTCTTGATGATGATGTTGTTGAACTGGTCGATCGACTCCACCCGCCCCAGCGTCCGCACGCCCACCTCCGAGGGCCCGCGCACAATGCGCCCCCCCGGCGCCTCGACATTCTCCGTGCGGATGGCGCGCTCCACCTCCTGCGGCGCGATCCCGTAGCCGTTCAGCTTGTTGATGTCGAGCATGATGTTGATCTGGCGTTTTCGCCCGCCGGAGATGTCCACGCTCGCCACGCCGTCCACTGTCTCGACCGCCCGCCGCACCTGCTTGTCGGCCACCTCAGTCAGATCGCGCACCGGCCGGCGGCCGCTCAACGCCAGGGTCGCCACTTCGTCGGCGTCCGGATCCTGTTTCCTCACTGTCGGCGGGAGAGCGTTCGGCGGCAGCCGGCGCTGAACGCCCGCCACCTTTTCCCGCACATCCTCCACCGCCTCGCCGATGTCCTTCTCCAGCGTGAAGGTCACCGCCAGGAATCCCCCGCCCTCGCTCACCATCGCCCGCATCTCGTCGATGCCGCTCACCGCGCTGACGGCCTCCTCGAGCGGCATCACCACCTGCGACACCACTTCCTCCGGACTCGCGCCCGGCAGCCGGTACTGGATGTACACCGACGCCGGATCGGTTTTCGGGAAGAGGTCCACTCCGAGGTCGAGGAAGCTGAACACGCCCATCACCACCAGGAACAGGATGAGCATGAAGGCAAAGACCGGCCGCTGAACACAGATCTCAGATATGCGCACGGGTGGCGAGCTCCTAACCTGTAATGATGACTCCAGTCTGGCGAATGTTACCCGCGCCGCCCCCTAGAGCGGATAGAATCAGGACGCTGGATGGTTCCCGATGCGCAACTCCTTGCTGATCATCGCCTTCGCCCTCGCCGCCCAGGCCCAGCCGGGCTGGTGGATCGCCGCCCCGGTGCGCTGGCTGCAAACCAATCTCCGCCAGACCGATTCCGCCTCCGACCCCGCGCGCCTCGTCGAAGACGCCGCCCGCTTCCGCGCCAACGTCCTCCACGTCAACATGGGCGGCATCGTCGCCCAGTACCCCACGCGCGTCCCCTTCCACTACCCCAGCCCCCACCTCGCCCCAGGCAAGGACTTCTTCGGCGACGTCCTCCGCCTCGCCCACGCCCGCGGCATCCGCGTCGTCGGCCGCTTCGACTTCTCCAAGACCCCCAAGGCCGTCTTCGACGCGCACCCCGAGTGGTTTTTTCGCCAGGCCAACGGCGAGCCTGTAATCTACAACGGCCTCTACTCCACCTGCATCAACAGCGTCTGGTATTCACGCCACATCCTCGAGATCCTGTCGGAGGCGCTTGAGCGCTACGAGGTCGACGGCCTCTTCTTCAACATGTTCGGCAACCAGAGCCGCGACTACAGCGGCCGCTTCGTCGGCCACTGCCATTGCGATGAGTGCAAGCGCAGGTTCCGCGGGATGTTCAACCGCGATCTGCCCAAAGAGCCCGATGCCGGCTACCAGCGCTTCATGTTCGTTTCCTCCCGCCAGGTGGCCGCCGCCATCGGCGATCTCATTCACCGCAAGCGCCCCGGCGCGGGCTACTTCAACTACATCCAGGAACACACCGACGGCATCATGTCGGAATCCAACACCGCGGTCGCGCGCCCGCTGCCGCTCTGGCCTTACACTTCGAGCGACAACGTCAACCGCGCCCGCAACAGCCAGCCCGCCAAAGCCGCCGTCAACCTCTGCATGCAGTTCGTCGATTACCCCTGGCGCTTCGCCACCGTGCCTCCCGGCGAGATCAAGCTGCGCCTCTGGCAGAACATCGCCCACGGCGGCGCGCTCGCCTTCGCCATCAACGGCACGATGGAACAGCAGGACCGCCAGGCCGTCGAGGCAGCGCGCCCGGTGTTCGAGTGGGCCGCCGCAAACGAACAATTCCTCGGCCGCCAGGAAAGCATCGCGCGCGTGCTCTTGCTCGCCGGTCCGCCCAGCCTCGGCCGCGGCTTTTCGCAGTCCGCTTACCGCGGCCTCTTCCGCATCCTGAGCGAATCGCACATCCCCTTCGCCGTCTCCAACAACCTCGACTGGATCGGCCGCCGCGAGTTCGACGTGGTGATCGCGACAGACTGGGTTCCCGCGGAGCTCGAGCGCTGGGTGAAGGAGGGCGGCCGCCTGCTGATCGTCCACCCGCGCCCGCCGGAGTTCAACCTCGCGCATGGAATCAAGACGCACAGCGACGTCGACGGCTACGTGCGCGTGCGCGACGCCAGCCGCTTTCCAACCCTCGGCCCCACCAGCCTGCTGCTGCTCGACGGCGCGTTCACTGAAACCGCACCCGCGAAAGCCGCCCTCACGCTCGTCCCCGAATCAATGTACGGCCCGCCCGAGTTCATCCACATCGACATCAAGGACACCAACACCCCCGCGATCATCGACGTGCAATTGGGCCGCGGCGCGGTGACCTGGCTCCCCTGGGACCTGGGAACGCTCTACTACCGCCTCAGCCTCCCCGCCCACGCCGCCGTCGCGCGCGACATCATCGCCCGTTGGCTCCCCAACGGAGGTCAGATCCAAACGGACGCACACCCGCTGGTCGAAATGTCGCTCATGCGCCGGAACGGCCGCACGCTCTTGCACGTGGTCAACCTCGCCGGCCACTCCCAAACCGGCTACTTCCCCGCCCCCGAGATGCGGACGATCAACATCTCCCTCGCCGGCCGCTTCCGCTCCGCCCACGCCCTCCGCGCCGGCCACCCGCTCGCGCTCACCCAAGCCAACAACCGCACGGACTTCATCCTGCCCCTGCTCAAAGACTATGAACTCATCGTCCTCGATTAACGCCGCCCGCCCCGCCTGCCTGCTGCTGGCCGCCCTCCTCTGCTCCGCCCAGCCGCCGCGGCCCCGCGCCCGCGAAGCCGGCCTCGTCCTCGGCCGCATGCCCCCCGGCCCGCTCAACGCCATCACCGACGTCGAAGGCGTCCGCGTCGGCCATGCCACCCTCCGCCGCGGCGGCGCCGTCTGCACCGGCGTCACCGCCATCCTCCCCCACCCCGGCAACCTCTTCCGCGAGAAGGTCCCTGCCGCCGTCGATACTTTCAACGGCTTCGGCAAGCTCATGGGCTCCACCCAAATCGCCGAACTCGGCGAAATCGAAACCCCCATCCTGCTCACCTCCACTCTCAACGTGCCGCGCGTCGCCGACGCCCTGCTCGATTACATGCTCGCCCTGCCCGGCAACGAGCAGGTCCGCAGCGTCAACCCCGTCGTCGCCGAAACCAACGACGGCCTCCTCAACGACATCCGCGGCCGCCACGCCGGCCGCCAGGAGGTCTTCGCCGCCATCGCCTCCGCCTCCTCCGGACCCGTCGGGGAGGGCGCGGTCGGCGCGGGAACCGGCACAGTGGCCTTCGGCTGGAAAGGCGGAATCGGAACGAGCTCCCGCCGCACACCCGCCGGCTACATCGTCGGCGTTCTGGTCCAGTCCAACTACGGCGGCGACCTCATGATCGCCGGAGTCCCCGTCAACCGCGAGTTGCGCCCCGCGCCTGCGCCGGGCGGAGGCAGCGTCATCGTCGTCATCGCGACAAACGCTCCTGTCGACGCGCGCAATCTCAAGCGTATGGCCGCCCGCGCCGCCCTCGGCCTCGGGCGCACCGGCGCCTCCGGCTCGAACGGCAGCGGCGACTACGCCATCGCCTTCTCCACGCAGCGCACCCCCGCCAGGCACCTCGCCAACGACGATATGTCCCCGCTCTTCGAAGCCGTCATCGAAGCCACGGAAGAAGCAGTGATCAACTCCCTCTTCAAAGCCCAAACGACCACGGCCAACGGCCGCACCATAGAAGCCCTCCCCCTCGACAAAACCCTCGCCCTGCTCCGCCGCCGCGGCGTCCTCCCCTGACCCCGCCCGCGCCAGGTTACGGAACGACCCTGATCGTGTCGGAGCCCCGGATCGGCTGCCCGTCGAACGTCCTCCCCTCCAGGACGCACTCCGTATCGCTCTCGCTCACCTGCAAAGCCTGCGTCTCCACGTGAACCACCAGATCCAGCCGCCCGTCCCCGTTCACATCCTCCAACGAGGCCATCGGCGTGCCCTTGCCCTTCAGCGCCACGGGCGCGCTCGCCAGGGTGACCGTCGCCGGGTCGACCCGCCGCGCGTCGAACCCAGGCGTGCTCAAAATCGCCACCGGCACCGAGCCCTCCGCCCCCAGCTTGATCGTGTTCGGGAAGCTCCCGGGCTTGATGTCGATCGGCGCCGTGAGATAGAAGGCGATCTTCGCCACATAGAGGTCGCAGGTTCCCTTGCGTGCGCCTTGAAGCGGCCGCACCGTCGGAAAGTCCGTCGAACAGGTCCGCCCCGCCACATAGATCCCTCCAGCCGCATCCAGCCCAATGCCGCTGTTCCTCGTTTCCTCGGAGCTGCCTCCCAGATAGGTCGCAAACGTCAACCGGCTCCCGTCCGGCGCCAGTTTGGCGATAAAGGCGTCCTGATCCCCCCCGCCCGGCTGGGGCTGAATCGGATCCACCACCGGGAACCCTTCCTTCCACGTGTCGCCGATCACGTAGGCGGCGCCCGCCGGGTCCACGGCGATCCGGTACGCAATGCTGTCGCCGGGGTATCCCGGCGTCCCGGGAACGTCTCCCAGGTAGGTCGAGTACGCCAGGCTCGAGCCGCCCGGCTGGACCTTGGCGACAAAACTCTGAAAGCCGCCGGCAGACGCCCTTTGATAGGCCCCCGGCGTCGTCGGGAAATCGTTCGACATCGTATAGCCGGTGAGATAGGCGTTGCCCGCCGCGTCCACGGCAACGTCGGCGCCGTGGTCCACGTGGGAACCGCCGAGCAATGTGGAGTAGAGGATGTTGCCCGACGCGCCGGCCTTCAACAGGAATCCATCCATGAAGCCCGCCACGTTCGCTTGCGCCGCCCCGGCGGTCACAGGGAAATCGGGCGAGCCCGTCTGTCCGGTGACGTACACCGAGCCCGCCGCGTCGAGGGCCAGTCCAGCCGCGAGATCGCCCTTGCGCCCGCCCAGGTACGTCAGCAGAACCAGGGACTCCACTCCCCGCTTCGTCGTGTCGATCTTCGCCAGAAACGCATCCCCGCCCATGTCGGAATGGCACGTCTCGTCGCCGGGCGCACACCAGAACCCGCCGCCGAATGTCTTCTGGAAAGCATTGGCCGTCACCGGAAGGTCGCTGGCCTGCGTCCAGCCCGCCACCCACGCGATCCCTTGGTTGTCGCACGCGACCGCCATGGCGGCAGTCCCGTATCCCAAAGGATAGGGTTGCGGAATCGTGTTCCCGTTGATCAGACTGCTGTACAGTAGCCGGCTCCCGTCGGCGCTCAACTTCGCCAGGAAGGCGTGATAACAGGGACGCTGCGACAGATTGAACCCGTTCACGATTGGAAAGCTGTAGCACGCCTGCCCGGACACGTACGCATTCCCCTGCGCGTCGACTGCGATCCCGGTCGCATCGATCCCCCACCGGCTGCCCAGGTAGGTCGAGTAGAGAACCCTCGCGCCGTCTTTGGAGAACTTGGTCACGTAGGCGTCCCAATCACCTTCCTCGTCGGGGTCCGACGGTTGATAACTGCCCGGCGTGGTTGGATAGTCGAGGGATTCCGTGATCCCCGTGATGTAGAAGTCCCCCGCGGCGTCCACGGCCAGGTCGCTGACATACTCGCCTCCCCAAAACGAGCCGCCCGCATAGCTTCCGCCGAAATACGTGGAAAAGACCAGCACCGGGTCGATCACCAGCTCCCGGCGGCGGTCATACGCTCCCAGCGCAAAGCGCGCCTCGCACTGGCCCGCCAGCCGGTAGCTCACCGCAACCGGCTTCCGCGCCCCATCCACCCACTGGTACGCGTAAGGCCGGCGCAGCCGGACCTCGCCGCCTGCCGTCCGCACTTCGAGTTCGCCGGCGCCGGCGATCTTCACCGGCGCATCGCCTTCCAAATCCCCCTCGAAGCGGAGTGCGATGGCCCCGGGGTCCGCGCCCGCCCGCACCACGAAATCGTGTTCCAACCGCCCCTGATTGCCGTAGAAGGCCACGTCCACCCCCGGATACACTTCCCGGTAGCGGACCCTGGCGTAGGTGGGGATGCCGGTCCGCCAGCCGCTCGCCTCCCTGCCCCGGATGTAATTCACCTTGCCGGGCAGTTCGCCCTCCGCCGTAATCGCCGCTGAGCGGTTCGCTCCCGCCAGCTTCAGCCGCACGAGAGCATCTCGATACCGCTGCCGTTCGCCTCTCGGGCGGCTCAGATGCAAGACGGCTTCCGTCGCCGTCAGCAGAACCCGGTAGCCGGCTCCGCGCGCCAGGTACTTCACCTCCGCGCCGGCCTGTCCCCGGTTGGCTTCAAATTGGAGTGGGAGCCTGCTCGTGGTCTCGCGCAGGCGCTCGCCGGCGGCCGCCCCACGCGCCTGGCGGAGAGCGGCCGAGTGATCGAATGATTGGTGGGGATCGGCCCGCAAGGGCCGCTTGGACGTGCTTGGCCCGGCCGCTTCCGCCAGGCCAAACGCCGCAATGACGACGCTCCCCACAGCGCCCCAGACATACCGCATCGCCATGGGATCCTTTTTTCGGATTTACAGAGTAAAAGGCCGCAAGAACCGCTATCAGTATAGGCCCGCCCGCCTTCCCGGGCAATAATGTTCGCAATCCGGCCGCGCAAGCCGCCGTACTGGTTCTCCTAGAACGCGCGCGGCGCTCTACTGCGCCGGCCCGCCCAGCGGATTCCCCGTCGACGGCTGGATCGGCTTGTTCAGCGGCGCGCCCGGAAACTCCTTCACCGGCTGCTTGAGATTCCCCGGCAGCACCGTCTGCCGCGTCGCGATGTCGAACAGCGAGAAGATCAGGAACACCGCCAGGAAGAACAGCCCGCCGATGAAAATGATCGCGTTGAACTTGTCATGCCGCAGGTGCATGAAGAACAGCGCCACCAGCGAGCCCTTCATCGTCGCGATCAGCAGCGCGATCACCACATTCAGCGACCCGAAGTCGATGCCCGCCGCCCACACCGTGATCACCGTCAGGATCAGCAGCCCGATCAGCACCCCGAGATACGTCTTCGGCCCCGTGATGTGATGCTCGTGAGAGTGAAGTGCGTTTTCCATGTCAGAGGCCTCGCTCAAGAAATCAGGTACATCAGCGGGAACAGGTAGATCCAGATCAGGTCCACCAGGTGCCAGTACAGCCCCACCAGGTCCACCGGTCCGTAATAAGCCGGCGAAAAGTGCCCCTTCACCGCGCGGATCAACATCCATGCGATCGCGATCATCCCGGCCAAAACGTGAATGCCGTGCAGTCCCGTCATCATGAAGTAGAAGCTGAAGAACATGAACTGCCCCGGCACGGTGTCGCCCTGGTGCGAATAAAACTTGCCCGGCAGCAGGCCCTCATGGATCTTGTGGCCGTACTCGAAGTACTTCACCGCCAGGAACACCCCCGCCAGCATCAGCGTCAGCAGCAGATAAGCGATCAGCTTCCTGCGCTGCCCGGTCTGCGCCGCCCACACGCCCATCACCATCGTGAAGCTGCTCACCAGCAGCACGATCGTGTTGACCGCGCCCATCGTGCGGTCCAGATGGTGGTGCGCCGCCACGAACGCCTCGGGGTGCCGCGCGTGCATGATGCCGTAGCCCACGAACAGGCCGCCGAACAGCAGCACCTCGGTGACCAGGAACAGCCACATGCCGATCTTGGAAGCCTCGAACTGCTGCTTCATCTCGGCGAAATGATGCTGGAGGAACGGCGAATGTCCGCCGGCGTGCTCCGTCTTGACTGGAATGCTCGCTTGACTCATGGATGACTTCTCTCGCGCCCGCTCAGTGGCCCGCTCCCTTCACGCCCACAGGCTCAGGCGCCGGACGGTAGTCGTACGGGCCGTGCGCCAGCACCGGCTGGCCTTCGAAATTGTGCGTGATCGGCGGCGTCGCGGTCTCCCAATCCAGCGTCCGCCCGCCCCACGGGTTCTTCGGCAGCTTCTCCTTCGGCTTGCGCAACGACGCCAGCAGCACCGCCAGCGCCAGGAACAGTCCCGCCGCCAGGATCCAGCTTCCCACCGTGGACGCCACGTGCAGCGGCTGGAACTCCGGCAGGTAGTTGTAATACCGCCGCGGCATCCCCCGGAAGCCCAGCACGAACTGCGGCAGGAACGTCGCGTGGAAGCCCACGAACACCAGCGCCGCGCCGATCCGCGCCAGATTCTCGTTGTACATCCGGCCGTACATCTTCGGCCACCAGTAGTAGATGCCGCCCAGGAACGCCACCAGGTTCGACCCCGCCATCACGTAATGGAAGTGCGCCACCACGAAGTAGGTGTCGTGCAGGTGCACGTCGGTCGACAGCGACGCCAGGAACAGGCCCGTCAGGCCCCCGATGGTGAACAGCAGCAGCATGCTGATCGCGTACAGCATCGGAGCGCGCAGCTCGATCGAGCCCTTCCACATCGTGGCGATCCAGTTGAACACCTTGATCGCCGACGGCACGCCGATGAAAAACGTCAGGAAGCTGAAGATCGCGCCCGCGAACAGCGACATCCCGGCGGTGAACATGTGGTGCGCCCACACCAGGAAGCCCAGCAGCGCGATCGCCACCGAACTGAACGCGATCGCCTTGTAGCCGAAAATCGTCTTCTTCGAAAATGTCGGAATGACTTCGCTGACCACCGCCATCGCCGGCAGGATCATGATGTACACCGCCGGGTGCGAGTAGAACCAGAAGAAGTGCTGGAACAGCACCGGGTCGCCGCC
>CAYYNC010000013.1:0-8683 GCA_964472745.1 uncultured Solibacteraceae bacterium
TTCCCAAGCTGAACGTCGCGGGTTCGAGTCCCGTCTCCCGCTCCAACACCGGGCATTGGGGACTTCCCTGAAACCTCACCGCGCCTCTGAAAGTCCGCCCGGACTGCCGCGTTTTCGCCTGCAAGCTATGGATTATTCCCAGCATCGAGGATCCGGCTCTGTTCCGCAATGAGGGCGGGGAGATTACGCGCCACCGAGTCCCGCAAAGCCTCCCGCGCAGCCTCGATCATGGGCCGCGCGCGGATGATGTCAGACTCGCTCATACTGAGGGATTACGGTTGCTAACACCTCATCACGGAACAAGCGGCTGAGGTCTCCGGGCATGCGCAGATCGACCTTCCGGCCCAGGATGGCCGAGAGCTTAATCTCCATTCGTGCCAGAGAAAGGAGGGTGGGATGGGAGCCGGCTTCGAACTCTACCAGAACGTCCACGCTGCTCTCCGGGCCAAAGCGATTCGTCAACACAGACCCGAACCGCGAGAGCTTGCGGATACGGTCACGCAAACAGAACTCACGAATACGGTCGCCGGGAATAGCGATCGACAAGCTATGCATCGGCCTGGCTCCTGAGCGCAGCATGCCAACAGGCGAATCTGACACCCTCGCTACGCGGGACACCCGGAGCCTCCGCGTGATACTGTACCGTTACTGCCGAGCCGTCCTGGAGCCGTTGATGAACCGAGCCCGTAGATGCTCATTCCCCGTCGCCTTTCTGCTGTTCATCACTGCGGTCGCCGGTCAGACCGTTGCCCCGCCGAAGAACTGGACCACCGCCGAGGACCATCGCAATATGCTGGAGCAGCTCGGCATCAAAGCGCTCCGTCCCGGCCGCAGCCCTAATGAAACGGCGCCGAATGCCGCGAACTACGACGAGTCCCGCGCCAATCCGTTTCCCGACTACCCGGAGATCCTCAGGCTGAAAGACGGGCGTCCGGTGACGACGCCGGAGATGTGGTGGAAACAGCGGCGGCCCGAGATCGTGGAAGACTTCGAGCGCGAAGTGGTGGGACGTGTTCCGCCCAACGTCCCCAGTATCACCTGGAAGGTCACCAATAGGGTGAACGACAAGGTGGGCCCGTATCCCGTCATCGCCAAGGAAATCAGCGGACGCGCGGACAACAACGCCTGCCCGGACATCAGCGTCGAGATCCAGATGGTCGTCGTCACGCCGGAGTGGGCCAGCAAGCCCGTTCCGCTCATGATCCTGTTCGGGCGCGCGGCCTTGCCGTCGGCGCCGCTACCGCCCGCGTTCGCCCGCTTCGCGGCGCTCGCCGGACCCGATCCCCCCGCGACGCAGCAACTCATCGCCGCCGGCTGGGGTTACGCGCTGCTCAATCCTGGCAGCATTCAGCCCGACAACGGCGCCGGACTCACCAGAGGCATCATCGGCCTGACGAACAAGGGACAGCCGCGCAAGCCGGACGACTGGGGCGCTCTGCGGGCCTGGGCCTGGGGCGCGTCGCGCGCTCTCGACTACCTCGAGACGGACGCCGCGGTGGATGCCAAGCACGCCGGCATCGAGGGCGTTTCGCGCTTCGGCAAAGCCGCGCTCGTGACGATGGCTTTCGACACGCGCTTCGCCGTGGCTCTCATCGGCTCCTCCGGAGCGGGCGGCGTGAAACCGCATCGCCGGGACTTCGGCGAGGCTGTCGAGAATCTCACGGGCCAGGGCGGGTACCACTGGATGGCCGGCAACTTCCTGAAATACGGCGCCGCCGAAGGGGCTTTCGGCAGCAGGAACGCCGCAGATCTCCCGGTGGATTCGCACCAGCTCATCGCCCTGTGCGCTCCGCGCCTTGTCTTCGTCAGCTACGGCGTGCCGGAAAAGGGCGACGCCAAGTGGCTCGACCAGCAAGGCAGTTTCATGGCGACCGTCGCCGCCGGATCAGTCTACCGGCTGCTGGGCGCGAAGGACCTCGGCGTCACCGACGACTACCGCAAAGCGAAGATGCCGCCCGTAAACACCGGACTCCTCGACGGCGCTCTCGCGTGGCGGCAGCACGACGGCGGCCACACCGATGGCCCCAACTGGAAGTACTTCATCCCCTGGGCGGCGCGCGCCATCGGATACTCCGCACCGCCCCCACCGCCCACCCCAGCCGACGTTCCCGTCCCCCGAACCGACGCGAACTCTCTCGTCGCCCATGCGCAACTGCTCGATAAGGCCAGGAAAGGCCGCATCGATGTCTACTTTACCGGCGATTCCATCACGCGCCGCTGGGGCGCGACCGACTACCCCGCGCTCCTGGCCAACTGGAACAAGAACTTCTTCGGCTGGAATGCCGCCAACTTCGGGTGGGGTGCGGACCGCATTCAGAACGTCCTCTGGCGCCTGCAAAATGGCGAACTCGACAACGTCAATCCGAAGATCGTCGTCCTGCAAGCCGGAACCAACAATATCGGCAGCGCGATTCCCGCAGGCGCCGCAGATGCTCTCATCGACGACATCGCGAAAGGCATCCACGCGCTCGTCGCCGCGATTCGCGGCAAAGCCCCCGAGGCCAACGTAATCGTCACCGGCATCTTCCCGCGGAACGACAACATGGCCGCCATGCCCGTTATCCGCGGGGTCAACCGCAATCTCGCGAAGCTTGCGGACGGAGCGAAGATGCGCTTTCTCGATATCAACGACAAGCTCGCGGATGCGAACGGGCGCCTGTTCGAAGGGATGATGAACGCCGACAATCTCCATCCGGCCGAAAAGGGATATCAGGTGTGGGCCGACGCGCTGAAGCCGATATTCAGGGAGATCCTCGGGCCACCGGGCGCGGAAGACCACGCTCCGCCGCCCACCGGCGACCCCAGCGCGAAACGATAACCGGCTGCCCGCTGGCCGCGCATCGCACCCGCCATTGTTCAGGTCGCATAGAGCGATCCAAGGCTATCAGCATCCGCGCTTGCGCCGGGTTCGCACGAGGCGCCCGGACCGCAGCGGCACGCCGGCAAACAACACCGGCCCCTGGCCCTCCTGGAGGCAAGACGACCTGTCAACGGCGGTTGCTGTGTGGCCTGATCTCCGGTCTGGCCGCGGCGGCGGAAGCGGGCGCCAGCCCAAATCCGGCTGATGGGCAACCCCAAATTGGCGATGTTGCTGATCCGATGTTGCTGGTCGCTTGGCCCCGCCGGTCAAAAGGTAAAGACTGCGGCCGTGCTTAGCATCTTCTGTTCGCCCGGTCGTTATACCCAAGGTCGGAATGCTACACAGTTTCTCGGGCCGGAGATGGCTGCCCCTGGCTTGCCGGGACCCGCACTGACCGCCGGAAGCAGGACGGCGGTTGCGCTCCTCTCGGATACGTGCGCTCGCTCGCGGCCCGCTGCCGGCTATGCCTATCAGGTCCTCCAGTTGGGAAAAGAATCCACAGCCGGCGAGATCGAGCGGGTGAAGTCGGAGGCGCGCCGGCAGCAGGCCGGAGTGATCGTCGGCGTGGGTGGCGGAAAGTCGCTTGAGATTGCCCGGGCGGCGGCGGGCTTGAATCTACCCGTGGTCAATTGCCCCACCGTCGCCTCCAGCGGCGCGCCGTGCAGCGCCCTGCCCGTTGTCTACACCGAAGACGGCCTGTTTGTTGAGCTCCGTTTCTTCCGTAGGAATCCCGATCTGGTCCTGGTGGACACGCAGGTGATCGCCGGTAGCCCGCCGCGCATGATGGTGGCCGGGATGGGAGACGCTCGCGCCGCATGCTTTGAAGTGAAGACCTGCACGGACGGCGGAATCCCCAACAGGCGAGGGGGAACGTCCATCCGCAGCGCTCTGGCGCTGGCCCACCTGTGCCACCGCGCTCTGCTCGAAGATGGCGCGGATGCGCTGGCTGCCCTCCGAGACAAGACCGCGACTCCGGCTCTGGAGCGCATCGTCGAAGCCAACACGCTTCTCTGCTGATCGGCCCGATCAAGAGCAACTGGGGAGTCGTCCGCGGCAGCGAGGCCTCGAAGTAGCCGGGGTCGTGCTCCATCACCGGCTTGCAGGCGGCGGAGACGCCGAGTACGCTGATCATCCCCCTGGCGCTGATCAGTGAATCGGAGGCGGGGGATGCTTCGAAGCAAGCGGGGTTCGCCGTCTCCGGGGACTGGCGCAGACGTTCGATCTCCGCCTACGCCCGGATGTCTTTCCCGTACCACGCGCCGTCCTCGCCCGCCTCGGTCGGATTCGCGGCGGCGCGCGTCTTGGCGCGCTTGCGCTCGATCCATTCGCGCCGCACCTTGAGCCCGAACTCGTAGTCGTTCGGCCGGGTCGTTTCGTAATGCCCGTACTCCTTCTCGAACTCGTCGAGCGCTTCCTTGGCGAATGCCGGCGATAGGGTGTCCGCCGGCTCTCTCTTTAGCGTGTTGAGCCGCGCTTCGGCGTTCTCCCGGTCCTGCTGTTACAGCGGAAGGAAGTGCTTGAGAGCCCGCTCCACCGAAACCGGGCGGAGCAGGGCGCGGTCCTTGCGGGCGATCACGCAAGATCCGGCGTAGACAGGGAATCCCCGTCGAATCCGCTGAACATCGTCTCCGGCCGGGGCTCGGCGTACAGGCGCGTTGTCGAGCCGTCATCGTTGTGTTGGTGGAAGATCATGCTGGAAGGCGGCTCGGGAATGGAGGAATTGATGGCGTATTGAATCGAAGTGGTTTCGTTCGACAACTCCGGGACCCACTCCACGACGCCTTCGACAGTTCGCTTCTTGTCAGTCAGGTGGAACCGGCAAAGCGAGTAGTAGCACTCGGCGGGCAGGCGGCCGAGCGGAGATCCCCCGGCCGGAAAACGGGCGTTGATCCAGCCCGCGGAGCGGTCGGCGTACCAGCCGGTCTGCGCCTGTGCGCAGGGCGTGGACTCCAACACGGACACGATCTTCTTCAAATGCCCCTCGACCTGCGCGGTCTCGGCGAGGATCAAAACTACGCGCTGCCCGCCGTCGCCGGGGCTGCCTCTGAACTACCAGGCGTCCCATCAGCCTTTGCGCAGAGTGGCGAAGCGCGTCCGGGCATAGCCCTCTTTGTACGCGATTCCGTCCGGTCCTCAAGCCAAGAAGCCATCTTCTTCTTAAGCTACGGCTTTCTACATGCCACCCTCAGGCCTGCGGGGAGGGGGTTGCGCCGGCCGCGTAGACCTCGCCTCAACTAGTACGAATGCGTTATCGCCAACAAGGCAGGTCCTCTGGTAGTTTGGTCCACATCAATCACATGGGATGCGGCTGGGGATTAGAGGAATCCGCACATCATTGTCGGAGGTGACTATAGTTTATGCAGCCGATGTTTCTTCCAGACGTCGAGGATCACCCTAAGCCTGGCCCCTACAGCGACGTGATCGGCCAGATGAGGCGGGCAGGCCTTGAATACCCGCAAATATGGCATCTGTTCGCGTACCTGCCGCGGGCGACCGATCATCTGGCTTGCTTCACGCAGGAGATCATGCGCGGTCCCGCGTCGATCAGTCCCGGCCTGCGCGAGTTGATCGCGGCCTACACCTCCTATCGCAACGACTGCCCGTTTTGACTGAAGGCCCACGCCGCGGTCGCGGCGGAGCTGTTGGGGAGCGAAGAGCTGGTCTGGAGCGTGTTTCGCGATCTGGAGAGTTCGCCACTGGAGGAGAAGGAGAAAGCGCTGTTGCGCTTCATCGACAAGGTGAACCGCGACTCGCCGCGGATCTCGCCCGCCGACATGCAGCCTCTCTACGCGGCCGGGTGGAACGACGAAGCGATTTATTTCGCAGTTACGGTGTGCGCGCTTTTCAACTTCTATAACCGTTGGATCGACGCGACCGGCGTTCATGCGATGTCGGACGAAGCGCACCGTGAAGGCGGCAAGCGCATGGCGGTGCACGGATATGTCAGGGAATAAGCGGATCGGAGTCGTTCTCGGCGGCCTGGCGGCCCTCTATGTGACGGCCTCCGCCGGCATGTATCTCGCCATGCGGCAGTCGCCGGAGCGCTTTGGCGCGATCATGGCGAAGGTCCCGAAGCCCGCGATGATGGTGCTGCCCTTCCAGCCGTTGTGGATGTCCGCGCGCGCCGGGCGGCTCGATGCGGGAGACGCCGCGCCCGATTTCACCCTCCCCACGCTGGATCACAGCCGCATGGTCACACTTTCGGAAGAGTGTCGCGAAAGGCCCGTGGTCCTGATCTTCGGCAGCTACACTTGACCGCCATTTCGCCGGGAGGTTCCCGCGCTCAACAAGCTGTATCAGACCTTACAGGATCGCGCGGCGTTCTACGTTGTCTACATCCAGGAGGCGCACCCCACGGACCTGTGGCAGTTGCCGTCGAACGTCAAGGACGGCGTGCTGTTCGCCTCCCCCGCATCGGACACCGAGCGCAAATCCACCGCCACGGCGTGCGTGCGGAATCTCGGAATCCACATTCCCGCGGTCCTGGACTCCATCGACAACCGCGTCGAGCGGGCCTACACCGGCTGGCCGGATCGCTTGTACCTGATCGACCGTGGCGGACGCGTGGCGTTCAAGAGCGCACCGGGCCCATTTGGTTTTTCGCCGCGGGATCTCGAGAAGGCGCTTGAACAGCTCACGCCCGCCTCGAACCGTCAGTGAGCCGCTGTGTCGCCTGTACTCTCGATCCGTAGCTCCATCCCTTCGGCCTCGAAGATCTCGCGCAGGAGCTTCTCAACGCGGTTGGCATACCACGTTCCGCGGTGGGGCAGGCGGAGCCTGAACTCCGTGCCCTCCTGATACTGGCGCAGCCTCTCGCGAAGGCGCTCCGGATCCGAGGTGGAGAACGCGCCGATTGCGAACACCGTGCGGCCGCTGAGGGGATGAACAACGATTTCGGCCTTGCGGTCCATCGCCGCTCGCGAGCTCTTCACGATCTCAAGGCACGCCTGAGAGACGCACAGCCTGCTCAGCCGGTCCCAGCGTTCAGCCGTCGGCAGCCAGGCCCCTCCATTGATGATCGCCATCGCGAACGTCTGCTCAAGCATCCGGTCTTTGTCGCTCAACTTTTCGGGAGCATCGCCGGCCTCGCCCCTCCATTTCTCCAGGGCCTGCCAGATGTGCGGCTCCGCCCGAGCCGGGCCTGCCGTTCCCAGAACTTGCACCGCGTACTGCCGCACACCGGAATCTTCGTTTGCGAGGTCGGCGATCAGCGCGTCTACGAGCCCTTCGCTCATCAGTTCGCGCGCATCGCCCGGGACCAACAGCGGTCCGCACACCGGCTGGCCGGGACGCGCCTCGCGACGCTCCGCAAGACGCCGTTTGGCCTCCTCGGGATCAACGCGGAAAAAATAGACCAACGCCTCGTGGGCGCAGGGCCCCGACGCTTTCTCATACGCCGCGATGGCGGCCGCGAGGACTCTGCGCGTTCCATAGCGCGCAATCAGCATCCATGGCGGATTTGGCTGCCCCAGCCGCTCGGTGAAGTATCCGTCCAACTCCGGCAGCTCACGGTCGGGGAGAATGAACAGGTGATGACCCGGCGACGTTGAGCCCGTGCCTGTCATCTCCTCGAGAATCCGCCTGCGCCCCAGCTCCGGATCGACCTCGTACAGGCGATTCAAGACCATCATGCGCGAGTATGCCGCCGCCGGGGATTTATCCGTGGCCGCGAGCCGTTCGAGAAACGGGACAACCTCGGGCGAAGCGATGATGGGCCACAGGTCGTTGAGGAGCGCGTAACGGACCCCGTCGTCCGCCGGAATCTCAGACAGCAGGATCCGGCGCAGGGCATCGGGTGGGATCTCGGCCCGCGCCTGATGCAGTGCGAGGGCACAGGCCAGTCTCGCCTGGGGGCGCTTCTTCGGCAGCGCATCGAGAAGCATGGCATGGTACCGCGCCGCGTGCGCGCCAATCACCTCCCGCTGCTTTCGGTCCTCGGCGCGCCACTCCTGCTGCTTCTGCGGATCGTTTTGCGGATAGGGCCCCATCACCGGCAATTCGCGCCTTGCCGACAGTTCCACCAGCGTTCCGAGCCAGTAGCGGCTCACCGCGATTTCGGGAGCGATAAGCAACTGCTCCATCGTGGAGATCACAAGCTCGCGATGCGGCGAGCCCCAAAGGCCGGCCGCGAGCTGGCTGTCGCCGATTCTCGCGAACGCCTCGGCCATCGGCCGAACCGCTTCCTTGGTCTCCAGGAATCGCAGGTTGCGCGACGCCGCGATCGACTCTGGTGTGAAGCTTCCTTGCCCGCCGCGATCGAGGACGGCACGGGCATCGGCAAGCGTCTTTGCCGCCCAGCCCGGCGGAGGTTCGACGATCTCGATCTGAATCGAGTTGGACTCCTGCTCCACCGGCTCGCCGCGCTCCCCGTTGAGAATACGCCGCACGCGCTTGGTTTTCAGCGTCACCGTGTATCGCCCCGTCTTGCGAAACGAAATCCACTCGTTGAGAAATTCGCGGATCGACGGCGAGCCGCCCGCAACCCCGGCCCAGCTTCCGGCTGTCCCTTCAGACTGCGCAAAGCGGTCATGAAGTGGATCAGCGATGCCGTCTGCCGGAGCGACGACGAAGTCGTCGAAGATGTGGAACCGCACCGTCCGTCCGGCCATAGCAGCGTCGACGTGCCACAGCGCCGAATCGGCGCCTTGGAAGCTGATCTGTAGCTCGATCGCATCACCTTTATAGAACTTCGCCCGGCCCGAAGCAGTGGAGAGATGGATCCGGACGTCGGCAGCCAGTCCAAACGAGCAGATGAGCAGTGCGGCCGCGACTCGCATCGTTCGCTTAGACGCTGTCTTGAGAAGAGAGGTTCCCTTTGCCCCC
>CAYYNC010000013.1:8783-45500 GCA_964472745.1 uncultured Solibacteraceae bacterium
TCAGTCCTGACACCCATTCATCGCGCAATGGCAGCGGGTACGCCCGCCAGTTCATCAGCGTCATGCCGTTCAACGTCGCGCGGTCAGTGATCCCCTTTCTGTCGATCAAGTGCTGCGCGAAGTTGATAGGGCCCATCGCTTCAACCAGGATCGTCAGTTTCGGATTCGCGCTCTCCGTCTTGGGCGGCTCGCTCGTGCTTTCCGCCCCGCGCCTGTCCAGCTTCCCCACGGATTTGCCGTCGGCGAAGAGCGTGGCGTAATCGTGCAGCTCAGTCAGCGTGAGCTTGCCGCTTAGGCGCCCGATCAGCCCGGTTTCGTAGACGATCAGGCCGTAGTCCCGCCCGTACGCCTCCATCGGCTTCGGCTGCACGGAGAGCACCGGCTTGCCCAGGTTCGTCCACAGCGAGGCATATGCCCTCATCGGCGCAGGCGCCAGGCTCATCGACGGCGCGGGCTCCGGCACAGCGGGCGGCGCATCGCCCGGCGCGCGGTACTTCGCGATGAGCTCTCGCAAGGCGTGATAGTTACCCGTCGCGCGTCCCTGCTCGTCGATCGGCGCGCCGTAGTCGTAGCTGGTGACATCCGGCTCGTACCCTTGGCCGCCCGAATTGGCGCCCGCGGTGAAACCGAAGTTCGTCCCGCCGTGGATGACGTAAAGGTTGAAAGACTACTTGTTCTCCAGCAGGAAGCGGACCTCGTCGAGCAGCGTTTCAGCTTTCGGCCGTGCCCGCTTCTCCATTTAGCGCGTCAGCCAGCCCGGGTGCGTCTCGCTGAAGAAGATCGGAACGCCCGGTCTCAGCTTCTTTGCCGGTTCGAAATGCTACGGCCGCGCGCCGGGATCGAGTCCTGCCTCCGCTCCCGGAAGCGAGCCGGCCTCCAGCATCTGCGGCGTAGCGCCGCCGGACGCGTAGAACGGCCCCGCGATGCCGGCCTCGCGCCAGATCTCCCTCAACCTCTCCGTGTACGCGCGATCGTTGCCGAAGCGGCCGTGCTCGTTCTCCAACTGCACCATCAGAATCAGCCCGCCGCCGTCTTACACCAGCGGCTTCACGATCTTCGCCAGCGCGCGGATGTAACTCTCCGCGGCCGCCATGTAGAGCGCGTCCATGCATCGCACCTTGATATCCGCCAGGCGCAGCAGATCCGGCGGCAGCCCGCCGAACTCCCGCTCGGCGCAAACATACGGCCCCGGCCTGAGCAGCACCCACATGCCTTCATCGGCGCACTCCCGCAAGAACCCGGCGGCGTCGCGATTCTCCGTGGTGAAGCCGAACCGCCCCTCTTCTCTCTTGATATTTCCAGAAGATGTAGCACGCCACCGTGTTGCCTCCCATCGCCTTCGTCATGCGGATTCGGCGCCGCCAGCACTCCCGCGGAATGCGCGCGGGATGCAGTTCGCCGCCGGCGATCATAAACGGCTTGCCATCGAGCCGGAACTCCTCGCCCGCGAATTCAAAGCGGCGCCGCGCGCGTTGCGCCGCCGCGACCCCAGCCATCGTGTGGACGGCTTCTCTCCGGCTTGGTCTGTCCACCATCGCCGCCACTATACGGCGGCGATGAAAACCTGGCGCGGAGAAAAAATCCCCTCCCCCGCGGGTCATCGAGTCCCCGCCCGACTACCGAAGAGGATGTCAGAGCAACCCGATCTGCCCTTCGAGGAACGCGAGTTCCGCCTCGAGCTGGGCGCGGAAGCGCGGATTCGCAGCCTGGCCCAACTCGCGAACAATGCGCGTTCGATCGAGGATGAGGCGCGACTTCTTCCGCTCGCGCTCGATATCCTCAGCCGACTTCATCCCTTGGGGTGATGCCTGCGGCGGCCTGCCGCGTTCCTCGATCTGGCCTTCCACCGACTTGCTCTCCCAACCGCGAGCCATGTGGTCCCGACAAGTAGTTTAACTCCGCCCGGCCCCGGATGTAACATAGCCTTCAGGCTGTGTGTGGGGTTCATGTGGTGCAACCCCGCGGGGCGCCCGATGAAACGGTGGGATCAGGAGATACAATAGGCGCCGAGGTTCGTCATGCCGAAGATCACACCAACCCGTCGCGGCGTCTTGCTGACTCCCGCCGCTGCGCTCGCCGCAGCCCCAGCGCCCATGCCCCTGGTGATCGGCTCCGACCACGCCGGCTTCCCCCTTAAGGGGCCCGTAATTGATCTCCTCAAAAGCTGGGGTCATCCTTTGAAAGACGTCGGCTGCTTCAGCACCGAGCCCGTCGATTTCCCCGACATCGCGCAGCAGGCGTGCGCGGAGATCCTCGCCGGCCGCGCCGCGCGCGGCATCCTCGTCTGCGGCACAGGCATCGGCGCCACGATCGCCGGCAACAAGATCCGCGGCATCCGCGCGGCGCTCTGCCACGACACCTACTCGGCCCATCAGTCCGTCGAGCACGACGACGTCAATCTGCTTTGCATGGGCGCGTGGATCATCGGCATCAAGCTCGCCGAGGAGATTCTCCGCGCCTTTCTCCACGCCCGCTTCAGCACGAGCGAGGAGTTCCGCCGCCGGGTGCGCAAGCTGGAAGAGATGGAGCGCCGGATGAACCGGCCATAATTCACTGAGCGAAAAGCCCGCTCTCGCCCACTCTTTCAGCAAGGAGTAAAACGAGCATGTCCAAACATGCAGCGGACCTTTTGTGCGATCTCACCGAATTCGACGAGCAGTACGCCAGGATCAACAACGGCCCGGACGACTACAACAGCGACATCGTGGACGGCACCTACCATGCAGTCATCGATGAGGCGCGGCTCACCCAGACCGTGAGCACCAACCGCCCCATCGTCATCTGGAACCTGCGCATTCTCGATCCGCCGTATACCAACCGGCGGCTTTCCAAGAACCGCGTGATCACCGGCAAGACGCTGGGCTACCTCAAAGAGGACTTCAGCAAGTGCGGTCTTATGCTCCAGAAGCTCTCGGACCTGCCCTCCCGCATCGAAGAGATGTCCCAGCGCCACGTCCAGATCGAGAAGAGGACGCAAAACGGCAAGGCGAACCTCTATTTCCGCTGGCCTGATCGCGGCGCC
This sequence comes from uncultured Solibacteraceae bacterium, assembly GCA_964472745.1. GTDB lineage: Bacteria > Acidobacteriota > Terriglobia > Bryobacterales > Bryobacteraceae > CAYYNC01. The sequence continues at coordinate 11,806 of CAYYNC010000013.1, forward strand.
CCGGAGCCCGACGAAGATCTGCCGTTCTGACTGCCGCGGAACATCGACCAGACCGCCGGCGCCCGCCCGAACTCCATCTGAAGCCGGCGAGACCGCCCCGCGACCGATGAGGGGATGCGCCTTCTTACCACCCAGCCGGCGGAGTGATAGACTCGTCCCCGGATTCATCCGGAGGACTCAAATGGCAATCGAAGTCGGTCTGAACATGGAGTTCATCCGCTGCGAGGATAAGCCCTTCGCCGCGGGTGTCGAGCGCGCCGCCCGGCTCGGCTACAAGTACGTCGAGCCCATGGTGCACAACGGGCGCGAGCTGCTCAGCGAAGCGGGATACTTCCACAGCTTTTCAATGGACGACGACCCACTCGAGATGAAGGACATCCTCGACCGCCACGGCCTGAAGGCCAGCGGCTTGAGCGCGCACTGCCCGCTCATCCGCCCCGAGATCAGCGTGCCTTATTTGCAAAAGGCAATCCGCTTCGCCGCCGCCGTCGGCGCGCCCGTCATCAACACCGACGAAGGCATCCGGCCCGAGTGGGTGGCCGTCGACGACGCCTGGAATGTGATGAAGTACACGCTCACCACCGTGCTGCGAACCGCGGACCGCTACGGCATCTACATCGGCATCGAGGATCACCAGAGCTTGTCGAAGACCACGGCCGGATTGCTGCGCATCGCAACGCTGGTCGATTCGCCGTGGCTCAGGATCAACTACGACACCGGCAACGCGTTCCTCGCCGGAGAAGATCCCTACGCGGGACTTGAAGCGTGCGTGTCGCGGTTGGTCCACGTTCACGCCAAGGACATCAGCGTTCAGCACGCTGAAGAGGAAAAGGGCAAAGTCACCGGGACGCCCGTAGGCTGCGCCTGCGGAGACGGCGTCATCGACTGGCCGCGAGTCGTGGAAATCCTCCGCCAGGGCGGATTCAACGGCGTCCTCTCGGTCGAATGCGGAACGCCGCTCCAGGCCGAGCGCAGCCTCGCGCATCTCAGCTCGGTGATCAACGCGGCCCCGTAATCGGAGTTCGCCGCTCGTTCGAGCTCGAATTCGAATGGCGGATCGCGCCCGGCGGCAATTCGGGCGTGAAATACCTCCTGCACAAAGCCGACCGCTCGCCCTCGCCCTCGCGCACGGGCAACGGCTTTCAGGCCCGCGCCCGCGGTCTCGAGCATCAGATCGCCGACGACGACCGCACCGACGACGCGCGGCGCAATCCCGCGAGCCGCCGGCTGCGACCTGAAAGCGCTCGAGACCTCGCGGCTTCCCACCCGCAAAATTCATTCGAGCCCGGTCGCTCACCAGAACCACAACACCGAAGTTTGCTTCAGAGCCATCCGAATCCGCTGTCTCGACTGACGTCGCGGAACGCTCGATTCTGCGTCAAAATGGTGCTGAAATGCATCGTTTCGCGCTGTTTTTGATCACTTTTTGCGCGTTTTCGTGCGCCTCCGCGCAGACCCAGGATTCCCTCGACGCCGAGGTCAGGAAGTTGGCCGGAGCCTTCCAGGGCAAAGTCTGGCTCTATGCCAGGAACCTCGATACGGGCGCGAGCTACGGCCTCGGCGAAAACGAGCGCGTGCGCACTGCCAGCACCATCAAGCTGCCGATCATGGCGGCCGTGTTCGCCAAGGTGGAAGCCGGCGAAGCGAAATGGGACGAGCGCCTGCCCCTGCGCAAGGAGGACAAAGTTTCGGGGTCGGGCGTGTTGCGCGAGTTCTCCGACGGCCTGGGCATTCCGCTGCGCGACGTCGTGCACATGATGATCGTCGTCAGCGACAACACCGCGACGAACATGATCATCGAACGGTTCGGGGCCGATGCGGTGAACGAATTCTGCGACAAGCTGGGCCTGAAGGACACGCGCGCGCTCAGGAAAGTCCGCGGAGACGGGACGCAGCTCAACGCGCCGAGCGGATGGAGCAAGGCGGGGCTGCTCGAAGAAAACAAACGGTTCGGTCTCGGCGTCAGCACCTCGCGCGAGATGGTCGTGTTGCTCGAGAAGCTGGAGCGCGGCGAAGTCGTCAACGCTGCCGCCTCGAAGGAGATGATCGCCATCCTGAAGCGACAGCAGTACAAAGACGGCATCGGCCGGCGCGCCGCAGGCTTCGAGGTCGCGAGCAAGTCCGGCGCGCTGGACAGGCTGCGCAGCGACGTCGGCATTGCCTACACCAAGGGCGGCCGCATCGCGATGGCAATCACTGTGGACGGCATGCCGAAGATCGACTACTCCCCGGACAACGCCGGCAACATTCTGATCTGGGACCTCGCGCAGGCGCTCAGCCGCGGACTGGCAAAGCCGCACTGATCGCCCGATAGTCCGCGAGACGTGCTACGATCCCTCGCTATGAGAGTTTTCAAGTTGTTCGTTGTTGTTCTCGTTTCTCTGGGCCTCGCGTTCGCGCAGGCGCCGAAGGGAACTCCGAAGTCCTTTCCCAAGGCCTCGGCCAAGGCCGACGCCAAGGCTTCGCCCAAGAGCGCCGTGGCGAAGGCGGGAGACCTGCTCGACCTCAATACTGCAACTCTCGATCAGCTCAAGGCTCTGAAGGGAATTGGCGACGCCTATGCTGCCAAGATCATCAAGGGGCGTCCCTACAAAGCGAAGAACGAACTCGTGCTAAAAGGCATCATCCCCGACTCCGCCTATGAGGGGATCAAGGGCCAAATCATCGCCAGGCAGAAGTGAAGCATCGCGGCGCAAAAGGGAGAGGGGCGCGGGACTGAGCCCGCGCCCCTCGCCGCGTTGGTCGGATTAGACCCTAGGTCTGTGACTCGATGGTCCCCTTCCAATCGGGGCACTCCGATTATACCTACCCGAGCAGGTTGTCGTGGAGGCGGCCTTCTCAGCCGAGCTTTTCGGCGATGCTCTTCGCCTGGAGGAACTGGAGGAGATAATCCGGTCCGCCGGCCTTCGAGTCGGTGCCCGACATGTTGAAGCCGCCGAAGGGATGAGCGCCGACCATTGCGCCGGTGCACTTGCGATTGATGTAGAGGTTGCCGGCGAAGAAAACGTCCTTCGCCTTTTCGATCTTCTCGCGATTGCGCGTGTAGACCGCGCCGGTGAGTCCGTACTCGCTGTTGTTGGCCAGCTCGAGCGCGTGGTCGAAATCGCGCGCCCTGGTCACGGCCAGCACCGGGCCGAAGATCTCCTCCTGGAAGATGCGGGCCTCGGGCGGGACGTCGGCGATCACCGTGGGCCGGATGAAATAGCCGCCGCCTCCGGCGGGAGTGCCGCCGCAAACCAGGCGGCCTTCGCTCTTGCCGATCTCGATGTAATCGAGAATCGACTTCATCGAGCGCTCGTTGATTACCGGGCCCATGTAGTTCGAAGGGTCGTCGGCCGGACCGACCTTGATGGCTTCCACTTTCGGAATGAGCTTCTCGAGGAACGCGTCGTAGACCTTCTCGCTGACGATGGCCCTCGAGCAGGCGGAACACTTCTGGCCCTGGTAGCCGAAAGCGGACACCAGCACGCCCTGAACCGCGCTCTCGAGATCGCACTCCTCGTCGACCACGATCGCGTCCTTGCCGCCCATCTCCGCGATGACGCGCTTGATCCAGATCTGCCCCTTGCGCGGCTTCGATGCGAGCTCGTTGATGCGCAGCCCGACCTCGCGCGATCCGGTGAACGCAATGAAGCGCGTGCGTGGATGCTCGACCAGCAGGTCGCCCACCTCAGCGCCGCTGCCGGGCAGGATCGTCCAGGCGTCCAAGGGGAAACCCGCCTCCGCCAGCACCTCGCCGAACTTCGCCGCGATGGTTGGCGTGTCGCTTGAAGGCTTCACCACGACGGTATTGCCGGCGACCAGCGCCGCCGTGGTCATCCCCGCGAGAATCGCGAGAGGGAAATTCCACGGCGGAATGATGACGCCCACGCCGAGCGGCAGGTAGCGCAGTTCGTCGCGCTCGCCCGGCAACTGCACAAGCGGTTCCGGCGAGGCCCACTTCAGCATCTGGAGCGCGTAGTAATCGCAGAAGTCGATCGCCTCGCTGACGTCGGCTTCGGCTTCCGGCCACGTTTTGCCGGCCTCGAGCACCAGCCAGGCGTCGAACTCGAACTTCCTGCGCCGGAGAATGGCCGCGGCCGAACGCAACATCTCGACTCGTGTCGCCACCGCCGTGGCCGCCCACTTCCGGAAGTATGCGCCGGCGACGTCGATCGCCCGGGCGGCAAGCTCGGGGGTGGCCTTGTGGTGCAGCCCGACAATCTCCGAAGGCGCCGAGGGATTCAGCGACTTCAGCAGACCGCCGGTGGCGAAGCGTTCACCGCCGATGCGAAGCTCGTATGTCTTTCCAAACTCCGAGCGCACATTAGCCAGCGCGTCGCGCATGGCCGCTGCGTTATCGGGGTTCGAAAAATCTGCGTACGGCTCGTTGCGGAAATCACAGAGCCGGATGGGCATCAGCCCTCCACGAGCTTGCGGCCGCGCTCAAAGAGCGACGCGGCGTCGTCGGCCACCTGCTTGCCTTTCTCGTAGAGATCCCTGCCCCGCTCCATCAGATCGCGTCCCGCCTCCGAGATGCGGTCCTTGCCGTCCTCCGCGGCGCGGCGGATTCTGCGCCGCGTGACGTCGCCCGATGCCGGTGCGAACAAGAGCGCGAGCGTGGCGCCCACGGCGGCGCCCGCGACAAACCAAAGCGCCCTGCTGGAGTAGTCTTCTGAGTTCATGTGCTAAAAGGCCTCCTCACGCGCTATTCTAACGCCAAGCAGCCATGCCAGACCCAGAAGATCTTGTCCCAATGACTCAAGACGGCCTCGTGCTGGAGTTCTCAGAGATGGAGGCGGCAGAGGTCAAGAGCCTTCTCGCGGCGAATGGAATCGAAGCCTTCGTGAGAGGCGCCAGCCAGTTGCCGAACCTTCCTTACGAGATTCTGGTGCCGTCAGACCAGCGCGAGCAGGCTGAGGCAGTTTTCCGCGACGCGAGCCAGGCGGGCCCGGCCGCCGCGGAAGAGGCCGAAAGGGCGGGCGAGGCGATGGGGGATACGCCGCCCGAGGCGTGAACGCCCGGTTGGGGTTCGATCACGCCGGCTGGAATCCGCCGCCGGCGGCGCACCAGGCTGACGGATCTGCCCGACGCAGTCCGGCCATGGCGCTGCGAATTCAACCGGGAAGCAGGGTGAGTCATTGGACAGCGCGGCGCCCGGGGGATGGCATTTCAGTCCAGCATCTCCCAAACTGGCTGGATTGGGGCTCCCCGCGTGGTCCGCAATACTTCGAGCCGGCGGCCGTCGGAAAGGATTGTGATCAGACCGTCGAGATCGGTTCGCAGGACCTGTGCTCCGCGCGCGGCGAGCGCTTGAACGACCTCCGGATGCGGGTGTCCGAAGCGATTCGCGCGTCCCGCCGAGATGAGCGCGAAGGCGGGGCGGACAGAGTCCAGAAACTCGGGCAACGCCGCTCTCCGGCTGCCATGGTGCGGGACTTTCAGCACGTCGGCGCGCCGCAGACGTCGCGCTTCGACCAGCCGCGCCTGCGTGACTGCTTCCGTGTCGGCGGTGAAAAGGAAGCTCTTCGAGCCGTGCTCGGCCGCCAGGAACAGCGATTGATTCTCGCGCTCCAGCCGCGAGAGCGCCCTTTCGAACGGCGCAAGCACGGTCCAGCGTACGCCGCCGAATTGAAGCTCCTCTCCCTGTTTGAGGCGTCTCACGGAAGCGCCGGCAGCGAGCGCGATTCGCCCGATTCGCGCGGCGGCGTGCGGGTCTTCGAGCGCCGACATCCACAACATCCGCGGACGAAAGTTGCGGATCACCGACGCTGCGCTTCCGGCGTGATCGTAGTGCAGATGCGTCAGGACCACGAGGTCCAGCCGCCGCACCCCTCTTGACCAGAGGTAAGGCGCGACCACCTCCTCGCCGATGTCGAACTCCGAGCGCCTTCCGGCCCAGTTCGGCAGACCGCCCGTGTCGATCAGTCCTGTCGAACCGTCCGGAAAACCGAGAAAGAAGCTGTCGCCCTGGCCGACATCGATTGCGGTCACCTCGAGTCGGGCCGGCGCTGTCTTCGGCGGGAAAGGGATCGCCACCATCGAGATGAGGATTGCGGTGACTGCGGACGCCGCCAGCGGCGCCAGGCGGGAGCGGCGCCGCAGCGCCAGCGCCAGCAATACAAGCGAAGAACAGAACGCCAGCGAGAGCATGGACGGCGGATCGGGAACGCGCCGCTCCGGCTCAAGACGAGAATGCCATTCAATGATGCGCCGTCCCGCTTCGAGCAGCCAAAGCGCCGCGTCCGCCGCCGGCCGCCACCAGGTGAACAGCCCGAGAAAGCCGGCGGGGATGGCCAGCGTCACCAAGGGCACTGCCAGCACGTTTGCACTCAGCCCCGAAAGCGACAGCCGGTGAAAGTAGAGGATCATCGGCAGGGCAAGGGCCACCTGGATGACGCCGGAGACAATGGCGGTTTCCGCGGCGAGCGCGCCGGACAGCGTCGCGCAGCGGACCGCGGCCCAGCACCATTTGAGTGGAATCCTGGTCCACGCCCGGATGGTCTCAGCCAGAAGCTGCAACTCGACGCGCAGCGCAGCCGAGCGCGGATTCTCCGGCACCAAGGGCCAAGCGCCCCGCTTTTGCGCGACCGCCTCACGCCAAAGCGAAGTGCTGCGCTCGATGAGCGGCTGTCCGAAGGCTCCGATCGCCCCGACCGCCAGGAACGAGAGCTGGAAACTCGCATCGAACAACTGTTCGGGATCGAGGGCGAGGAAGATCAACGCGATACCGGCGGTCAGGTTCAGCAGGCGCGTCGGACGGAAGATCAGCTTCGCGATGACGTAGAGCGTGAACCCGGCGGCGGCGCGCACCACCGGCGGATCTCCTCCGGCGACGAGCGCGTAGAGCCAGGCCAGTCCCGCGGCGCCGGCGAGCGCATAGCCGCGGCCGAACTTCACCCACCTGACCCAGATCAAAAGCAATCCCGCCAGGAAGGTCACGTGGCTTCCGGAGATCACCAGCGCGTGATAGGTTCCGGTCCGCCTGAATCCTTCCACCCAGGCGTCGCGGATTCCGCTGGAGTCCCCCAGCAGCAGTCCGCGCATCATCCCCTGCGCATAGGCGTCTCCTTCATATAACTCGTCGAGACGCGCAAGCGACCGCGCTCGCAGGTTTTCGATCCTCTCAGGCCAGGCCACCCCGCAGCCGGCGCGAAAGACTTGGAACTCGCCCGACTTGTCCACGACGCCCGTTGCCAGAATCCCCCTGCGCCGCAACCAGGCGCCGTAGTCGAATGCGCCGGGGTTGCGGTAGCGCGCCGGCTCGCTGAGGCGCGCCTTAGTCACGATTCGGTCGCCGGCCCGCAATTCGGTTTCAGCCGGCTGCGGCACCGCGCGGCTCAGGCGAATGCCGGCGCCCGAATCCAGTTCAAGGACGAACCTCTCCCTGCCGTTGCGCAGCTCCGGCGCTGTCGCCACGCAGCCCTCCAACCGGTGAATCCCCGGCGGAGGCACCCGCGGCAATGGGCGCTCCGCTTTCCAGGCAAGGCTGCCCGCACCCGCGCAGGCGAAACAGAGATAGCCGCAGAACCTCGCCAGCCGGCGGCTGCCCGCGGTCCGGGAGAGGGTGGTCAAAACTCCGAACGCCGCGAGCGCCACAACAGACTCCCTTGAGGTGATCCCGTCCAGCCTCGCCAGCAGCACGCCGGCGCAGAACGCCGCCAGAGGCAGAACGAGCGGGTCGCGCATGAAGCCCTCTCAGATGGAGTGGGAGAAGGGCCGGTTTGCTCTCCGCTCAACGCGTGTGGAGGCGGAACTCGGTCCGAATAATGTGGCGCAACGCGCCGGCGTCCTGCCTGCGCCGGTCGTGGATATAGGTGATCTCGAGCGCTCCATGCTCATTAATCGGCAGCGAGATGCTCGTTTGCGGGCGCACAGTCAGGAAGCCGGCCCGGTCCCACAGGAGCTCGCATCCTGTGGTAGGCCGCAGGGGCAGATTCCATCGCACCCGCTCGGACTGGCGGTAGCGGTTGTAGTCGCCCGAGTCGCCGCCAATGAAGCGCTCCACGGCGCTCCGGCTCGAGAGCGCTCCCAGCCGCCGCAACGGCGCCACCCATTCGAAGCCGCCGAAAAACCGGCTGCTCTCGTCGAACCTCTCGAATTCGCCTTTGCCCTCGATCGCCTGGAACATCCCGACCAGCGTGTAGCGGCCGGTCGGAGACCAGCGCACTTCCGGTCCGCCGCGGTACTGATACACCTCTTTGTACGGGCCGGTCCAGCGCACATCGCCGCGCAGCCTGAAAGACCAGGAGCCGCGCTGGAGGATCTCGGCATCGAGACCGTGCCAGCTCTGGAGCTCAGCCGCCCGCAACGCAGCGCCGGAGTCGACCAGAAGGAAGATGTGGAAGAACGGAAGAGCGAACGCCTTCAATCGACATCTTCCTCGATTCTTTTCTTGTGCTTGGGAAGCTTCAGAGGCTTGGGCGTCAAGACCTGGGACGGACGCGTGGCGCCGGCCGCGGACCGTGCCTGGCGGCGCGCGGATTTCACCTTGTCCCGGGGGATGACGAGGGTCTCCTTCTTTTTCACTGTTGATTGCGACGACTCCCTGGGAAAGCCTTGCTTGACGCGAGTTTGCAGTGCTCCCTATGATGATAGTGGAAAGTTAGGAGGTCGTTTTGCGATCTATTGGTGTCCCTGAACTACTCATCATTCTGGCGGTCGCGGTCCTGCTGTTTGGCGGGAAGAAGATCCCGGAAGTGGCAAAAGGCCTCGGAGAAGGAATCAAGAACTTCAAGAACGCCCTGAAAAGCGAAGAGGCGAAGACGGAAGAAAAGAAGCAGGCCTAGGTTCCCCCGCCCGGCCGCCGGCCGGAACGCGGACGGCTGGGGTACAGAATCGCGAGGCCCCGCGAGCCCGAAGGGTGCGCGGGGCCTCTTAGTGTTTTTCCCACCAAATCTCGAGCAACTACTTCTTCTTCGGCGGAGCGATGGCGTCCTTCACGGCCTTCGCCACGTAGAACTTCACGGTCTTCTTGGCCGGGATCTTGATCGTCGCGCCGGTCGCCGGATTGCGGCCGAGCCGCGCCTTGCGCTCCACGCGCTTCATCCGTCCGAGGCCGGGCGCCACGAACACGCCGTTCTTCTTCGTCTCGCGGACCGCGATCGTGGCATACGCTTCTACCGCGGCCTTCGCCTGCTTGTTGTTGATCCCGGCCGCGCCGGCGATCTCCTTGATGAACTGGGTCTGGGTCATCTTTTTGACTTCAGCCATTTCGCCTCCTAACTGAGTTTCCCGTTCGGTTGGCGCCCATCCCCGGCCGCTATCCTCAGCGGGCGGCCTCCGCCACGGCTTGCGCCGCCGATTCTGGGGGCCTGCGCCTTGCTCAACAAAACCAATCGAAAATGTTCGAAGGTTCGCTCGCTGTCCAATGATACGGGAATTCGGAGGGCGATGTAAAGGGGTTGGATGCCCTGGAAGCCAATATTTTCGGGCTTTTTTCCGCCGCCTCGCATCGAAAACCCAGCAAAACCGCGGCTTGCCGCCGCCCGCACGGAGTCATGGGGCCGGGCCGGGATCTTCGCCGGCGGGCCGGAAGGCAGCCTTATCGGCGCTTTGCGCGGCGCCGCGGCGGTGCGCCGGGGCGCGAAGAAATCGCCCGTTGGGAACCTTAAGATCTCAAAAGTCCCCTTGAGCGCGGTCGCGGACTGCTGTATTCTCAAACCAACTCCAGGAGGTTCACTGTATGAGGTTGGTCAGCCTGAGAGAGAGCTTGATCGTGCTGCTGGCCCTCACGATCTGCGCAGTCTGCGCACTCGCGCAGTCCGGAAACGGCAGCGTGCGGGGCACTGTGACGGACCCGACCGGAGCGTCGATTCCAAACGCCGCCGTGAAGCTCACCAACAGCGGCACCGGCGTCGAGTTGAAGGCTTTCTCGAATGAGGCGGGACTCTACGTGTTCCCGGCGGTGCCCGCCGGCTCCTACGGCATCGTGGTGGAGTTCGAGGGCATGGGCAAGTGGGAGAACACGCTGATGGTTCGGGTTCAGGTGTCCCAGACCGTGGACGTCGTTCTCCGGCCCGCGACGGTCCAGACCCAGGTCGAGGTCCAGGACGTGACGCCCGTCGTTGTCACCGATACTGCGTCCCTTGGGGCCACATTGGAGCGCCGGCGCATCGAGCAATTGCCGATCAACGGCCGCAACGTGATGAACCTCCTGACGACCATTCCCGGCATCGCCTTCGATTCCGGCGGCAACATCCGCACATATGGCGTCAGAGTGGGAACGCACGATGTCAGCCTGGACGGCGCGGCCCTCACCGACACTCTCGACGGCGGCGGGACGGTGCGGCGTCCTCCTGGCCTGGACACCATTCAGGAGTTCCGCGTCGAAGTGAACAACGTGTCGGCGAAGTTCGCGCGGCAATCGAACATCATCATGACGACGAAGAACGGGACGAACGAGCTGCACGGCACGCTGTTCGAGACAGCGCGGAACAACGGCATGGCGTTCGCCCGCACGCGGCAGGATTTCTCGACTACTGCGCCTAAGTACATCCGCAACGAGTATGGCGGCACGGCGGGCGGCCCCGTGGTTATTCCGAAGCTGTACAGGGGCAAGAACCGCACCTTCTGGTTCGGAGGCTACGAGGGGTTCAAGCAGCGCTCGGGCGCCACCGGCGGCTATCGCGTTCCCACGCAGGCGATGAGGAATGGGGATTTCCGCGGCCTGGTGGACTCCGCCGGGACCCCGATCAGAATCTACAACCCCTTCCAGACCGATCCGGTGACCAAGCTTCGCCCGCAGTTCGCCTACGGCGGGCAGGTCAACGTGATCGATCCCGCCCTCCAGAGCCCGCTCGCCAAGTACATCTACAGCGTATTGCCGCTGCCGAACCGGCCTGAGGTGAATCCGCTGGTGGCGAACAACTGGTTCGGGCCGAATCCGAACATCTACGACCAGTGGACGTTCACGGGGCGCTTCGACCACAAGCTGACCGACAAGGATCAGATCTACGTCCGGCTCACCAAGAGCGAGTCCGACAACGTGCGCCAGAGCGGATACGTCCCCACGCTCGACAGGGCGGGCAACTTCCGCCGGGACTACTTCCCGAACAAGAGCATCGCAGTGAACTGGACGCGCTCTTTCTCGGCGACGTTCTTCAACGAAGCGCTGTTCAGCGCCTCGCGCGAGTACGGGGCCATTACATCCGGCGAGCCGGGAGTGCGCTACGCGACGCTGCTCGGATTGCCGAATCCGAACAATCAGGAAGGGTTCCCGGTGATGAACAACATCGGCGTCGGAACGGGCAGCCCGAACTACTTCCAGCCGCAGAGCAATCGCATCCGCTACTTCAACTGGTTCATCTTCGACGACAACGCCACGAAGGTGGTCGGCAGGCACGAGCTGCAATTCGGCGTGCACCTGCGCTATGACCAGCTCACCTACCTGCCGCAGCAGCAGCAGGCCGGCGGTTCAGTGTCCTTCCCCGCCATCGCGACGGCGCTGTACGATCCGGCGGTCCCGAACCGCACGCGCGGCGTCCTCAACACGGGCCACGTCGCCGCCAGCGCCTACCTGGGGCTGGCGAACTACACCTACCGCCTCGTGAAGGGCAAGTACTACATGCGCAACTACGAGCACGCGTTCTACTTCCAGGACAACTACCGCGTCACGCCGCGCCTGAAGCTGAACCTGGGCCTGCGCTGGCAGTTCACGCCCTTCCCCCGGGACAAGTACAACATCATCACGAGCTTCAATCCGCGGGACCGCGCGGTGGTGCTGGGCCGCGACCTCGACTTCCTGTACAAGATGGGCGCCGCCACCCCCGCGCAGGTGAAGCTGCTCCAGGACGCCGGAGTGAAGTTCCAAACGGCGGAGCAGGCCGGCCTCCCTTACCGCCTGGTCGACAACAACTATCTGGATATCGGCCCGCACGTAGGTCTCGCTTACAGGGCCTTCGAGGGGGGCAGGAGTTTCATCATCCGCGGCGGGTTCAGCACCAGCTACTTCTCGATGCCGCTCGCCTTCTGGAACGATCGCATGCGCCTGAACCTGCCCTTCACCGGCGTTTACCAGAACCAGGACCTGACCTCGTCGGTGAATTCGCCGGACCGGCTTCCGAACTACGGGCTTGTTTCCGTGCCCACGATCATCGCCGGCCGGAACAGCTCGGACGCCATCAGCCTGACCAATCCCAACGCGCTTCAGGTCGGCTCCGACTCTTTCCAGGCGGCCTACTGGGCGCCCCACCAGCCGACCAGCAGGGTGCATGATTGGAATCTCACGGTCGAGAAAGAGCTGTTGAAAAACACGGTGCTGCGGCTCGCTTACGTGGGAAACCACTCGGCGTATCAGGAAACGCTGGACGACTACAACCAGCAAATGTCCGACTACGTGTGGTACGTGACCCGCCGCGAGCAACTGCCCACCGGTCCGCGCGCACAAGCACTGCGCAGGCCCTGGAGCGATTCGCCTTATGGCGACCTTCAGGAATTCCGGCGCGACGGCTGGGGCAATGCCAACGGCGCCCAGATCGAGTTCGAACGGCGCTACACCAGCGGCTGGGGCTTCCAGTTCTTCTACGTGATGATGAACAGCCTCCGCGCTGGCGGCAACGGTTACAACGTCGCCGTTCCGCCTGTGAGCAGCTACCTGCCGGGCTCTGTCCCGACAGACCGCGTGGAACGGCTGCGGCTGCTGTACTACTCTCGCGACACGTCGGTGCCGAAGCATGAGTTCCGCTGGAACTGGGTCGCCGATCTTCCCTTCGGCAAAGGCAGGAAATGGATGGGCGGCGCCAACCGCTGGATGGACGCGCTTGTGGGGGGCTGGCAGTTGACCGGGATGGGGAGACGGTGGAGCAACTACATGACGCTGCCCACCAACATCTGGCCGACGGGCGAGCCGGTGCGCTATTACGGGCATCAGTACCCGGTGCAGGACTGCCGCAGCGGTTCCTGCATCACGGGCTATTTGCTCTGGAACGGATACATCCCCGCCCACCAGATCAACAAGCCCAACGGGATCATGGGAGTGCCGGCCGACTACAAACCCGCCGCCGCGCCGCTGTGGCCATTCCCGGCGGACTATCCGAGCCGCAACGCGCAAAACGACCCGAACTACGGCTACTACGGGTCGAACACCGTCTTCATTCAGCTCAAGGACGGGACGCGCCAGGAGGTGGGATTCGCGCCTCTGCATCCGTGGATCAACCAGTTCCTGCCCAGCACATGGCTGTGGATGACGGACGCCTCGCTGTCGAAAACATTCGCGATCACGGAAGGATTCAGAGTGCGCTTCCAGGCCGACTTCTTCAACGTGTTCAACGTGCCCGGCAACGCCTACGACGGCGGAAGCATGGGCTTCGCCAGCACCCAGTTCAGCCAGAACTCGCCGCGCCAGCTCCAGTTGACCGCTCGCATGAGTTGGTAATCTCCATTCATGAGAGCAATCGCTCCGCTGTTGCTGCTGGCGGCGGCCGGCATTCTCATCTCCGCGCCCGGCCAGGAAGGCTCGCAACCTGCGCCCAGGGTGTATCCCTACCGCTGGGTTTACGTCCGCAACAGCCTGGGCTCGGAGGAGAACGTGAAGTCCTTCGCGCAGATCGCGAGGACCGCGGCCGAGCACGGACTGAACGGCATCATGCTCTATGGCGGTCTCGACTCGATCGACCGCAAGCCGCCCGAGTACTTCGCCCGGCTGAAGCGCGCGAAGGAGATTGCCGATCAGCTCAAGCTGGAGATCATTCCATCGGGGTTCGGCGCGGGCTACGGGGGTTCCATTCTTGGCGCCGACAAGAACCTGGCGGCGGGCCTGCCCGTGCGCGGTGCGCTGTTCATCGCGGGCGACGGGGAGGCGCGCTTCACGCCCGATCCTCAGGTGTCGGTGGTGAACGGCGGGTTCGAGAAATTCGAGGAGAACGTCCTCGAAGGATTCGGCGGGCAGGCGCCCGGCCAGCAGACGTTCGCCGACAGCGCGGTCTTCCGCGAGGGCAAGGCGTCGCTGCGCGTCGAGAACGTGCAGAAGGAGAAAGAGGTCCGGCTTCAGCAGACGATTCGCGTCGAGCCGTACCGGTGCTACCGCGTGAGGCTTTGGGTGAAAACGGCCGGCGTGAATCCGTCGACGCCGTTGTTCGTGCGCGCGATGTCCTCCGACGGCCGCCGCGACATGGCGCGCTTCGAGCCCGAGGTCCCGGCCAATTCGGACTGGACCGAGTACGCGGGCGCGTTCAATAGCTGGTTCTCGAGCCGCATGACGCTGCACGTGGGCGTGGCGGAAGGGACGAAGGGGAAGGTCTGGATCGACGGCCTGAAGGTTGAAGAGGTGGGCCTGGCGAATGTGCTGAGGCGGCCGGGGACGCCGGTGCGCGTCCGAGACGAGAAGTCGAGCCAGCTTCGCGAGGAGGGCGTGGACTACGCGCCGGTCGCCGATCCGAAGCTGGACTTCAAGTGGGACCACGACGGCCCGCCGATCAAGCTGTTGCCCGGCGGGCGGATCAGGCCGGGCGACCGGCTGCGCGTCGACTACTATCACGGCACGACGATCTACCGCGACCAGGTGGTGCTGTGCATGTCGGAGCCGAAAGTGATGGAGATCTGGTCGAGGCAGATCCCGCTGATCGAAAAGTACCTCGCGCCGAAGAAGTACTTCCTGAACTCGGACGAGGTCCGCATCGGAGGCCATTGCGAGGCGTGCCAGAGGCGGCGGATGAGCATGGCGCAGATCATGGGCGACCACATCACGCAACTGCACCGGATGATCCGCGCCGCAAACCCGAAGGCCGAGGTCCTGGTGTGGTCCGATATGCTGGACCCGAACCACAACGCGCGCAACAACTACTACATGGTGGACGGCGACTTCACCGGCTCCTGGGAGTACATCCCGAAGGACCTGATCATCGCCTGCTGGTACTACCAGCGGCGCAACCTGAGCCTGAGCCACTTCTCGCGCCTGGGCTTCCGCACGCTGGCCGGCGCCTATTACGACGCCGACGACCTGGAGAACCCGAAAGGCTGGCTGGAGGCGCTGGACCGCACGCCGAACGCCCTCGGCATCATGTACACGACGTGGCGCAACAAGTACAAGCTGCTGACGGATTTCGGGGATCTTGTTTCAAAGCGGTGACTGTTCGCGTTGGGGCGCCTGCCCGGCCCGCGCGGCCATGGCGCGCAGCCACATGTGGCGGATGAGGGAGCGCCGGGGGTAGATCACGCGCCAGCAGGCGGCGAAGCGGCGCCTTGCCTTGGGCTTCAACGGCGTGGAGGCGCGTTTCAGTATGCAGCCGGCAGAGACCGGGGCGAAGCTCCTCGCTGAGGAAGTTCATCGCGGCGCCGGCGCGGTGCGGGGGGCGAATCACCGGCGTTGCGATGACAATCTCACGGGCGGGCTCGTCGGACAGCAGACGGAAAGTAGTGCGGGCGGCGACGTCGGGGAGGGGGCGCTTTTCCGGCTCGTTCAGGATGCTCTCCAGGCCGGGGCGGCCCAAGCGGCGGATCGAGGTGAGCGGCCGAAAGAGGGGAATCTCCTCCGCTGTGATCTCCTTGACGGCCTGATAAGCGCGCATTGGCGAGGCCTCGATCTCAATTTCGCGGACTTCGCTGAACTGCCGGACCGGCGCGCAACGGCCGAGCGCCGTGCGCGGCGACCGAGCGCTCGAATCTCGTGCGGGCATCAGGAATCCGGCAGCCGCGGCGGCAAGCCCCACGACGGCTATGAGAAGCAGTCTGCTCGCGGAGGGCTTGCGCCAGACCAGCCGCAGGCCCGTGCACAGCAGAGCCAGCGCTCCTGAAGACACCGGACCGGCGCCCAACGCCCCCATTTCCAGCCCGGGCGCCTGAGTGGAGTTTAACGTCTGGGGAGCCGGCTCGGGCGCCCGCTCACTGCGGGAACGCCGACGCGTCCAGGCCCGGCACGATGCGCAGGGCGTTCTTGTAGTAGAGCTTCTTCAGGACCTCATCGGGCAGCTCCAGACCGTACATCTTCCAGAAGGCGTGGCGGCGGCGGTAGTAGTCGAAGTACTCATCGGCGGTTTCCAGCACCCGGAAGTAGGTGTGGTACTCGACCGGGTTCCAGGAGTCCTTGCCGAACAGGACACGGTCCTGATATCGGATGAACCACTTCTGCGCGAAGCGGGGCTGGCGGCCCAGTTCGGCGAGGACGGCGCCGATCTCGGTGTGCATGTTGGGGCACTCGTCCATCAGTCTGCCCAGCTTTGTCAGATCGCCGCCCAGCCAGCCGAGGTGAGCGTTGATGAACGTCGTGTTCTTGTGCCGGCGGAAGAGGTTGTGCTGCTCGGCGATCAGCGTCTCCCACGGCGCGTTCGATTCCGGCGCGCGGCGGCGGCGCGGCATCTCCTGCAATTCGAGCCAGCGCTCGTTGTACTTGTCGATCGGCTCCCAGAACTGCTTCGGGTCCGCCGTGTGGATCAGCACGGGGATCTTCAGCCGCGCGCACATCTCAAACACGGGATCGAAGCGCGGATCGTCCACGTGGATGCGCCCGCCCTTGGCGTCCTTCAGGTCCATGCCGAAGTTCTTGAAGAACTTCAGGCCGCTCGCGCCATTCTTGACGTCGGCTTCGAGCTGCGCCGCGGCGCGCTTGCCGTAGTCCGGGGCGTCGATGTCGCGGAAATCGAGATTGGCGAAGACCGCGAACCTCCCCGGCGCCGCGGTGCGCGCGAACGAGACGGCCTCGCGCAGGCGGTCGCCGGAGCCGCCGCTCAGGTTCACCATGATCCGCAGATTGATCGAATCCATATCGGCGACCAGCTTTTGCAGCCTGTCGGGCGGCATCGGGAACCGCTGGTGATTGTGCACGTCGATGAAGGGAAACTTCGACTTCGTGCGCGGATTCTCCGGCACGACGAGCGACGACTTCGGCGTGTACTCTTCAAACGTCAGCGTCTGAGCGCAGAGCGCGCCCGCCAGCCACAGGAAACCCCAGATTCTGCGCATCGTGAATTGAGTATAACCGCCCACGGCGCGGCCCTGATAGACTTCGGGCACGGGAGTCTGAAATGAAAACCGCCGCTGTACTTCTTCTGCTGACGATGGCCGCGCAGGCGCAGATCAAACTGAACCCGAAGGAATATTTCGAAGCCCCAGGCTTCGCGTTCCTGGCGTTCCACAACAACTACATGGTGGGCTACCAGGGCGGGCTCCAGATGATTCTGCACGGCGAGCGCGTGCTCGACTCGGGCGACTTCTACATCGCGCCCCAGAGCGGCCCCGCGCGGCGCGACCAGCGCGTTCTGCGGCGCGAGGCAGACCCCGCGGCCGGCGTCGCGACCGTCTTCGGAGAGAACCCGCAGTTCAACATCGGATACCGCCTGGTTTGCCGCGCGACCGGCGGAGGCATCCGTGTCACGCTGCAACTCGACCGCCCCATCGACTGGGGCCAGGTGCGCGAAGCCGGACTGCGGTTCGCCATCTACCCGGCCGCCTACTATCACAAGAGCTACCTGGCCGACGGCGCGATCGGCGTTTTCACGCGACAGTATTCGGGACGCGCGAAACTGGCGGAGAACAGCAGACGCATCGTCGTCGGAGCGGACGCGCCGCTGGCGGCGTTCGACGTCGCGGCGCGGTCCGCCATCCTCTCGTTGCGCGACGAGCGCGCCGGCCGCGCATCCGCGTGGTTCACCCTTTTTGCGCCGCTCACGCCAGGCTCGATCGAGACCGAGGTGAGTGTGGACATCACGCCGCGGCTCAGGCCCGAGTGGCGGCGGCCGCCCGTGATCGGAATCTCGCAGGCCGGCTACCATCCCGCGCAGACCAAGCGAGCGGTGCTCGAGCTCGATGCGCGCGACAACGTCGCCGCGCCGGTGAGTCTGTACCGGTTCGAGAACGGCGTGAAAAAGCTGGTGCGCTCGGGGGCGGCCAAACCGTGGGGCCGGTTTCTCAGCAACAAGTACGCGATCTTCGATTTCAGCGATGTGCGCGAGCCCGGCTCCTACTCGCTCGAATACGGAACGCAATCCGCCGGTCCGTTTCGCATCGACGCGAAGATCCACGACCTGCTGTGGCTGCCGACGCTCCAGTGGTTCCTGCCCGTGCAGATGTGCCACGTCGAAGTGCGCGAGGGGGGCCGCGTGTGGCACGGCGCCTGCCACCTCGACGACGCCGCGCAAGCGCCCGCCAATACGCCGCACATCGACGGCTATCAGCAAGGAGCGCGCGAGACGAAGTTCGCCGATCGCGAGCATGTCCCGGGTCTCGCCTGGGGCGGCTGGCACGACGCCGGCGACCTCGACCTGCCCGCCGGCAGCATCGCCAACACCACGCTGTATCTCGCGCTGGCGCAGGAAGAGTTCAAGCCCGGCTTCGATCAAACCACAATCGACCGGAAGCAACGCCGCGTGCTGTTGCACGTGCCCGACGGCCGGGACGACCTGCTCCAGCAGATCCAGTTCGGCGTGGAGAGCATGATCGCGCTGGCCGCGCCCGCGGGGCACGTCTTCGCCGGCATCATCGAATCGACCCCGGCCGCCTACGGACACGTCGGCGATCCGGTTACCACAACGGACAACAAGCCCGGCAACGCGGACGACCGCTGGGTCTTCACCAATCGCAACACCGGCTTGCAGTACAAGGTCGCGCAGTCGCTCGCCGCGGCGTCTCGCGTGCTGCGCGGTTTCGACGACGCGCTCGCCGCGCAGGCGCTGGCCACCGCGCGCCGGCTCTGGGAGTACGAGCAGAAGACGCCGCCGGTCTATGCGCCCAACGCCTACGTTCCGCGCGACAGCGGCTATTCAAAGGAGGAGATCGAGGCGACGGCGGAGCTCGCGCTGGCCGATCCCGGGGGCCCGTATCAGGAGCGCTTGATCGCGCTGCTGCCCAAGATCCAGTCAATGAACCCGGAGCAGTTCGGCGTGGGCGCCGGATTCACCCTGGTGCGCGCGCTGGCGCGGATGAACGACGCCGCATATCGCAAAGCGGTGGAGCAGTTGGCGCAAGGCTGGAGCAAGCTCGCCGCCAGCCGCGCCGCGCGCAATCCCTACGGGGTGCACTACAGCGAAGACGTGCTGAGTCCTGAGTGGAAACTGGAGGCCAGAACAGGCATCCATTCCGGCTTCGTCTGGGGCCACGGCTGGCGGCTGCAAAGCGACGCCGTCGCTCAGTATTACTTCAACAAACACCTGCCCGCGCTGTTCGATGCCGAGCCGCTGCTGGCCACCGTCAACTTCGTGCTCGGCTGCCATCCGGCGAACAATCGCAGCTTCGTCACCGGCGTGGGCGCGGACTCCGCCGAAGTCGCCTACGGCATTAATCGCAACGACTGGACAGGCATCCCGGGAGGCGTGATCTCCGGCGTCTCGCTCGTGAAGCCCGATTTCCTGGAGCTGAAGCTGTTCCCGTATCTCTGGTATCAGACCGAGTACGTGATCGGCGGCGCGGGATCGTACATATTCGATGTGCTTGCTGCGCGGGCGCTACTGAGCAAGTGAGCGCTCAGACGTGCCCTTCCAACTGCATCGCGCGGATGACCTCGAAGAGCCTTCGAGTGAGCGCCGCGCGGTCCGAGCTGCCCATGCCGTTGACCTCGATGGGCTCGCCGATGCGCAGCGTGATGCGGCCCGGACGCACGTGGTGCGAGTGCACCGGCAGCACGTCGCGCACGCCAATGATGCAGACGGGCAGAATCGGGATGCCGCCCTTGATGGCAAGATAGGCGGCGCCGTCCTTGAACTCCCGCAGTTCGCCGGTGGCCGAGCGGCCCCCTTCGGGAAAGACCAGCACCGACTGACCGCGCTCCTTGAGCATCTTGCCGGCGCTGCCCAGGACCTTGAGCGCCGCGCGCGGATCGTCGAGCGGCACCGAGATGTGGCCCGCCTTTTCGAGGTGGCTGCCGATGAACGGGACTTTGAAGAGACCGCTCTTTGCCATGAAGCGGAAGTTCACCGGGAGGTGCCAGAGCAGCGCGGGGGTATCCATGTAGCTGACGTGGTTCGAGACGATGACGTAACTCTCGCCGGGCTTCACCCGTTCGCGGCCGACGACCTTGACCTTCGCGCCGGCGATGGCCAGCAGCGAACGCGCCCACACCTGCGCCACCTTCAATTGTGTGTCACCCTTTTTGTCCCACAGCGCGACCAGCAGATTCAGCGATCCGAAGAATGCGGTGGAGAGAACAATGAGCGGGATGCGATACAGAAGCGCAACCAGGTAGCTCATCGACATGTCACACCGGCAGGCCCAGCAGACCGCGAATCTCGCCCACAAGATAAAGAGAGCCGGTGACGAAGATCACGTCCTCGGGCGCGGCGTCCTTGAGGAGCCGCAGCGCATCCGCGGCTTCATCCGCCAGGCGCGCCCGCTCCTCGCCGCTGATCTCGCGGATCTCGTGCGCCTGGTAGGCCCGCGTCTGGCGGATGCTGACGAAGATCAGCTCGGAGGCCAGGGGGAACAGCAGCGGCCCGATGACGTGCAGGTCCTTGTCGCGCATCGCTCCGAAGACCATCCAGATCTTTCGGCCAAGATGGAACCGGCGGATGTAGGCCGCCAGCGCCGCCGCGCCCGCGGGATTGTGCGCGCCGTCGAGAAACATCAGCGGAGATTGCCCGGCCTTTTCGAGGCGCCCCGGCCAGCGCGTGGCGGCGATGCCGCGGCGGATGGCGTCCGGCGGAATGTCCAGCCGGTCGAGGGCGGCGATCGCGGTGAGGGCGTTGTCCACCTGGTGCGCGCCGATCAGCGGGCACTCGATTTCGATCTCGCACCACGGCGCGGCGGCGCGGAAACGGCTGCCTTCGGCGGTGAGCTCGAGGTCGCGCGCCTCCCAATCGGTGGCGTGAACGTAGATCGCGTCCACCTCGCGCGCGCGCCGCTCCAGCACGTCGAGCGCCTCGGGATGCTGCCGCGCGAAAACGGCGCGGCGATTGGGCTTCAGGATGCCGGCCTTTTCAAAGGCGATCTTCGGAATCGTGTCGCCGAGATAGCGCTCGTGATCGAAGTCGATGGGCGTGATGACGCACATCAGCGGATCCACGACGTTGGTGGCGTCGAGCCGGCCTCCCATGCCCACCTCGAGGACGGCCACTTCCACGTGATATCGCTGGAAGAGCAGGAAGCCCATCGCCGTGATGGTCTCGAAGTAGGTCGGGTGCATGTCGATCTCACCCTCCCTGATCAACTCTTCGGCGACATCGTGAACGCGGTCGAAAGCCCAGCAGAAGTCTTCGTGCGACGCCGGCCGGCCCGCGATCCTGACACGTTCTGTCGGCTCGACGAGATGGGGCGAGGTGTAAAGCCCGGTGAGCAGGCCGTGCTCGCGCAGCGACCGCTCGATCATGGCAGACGTGGATCCCTTGCCGTTTGTGCCGGCTACGTGAATGAACCGGCAGGCGTCCTGGGGGCGATCGAGACCCTCGAGCAGCGTTGTGATCCGCTCGAGACCGAACTTGATCGTCCTGAATTCGTTGCCGAGCGCGTAGAGATAGCGCACGGAGTCCGGATAGGGGGTGCTCAATCGTGTTTCTTGGGGCGCAGGCATTCCACACCGCGCCGGCGGACCCGCTCGCCGGGCCGCCGGAGCACGCATCTGACGCTATCGTAACGGATGGGACGGCCCCAAAACGAGCGCCGCCGGGAGACGTCCGTCTTTTTTCCTGTCATTTGCGTCTTGGATTCAGAAGGCAAACAGGACCACAATGGCCAGGGAGACCTGGGAGTGATTTTTCGTGAAGTCGAGGACCGGGACCTGGTGCTTCGCGCCAGGAAGGGCCGTGTGGACGCCTACAACCTTCTGGTTTCGCGTTGGGAGAAGAAGATCTACAACTACCTGCTGAAACTGACCGGCCACCCCGAGGACTCCATGGACCTCTGCCAGGAGACTTTCCTGAAGGGATACCGGAATCTCGAGCGGCTGGACGATCCGGCGCGTTTCGGACCGTGGCTCTACCGCATCGCGCACAACGAAGCGATCAGCCACATTCGCAAGGCGCGGCCGGCGGAGGAGATCGGTGAACACGCCGCCGGTGGAGCGGGATTCCAGCGCATGGCGCCGGTCGAGGTGACGCTGGCGGTGGAGGCGGCGCTGAAACGGCTGCCCGCGGAGCAGCGCGAAGCCGTGGTTCTGAAGGTTTACGAAGGGTTTAAGTTCGACGAGATCGCCGAGATCCTCGAATGTCCCCCTTCGACGGTGAAGTCCCGCGTCTACACGGGATTGGAGCAATTGAAGACGATCCTGGCGCCGGTCGTTCGGGGCCAGGGCGGAAGCGCGGTCCAATGATCGCCGGCTGACAAGGAGCAAGTGATGTCTTGTCCCGAGTTCGATTTGAAAGGGCACATCCTGGGTGAAACGCCGCCGGACGAGGGGGCGCGTTACGATCAGCACCTCGCCGCGTGCGCGGCCTGCCGCGAGGAGGCCGAGGAGTTGCGGCTGACCTTGCAGGCCATGCGGCGGCTGCCGGAGCGGGAGGCGCCGCGGCGGATCGCGTTCGTCTCGGACCCGGTTTTCGAACCCGGCTGGTGGCAACGCTTCTTGCTGTCCGGCCCGCGTGTCGCGTTCGCTTCCGCGGCGATGCTTTCGCTGGCGATCGTCGCGCACGCGCTCATTCCGCGGCCGGGCGCTGTCGCTCCGGCGGATGTGGCGTCCATCGAGCGGCGGGTGGAGGCCGAGGTTGCGAAACGGCTGCCTGTCGCTGTGAACGAACAAGTACGCGCGGAGCTCAAGCCGGCGCTCGACCGGCTGGCGTCGCGGCTGGACGAGCTCGAAAACACGCGGCTCGCTTCGGTGGAGAAGAGATTCGAGCGGCAGCGCGCCGAAGACATCCGCGACGTGCGCGGCGCCTTCGAATCGGTAGAGCGCAAGCTGAGCGCCATCCAGATGGTGGCGGCGCGCTACGGGGGTGAATGAGATGAGAGAACTGCGCATCCTGGGTTTGCTGCTGGCCATCGCTCTCTCGCCGCTGGGCGCGCAGCGAAGCTTCCCCAGCCGCGATGAGATCGCCGCCGTCGAGCGCAGCATCGACCAGAAGCTCCAGCGGTTCGCGCCCGGCGCTCCTATGGACGTGCTGGGCCTGGCGCACGGCGTCTACCTCGAAGGCTACGGCGCGGTGTTCACCGCCGAGGTCAACCTGCTTGTCACGCCCGGCATCACTCCCTTCCGCCCGCAGATTCCCAAAGAAGATGTCGAGCGGATTCGCGAGGCCAAGGTGAAGCGGCTGCCCGCGGTGAAGGCATTGATGCAGGAGATGCTGATCTCCTCCGCTTCCTCGCTCGATCGCGTGCAGCCCGAAGAGCGGGTCGCGCTGGGTCTGGCGATCTTCTACAACAAGTGGGAGAATTCGGCCGGCCTGCCGCGCCAGATTGTGATGGATGGGCGCAAGCGGGAGTTGGTGGACGTCGCCGCCAATCGCGTCCCGCGCGGAGAACTTGCCCGCATCATCCGCGTACGGGAAGACTAGGAATGCGCATCGGCGAAATCCTGATGGAGCGCGGCCTCCTGTCGCAGGAGGACCTCGACCGCGCGCTCGAGATGCAGAAAGAGCGCGGCGACAAGCTGGGCCGCATTCTCGTGGATCTCGGTTTCGCCGCGCATCGCGATGTTCTCAAGGCCCTGAGCGAACAGCTCGGGCTGCCGCTGGCGAGAATCGAGGGCCCGCCGGCCGTTTCGCCGGAAACCGAGCGGCTGTCGCCACGGTTTCTGCGCAATGCGAAGGCGCTGCCGCTGCGGATTGAAGGGTCGGCGCTGGTGCTGGCGATGGCCGATCCGCTCGACTTCGAGACCATCGCCGCGGTGCGCGCCGCCACGGGTCTGAAGGTGCGGGCGGAGATCGCGCCAGAGTCCGAGATCGCCGACGCCATCGACCGTTATTACGGCGAAGCGGAGAAGCAGTCCGCGATCGAGCTGGGCGCGGAGTCCGAGGAGTCCGCTGCCGATCTCGAGCATCTCCGTGACATGGCGAGCGAGGCGCCCGTCATCCGCCTGGTGAATGCAATGATCGCCCAGGCTGTCGAAAAGCGTTCGAGCGACATTCACATCGAGCCCTTCGAGAAGGAATTCCGCGTGCGGTTCCGAATCGACGGCGTGCTCCAGGATCAGGAGCCGCCGCCGAAGGAGCTCAAGGCCGCCATCATCTCGCGCCTGAAGCTGATGGCGAAGCTGAACATCGCCGAGCGCCGTCTGCCGCAGGACGGGCGCATCAAGGTCAAGACGCTGGGCCGCGAAGTCGACCTGCGCGTTTCAACGCTTCCCACGCTCTACGGCGAGAGCGTCGTCATGCGCCTGCTCGATCGCTCCGCGGGCGACTTCTACGACCTGCGCAACCTCGGCTTCGACGACCGCATGCTGACGCGCATGGAGCACTTCACCTCGCTCCCCCACGGCATCTTCCTCGTCACCGGGCCCACGGGCAGCGGCAAGTCCACGACGCTCTACTCCGCGCTGAAACGCATCAACACCGGCGACAAGAAGATCATCACGATCGAGGACCCGGTGGAGTACCAGATCGACGGCATCAACCAGATCCACGTCAACACGCAGATCGGCCTCACGTTCGCGGCCGGGCTGCGGCACATCGTGCGTCAGGACCCTGACGTCGTTATGGTCGGCGAAATCCGCGACCGCGAGACGGCCGACGTCGCCATCCGCGCCTCGCTCACGGGCCACTTCGTCTACTCGACTCTGCACACCAACGACGCGCCGAGCGCCATCACGCGCCTCACCGACATGGGCGTCGAGAACTACCTGATCTGCTCGTCGCTGGTCGCCGTGCTGGCGCAGCGGCTGGTGCGCGTGATCTGCCGCAACTGCATCGTGGAAGACGGCGAGAAACTCACCCCGATGGGCGAATTCATTCCCTCCTGGCGCGGCGCCGGCTGCGAGCAGTGCTATGGCGCCGGCTATCGCGGCCGCGTCGGCATCTTCGAGTTGATGGAGATGAACGACGAGATGCGCAAGCTGGTGATGAAGAACGCCGACGCCGCCGACATCACCGCGCTGGCGCGCAAGCACGGCATGCGCAGCCTGCGCGAGGACGGCTGGCAACAGGTGAAGTCCGGAGTGACGACGTCGTCCGAAGTCATGCGCGTCACGCAGGAGTTCTAGAGC
Source organism: uncultured Solibacteraceae bacterium (assembly GCA_964472745.1). Classification (GTDB taxonomy): domain Bacteria; phylum Acidobacteriota; class Terriglobia; order Bryobacterales; family Bryobacteraceae; genus CAYYNC01. The sequence continues at coordinate 36,776 of CAYYNC010000013.1, forward strand.
GCCATGACGACCTTCCATTTCAAGGCCATCGCCGCCGACGGCAAGCCGCGCAGCGGGACGCTGACTGCCGAAAGCGAGAAGGGCGTGGCGCAGGAACTCAAGCGGCAGGGCCTCACGCCGGTGTACGTCGGCGCTGCGCCGCAGCGCGGGCGCGGCTGGGAGATGCCGAAGTTCCGCCCCGGCCGCAAGAGGGACGTTCTGTTCTTCACGCAGGAGCTTTCCACGCTGCTCACCGCGGGCGTGCCGCTGGACCGCGCGATCGCCATCACCGCCGAGCTGTCGTCGGCGCCGGAATTCCGCGGCGTCATCCTTGATGTCCTGCGAATTCTGAAGGGCGGCAAATCGCTGGCGGATTCGCTGGCCGCTCACCCGCAATGGTTCTCGGGCATCTACGTCAACATGGTGCGCGCGGGCGAGGCGTCGGGCTCGCTCGCGGCCATCTTCGAGCGGCTTGCGGAGTACGAGAAGACGCGCGACGAGCTGCGCGGCTACATCGTCAGCTCGATGGTCTATCCGGCGCTGCTGACGTTTGTCGGCTTCTGCTCGATCATCGTCCTGCTCTACTACGTGGTGCCGCGCTTCGCCACCGTCTTCGCCGATTCGCGCATGCGCGTTCCCGCGCCCACGCAGATCATGCTCGACCTCAGCGCCTGGGTGCGCGAGTGGGGCGGGTTGATTCTGCTGACCGCGATCGCCGGCGCAATCGCCTTCCGCTTCTACATCCGGACTGCGGAAGGCTCCCTCTGGTGGGACGGCTTCCGCCTGCGCATCCCGCTGCTCGGCGACGCGCTGAGAAAAGCCCAGACCGCGCAGTTCGCCCGCGCCATGGGAACGCTCATCAGCAATGGCGTGCCGCTGGTGCAGAGCCTGAACATCTCCCGCGCGATCCTCTCCAATCGCCGCATGGCCGATTCGCTGGAGATCGTCGCGCAGGGCATTAAGCGCGGCGAAGGCGTCGCCGGCCCGCTCTCGCGCACCGGCCAGTTCCCTCCGCTGGCGGCGCACCTGCTCACGATCGGCGAGGAGACCGGACGCCTCGACGCCATGTTCCAGCGCACCGCCGAGATCTACGACGCCGACACACGCGCGGCCATCAAGCGTTTCACTTCGCTCTTTGAACCGCTCATCATATTGGTGATGGGCATCGCCGTCGGCGCCCTCATCCTCAGCATGCTGCTCGCGATCACCAGCTTGAACGAAGTCGCACTCTAGGAGAATCATGAGCCACCCGAACCGCAGAAGTAAGCGCCGCCAGCGAGGCATCACGCTGATCGAAATGCTGGTGGTGCTCACCATCATCGCCCTGTTCGCCGCGCTGGTCGCGCCGCGCTTCTTCAAGCAGACCGACGCCGCGCGCGTCACCGCAACCAGGGCGCAGATCGAGGCGTTTATGAACGCGCTCGCCACTTACAAGCTCGATACCGGCACGTTCCCCTCTACCGAGATGGGATTGCAGGCCCTGCGCCGCAGGCCGCAAAACCTCAGCAACTGGAACGGACCTTATCTGCCCAAGGAGATCCCGAAGGACCCCTGGGGCAACGATTACGTCTACAAGTTCCCCGGCGAGCACGGCGACGAGCCCGAGATCATGAGCTACGGCGCCGACGGCCAGCCGGGGGGCGAAGGCATCAACGCCGACATCCTGAGTTGGAAGTAGCCTCGTGAAACTTCGCAGCGCCTCGCGCGGCATTACGCTGCTCGAGTTGATGATCGTGTTGGCGCTCGTCGGGTTGATGGTGGGGCTCACCTTCTCGACCGCGGGCGCCGGCCTGGACGCCATCCGCCTGCGCTCGGCCGCCGACTCGGTCGCCGCGCTGCTTTCCCGCTCGCTGAATCGCGTCGAGCGCGCACAGGAGCCTGTCGAGATCCTCTTCAACCGCGACACGGGCGCGATCTCGGCGCGCGGCCTGACCCCGCTTTGGAAGCAGGACCTCAAGCTGCCCGAGGGCGTCGTGCTCGCCTCGATCCTGCCCGCGCCGCCCGGCGAGGAGCCCATCGAGAGAAGCGTCTTCTTGCTGCCCGGCGCTGCATCTCCGGGCATTGCCGTCGAACTCGCGAATCGCCGCGGCCAGCGCCGCCGAGTGCGCATCGATCCTGTCGTTGGCACGCCGCACGTAGAAGCGCCGCTGCAAGTCGAAGGAGAAGTGCGATGAAGCGGCAGCGCGGCTTCACGCTGCTCGAAGTGATCGTGGCCACACTGTTGATGGCGATCGCCGTCACGGGTTTGCTCGGCGTTCTGCGCACCAGCCTTTCGAACGCGGCCCGTTTAACCGACAACGACCGCATGGCCCTGCTCGCGCGGCGCAAGATGGATGAAATCCTCTCCCGCCGCGACTTGCAGAAGGGCCTTCCCATTCAGGGCTTGTTCGCGCCGGAATTCTCCGGCGGAGTCCCGGCGGGGTGGATCGCCGTTCTTGCGCCATTCGAGATCACCACGCCCGCTCCTTCTCCAGGACAGCGCATGGTGGAGCGCGTCGAGCTGACGGTCTGGTGGGGCGAGGAGTCGCGCCGCAGAACCCTGCGCATCGAGACGTACCGCACTGCCCTCATGCAGCCCGCCGACGTCGACATCTTCAACACGCAGTTGATACAGCAGCAGGACAACCGGCCGTGAATCCGCGCACACATCGCCGCAACCGGGGCATGACGCTGATCGAGGTGCTCATCGCCGTCACTCTGGTCGCTCTGCTCTCCGCCGGAATGCTGTTCGCGATCCGCGTGGGATTGGGCTCCATGGAGGGGGCGCAGCGCGCCATCGCGGCCAGCCGCCGCGCCCTCGGCGCTCAGCGCATCCTCGAACAGCAGGTGGCCGGTTTCCTGCCGGTGATCGCGCGCTGCGGTTCTGCCGCCGGCGAACAGGGCGTCCCCACGCCGTTCTTCCAGGGAGAGCCCACCGTACTGCGCTTCGCCAGCCGCTACTCGCTCACCGAAGGCGGACGCGGCATGCCGCGCATCCTCGAGTATTTCGTCGCCCGAGGCGAAGAGGGCCTGCGCCTGCTCGTGAACGAATTCCCGTACAATGGCCCGCTCGCCGCCGGATTCCACTGCCTGCCTCCCCAGCCTGAACCCGAATCCGGAGCGATACTCCCGTTGTTCCGGCCGCCGCAGCCCTCGCCCGCATCCTTCGTTCTGGCCGACCGCCTCGCCTTTTGCCGCTTCCTCTATCAAGAACAAATTCCCGATCCGCCGTTTGAACGCTGGCTGCCCCGCTGGCTCAAAGGCGACGCCTGGCCCCGCGCCATTCGCATCGAGATGGGACCGCTCGGAGTCGATCCCGGCCGCGTGCAAACCGTCCCCTTCACCGCATCCCTGCGCATTACGCGTCCGCCCAGGGAGCCCTATGAACCGTAGAGCGGCAACACGCGGCGGCGCGCTGCTGGCGGTCCTGTGGCTGTCGGCCGCGCTGGGCGCGATCGCTTTCGCCGTCGCCACCACCGTGCGCGGCGAGATCACGCGCTCGGAAGGCGGAGTCGAAGGACTGAAGGCGCACTACCTCGCGGCCGGCGCGGCCGAGCGCGGGCTCACCTACATGCTCTGGGGCGGCGGTCCGCGCCTGCCCGACGGGCGCCCGCGCTACTGGGATCAAGGCGTCTCGCTCATGCGCTTCGCCTTCCCGGGCGGCGAAGCGGTGGTCGAGATCATCCCCGAGTCCTCGAAATTCAACGTGAACCTCGTGCCTCCGGAAGATCTGATGCGCCTGATCGCAGCGCTGGGAATTGCGCCGGGCCACGCGCAGCAGCTTGCCGCGGCCATCGTCGACTGGCGCGCCCCTTCGCCCGCCGGCCCGATCAGCCCTTTCGACGAAATCTATTTGCGCCGCACGCCGTCTTTTCGCTCGCCCCATGCGTCATTCGAACAGATCGAGGAACTCCTCTCGGTGCATGGCATGACCCCGGAGATCTACTACGGCCGCTTCGACCGCGCCCCCGACGGGACGCTCGCGATGCGCTCCGGCTTGAAGGACTGCCTCTCGGTCTACAGCTCGCATCTGCCATTCGACCTCAACACCGTGGAGCCCGCGGTCATGCTGGCGGTGGGCGTCCCCCCGGCCGCCGTGAACACGATTCTCACCATGCGGCGTCTCGCTCCCTTGCGCCCCGAGCAGCTTCCGATGATCAACGAACTGCTGGGGCCCGCGTCCGGCCGCTTCCGCATCGGAGGCGACCGCATCTTCACGCTGCGAGCGACAGCGCGCCCTCGCCGCCCCGACGGGCGCCTCTCGGACACCCGCCGCACGGTGGCGATGACCGTGCAGTTCGCCTCTCGTATGGCGCCGGAAGGCTATCGGGTTCTCGACTGGCAAGAGAACGCCAGCGTAAGAAACCTCTCGGAGTTCTGGCCTCAATGACCGTCGCCCCTGCGCTTCGCAAGTACGTCTGCTACGGCGCCGGAGTTGGCATCGTCGCAGAGGGAAGCGACCTGGTTGTGCTGGTTGCGCGAGTGCGGCCCGCCGGGCCCGCGTTGATCGGCCGGCGCCGCATCGAACGCTTTCGCGAGCGTCCGGCCTCCGAGTGGGGCGCGGAATACTCGGCCTGGCTTGCCGGACTCGGTTTGCGCCACGCCGCCGCGGTCTTCCTGCTGCCCCGGCGCGAGGTGCTCACCCGCGTTCTCAATCTCCCCGGGGTCAGCGATGAGGACGCCCCGCAAGCCATCCGCTTTCAATTGGATGGGCTCCACCCTTACAACGACGAAGACGTCGCCGCCGAGTGGCAGCGCATCGAAGGAACGTCCAGCTTCCTCGTCGCCATCGCCGAGCGGCGCGCAATCGAGGCCTGGTCCACGCTCTTCACTGAGGCCGGCATCAAGCTGGCCGGGCTCACGTACTCCGGCTCAGCCGTCTATCGTGCGCTGCGCCTCTATGGCGCGCCGCTCGCGCCGGGCTTCCTCGCCGTGTGCGGCCTGCACGCCGGCGTCGAGCCGCCCCTCGAGATCTACGGCGAAAGCGCAAGCCATCGCCTGCTTGCCGTGGAGCTCGATCTCCCGGCGGACCGCGCCGCCGACTTCGCCCGCGCCGAGCTGCGTCTCGACACCGCCAGCGAAGCCGTTGACTTGATCGATATCCTGCCCGCGTGGCGCAACGCGCCCGCGGACTTCGACGCCTCCGCCGCCGGACGCTCCCGCGCGGCGCTCGCATGGGCCGCGGCCCTCTCCGCGGCGGGCTCGCACTTAGGCGCCGTCGTCAATCTCCTGCCCGTGGAACTGCGCGCCGGAGCCTCGCGCGCGATCTACATTCCCACGGCGGTCCTTTCGCTTCTCCTTGTGGCCCTGGTCTCGGCGCTGCTGGTCGAGAACGCCTGGCTTGACCGCCAGTATCTCGAACGGCTCAGCGCCGGGATCAGGCGTCTTGAGCCTGTGGCGAAGAAGATTGAGGCGCTCGACCGCAGCTCCGCCGAACTGGCCGAGCGGATTCGCCAGATCGACGATTTCCGCAAGACCTCCCGCGCCGATCTCGACACGCTGCTCGAGTTGACGAAGGTGCTCGCCGCTCCGGCCTGGGTCAACTCAATCCAGATGAATCGCGAGTTCGTCGTCCTGAGCGGCGAAGTGGAGCAGGCCGACGCGCTGCTGCGCAAGCTCGACGCCTCGCCGCTGTTCCAGTCAACCGAATTCGTCATGCCCATCTCGCGCATGGGCCAGAGCGAGACCTTCCGCATCCGCGCCGCCCGCGAGGGCGCGCCGCCGCTCCCGAAGGAGGCCCGCAAGTGACCCCGCTCAGCCAGCGCGACCGCCGCGCGCTCCTCATCCTCGGCATCAGCGCGGCCATTTCGCTCACAGTCTACTTCTGGCCCGAGAGCGGCGAGGCCGCCGTCAGCGTGACTCAATCCGTCCCCGCCGCGGAGAAGCGCCTGAAGCGCCTCCGCGAGCTGGCCGGAGCGGTTCCGGCGCGCGAGGAAGTCCACAAGAAGCTGTCCGAGGAGCTCGAGCGGCGCGAGAAAGCGCTCATTGTCGCCGAGACCCAGGCCCAGGCGCAGGCGCAACTCCTTCAGGTCATCCGGCGCGTCACGCGCGGCCAGAGCCCGCCGCTGGAGCTGCGCGGAACCGAATTCGGCGCCGTCCGTCCTTACGGCCCGCATTACGGTGAGGTCTTCCTGACCCTGACCCTCGACTGCGGAATCGAGCAGATCGTCAACCTGCTCGCCGATCTCGGCAACCAGCCCGAGGCGCTGGCCACGACCGACGTCACTCTCGGACAGGCGCGCGACCGCACGAAGACCATTCCCGCCCGCATGACGATCAGCGCCCTCGTGCCGCGCAAGCTGGTTCCCGGCAAGAAAGGGGAGGCGCGGTTTTGAGCAAGAGACTCATCGCGCTGAATCTCCTGCTTGCCGCGCTCTGCGGGCTCGCCGGCTGGCGCCTGTGGGACAACCGCAAGCGCGCGCTCGAAGCCCAGGAGAGATTCCTTGCCAGCAAGGTCCCGCCCGCGCCCGCGCCGGTGATCCTGATTCCGCCCCCGCCGCAGCAGGTCTCCGCCGCGAACTATCTCGATGTCGCATCGCAGTTGCTGCTGAGCAAGGACCGCAACCCGACCGTCATCGTCGAGGTCGCGCCGCCGAAACCGATGCCGGCGCTCCCGCGCGTTTACGGCGTGATGAGCCTCGGCGACGTGCCGCGCGTGGTGATGGCCCCGGCAAAGGGCGGCCAGCAGAAGTCCTACGTCCCCGGAGAACAGATCGGCGAATTCAAGCTCGTCCAGGTGACCCAGCGCGGCGTGATCTTCGAATGGGAAGGGAAACAGGTCGGCGGGACGTTCGACGACCTGAAGGACGACACAGCGGAAAAGCAGCAGTCCGCACAATCCGGCGGCGTGCCCAACCCCTCCGCTGCCCCGGTCAAATCAGTGTCAACAGTGACGAGCGTCGGCGCAACGTCGCCGAAAGGCCCCGGGGAATTCATCACCGGATCGACCGACACCAAGGCGTGCGTCCCCGGCGACAACACCCCGGCGGGCGCCGTCTCGGACGGCTTCCGCAAAGTGGTCAGCAAAACCCCCTTCGGCGAGATCTGCCGCTGGGAGAAGATCAACTGAACTAGCAAAGGATTTCGATGTCAGGAGAGATGAGAATGATCAGGATTGCAGCCGTGATGGCGTTGGCGGCCGTTCTCGGAGCTGCTCAGCAGGGCGAGCGCAAGGCGACGGCCGCCAAGAAGGCCGCAGCCTCCGCCAAGAACGAATCCGCAACGGTTCCACCGGACGCGGTGCTGGTGGGCGAAGGCACATGGCGGCACACCGACTCCGAAGGCAAGACGTGGACTTATCGGAGGACCCCATTCGGTCTGATCAAGATGGCGGGCGCGCCGGAGCAGTCCGCCGAAGGCAACAGCAGCCTGCGCGTGGTGAGCGTCACGCCCGGCGAAATCGAATTCGAATCGGTGACTCCCTTCGCCAAGCCGAGATGGAAACGCCAGAGGAACGCGCTAACGCCCGAAGAGCAAGTGGCGCTCAAACGGTACGAAACGGCCCAATCCAACAGCCCGGCGAAACAGGGCAAGTAGGCGGATCCCCAAGGAGCTTCATATGACACGGATCGCGAGATATCGTTCACCGTTGGTGGCTTGCTTCATGGCATGGGCCACGGTCTGCTCGCCGGTCCTCGCGCAGCAGGCGGCGCCGCAGCAGCCTCCAGTGGTCATCCCGCCCCCTGGATTCGGCGGCTTCCGTCCGGCCCCGCCGCCGGACAAGCCGGCCGCGGAAGCCAAGCCGGCGGCGCCGGAGAAGAACCAGGCTGAAGTCGTCGCGCAGCTTCAGGCGGCGCCCTCGGTGGGCGGGCTGAACCTGGTGAACGCCAATCTCACAGAGGTCGTGGACTTCCTCGCGCGCCAGCTCAAGATCAACTACATGATCGACAAGCGGGTGTCGGGCGCGGTCACGCTGAATACCTATGGCGAAACAAAGGACATCAACCCGCGCGAGCTGCTCGACACGATCCTGCGCATCAACGGCGCGGCGATGGTCCCGGCCGGAAACATCTGGCGCATCGTCCCTCTCGCCGACCTCGGGCGCATGCCGCTCAAGCCGGAGATCGACCCCAGCTCGATCCCCGAAGACGACCGCCCGATGCTCAACCTCGTCTTCCTCAAATACGCCAACGTCGACGAGCTTACGAAACTCCTGGGAGACTTCATCGGGCCGGAGGGCAAAGCGTGGTCTTATGTTCCGGCCAACTTGCTCCTCGTTCTCGACAGCCGCCGCAACATGCGGCGCACCATGGAGCTGATCTCGCTCTTCGACAGCGACACGCTCGCCAAGCAGCGCGTTCGCATCTACGACATCAAGAACAGCCGTCCCAGCGACCTGGTGAAAGAGCTGGAGAGTCTTCTAAAGTCCGTGGCTCTCAGCAAAGAGCTGTCGGCCATCAAATTCGTCGCCATCGACCGCATCAACACGATCATCGCCGTCGCTCCCAACCCCGGCGCCTTCGCTCAGGTCGAAGAGTGGATCAAGAAGCTCGACATCAAAGTCGAATCTTCGGCGGGCAAAACGGACACCTACGTTTACCGCGTCAAGTACCAGCGCGCGGAGCTGGTCGCGATGTCAATCATGCAGCTCTACGGCATGCTCTACGGATGGGGCTTCGGATTCCCGGGAATGGGCTATGGCGGGATGGGCTACGGAGGTCTGGGCTTCCCCGGCACAGGTTTCAGTCCTACAGGCTACGGCGCAGCGGGTTATGGCGGCATGGGCATGGGCTACGGCGGCCTGGGGATGGGCATGGGCTACGGCGGC
>CAYYNC010000013.1:45600-122390 GCA_964472745.1 uncultured Solibacteraceae bacterium
ATGGGCATGGGCTACGGCGGCCTGGGGATGGGCATGGGCTACGGCGGCATGGGCTACGGCGGAATGGGCATCGGCCCCGGAGCGGCACCCGGAGGTATCGTCACCGCGGGCGGCGGCGCTGGCGGCGGGACTACGGCCGGCGCGCCCGCCGCCGGCGCGCCTGGCGCGGACCTCACCGGCGCCTACCTCGGCATGGGCGGCATGTACCCTGGCATGGGGATGATGAAAGGACCGCGCGTCATTCCCAACGTCTCCGACAACTCCCTCATGATCCTCGCCACGCGCGACGAGTACGAGAGCATCATGAAGATTCTCCGCGAGCTCGACATCCCGCCGCGGCAGGTGCTGATCGAAGCGCGGATCTTCGAAGTCCAGTTGACCGGCGCCTTCGCCAATGGCGTTTCGTACTTCCTCCGCAATCGAGGAACCGGATCGGACGGCAACGGCGTCACCTTCGCACCCACGGGTGCGGCTTCCTTCGACTCGTCAAGACTGAACCTCTCGGCCGGCATGTTGATCGGGCAGAGCCGCGAGCTTCTGGGGTTCCTGACAACTCAGTCCACCACTTCACGCACCAAAATCGTCTCCGCGCCGAGCGTTATCGCCACCGACAGCATCCCGGCAAGCATCAATGTCGGCGTCGATGTGCCGACCTTGACGGCGCAGGCGGTCACCGGAGCCCAGCAGGGCGGAAGCTCTTTGTTCGCCAACACCATCTCGAATCGCAGGACCGGCGTGAATCTTTCCATCACGGCGCGCGTCAACCCGACCGGCATCGTGACGCTCTTCATCAACCAGGAGGTCAGCGCCCCGCAGGCGCCGCCCGTCGGAGGAATCCAGTCGCCAAGCTTTAGCCAGCGCAGCATCCAGACGCAAGTCACCGTGCGCGATGGCGACCTGATCGCCATCGGCGGCATCATCAACGAGACCGACGGCGAATCTTCCGCGGGCATTCCTGGCCTGCACCGCATTCCGCTTCTCGGCTATGCCTTCGGCAACAAATCGAAGAACCGCAACCGCACCGAGTTGGTGGTGTTCTTCACGCCCCGCGTCATTTACGACACCAACGAAATGGTCGAGGCCAGCGACGAGCTCGTCAGCAAGATGCGCCGGCTCCAGAAGCTCATCCGGGATTAGGCGCGGCACTGCTGCAACTCCTCCCTGCGCAGGGGGTTTCATGTAGGATGAAGAGTCATTTACATGCGCCGCGCCGGCCTGATCCTCGGGCTGGCGGCCTTCAGCGCCGCCGCTCAGACCACCACTCCACCCGAAATCGGATCGAACTCCCCTTCTGAATTCGTCCGCTCGCGCTTCGCGGCCGCTTACTACCGCAACAACTTTTTCTCCCTCTGCTACTCTCCGCCCGCGACCGACGTCATCCGCGTCGGCACAGCCGGAGTCGCGCAGATGTTTCAGGACGCAGCCCGCACCGCGAACACCCGCCTGGCGCTCATCAAGGCGAACGCCGACGAAGCCCTCCGCTATACGCCGGATTTCAGCGCAATCGCCGGCGGGGACGTTTATCAGGTGCTCGCCCAGATGTGGGCGTACACGGCCAGCGTCAACAATACCTCGTTAACAACGCCGTCCGCGCTCAACACCACGGGCTACCCCACCATGGATACCGCGGCCTGCGAACTGCCTCAGGGCGATGCGACCTGTCTCTGGCAGACGTTCGACAGGAACTACGCGCTCTTCACATACACCAAGACGCTGGGCGTCACAACGGGCCAAAACTTTACGCTGCGCGATCCGTTCTTCACGCTTTGGACAAACGCGGGCGGCATGCCGGTTCTCGGCGCAGCCATCAGCGCCGAACAGTCGGTGACTTCGAAGATCAGTTCCTCGGCGGGAGTCTGGCAGCAGTTTCAGAAGGGCGGGCTCATCAATATCACTTCCGGCTCGGCCGGCGCGCGTCAGGTCGCCGTCCGCGAACCCGTGTATAGCATCTTCATCGATCGGGGAGGACCGGCCGGCGAGCTGGGCTTCCCGCTCTCGGAGGAGCAGGTCCTCGCCAACGGCAAGAAGCGTCAGAGCTTCGAGGGCGGCACCATCGAATACGGGGCCGGGCAGGACCCGGTGCTGCTTCTCCAGGTCAAGACGGTCCTGATTCCCGTGAGCGGCCCGCTGCGCCTCAAGTTGGGCGAAAGCGCGACATTACAGGTCCGCCTCCTTGATTCCTCCGGTCTCGAGGTGACCGGCAGAGTGGTGAATTGGGCGACCTCGAACAGTCGCGTGGCTTCCGTCGATGGTGCGGGCGCAACCGCCGTGGTTCGCGCCGCCGGCGGCGGCGTCGCGCTGATCACCGCGGTGAGCGAAGGCGCCGTCAGCTTGCCGGTGCAAGTTTTCGTCAGCGCGCCATGCTGCCAGGCGGGTGAAGGAGCGCCGACGCTGGCGATCAGCCAGGCGATCCAGGACGCATTGACGCGAAGCCGTCTCCAGGTGCGCATTCCGACGCAGGCCCCGGTCCGCCGCTCCGGCGCCGGATTCGTTCAGGAATTCCTCAGCCTCGACGGCCTCACTCGCTACACGGTTGCTGTCTCCGAGTCGCGCGGAGTCGGTTACGTGGTGTCCGGGACGATCCTCTCCGCCTGGGAGTCTCTCGGCGGCCCCCCCGGAGCCCTCGGGTATCCGGTTTCCGACGCTACTGCCGGCGGGCGGCAGATGTTCGAGAATCAAACCGCCCTCGCCGGAAACCCTCCGGCGCCGGTGTCCGGTGCGATTCTCTCAAAGTGGGGCTCGCTGGGCTATGAGGCGGGCGTGCTGGGGAGTCCGGCCGGAGAGCCAGCCCAATTCCTGACATTCGCCGCCTCCGCCGGCCTGGCGCAGCCATTCCAGAACGGTCTGATCCTCACGTGTTCCGCAGGCGCTCCGGCCGGCAGGACCATCGTTGTCTCGGGACTGATCCTCGCCGCCTATCTCGCGCGCGGCGGGCCGGCCGGACTGCTGGGATTTCCGTTGTCGGACGAAGTGATGATCGACGGCATCCGCCGTCAGGATTTCGAAGGGGGCGTGGCGGAAGTCGCCCCGGGCGATGTCGAGGCCCGCATCACGGAAAAGGACCGCAGGCCCCTGGTCACCGCGACTCCTCCGGTTGTTACGGCCGGCGGGCGTGTGCGGCTCGCAGTCGGCGGCTTTACCCCCGCCGCTGTCATCTCGGTCCAGGTGGACGGCCAACCCGATTTCGACGTCTCCGCGCCAACCGGGGCGTTTGCCTGGAGCGTCCGTGTTCCGGCTTCTGCCGCGGGATCCCTGGTGCGGATCCGCGCCGTCTCGGCGGGACAATCGGCCTCCGGCTCCTATCGCATCCGCTCGCTGCGCGAGGCGGATCCCATTCTGATCAAAGTTCGCGGCGACTCACAACTCGGCGTTCCCGGTGCGATCCTCCCTCAGCGATTGCGCGTGCAGCTCAAGGACTCCGCCGGCAGCCCGCTTCCCGGCGTGCCCGTGCGTTTCGAAGCGTCGCCCGGAGCGGAGGTGATCGATGCGGACGGCGCGACCGACGACAGCGGCCAGGCGGAAGCCGCCCTCCGCCTGCCGGCCGCCGAAGGCGTGGCGGTGATGACGGCATCGGCCGGCGGGCGTGTCGTCACATTCGCCGCCCGGTCGGCCGCAATGTCAATCCAGAACTTCCCCAAACTGAGCCAGCAGGCCGGCGGCACGCTGGGAAATGGACCCGCGCCTGTTTCCGAGCAAGGCTCACTTCTGGCGTCTCTTGCCTCGATGATCCGCTACCATCAGGATCGCGGCGAGCTTCCCGTGCCCAACGGCCCCGCGGATGCCGTCTCGCTGAATGTCTTCCTCAAGAACTACTGCTCGCCGGACCCCGCGGGAACGGGCGTTTGCGACGGCTTCCTCACTCCGCCGGGCGCGGACGACCAGATCGTCAACATCTGGAGAAGCTCCGCGTTCACCGGCGGCGCATTCACGATCGAACATTCTTTTGCCGATCCCTTTGTTCAGATGCGGGACTGGATTGCCGGCGGCTCGCCCGTCCTGGTTGCGCTTCGCATGACGGCGGATGCACAGCCGGCCGGCATGCACTTCGTCGTCGCCACCGGCGTCGCGGCAAACACCGGAATCCTCAGCTTTGATCCCAGCGGATTCTTCGGAAGGAACAGCGTCAACGACTTCCTCAGCGACTTCGCTGTATCCGGCCGCGTCTGGCGCGGCTCGATCGCCGGCGTGTTCCGGATTGCGCTCCGCCCGGCCGCGGCGGGGGGCTTCGTCGTCTTTTCGACGGCCCCGGTCTCTCTTTCGCGGTTGGGCCCGGAGTGCGGAGCGACTCTGGGATGGCTGGGCCGCATGGCGCACCCGAACTCCCCGCCGGACCCGGCGCCTCCCATTTACATCCATTACTGCGACGCCGCATCCGGGACCTTCCAGCTTGATGTCAACGCGAACCTCCCCTGGAAGCTGGCTCTGAACGACATGGGAGCGCCGGCGGCGCGCGCGCTTCTCGATGGATCGCTCCCGTCCTCCTACCGGCTCACCAGAGAACTCATCTGGCGGCTCGATCCGCAGATCGCGGAGCTGTCTCCGCCACCGTTCGCGGTCAGCGCCGCGAGCCTTCAGCCCGATATCGCTTCCGGAACACAAATCTATATAAATGGTTTGGGACTTGCGGGGCCGGGCGGCGGGACCGAGGTGCGAATCGACGGGCGCAGCGCTCGCCTCTTCGCAGTCTCGCCGTTCCGCCTCACTGTGGAGGTCCCGCGCGACCTGGAGCCCGGACTCTGGCTGCTCGACATCCGCTCGCCGCTGGGCGAGTTGCAAGCTCCAATCGAGATTGCGGCTTACGCGCCGGCAATTTTCGTCGATGAGAGAGGAAATGGCTTCGTTTCGAACTTTGATGACAGAGGTGTGGTGAACCGCCCCGGGCAGCCTGCGCGCCGGGGCGAGCGGATCGCCGTCCTGGCGACCGGTTTGGGCCGCATCGAAGGCCTGCTGCCGGTGCAGGCCGTGGAGGCGGTTCTCAACGGACAACCCGCCATCGTCGACAGGGTTGTGCCGTCTCAGACGGTTCCCGGCGCGGATCTTGTCATCGTCCGCGTGCCGCGCTCCATCGCCCCTGGAGAGGCCCTCCCCCTAGCCCTTGTGCAGGGGGAGAAACGGACCGCGACGGTGCCGGTCGCGGTCGAATAATGGCGGGTGAGCCGCCGCCGGCGCGCCGCTGCGCGCGGCCTGCTGACGGAAATCCTGACGGAAATCCTTGACTTATAACGGACATGATGATCTAATGGGCGAAGTAGGGATTTGGTGCCAGTCGCCTGAAAGCCGCCCATCTGCCGATCGGCTTGACGGGCGCTTGAGGTTAGTGATATGAATGTGCTGAACGCGTCCGGCTGGAAACGGCATTCATGCTGGCGAGAATCCCGCGGGCACAGAGTTAGAGATAAGTACAACACAACCGAATGAGGATCCACCAAGGAAGAGCGAACGGGACCGGAAAGGGCAGAGCGGCAACATTCCCTACGCCACAGCGCACCATTCCGGCGGTTCAAGCAGGTAGGATCGGAACATTTTCTTCCACTGAGGCTCAGGTACAAGAGAATCTTCATCAATTCGAATCCGCATCTTCACAAGGAGAAGGAAATGGTTAGTTTCCGTAAAGCTTTCCTGCTCCTGGCACTGGTGGTCGCTCTGACCAGCATTGCCAGCGCGCAGTTTCAGTTGAATCCGCTACAGTGCACGGCCAACGCCGGCATTCCGCCGATCGCTCGTTTCGAGGGTTTGGCGGACGAAGTCGGCCAGGTCGTGATCAACTGCTCAGGCGGCACGCCCACCCCGATCGGCGCGACCATCCCGACGGTCAACATCACGATCTTCATGACCGCCCCGGTCACGAGCCGTCTGATGTCGAGCACCGCGCTCTCCAACGGCCTGTTCGCGACCGAGGCTGTCGTAATGGTTGACGAGCCGGGTAGCCCGCTGCCCAACAACTCGGGCACGCTCTCGTTCTGCTCTGCTGCCACGCAGATCTCGACCGGCTGCCCTCTGACCTCCGCCGCCGGCGACGGTTCGTCGAAGTCCTACAACACCGCATACAACAATCAGCAGGGAACGGTCACGCGGTACAACACGTGGCAGGGTCAGTACACCCCGGTCCAGCCGAATCAGATCGCGTTCCTCGGCGTCCCGATCGATCCTCCGGGAACGACGGGCAATCGGGTTGTGCGCATTGCGAACGTCCGCATCAATGCCCGTGAGTCCGGCTACTCCAGCTCGAGCTTCGTCCCGAACGACGTGAACATGTTCATCTCCGTTTCGGGCACGGGGTCCCTGCCGCTGACCAACAACGTTCTCCGTGTTGCCTTCGTGCAGCCCGCGATGACGTTCTCGGTCACCGGCGCGACGCTGAACCAGTGCGATCCGCCCACTTCGCCGATCGCGATCACCTTCACG
This sequence comes from uncultured Solibacteraceae bacterium, assembly GCA_964472745.1. Taxonomy (GTDB): domain Bacteria; phylum Acidobacteriota; class Terriglobia; order Bryobacterales; family Bryobacteraceae; genus CAYYNC01. The sequence goes on from CAYYNC010000013.1 coordinate 52,006, forward strand.
GAGCGTTTCGGTACCGCCTTTGAAATCCGCAGGAGTGTGGGCGATCAGAACGTTCCCGGCCAGAACTACAACACGGAGTCGATGTTCTACGACACGACTTACCTGAGCTCCTCGATGGGCTTGGCCGATCAGGGGACGCGGCTCTTGGTGCGGTTCTCGGGTATCCCGAGCGGCATCGGCTTGTCAGCGCCGCTGACCGTCACCGGCACGGGCGGCCTCGTGCTCACCCGCGTGGTGACCGATAGCGCTGGCGCCGGGTCCTACTCCCCGGCCTCCTCCACCTCGATTTCCTTGTCCGGCGGCGCCGGCTACATGGTGTACGAGGTGACGAGTTCCACCGCTGGATTGATCGAAAGCGCTACGATCAGCGTGACGGTCAGCTATCCCAGCGGCTTCCCGGCCACTCTGCCTGGCTTGACGCCTCCAGGCTCCCCGGGTACCGTGGCGGGCTTCCTGGCTCCGCTATCGACCGCTACCCGCGCCTCTGCGTCGGCGCCAGTGCCGCGGTTCGTAGAGGACAACCAGATCCCGAGCGCCGCTCTCACTGTCAACCCCTGCCAGACCAACCTGCTGTTCCCGTTCATCGCTCAGCTCGGCACCACGTTCGACACGGGCATTGCGATCTCCAACACCAGCCAGGATCCGTACGGGACTGCTGCCCAGAGCGGCACCTGCACCCTGTACTTCTACAACGGGACGGCTAACCCGCCGGCCAGCCAGACCTCCACATCGATTGGCGCAGGCGCCTCGTTGGCGTTCTCGCTGTATGCCGGCAACGCGACGCAAAACATTCAGCCGGTGCGCGACTTCACCGGTTACATGATTGCGCGCTGCAACTTCCAGTTCGGCCACGGTTTCGCCTTCATCAGCGATCTCGGGCTGAACAAGTGGTCGGAAGGCTACCTGGCGTTGGTGCTCGACGCGGATAAGTACATCGCTAATCCGCTGACGCGCACCGGCGTCCGGAGCGAGACCAACCAGCACTAAGGTTGAACCGCTTCCGGTTTGACCTGGATCACAAAAGGGGAGGGGCAACCCTCCCCTTTTTTTCGTGCTTGTCGATTGATGGGGAACATCGTCTCGCGCGGCGTGTTAGCATAAGAAGAGTTCCCTCCGCGTTCCAGTCCTGAGTCGTGTCTGAATTCTACTTGAGGTGCGCATGAATCTCCGACGGATCACTTTCCCCGTCTTTGTCTGCCTTCTCGCCGTTGCCGTCGCGGCGAGCGGCCAGAACGTCTTCGTGACCCCCAGGCCTGATGCTGCCTCGCTCGTGGTCGCTGGTTATTCGGAAACCCTCCAGTTTTTCTCTTCCATTTCTCCCGCCAGCCCGCCGGTGTTTCAGGTCCTGCCAACGCCGGGGGGCGAGAGAATCTTCCTGATCTCCTCCAACACTACCGGCCCGGTGCAGATTGCCAACGTCGTCGGCGGCCAGTACGTTGCGGGTGCGGTCCTTTCCCTGGACGGGCTCAAGCCTGTTGCGGCTGCCATGAGCCCGAACGGGCAGCGGCTGGTGGTCCTGACGACGGCTGAAAACAACGCCGGTACGCTGTTTGTGCTGGACGCCAGCACGGCCGCCGTGATCCCGGGCGGGCGCGTCTCCGTCGGATTCAATCCTTCTTCCGTGGTCATCTCTCCGACGTCGAGCCACGCCTTCGTGCTGACCGGAGCGCAAATGACTGCTGTCGACCTCGCCAGCGGGCAGACGACAGTGATCAATCTTCCGGCAGCCGCCACGAGACTCTCGCTTTCACCCACCGGAAGCATTTATGTCAGCGCCCGCTATCTGATTACCGAATACGATGTCCGCCCCCCCTTCACGGAACTCGGACGCATCAGGACTCTTGCCGACCCTTCGACTATCTCCTTCACCCCTGACGGGCGGTATGGAGTCGCAGTCAATACGTTCGGCTACGGCAGCTCCATCGAATTGTACGATTTCAACCTGAAAAGCGCCGATCCAGACTCTAGCGCCGGTGCCCCCATTCGCCGGGTGCCCATTCTGGATGAGACCGGGTTTAGCTTGATCGTTCCCGATCAGGTGATTGTGGTGTCTGCCACGCGCGCGGTCGGGCTTGCCGGCGCCAAGGACAAGCTCTATACGATCGAGCTGCCATCCCTGGCTGTGAGAGAGATCTTCCTTGGTTCTGCGGCCGGCCCCCCGCCCTATGTCGCCATCGCGGCGTCCGACGAGCACCCCGCCAGTCGCAGCCTCTACGTGCTGAATACCCAGGGCGTTGTTTCGCGCTTCGACCTTCTTGAGAACACCACCGGCCAGTCTGCGGTGACCGGCGCCGCAGGCAACGTGCACTACCGAACCCGTGCCTCACTTGGCGCCCCGGCCGCTATCTCCGCAGTCAACCTCAACCAGGTGGTCGGGCCAGACAAACTGCTTCGCCCTTATCTTGTCAAAGTGGTGGATGCCCTGGGCAAGCCGATCTTCGGCCAGACTGTCACGTTCACTGCGGCGGGCGGAGTCGGCGTGAATCCTACCTCCACGGCGACCAACGTCGATGGCGTGGCCCTTGTGCAAGTCACTTCGCCGCTGAGTTCGGGGCCCTTCACGGTTCGTGCTACCGCGGGTACGCTAACGCTGGACATGACGAGCACTGTCCTTGGCGGCGGTGGGGGGGGAGGTGGCGGCTCCTTGCGGCTGGTCAAAGTGTCGGGCGATGGGACGTTGATGGGTGTTGGTGGCGGAGCTCGCACTCTAACCCTGCGCGTGGTCAACGAGCAGGGAGATCCGCTTCCGAACGCGCAGGTGACCTGGGCCCGGAGTGAAGGTATCGCTTTGAGCGTTGATTTTAACCCCATCACCAACACCGACGAGAAAGGCGAAACATCGGTTTTCGTCTTCCCCCCGACATACCTGTCTTCGACTCTTCCGTTTGCGAGCTTCCAGGTGACGGCGGCGACGAGTTTCGGGAGCACTTCCTTCCGCATCCTTGTTTACCCCGCCACTGGTGGCGATTACAGCACTCGGCCAGTCACCCAACTGATTAAACCTGCTCTGCCACCGTACACGTTCAACCTTAAGCTGGGCCAGGTAATGAGAGAGGCCATTCAGGTGGGCATCTTCGCTCAGGGCGGCGCCGTGAGCGGCGTGCCGTACCCGGACGTCGCTATCAATGCCTACACAGTGATTGGTTACGACGTGCTCGGCCAGCCCATCTTCAATCTGGATAAGACCAAGGGGCCCGTGACGCGCTGCGACGGGATCAACAACAGTGACGCGCAGGGCACCGCTACCTGCAATCTCGTCGCGGAAGGCAAGCCGGGCACTTTGCCGCTTCTCATCGATATCGGCAACGGCGAGCGAGCCTACACAGGGACCGTGTTCGTCACTCCTGGCGATCCGATCGCGCCTCAATTGGTCGGAGGCAACGCTCAAACCGCAAAGGTGGGCGAGACCCTTCCGCTTCTCCTCCAGGCCCGCACGACAGACGCTTTCGGGAATATCCTCACCGGTGTCGCTGTGACCTGGGAGGTCGTCACACCCGGATCGGTCACCCTGCTCGACACAGTCTCTACGTCGAACGCTCAGGGTATCGTCAGCACCCGAGTGCGACTGGGCAACACGCCCGGATCTTTCCAGGTCCGCGCCAGGATCGGCGACAACATCCTCACCTTCAACATGACGGCCCTCCCGGTGGCCACCGCGATCATCAAAGTGTCCGGCGATCCTCAACCCGAGGGCTTTGTCAATGAGCCGTTCGCGCAACCCCTCGTCGTCCAGGCACGGGATGTCAACGGTATGCCTGTCGCCAATGTGCTCGTGGCTTGGGCGGTGACTGGCGGCTCGGCGACGATCAGCGCCGCGCAGACCACAACCGATTCCAACGGACGCGCGCAAGTCACGGTGACTGCGGGCGCCACCCCTGGGCCGATCGTGATCACAGCCACCTCCGCCGGTCTGGGATCGGTTTCGTTCAGCCTGCAAACGCGGCTCCGGGGTCCCTCCATCACCGCCGCCAGCTTCAGAAACCTCGCGAGCGGCGAGACCGGCATCGCCCCAGGCAATCTCGTAATCATCAGCGGGCGCGGGATGGCCCCCGGCGTCCAGGGCACAATCTACCCTAACCTCTCCCTGGGCCGGCTGCCGTACGAGCTCAACTCGACAACGGTTGTCTTCCGCTCCGGCGGAGTGGATCACGCTGCTCCGTTCTGGCAGGTCACGAACGACTTGGGCGAAGAGTACGTCGTCGTCCAGGTTCCATTCGAGATCGGTCTCGATCCCGTCGAATGCCGGGTTGTCGCCAAAGGCGCCGAGGCCATCGTGACGGGAATTCCCGTCCGGCCGGTGTCCCCCGGCATCCTGGAGGAGAACTACCCGAACGCGCGCCGCGCGGCGATCGTGATCCGCAGCGACGGCCTTGTTGTGACTCCTGAGACGCCTGCTCGCCGCGGCGAAACGGTCCGCATGTATGCGATCGGTCTCGGCCAGACAACGCCGGAGGCGGCGACCAACCGGCCCGGCATCGCGGACCAGAGAGTCAACGCCGTGGTCGCGGTTGGTGTCGACGACAAAGGCGTCCAGGTGCTGTCCGCGCGGATGGCTGACAACCTGATCGGCATCTACGAGATCGTATTCGTGGTCCCGGCGGACGCCACCATCGGGGCGAACCGGCCGCTTGGGCTTGTCATCGAAGCCACGCCCGGCCAGCCGGCTTACGCTCAGGGCTCCATCATCGCCGTCGGCGCGAACTAGTCGTCAAGTTGCCCGGCTCCTTTGGGGGGCGGCTAGGGGCATGGCCTGAAGGCCATGCCCCTAGCCGCCCCCCGTGCAGTTCCACACCCCAGGAAATCGCCTGGCGACTCCCCGCTCGCGCCCAGCCGCGGGCCTCCGCTGGCGCGCCGCCGTTTGCGCCACCGGTGGAGCTTGAGCCTGGGCTTTCATCGCAGAGCGCCCCCCTCTCCGCCCTCCGATGGCCAAACGGGCACTGTCAGGATGGGCCGTTCACAAACTTTTGAGATTTATTTTTCCAATTTTTTCAACAAGATGGCCCAGTCGCGCCCTTTCGGCTCGTTCGCTGCCGCTTACGCTTCACACGGTGACGGGCGTGTGCTCATCACACATTCGAATGTGAGGCAAGAAATGAAAAAAGAACTGTACGTTTTCCCGGAGCTCGGGATGAACTGCACCATCTCGGAGACGCTCAACATGATGCGGCTGCTGAATGAGCACGGTATCTTCGCGGGCTACGCTCAGATCGAGCTGGTTCCTTCCAAGGACGCGACCACCCAGGAGAACCGCACCGTGCCCTTCGAGCGGGCGGAACAGGCGGGCTTCCTTGCGGACGAGCCTCTCTACATCACGTTCCAGATCGGCCGTGAAAACCGGACGACGGCGGGCTATCTGGCCCGGCTCTTCAAAATGCACGGAAGCAGAGCCATGGTACAGCGGCTCTACCTCGAGCATGTTTCGAGCGATCCGGCAGCCTGGGACCAGCACCTGCTCTCGCTTCCGGGCGTCCAGAAGGCGCTGGAGAAAGCTTTTAAGTAGCGATCTCAGCGGCGCTTCCGCCAAGCAGGCGCGACTCAATTTCACACACCGTGACTTGCGGCTTGAGAAGAGTCCAGTCTGCGCTGAACTCCTCCCACCGGCCGTCGGCAGTCTCCACGCGGATCATTCGCGTGGGGACGCCCCCGGCCGGGGAGTTGAAGTAGTGCGCGACATAGTTCATTCGCACTCGCGAGGGGTCGATTCCACGCTCCCTCAGCGCCGCATTCAGCGTCTCGATTGCGGCCGCCCCGAGCGCCTCGGATTCAGCCTTGGGCATCTCGGGCTGCCCGAAATAAATCGGCCGGAAATGGTGCACCACAGCGGGAACGCCATCAGCCGGAAGTCCCGGTTCGGAATTGGCCGGCGGCGCCGCCGAGTCCGACTGCTCGAAGGCGAAAGCCGCCGCAGCGCTGCTCTGCTGCGCGGATTGCGCCTGTTCTATCTCCCGTTGAAAAGAAGCGACTTCCGCTCTGCTGCCGGCGTCCGGCTGCCGGCTGAAATATCGGGCAATGATCTCAGCCCACGCAGACAGCGCCGTCGTTGAACTTGAGGTATTCTGCACGCTCATCGGCAGGGATGATATGCAAACCCCATGCCAGTAACGGCACCACTATCATTTGACCTCAGGAACTCTGCCGCCCTGCACGGTCTGAAAGAGGATCGTCACCGGCACTTTCAATCCCAGCGGCTGGATGAGAAGGTTCATTTGAACATCGGACTTCGGGAAGTTGTTCGGAGGATCGTAAAGGAACTTCACCGTTCCTTTCGAATTCGGTGCCACTTCTGCCGGAGTCACGTCCCAACTGAGGCCGGGAACCTTCTGCTGGACCACCTCGATTCTAATCGGTCCGGGCAGCGCATTCGCGACCTCGATTTCGTCGGAGGACTTCGCGGCGCTGTTCAGCGTCACCAGGGCTTTACTCAGCTTGACGGGCTGATTGAAACTCGCCACGCGCGGCCGGTTCTGCATCAGCACGGCCGGGTCGGCTACATCCTTGCGCTCGTTTGCCTGAATCACGCCGAAAGGCGTTTTCCTCCCCTCGATCAACGGGTCTGGAAAATAAACGCACCAGGCGCCGTTCTCCACCTTCCAGCGCGTGGCCCACGGCTGCTTCATCGCGAAGACGCCCCCCACCGTCGTCATCACCGAATCGAGCACGATGATGGCTGAAGCCTTGCTGTGGCCCTCCTCGTAGGCGATCTCTGACAGCTCCCAGTTGTCCAGGGGCTTCTTAGGCGAGCCGTAGTACTCGTCTTTGGACTCTTCGCAGACCAGCGCCTCCGCCTGGCGGTATTTCTTCTGCTGCTGGAGCTCAACGAACTGCTTGATTCTCGCCCTGAGGGCAGACTCGACTTCGGGCGGGGCCTTCTTGAAAATCGCTCCGGCCGGTTGAGCCGCCGAAGAGGCCGCGAGCGCGACGGCGAGGATGAAAAACCGACCTGAGGGACGGAACACCATATGGATCATTTGGAACGCCAAAGGAAATACTGAGGAAGTGGCTGGGAGGCAGGGACTCGAACCCCGATAGGCAGATCCAGAGTCTGCAGTCTTACCGTTAGACGACCTCCCAGTGAGGCCAATCCCCACTATACCAAAACTCCTTTCTCCCATAGACGCGCCAGGAGCCCGTTTGGTTTGTTGCCGATACCGGCCCTGCCTCGCGCCGCCGCCGGTTGCCCGGAGAGCCTCCCCGCCCCCAGCGCCTGCGGCGCCGCCCAGCCCCCGGCGATTCTCGAAGGCCCCCGGTTCCTCCTCGAACCCCACGCGGGATTCGATACATTGGAGGCGGAGGTTGTTTCCGGATGGAATCCTGTCGCCGTTCTTTTCTCCTCGGCACGGCCGGTCTCGCCGCCGGCCGTCAACTCAGCGCCAGCGACAAGCCTCAATACGGGCTCATCGCCGCCGGCGGCCGCGGGCGCTACCTGAACCAGAACTTCATCAAGCTCGGAGCGCAGTGCGTCGCCATCTGCGACGTCTACGAGCCCTACCTCGAGCAGGCCAAACAGCAGGCGCCCGAAGCCAGGACCTACGTCAACCACGAAGATCTCCTGGCGCAGTCCGGCATCGACTTCGTCGTCTGCGCCGGACCCGACCACTGGCACTGCCAGCACGTGCTCGACTCGCTCAAGGCCGGCAAGGATATCTACACCGAAAAGCCGCTCTCCTACTCGCTCGAGGAGAGCGCCCGCATGGTGGACGCCGTCCGCAAGAGCGGAAAGATCGTCCAGGTCGGAATGCAGCGTCGCAGCGCTCCCTCCGTCCACGCCGCGAAGAAGATCATCGACGACGGCACGCTCGGCCGCGTCACCATGGTGAAGGCGCAGTGGCACTGGAACGTCGCCGGACCCCTCGACAACTCTCCTCTCCCCGGCAAACTCCACTGGGAGCGCTTCCTCGGCAAGGCGAAGAAGCGCCCGCTCGAACCGCAGCGCTGGCGCCGCTGGCGCTGGTTCAAGGACTACGCGGGCGGCAACATGACCGACCAGGGCACGCACCTCATGGACGTCGTGCAGTGGTTTATGAACGCCGGCGCGCCGAAGTCCGCGCTCGCCCACGGCTACGTCGCCAAAAACGTCCCCGCCGAGCACCCCGAGGTCTTCACCGCCATCTTCGACTACGGCGCCTTCATGGCCACCTGGACGCTCAACTACTGCAACGACTACGAGGACGACTGGTCGATCCTCTTCCAGGGCGACCAGGCCACAATGCGCATCAACAACCTCGGCTACCAGGTCTGGAAAGAGCCTTGGAAGAACAATAAGACACCGATCATGGAAGAGCAGGTGCCCGTGCCCATCGAGCCGCACATCCAGAACTTCCTCGACTGCATCCGCTCGCGCAAAGAGCCCAATTGCACCGTCGAAATCGCGCAGCGCGCCGTTGCCGGGCCGCACCTCGCCAACATCGCCATGGACAGGGGACGCAAAGTCACGCTTGGCGCCGATCTCGTCAAGGTGAACTGAAATGAGACTCCTGCTTCTGGCCGCGTGCCTCGCCGCGCCATTGAGCGCGCAGCTTCATTTCGGCGTGAAGGGCGGAATCCCGCTCAACGACGCCATCGACGCGATGGGCAGCTACCGCTCCGACTTCAAGCGCTTCACCATCGGACCGGTCGCGGAGTTCTCTTTCCCCATGGGATTCGAGATCGAAGCCGGCCTGCTTTACAAGCGCCCGGGCTACAGCGACGGCATGAACAATGTTGGCGGGCGCTCCTGGGAGCTGCCGCTGCTCCTCAAGTACAAAGCGGGCGCGGGCATCTTCCGGCCCTACCTCGGCGCCGGACCCAACTTCCGCTGGCTCGGAGGCGATGGCTTCTTGCGCGACACTGAAAGCTCAAAGGGCATCGCGCTCACCGGAGGCATCGCCCTCCACGGCGGCCTCGGCCGCCTCTCCGCCGAGATGCGCTACACGCACTGGAACAACCAGGGCTTCACCGCCGGCAACGTCGCGCGCAGCGTGATGTCGTTCTCGAAGAACCAGGCCGAGTTCCTGTTAGGCCTGACGTTCTAGTAGCGCAGACTTCAGTCTGTGCGCCGGCGCGCTACTATCGGATCACACCGGCCAGCGGCGAGCTCGCCGCGGCATACAACCGCCTCTCCATCCGGCCGGCGAGATACGCCAGCCGCCCCGCCTCCATCGCATGCTTCATCGCCGCGGCCATCTTCACCGAGTCCTCCGCAGCGGCGACCGCGGTGTTCAGCAGCACTCCGTCAAAGCCCATCTCCATCGCGATGCAGGCATCGGACGCCGTGCCCACGCCCGCATCGACGATCAGCGGCACTTCCGTGATCTGCTCGCGCAGGATGCGCAGCGTGGTGTAGTTCTGGATGCCCAGCCCCGATCCGATCGGCGCCGCCAGCGGCATCACCGCCGCTGCCCCCGCATCCACCAGCCGTTTCGCCGTGATCAGGTCGTCGTTGGTGTAGGGGAGAACGATGAAGCCCTCCTTCACCAGGATCTTCGTCGCCTCCACCAGCCCTTGCACATCCGGGAATAGCGTCTTCTCATCCCCGATCACCTCGAGCTTCACCCACTCCGACAGCCCCGCTTCGCGGCCCAGCCGCGCCGTGCGCACCGCCTCGTCCACCGTGTAGCAGGCGGCGGTGTTCGGCAGAATGAAGTACTTCGAGCGGTCGATGTAGTCAAGCAGCGACTCCCTGCTCCGATCGGTCAGGTTCACGCGCCGCACGGCGACGGTCACCACCTCGGCGCCCGACGCCTCGTGGCAGCGCACCATCTCCTGGAAGCTGCGGTACTTCCCGGTCCCGATCATCAGGCGCGAACGGAACGTCCGTCCGGCGATGACAAACTGATCGTTCATATCCAAATTGTACCGCCCGCCCTCGCACGGCAATCCCCGCGGCGTTGACATAGAATTCAGGCATGATCCTCGGCATCGAACATTTCGCCATCGCCACTCCGGACGTTGAGAAGCTCTCCTCCTGGTATGTGGAGACGCTCGGCTTCACCGTCAACTATCGCGGCTCCACCGCTATCTTCGCCAAAGCTCAGAACGGGATGATGATCGAATTCATCCCGTCCGCCGGGGAGGCGCCGCCGCACACGTTGAAGACCCAGGGCCTGCGCCACATCGCGATCCTGGTCAACGAGTTCGAGAAGGAAGTGGAAGCGCTGCGGGCCAAGGGCGTGACGCTGATCGACGAGCCGCTGTTGAAAGGCGGCAACAAAGTGGTGTTCTTCGCCGACCCCGAAGGCAACATCCTCCACCTGCTGGAGCGCGAAAAGCCTTTGCCGTGACCTATCCGGCCGCCCTTCTCCTGCTCGCTGCCGCCACGGACCCGCGCTTCGAGGCGCTTGCCAGGTCGCTGGCCGCGCGGCGCACGCAGGCGCTCGTCATCATGGAGCGCGGCCGCATCGTTCACGAATGGTACGCGCCCGGCCGCGACGCCGCGCGCACGCACGGCACGGCCTCGCTGGCCAAGGCGCTGGTGGGCGGGCTCTCGCTCGGCCTCGCGATGGCGGACGGCCGTATCGCCCCGGACGACCTCGCCTCGAAGTACATCTCTGCGTGGCGCGGCGATCCGCTCCGCGCGCGCATCACAATTCGCCATCTCGCCACGCACTCCTCCGGCATCCAGGACGCCAACATCGAGGGCGTGCCGCACGAGAAACTGCCCGGCTGGATGGGCGATTTCTGGCGCCGCGAGCCTGATCCGTTCAGCATCTCGCTCGCTCGCGCGCCGGTGATCTTCGAGCCCGGAACACGCTTCCACTACAGCAATCCCGGCATGGCCGCGCTCGCCTATGCTGTCACCGCCAGCCTGCGCGGCGCGCCGCAGGACGACATCCGCACGCTGCTCCGCGAGCGGCTCTTCGTTCCGCTCGGCATCGGCGACAGCGAATGGTCGATCGGTTATGGCCGCGCGTACGAAGTCGACGGGTTGAAGCTGTGGGCCAACTGGGGCGGCGGGGCGTTCACGCCGCGCGCCGCCGCTCGCATCGGCGAGATGATGCGGCTCGAAGGAGAGAAGCTGATTCCACGCGCCGTCCTGCGAACACTGCTCGCGCCCGCGGGCGCTCCGGTGCACGGCCGCGCGAACGGCGAGCTCTTCCCGGTGTCGGGACTGTGCTGGTGGGTGAACAGCGACCGCGTGTGGAAGATGCTGCCGCGCGCCGCCTTTGCCGGCGCGGGAGCAGGCCACCAGGTTTTGCTGGTGATCCCCGACCGCCAGTTGGTTGTAGTCCGCAACGGCGCCGTGCTTGATGAGAAGATGCCATTCTGGAACGCCGTCGCCGGCCATTTGTTCGTGCCGCTGATGGAGGCTCTCGCGAAGCCCGCGCCTTATCCGCCGAGCCCTGTCTTCGCCGGAGTGCGCTTCGCCCCCGAGAGCGAGATAAAGCGTGACGCGGTCGATTCGGACAACTGGCCCATCACCTGGTGCGGCGACGGCCATCTCTACACCGCTTACGGCGACGGCTGGGGATTCGAGCCGCGCCGCCCGCGCAAGCTCAGCCAGGGTTTCGCGCGCATCGAAGGCGAGCCCCGGTCGTTCCGAGGAGTGAACATCCCAACTGAGTCGGGCGAGCGGTTGGGCGACGGCCGCAACGGTGCGAAAGCGAGCGGAATGCTCTGCGCCGGCGGCACTCTCTACGCCTGGGTGCGAAACACGGGTAACGCGCAGCTCGCGTGGTCCGGCGACAAAGGCCGCACATGGCGGTGGGGCTTCCGCATTACTGAAGGCTTCGGCTCGCCGAGCTTTCTTCAGTTCGGAAAGAACTGCGCGGGAGCGCCGGATGACTGGCTTTATGCCTACTCGCAAAGCGGCCCCAGCGCCTATGAGAGCGACGACAGCGTCGTCCTCGCGCGAGCTCCGCGCGGACGGCTCAGAGAGCAAGCCGCCTGGAAGTTCTGGGCCGGCGAAGGCCGCTGGTCGAAAGATCCGCGCGAGCGCAAACCCGTCTTCGAATTCCCCGCTCACTGCCGGCGCGTCGACGCTGTCTGGCACGCGGCGTCGAAGCGCTATCTGCTGCTCGTCGGCTACGATCACTCCAGCGGTTGGGGCATCTATGATGCGCCGGCGCCGTGGGGTCCGTGGACCACCGTGTTCCACACCGATGAATGGGATCTCGAAGGCACGCACGGCTACCGTCTGCCGTCAAAGTGGATCGCGCCCGGCGGACGCACGGCGTGGCTCGTCTTCTCAGGCGTGAAGCCGTGGGATGCCTTCTGTGTACGCAGAATGGAGTTCGACCTCCGGAGGTGAAGCAATGAGAATCACGCGCAGGGAATGGCTGGGAGCTGCAAGCGCCGCGCCAATGGCGGCCGCGCCGGCTCGTCCCAACTTCGTTTTCATCTTCAGCGACGATCACAACTATCAATGCCTCGGCGCCAACGGCAATCCGCATATCCAAACGCCGCACCTCGACCGCCTCGCCGCGCGCGGCGTCCTCTTCAACAACGGCATGATCAGCACCCCGCAGTGCTGTCCCAGCCGCGGAGTCATGCTGAGCGGCCGCGAAACGATTCAAACCGGACTGCTCAGCAACGGAGCGGCCAGCTTTCGCGAAGGCGAAGGGCCGACGGTGATCTCCCAGTTGAAGGACGCCGGCTACGACACCTGCCTCGTCGGCAAATGGCACATCCGCAATCAGCCCCGCGAATGCGGCTTCGCGAAAGCCCCGCTCTGGCTGCGCGGCGGCGGCAGCCGCTACGTCGATCCCGAATTATGCAGCGGTCTCGACGGCCGCCCGCGAGTGACGCCTGGCCATATCACAGATCTCTTCACCGATGCCGCAATCGGCTATTTGAAATCGGCTACGCAGCCATTCTTCCTGTGGCTCGCATACAACGCACCCCACACACCCTGGACCCCGCTCGACCGCTTCTCCGTGCTGTACGCCGGCAAAGCCCTCCCGCCGCCCGCACACCCGAAGTCCGCGCGCGAGTTCGACTGGGCCACCTACTATGCGGTGATCAGCCACCTCGACGATGGCATCGGCCGCGTGATCGCGCAGATTGACGAATCGCGTCTTTGGAATAACACCGTCATCGTATTCCTCGGCGACAACGGCTTCCTCTGCGGCACGAAAGGGCTTAACGGGAAAGTCCACCCTTGGGAAGAGTCCGTCCGCGTTCCCTTCATGGCCGCCGGAGGACCCGTGCGCCGCGGAGTGCGCACCGGCGCCCCCGCGGCATCGATCGGCATCCCGGCGACGTGGATGGACTTCGCCGGCCTGAGCCCGCGGCAACCTCTCGCCGGGCGCTCTCTGAAACCGTTCCTCACCACCGGCATGGATGCGCCCGAAGAAGGCTTCGCCGTCTGGGCCGACGGCCGTCCCGAAGCGCTTGCAGTGAAACGCGCCGTCGAACCCTATCGCCTCGTCCGCACGCCCCGCCACAAACTGATCGTCTGGGAATCCCGCAAACAAGCGCTCTACGATTACCTAGCCGACCCCGCCGAGGAAAGCGATCTCTCAACCGATCCCACCCCCAAGAAGATCCTCGCCGAACTCCGCGCCCGTCTCGCCGCCCGCCTCAAATCGACAGCGGATCCGGCGCTTGCCTGGCTCTAGGTAACATAGGCTTCAGCCTGTGTGTGTCGTGTAACATAGGCTTCAGCCTGTGCACGCCCCCTGCTGGGCTATCCTGGAGTTTCACCATGAATCAGGCCTCTATCGGGAAGGAGATCAACCATGAGCCAGGAACTCTCGAGGCGGAACTTCGTTGAGAAAGCGGCGAAAGCCGCGGCGCTCGCCGCCGGACCCGCCATCCTCCCGGCGCTCGGGCAGAACAACAAGGTCAGCGTCGGCTGGATCGGCGCCGGCACGCGCGGCTTCTACCTGCAACAGCGCGCCTACGCCGGCGTCGCGTCGAAACTCTCCATCACCGCCGTCTGCGACACCTTCAACGTCAACCTCGCGAAAGGCAAGGACCTCGTCGCGACGACCGAGAAGAAATCTCCCAAGACCTTCGTCGACTACAAAGAGCTGCTCGCCGACAAGTCCATTGACGCCGTCGTCATCGCCACGCCGGAGCACCTCCATCACCGCATGTTGCTCGACGCCCTCGCCGCCGGAAAGCATGTCTATGTCGAGAAGCCCCTGGCGCACACCATCGAAGAGTGCCAGGACATCATGAAGGCTGTCGCCAAGTCGAGGAGCGTCGTGCAGGTGGGCACGCAGAACCGCTCCAACAGCCTTTATCAGATGGCCAGGACGATGATTGCGCAGGGACTCATCGGCGATTGCCACTACGTTCGCGCCTTCTGGTATCGCAACGCCCTCAACACCGGCGCGCCCGCGTGGCGCTACGCCGTCAATCCTGAGCTCAACGCACAGAACGCCGACTGGGCCAGGTTTCTCGGCCCTGCGCAACAGCGCCCGTTCAATCCCAATCGCTACGGCCAATGGCGCCTCTATTGGGACTACTCGAGCGGAATCGCCACTGACCTCATGGTCCACCAGACCGACATCACCGCCTTCGTGATGAATAAGACCTTCCCTTCGTCGGTCGTCGCAACCGGCGGCGTCTACCGCTGGACGGAGAACGACGACCGCGAGGTGCCCGACACCTGGAGCGTCCTGCTCGATTACCCCGACAAGTTCCACGTCAACTACTCCTGCTACCTCGGCAACGCGAAGTACGGCTATGGCGAGCAGTTCATGGGCAACGACGGCACGATCGAAGTGATCAACCGCTCGACGCTCAATTTCTACCCCGAAGCGTACACGCCGAACATGCCCGAGAGCGTGAAGCTCCGCAAGGAGATGTCGGTCACGATTCCGGGCAACGACAACCTCGCGGTCGAAGCGCACATCCGTAACTTCATCCACGCCGTGATGGGCATCGAGCGGCCCATCGCCCCGCCGTCTGCGGGCTACGAAGCGGCCGTCCCCGGCTTCCTCTCCGTGATGAGCTACAAGTCGGGCAAGAAGTACTTGTGGGACGCCAAGGCCGACAAATACAGCGTCGCCTGAGCTCCTACAGCAGCCCGGCCAGATCGGTGTAAGGGATCCCCTGCGACTCGGCGACCGCCTGATACACGCAGCGCCCTTTGTACGTGTTGACGCCGAGAGCGATCTCGCGGCTTGACGCGATGGCTTCCTCCACGCCCTTTCCGGCAAGCTGCATGAGATACGGCAGCGTCGCGTTGTTCAATGCGTACGTGGAGGTGTGCGGCACCGCGGCCGGCATGTTCGACACGCAGTAGTGCAGAACGTTGTCCACGAAGTAGACCGGATCCGTGTGCGTTGTGGCCTTGGAAGTCTCCGCGCACCCGCCCTGATCGATGGCGACATCGACGAACACCGAACCGCGCTTCATGATCGAGATCATCTCGCGCTTGATCACGCGCGGCGCCGAGGCGCCGGGGATCAGCACGGCGCCGATCACAAGGTCCGCGTGGCGCAGCGACTCGCTAATGGTCCAGGGATTCGACGCCAGCGTCTTCGCGCGCGACCCGTAAATGTCGTTCAACTGCCGCAGGCGGTCCAGGTTCCTGTCGATGATCGTGACATCGGCGCCCATGCCCACCGCGATCGTCGCCGCATTGTGCCCCACCACGCCTCCGCCGATAATCACCACCTTGCCTTGAGCGACGCCGGGCACCCCGCCCAGCAGAATCCCGCGGCCGCCCTTGGGCGCCTCCAGATACTGCGCCCCGATCTGCACCGACATCCGGCCCGCCACTTCGCTCATCGGCGTCAGCAGCGGCAGCGAGCCGTTCTCCTCCTGGATCGTCTCGTAAGCGATGGCCGTCATCTTCGCTTCGAGCAGCTTCTGCGTCAGCTCGGGAAGCGGGGCGAGATGCAGATACGTGAAGAGCGTGAGATTGTCGCGGAAGTAACCGTACTCCGACGGCTGCGGCTCCTTCACCTTGATTACGATATCGGCGCCGTTCCAGGCCTCCGCAGGCGTGGGCACGATGCGCGCGCCCGCTTCGGCGTACTCTTCATCCGAGATCGTGCTGCCCGACCCGGCGCGGGTTTGCACCAGGACCTGATGGCCCGCCTCCACCAGCGCGGTGACGCCGTGAGGCACGAGGCCGACTCTTGTTTCGTGGTCTTTCACTTCGCGGGGAACTCCAATGATCATGGTGTCTTTCCTTCCTGCGGACTTGGCGGCTTCGGCCGGGATTCCTGCGGGGTTCCGCGTTGCGGCCCCAAACCGAGCGCGATGAGGGTGAGCGGATCCAACTTCCCCCGGCCTGACAGGTTCTCGATGTTCTTGTCCTCCTGGAACTTCTTCAGGGCTTCGACGGTCTCGGGACCCCACACTCCAGTCGGCTCCACGGCGTAGCCACGGTCCTTGAGCGCCTGCTGGATCTCGCGGACGCGCTCCGGCTCGGGCGTCTGCTGCCGGCGGACCCGGCTGCTCGCCCGCCGCGCCTTGGACGAGCGCATGGAGGACGCCGACGTCTTCCCGGAGGACTTGCCCTTCGCGGCAGACGAGCTCTTCCCCGAAGACTTGCTCTTTGCCTTCGGAGCGGTCTTCTTTGGAGTTGATTTCGACGAAGCCTTCTGCGCGCTGAAGCCGGCCGGAGCCGGCAACAGGACGAACTGCAAAGCGCACGCGAGGAGCCACACGAGCGGCCGGGGGATGCTCACCACAGCCAGTCTAACAAAAGGCCCCGTCCGCTCATGCCCAAACGAAAAGCGCCGGAGCGCGTTTGCGCCCCGGCGCCCGCAATCATCTTCAACTGCCCGTTATTCCTTGGGCAGAGTGCCGCTCAAATACTGCCCGATCCACTGCACCTGGCCGCGCACTGAAGACGGCGCCGCGCGCAACACGCGGAATGCCACCGCATCGCCCGGCTTCAGTTGCGACTGGATGCGCTTCACATCCTCGAAGCTGCTCACCGGCTGGCGGTTGATCGATACGATGATGTCCCGCTCCTGGAGCCCGATCTCTTCGGCGAAGCTGCCTTCTTCCACCGTCGTCACCAGGACGCCGTGGTCCTCGGTGAACTTCAGGTCCTTGCGACGGTCTTCAGTCAGCGCTCCGATGCCGATGCCGAAGCGGACCGAGGTGTTCTCGGTCTTCTCTTCCGGATCGGTCATCCGAGGCCGTTTGATTCCCAGTAGGTCCCGGTGGACTTTCTCGCGGTCGGCAATCGCCACCTTCTTCTCGATGCGCTTGCCGTCGCGGTCCAGTTCGAGCGTCACTTCGCTGCCAACCGGCATGTCGGAGATTCGCGCCACCAGGTCGTCCCCGTCCCGGATCGGCTTGCCATTCAGGGCAAGGATGATGTCCTCGGGCTTCAATCCCGCCGCCTCGGCGGGGCCGCCCTCCGTCACTCGATCTACAATGACGCCGTTCTTCAATCCCAGCGCCTTCATCGTTTCCGGCTTGATCTCCTTGCTGAAGGTGATGCCGATCGAGCCGCGCGTCACTCGGCCGTGGCGGATGATGTCGTTGTAAACCTTCGCGGCCATGTTAATCGGCAGGGCGAATCCGATGCCCTGATAACCGCCGCTCATCGTGGCGATCATCGTGTTCACGCCGATCACCTCGCCGTTGATGTTCACCAGCGGCCCGCCCGAGTTGCCCGGATTGATCGCCGCGTCGGTCTGGATGAAGTGCTGGAACTGGCGCGGTGTGATATCGCGGCCCAGAGCGCTGACGATG
The DNA here is from genome assembly GCA_964472745.1 of uncultured Solibacteraceae bacterium. Lineage (GTDB taxonomy): Bacteria > Acidobacteriota > Terriglobia > Bryobacterales > Bryobacteraceae > CAYYNC01. The sequence continues at coordinate 69,595 of CAYYNC010000013.1, forward strand.
CCGGCGGTCACCGACATCTCGAGCTCGAAGGGAGCGCCGATCGCGATCGCCGAATCTCCCACCTGCACTCCGTCGGAGTTGGAGATCTTCACCGGCGTCAGCGGACGCCCGGCGTCGATCTTGATGACGGCCACATCGGTCTCCGCGTCATAGCCGATCACCTTGGCCTTGTACTCGCGCTTGTCGCCCGAGAGCTTCACCTTGATGTTCTCGGCGTCATCCACCACGTGGTAATTCGTGATAATGTAGCCGTTCTTGTCGACGATGAAACCCGAGCCCGCGCCCTGGCGGCGGAATTGCCGCGGATTCGGACCCGGCATCGGCATAGGCTGGCCGAACCACCGCCGGAACAGCTCGGGCATCGCGTCCTCGTCCGGCTCCTCAAGCTGCGGGGATTGCCGCCTCTGCGATGTCGTCTGCCGTCTCGCAACGTATTCGGTTTCGATGTAGACGACGCTCGGCTCGAGCATCTTCGCCACTTTCACGTACTCGTTCGAGAGTTTGTTCACGGGCGGGATGGTCAGCGGCGTCGCATCCGGCGCCGCCGCCTGCCCCTTGGCCGCACTCACGCCGGTAGCCAGCGCCGTTGCCACTACCACGAAAGCCGCGGCGGAAAAAATCATCAGACTCAATGCGGACGGCTTGATCCGTCCGAACTTCTTGATCCAGCGCATATCCTTCTTTCCAGTCCTCACAGTTGAGGAGCCTACGCTTTAATTTAATTATCGGCTTGCCGCTTCAGCCAGTCGAGTCCCCTCCCCCAGTCAACCTACTGGATGCTCTTTCCGGCTCCACGGTTTCAACTCCGCCAGAATGATCCCGGCGAGAATCAACGCCGCGCCGCCTAACGAGCGCGCCGTCCAGCGCTCTCCCGCCAAGGCCCAGGCCGCCATCCCCGCAAAGACCGGCTCCAGGGCGAAGATCAAAGCGGCGCGGGTTGCCGTCGTGTGACGTTGCGCCCATGTGTAGAGGCCGAACGACACCGCCGTCGCCAGCACGGCTGTCGTCAGCAATGCAAACCATAGTCTCAGGCTCCAAACCACGCGCGCCGTTTCCAGCCAGGCGAACGAAACGATCGAGAAGACAGCCACCCCAGCGATCTGCCACAGGCTCAGCAGTTCATGACTCATCCGCCGCGACCAGTTCTCGACGGCGACGATATGAGCCGCGAATGCGAACGCGCAACCGATTGTCAGCAGATCGCCGGTGGAGAGGCCCCACCCCTCGGACGGCTGTAGGCTCATCAACGCCGTCCCTGCGGCCGCCGCCAGGACGCCCAGCCATTCCGCTGGTCCTGGAACACTCTTTGAGACGAGCGAACTGAGCAAAGGTACCAGGACAATGTACAGCCCGGTCAGGAATGCCGATTTCGAGGCTGTCGTCGTCCGCAGTCCCGCGGTCTGGAGCGCATAGCCGGCAAACAGCAGGAATCCGCAGATGCTCCCGCCGACCCAGGTCGCGCCTTCCCCTCGCCACGCGAAGCCCCGCAACCTGAAAAAGACGAAAAGCACAAACGAAGCCAAACCGAACCTAAGCGCAAGAAACAAAAGGGTAGAAACGTCGTTCAGCGCGGCTTTGACGACGACGAATGTGAACCCCCAAATAAAGGAGACGAGAACGAGCGCAAGGTCCGCCCGCGCGGTCGATTCTCCACGGCTCATGCCGGTTCGGCCGCGGCCTCGGCGAGCAGCATGCAGGCGGCCAGCACGATCCTTCTCAGCCCCAGGTCGCGGCCTTCCGGCGAATACCACTCCGCTGGAGTGTGCGCGCCTCCACCCTGCCCGCCCGCACCGATCGAAATCGCCGGCAAGCCCATGGAAAGAGGGATGTTGGCGTCCGTTGAGGAACAGTCGGGGTGCGATCGGATGCCGAGCCACTCGTCCACCGTGCACATATGTCCCAGGTGTGGCGAGTCCGGCGGCAAACAGCCCCCAGGCCGCGACCCCGTCTCCTTGAGCCGCGCGGTCAGCCGGCCTGACGAGGCGATCTCGTTCTCGGTAAGCAACGCGCGTTCGAGCGTGGCCGAAAGCTCTGCTGCCAGGCTGTCCAGAAACTCCACGCTCTCCGACCTCAGGTCCACCTTCGCGCGGGCCGAAGTCGGGATGGCGTTCACTGTCGAACCGCCGTCGATCACCCCGAAGTTGAACGAATGTCTCGGCAGCGCAGCGCTCCCCGCGCTTCTCTGCTCGCCGAACCAGGTGATCGCCCGGCTCAGGGCATGGATGGGGTTCGCTGTTCCATGATCGCTCCAGCTATGCCCGCCCGGACCGCTTACCGTGATCTCGAAGCGCCGGCAGGCCAGCGCCTGAGTCGTGATGTGGTCGATGGCCGGCCCGTCGAGTACAAGAAAGGACCGGATTCTCGGCGCCAGGTTCGAGCTCTGGCATAGAAACCGCATGCCGCTGAGGTTCCCCTCGCCCTCTTCACCCACCGTGGCTGCAATCAGCAGCGTCGCGGACGGGAACCCCAGCCCCTCGGAAGCCGGGAAAGCTCGCGCCAGCGCCGCCAGCGCCGCCAGTCCGGCACCGTTGTCGGCCACCCCCGGCCCGCGAAACCGGTCCCGGCCGTCGATCTTGATCTCCTCCGGACTCCGCGGCGCGAGCACCGTATCGAGATGCGCCGTGACGGCCACCAGCGGGCCGTCCCTGGGGGCCAGGGCGTTCACCGGAGTCGCCAGGACGTTGCCCGCGCGGTCCAACCGCGCGTCCCATCCGCACCCGCGCAGGAACTCCAGCATCCACTCCGCCCGCTTCTGCTCAAAGAACGTCGGGGCCGGGATGCGGCAGATCTCCAGATGGCGGTCGTCAATCCACTTCCGCTCGCGCGACATGAAGAGCAGCGCCTGCTTGATCGCCGGCCGCTCGGCCAGCCAGTCAAGCGATTCGATTCCGGGTGGCAGGGCGTGCGCCGGCCCACTCCTCTTCCTGGCGATGTCGGGCGAGACCCGCATTCGTGAACCTCTCTCCAGTGTATCCTCTGCGAAACTCGCCGCCTTCGTTATCAAGCTTTTCCGCGAAATGTCGATAGAAAATGAGACGGCAGCCGCGAGGCTGGAGCCGGCTGAGCTTTTGGATCATGTTCATCATCATCGGCGCGGTCGTAGTCCTGGGGTCCATCATCGGGGGATATCTCCTCGAACACGGCAACCTCCTTGTGCTGTTCCAGCCCGCCGAGCTCGTGATCATCGGCGGCGCCGCCGTCGGCGCGCTGCTCATCGCGAATCCGCCGCACATCCTCAAGGCCATCCTTGCCGGGATGTTGTCGGCCCTCAAGCCTCCGCGCTACAACAAGGCCTTCTACCTGGAGAATCTGAAGATGCTCTGGGAGATCTTCAACTACGCCCGCAAGAGCGGCCTGGCCAAGCTCGAATCCGACATCGAAGAGCCCGAAAAGAGCCAGATCTTCGCCAAGTACCCCAAGTTTCTCGCGGACCGGCACGCGCTCGACTTCTTCTGCGACACCGTCCGTATGTCGATCTCCGGCGGAGTCGGGCCCTTCGAGCTGGACCACTTGATGGAATCCGACATCGAGATCCAGCACCACGAGCACCAAACGCCGGTTACCTCGCTGACAACCATGGCCGATTCGCTCCCCGGCCTCGGCATCGTCGCCGCGGTCCTCGGGGTCGTCATTACGATGGGCGCGCTCGGCGGCCCGCCCGAGCAGATCGGCCACAAAGTGGCCGCCGCGTTGGTCGGCACGTTCCTCGGAATCCTGCTCTGCTACGGCTTCGTCGGCCCGCTCGCCTCGTATCTCGCAAAGGCGAACGACGCGCACGCTGAGTACTTGCAGTTCCTCCGCATGGGCACGCTGGCGTTCATCAAGGGCCTCGCGCCGATTCTCGCCGTCGAGTTCGCCCGCCGGTCGATCCCGCCCCACCTGCGTCCCGGATTCAAAGAGACCGAGGCCACGCTCAAAGGAGGCGCCGCCGCCGCGCAAAAGGCGGCGTGATGAGCCACCTCTCATGGCAACCTCTCCCGCCGGACCGCCCATCATTGTTGTTCGCAAGAAGAAGGCCGCGCACGGTCACCACGGCGGAGCATGGAAGGTCGCTTACGCCGATTTCGTGACGGCGATGATGGCGCTGTTTATCGTCCTCTGGCTGCTCTCCACCGACGAGAAAGTGCAGAAGGCCGTCGGCGGCTACTTCCAGGATCCGACCGGCTCGGGGAAGCTCGCGGGCACGACGAAGGCGGGCCTTGGAGAGAGCCTCTCCATCACCAGGGACGACATGTCCCATCTTAAGCAGAAGATCGAGCAGGCCATGCGGGAGATGCCCAAGCTCGAAGCGTCCAAGGACCACGTCGAGATCACCGTCACTCAGGAAGGGCTGCGCATCGAGCTTCTCGAAACGGAAGGCGGGCTCTTCTTCGAAAGCGGCAGCGCCAGGATGAGTACCCGCGGAACGGACCTCGTGACGATGCTTGGCGCCCAACTGAGATCGCTCCCCAACCGCCTTCTCATCGAAGGCCACACCGACGCCCGTCCGTACTCGAATGACCAGGGCTACACCAACTGGGAGCTCTCCGCAGACCGCGCTAACGCCGCACGCCGCATCCTCATCGACGTCGGGGTGGCGCCCTCCAAGTTCGCCCAAATTCGCGGCTTCGCCGATCAGCGCTTGCGGTTCCCCCGCGAACCCGAGAACCCCGCCAACCGCCGCATCTCGTTCATCGTACAATACCGCGACGCTGGCGACGCCGCCTCCACCGCGCAGGCCACGGCCGATCGTCGATAATGATGATTGAATCCCGTTATGTCGCAGGAGACCCATCCCGCCTATTCCCCCGAGCGCGTCGCGTTTCGAGAGCGCTTCAACGTTCGCCTTGTCACGGAAAAGGAGGAAGGCAGCCACATCGAGAACATGCCGGAAGGCGTCTACGGCTTCACCTGCTCGCCCGCCAGCGAAGAGCTGCCGTTGTTCATCAAGCCCATCTACCAGTGCACGGAGATCCACAAGCTCGCTGGCGGAGAGGTCTGCTACATCGGCTACGTCACCTCCAGGGAGTATGAAACTCTCCAAAGGGGGATGGAGCCCGCGACGGTGAACCTCTATCCGGAGCCTTACGGTGAATCGACCAAGCTGGTCAGCGTTCCTCACTCCCGCGTGGACCGCAAGCGCCTGCCCACGCGCGAGGAAGGCAACGCGATGAAGATGGAGATCGCCCCGCGCCCCGAATTCCTTGGAACGGCGAGCGCCGTCAACTGACCGCGCCGGCGGCCAGCCCGCGCAGCATCTCCGCGGCGCGTTCGACGTGAAGAGCGGCCGCCGCGCTCAACCCCTCGCCCTCGCCGAAGTCTTCGCCGGGGATTGCGCATTCCCACGCGCTCCCTTCAAAACCGTAGAGAGCGCGCGCCAGTGCGAGCACCGCCTCCGGCCCCAAGGAATGCGTGAGGGGCGCGGGCGCGAGACAGGCATCGCCCGCCATCTTGCGGATCTCCACTTCCCCGGGCCGCACGTCGGCGTCCACAAAAACCACGGTCGTCTCGCCGGCGATCTCCGCAGCCAGCTCGGGCGTCAGTTCCCTCACGGCCAAGGTCCGGCAGCAGTCCTCAACCAGGGCCGCCGCCGCCACGGCCGCCCCGTCATCGCGCCGCCACGGATTCCCGATGGCGATCAGCAGCATTCTGCCTGTCTTGCTCGAGGCCGAGCCGCATCAGCTCAACCTTGAGCCGCCTCTGGCTCACCCACCCGAGAACGTAGCCGTTCTCGACAACTGCCGGCGCCATCTGGCACCGGCCGATGCAGCGCGAGCGGCCGACTCGCAAATCCTTTCCGCGGGACCGGCGCCTATGCTGCAATTCATCGAGCAGCTCGCCCGCCCCCGCATCGGCGCAGCACTCGCCGGTGCAGACCACGAACACGTGGCGGTCCGCCGGATCCGGCAGACGTCTTTTCACCTTCCTTACCCCTGGGCTTGCCATGACGCCCCCTTCGAGCCGCGCAAAGACCGCGGCTCGTAGATGCAGAACGGCTCCTCGGCGCGCCAGTCGCCCGTCACGCCGAAAGCCCGCGCGCGGCAGCCGAGGCAAACCTGCTTGAACTCGCAGCAGCCGCACTTGCCCTCGAGCTGATCGAGGTCCCTCAGGTCCTCGAAGAGCTGCGACCTTTCCCACACATCACGAAATCGCTCGCGCCGCAGGTTGCCCGCCTCCAGCGGCAGGTAGCCGCAAGGCTGCACCGCCCCACGGTGCGAGATGAAACAGACTCCGCTGCCGGCCAGGCAACCGCGCGTCATCTGGTTCAGGTCCGCCGGATGACCGTTCGGATGGCCGCTATGCCGCGGGTGCGGCATCAGGTCGGCAACCGCCTCGCCCGCTCGCCTCGCCTCCGCTCTCCGCTGGCGGGCGATCCGGTAGTACTGCGGCGCGCAGGTGGCCTTCAGCTCCATCCCTGAATCCAGACTCCGGTCGTAGAACCAGTTGAGGATTCGCTCCGCCGTCTGGCCGTCCACCGATTGATCTTCCGCGATCGTCAGCCCACACCCCACCGGCACGAGCAGGAAAAGGTGAAAGGCATCCACTTTCAATGACTTGGCCAGTTCCACCATCTCCGGAAGTTGGTCCGCGTTGTGCTTCGAGACGGTCGTGTTGATCTGCGTGGAGATCCCCAACTGCTGGAGGTGCCGGATGCCTTGCACCGCGGCCTCGAACGCTCCGGCGTGTCCCCGAAAGTTGTCGTGGGTGGTCCGGTCGGCCCCGTCCAGACTGATCGAGACGCGCACGATGCCGGCGTCCCTGATCCGCTCGGCCATCGCCTCGTCCACGAGCGTTCCGTTTGTCGCCAGCGCCACGCGGATTCCCTTCGACACCGCGTGCCGCGAGATGTCGAACACGTCCCGCCGCCAGAGTGGCTCACCCCCACTCAAAACCAGGATGAGTGGGGCATATTCCGCTATCTCGTCTACGATTCGCAGGCATTCGGCTGTCGAAAGGTCGTCCGGACTCATCAGCTCCGTCGCACTCGCGCGACAGTGAATGCACCTGAGATTGCAACCAGTTGTGAGTTCCCAGAAGACCAGCCGGGGCCGATAAGTCGTGCTTCCGGGCTGAGTCGCCATGCACTCTGTAGCGCAATTCGGAGTCCAAAACGCGCCCCTTCGACCTCATTGATACATCTGGACTTAGCAGTACGGCATCAAGAGGATAGGGTGAAATCGCTCAGTACTGGGTTGCGCCAGATCGTGAGCCGCGCAGAAGGCCAAATGTTACACGGTGGGTGGCCATTGCGGTTGCAGCACTGTCCATGCGCTCACTAGAATTGAAGTAGCAACCGCTTCAAGGGCCTTGGCTTTTGGCCTAGCCACACCCCATAGGCTCACTTTGCCGTCAATAGCTCCAAGCGCTCCGACAATCTCAACCTTTGGGAACACTATGAAAAGAAAAACCATTTTGCTCCTCGCGCTGGTTCTCAGTGCGCTCTCTTTGATGGGCCAGCTCACGCGCGGCTATGTGTCCGGAACCGTCCAGGATCCTTCCGGCGCCGTCGTGGCTGGCGCAAAAGTCACCCTCACCAACATCGAAACCGGCATAAAGGCCGAGATGGTCACGAACGCCGAGGGCTTCTACCGCTTTGTCGCCGTGGAACCTGGTACCTACGCCCTCGAGGTCGCCGCAAACGGATTCGAGGTGAGTAAGGTCGCCAACTTCCGCGTTGGCGCGGCCCAGGAAGTCACCCTGAACCAGACCCTCAAGATCGGCGGCAGCACCACGCTGGTTGAAGTCCAGGCCCAGGCTGCCGGCGTCGAGCTGGCCAAGACCTCTGCCACTATCGACCGCAAGCTGGAGCAGCGAGTCATCGAGTACATGCCGCTGACCGCCGGTCTGCGCGACGTCAATGTTCTCGCTCTCTCGGCGCCAACCGTCTCCCGCGGACCCGGCTCCACCGGCATCAGCGCCAACGGCCAGCGCGCCCGCAACAACAACTTCATGCTTGACGGCGTGGACAACAACGACCCGAGCGTGACCATCGCCAACAGCCGCATCATTCCCGAGGCGCTGGGCGAATACCAGATCCAGACCGCGGCCTACTCGGCCGAGTTTGGCCGCAACAGCGGCGCGCAGATCCTCGCCACCACCCGCGGCGGCACGAACCTCCTCAAAGGCGAGGTATGGGATTACTACTCGGCCGACTGGATGGAGCCCCTCAACCTCCAGAACAAGCGCGCCGGCATCACCGACACCCCGCGCTACTTGCGCAACCAGGCCGGCGGTTCGCTGGCCGGGCCGGTGATCAAGAACCGCACCTTCTTCTTCGGCCTCGTCGAGATCAACCGCTTCCGCCAGGCCGCGGACGCCCGCAACGCATCCGTCATCACAATTCCCACCCAGAACGGCTTCGCCGCGCTCAGCAGCGTCCCGCTCGGTCCCGACCAGACGCCGCAGAGCCGCCAGGCGACCCTCGGCGCACTCGGGTTCCTCAGCGAGGTCTATCCGCAGATTCCGCGCTTCACCAACGTGCGCAACGTAACCGTCAACGGCACGCCGATCGAAGTCGGCAGCGCCCAGATCCCGCTGGCTAACCCTGAAAACTACTGGTACTGGACAGCCCGCGTCGACCATCGCCTCACCGATAACGACAACATCGGCTACCGCCTCCAGATCGACAAGCGCGACCAGCCGAACGTCGTCTCCAACCTCGGGTTCGGCACCCGCTTCGCCGGCGCCCAGACCATCCTCGGCCAAAACCACGCCTGGAACTGGACGCGGACTTTCACCCCGACGCTGATTAACGAGTTGCGCTTCAGCTACGTCCGCCGTGTGCTCGACTTCCCCGAGAACGACCCCAAGACGCCGACCACCGGCATCAGTGGCTTCTTCACCATCGGCGGCGCATCCAACTTCCCCCAGGGACGCAACCAGAATAGCTTCCAGTGGCAGAACGTCACCACCAAGCTGCTGGCCAAGCACTCGCTGAAGTTCGGCGCCGACATTCGCCACACGATGTTGTTCAACAACGCGGCGTTCGACTCCAAGGGCACCTGGAACTTCCAGAGCTTCGCGGACTTCCTGAACAACCGCGCCTTCAGCCTCGCCCAGGCCCTCAACACGGCCAGCTTCGACGCGCGCCAGCAGAACTACTACCTGTTCTTCCAGGACGACTGGCGCGTCACCAAGACCTTCACCTTCAACCTTGGCATGAGGTATGAATACAACACCGTGCCCTTCGGCTTCTTCGGCGCCGCCAACGACGCCGTCGCCGCCGTCGGCGTGCCGCGCGACGTCGTGCCCGACAAGAACAACTGGGCCCCCCGCGCCGGCTTCGCCTGGAGTCCCGAGGCCAAGGACGGCCTCCTCGGCAAGCTCCTCGGCGACGGCAAGACCGTCTTCCGCGGCGGCTACGGCATGGGCTACGACGTGCTGTTCTACAACATCCTCACCGTCAACGCGAGCAACTATCCGCGCGTGGTGGTGAACAACACCAACTTCCCCGATACGCTGAACCTGTACCCGCGCCTGGCCACCCCGTCGAGCACGGGCGTTCCGCCGCTGAACCCGCTGGCGACTTTTGTGAATGCGCCGACCGACACCCAGAATCCGACGACGCATTTCTACAGCTTCTCGATCCAGCGGCAGTTGAGCGACAACTATGTGCTCGAGATCGGCTACTCCGGCAACCGCAGCTACCACGGCATCCGCCAGGGCCAGTTGAACCCCGGCATCCTGACTCCCGAGCAGGCGGCCACCGTCGTGGCCGGCGGCAGCATCCCCGCCCTCCAGGCCCGCCGGCTGAATCCGGCGTGGGGCCCGCGCGTGACCATCGAATCCACCGCCAGGGCGAACTACAACGCCGTGTTCACGCGCCTCGACAAGAAGTTCGCCAACGGACTCACGTTCGGCTTCAACTACACCTTCGCGAAGAACCTGAGCGACAACGACGAGTCGCTTGGCGTGGCCGACATCGTCAACTCCAGCCCGCAGGTGCCTCAGAACTACTTCAACTACCGCAACGACTGGGGCGTCTCGGTCTTCGACCGCACCCACCGCGCCTCCGCCTACTACAGCTACGAGATCCCGTGGTTCAAAGACGGCGCGCTCGGCAACGCCGTGATGCGCAATGTCCTCGGCGGCTGGCAGATGACCGGCCTCATCGAGGCCCAGTCCGGCCAGCCCTTCACGGTCCGCACGGGCGTCGACAGCGGCGGCTCCGGCACGACGGCGCCGCATCGTCCGGACTGGAATCCGAACGGCTCGCTCACCTACGACCCCGTTACCGGTAACTTCCGCACATTCACGAGCCCCATCGACGGCGCCGGCGTCTTCCTGACGCTGGTCCGCGGCGGCGTGCCCGTCGCCAACTCGAAAGCCTTCGGCGGCAACCTGGGACGCAACACGTTCCGCGGCCCCGGCCTCTTCAACACCAACTTCAGCTTGCTGAAGAAGATCAATCTCACGGAGCGCTACAAGGCTGAGCTGCGCTGGGACATGATCAATGCCCTGAACCACCGCAACTTCGGCAACCCCATCGCCACCATGAACTCGCCGATCTTCGGCACCAACACCACCAACCCAGGCAACCGGACCATGCTGGTGAGCGCCAAGATCCGCTTCTAAACCCGATGATGGCGCGGCCCCTCAGCCGAGCCGCACCCTGATCGTCAGCGCCTGCTGCGGATTCGTTTCCGTCAGCAGGCGTTTTCTTTTTCCGTGAAGCCCGCTTTCGCAAGCGCCGGCGGGAAGGGGGTGAACAGACCGCGTACGGCTTCAGTTGCGCCAGCGCCCCCCAGCACGGTCGCCACCTGCCGCTCGAGCGGCAGCCCAAAGCGGTAGCCGACAGATGAAAGCTCGGGCGTAGCATGATCGCGCCCAGTGCATGAAAGGGCCCGCCGCCCTGTGGGGCGTCTCCAGGAGCCGCAGTCTCTGTTGGCTTGCCCCAGCCGCGATACCCTGCCCGCTCCGGAGGCGCTCTTTGGGAGCTTCTGGTCCTTTCCTCCAGGACTGGATTGTGTTATAGATGTAACAAAGAATGCGCATGGTGACATAGGGGCAAGGCTCTCGTACGCAAGGGAGATGGCTTCAGCGGTGTCTCGCGTCTGGAGGCGCCTGGCGTACTTGGCCGGCGCCATCGATCCTGCCAGTCCTAATTGAAGCCAGCCGAGGAGGTTGGATACATGAATCGGCAATCTACTTCGCGGCACGTCCCCGTGCTGCTCTACGCAATCCTCGTCTGCACCGTGGTCTGCGGACCCGTTGCAGCGCAAACGATTTACGGGTCTCTGTCCGGCACGGTCACTGACCAGTCCGGCGCAGTAGTACCTCAGGCCGCGGTGGTCCTTCGCTCCATGGAAACGGGACTCACCCGCGAGATGGCAACCGATGAATCGGGATTCTGGCGCGCCCCCTCCCTGCCGATCGGGCGCTACCAGTTGGAGGTAACCGCCAAAGGGTTCGATAAAGTGATTCGTGGACCCCTCATCGTGGAATCGTCGGTGGAGCGCGCCGTCGACGTGACCCTCAAGCCCAGCGCCACGCAGGAGGTGATCACCATCACCGCTGAAGCGCCTCTCATCGAAGCCACCCGCGCCCAGATCAGCCGCGGCGTCGAAGCTGAGCGCATCCTCGCGCTGCCGGGTTTGAACACGCTGACCGGGCTCGCTCTTCTCCAGCCAGGCGTCACCGGCAACGATCAGGGCCGGCCCGGTTCCGGATTCGTTGTGAACGGTGCCCGTACCCGATCGAACAACTTCATGCTCGACGGCGCCAACAACAACGACCAGTCGCTGATGATCCCGCGGCAGTCGCCGGCCCCCGAGTATCTCGGCGAGTTCCGCATCATCACCAACGCATTCTCCGCCGAATATGGCCGCAACTCCGGCTCCGTCGTCATGCAGCACACGAAGAGCGGAACGAACGAGTTCCACGGCATCGCCCGCTGGGCGTGGCTCGGCAACGGCTGGGATGCCTTCACCACCGGCCAGCAGCGGACCTTCAACGCGCAGAAAGCGGCCGGCGCCAGCGACTACGACGCCATGCGCCGGGCGCGCGGCGTGAGTGTCCGCAACCAGTTCCTCGTTTCCGGCGGCGGCCCGATCGTTAAGAACCGTCTCTTCTTCTTCGGCGGCTACGACCTCGACCGGCTGCGCTCCACGGCGAACCCCTCTGCTGTGACCATTTCCCAGCAGGGCTTCGACCTGCTCACACAGAATCAGAACAGCTTCGCCCCCGGCGCCGTCGCCTTTCTCAAGGCAACCTACCCCGTCGCGAACGACCCGACGCCACAGGGGAATCTCAACGTTGCGATTCCCGCGGGTCCCACCCTCGCTATCCCGTTACAGCAGTACCGCCGCGGCGCCGGCAGTGCGCTGAGCTATGGCCGCGACATTCACCGCGGCCTGATGCGCTTCGATTGGCGTCTCACCGACAAAGACAATCTTCAAATGCGGTGGATCAAGGACGACAACACCGATCCGGGCTCGCCGGCTTCTCTCGCGGTGAATCAGCAGGGCTCGATTCTCGTCAACAACAACGCCACCATTAACCATGTCCGCGTGTGGCAGCCTACCTGGGTCATGGAGACGCGCCTGACTTACGGCCGGCGCGAGGCCCAGTTCATCGAAAACTACCCTGCTCAGTTCTCGATTTCAGGCTCCGGTCTCCCCACCATCGGCAACCAAAACTTCCCGCAGGGGCGCACAGACAATCTTTACGAGCTGACCAATAACTGGTCGCAGATGCAGTCCAAGCATACCCTCCGCTATGGCTTCAACTACCTCCAGTACAGGCTCAACTCCTTCTTTGCGCCTTCCCTCAGAGGTGTGATCAGCTACCCGAGCTTCCCCGATTTCCTGTTCGACAGGAACGGGCAGTTCTCCCAATATGCCGGCACCGGATCGGTGCCCGCAAGAACGCACGAGTTCCAGGGCTTCTTCGCCGACGACTATCGCTTCACCAGCAGCCTGACCCTGAACCTCGGCATCCGTTACGAGTACACCTCGGCGCCTTTCGGCTATTTCTCCGAAGCCAAGGCCGACATCAACAACTGGGCCCCCCGGTTCGGTTTCGCCTGGAGTCCCAAGTCCGCCGACGGCCTGCTCGGCTGGATCGCCGGCGGCGACAAGTTCGTACTGCGCGGCGGCTACGCCATCAGCTACGACCAGATCTTCCAGAACATACTACTCAACAACGCGCGCAACTACCCGCGCGGGGTCACGATCACGTTAGCAAACCTCAGCGGGAACCAGCTCTGGGATCCAGCCAGGCGCCCCGCGCCGCCTCAGCCGAGCGACTACCGGGGCGACCCCGCCCTGTTGCCCACCCGGCTTTACTCGCCCGGCAAGCGGATCACGCAGCCCTACTCCCAACAGTTCAGCCTCGGTATCGAGCGCCAGTTGGGTCGCAACTACGCGCTCAAACTGTTCTATGTCGGCACACGCGGCTTGCATCTGGTGCGCGAAGTGGAGCAGAACCTCGGCTTCTTTGCTTCCGCCGTGAATGCCAATCCCTCGCTCCTCCAGCCCGTCGTCCAGTCTTACGGCATGAAGCAGACCACAGTCAGCGGTCAAGCCGCGTGGATGGTCAACCCGGCTCGCGGATCGGTCCTCGTCGGCGACGGCTACGCCTCGTCCAACTTCCATTCCATGCAGTTGACCGTTGAGCGAAGGTTCTCGAAAAACCTCGTCTTCGAGGGCAATTACACCTGGTCCACCTATATTAGTGAGTCTGACGATATTCTTGGCGGCCAGGCCAATCGCACCCTCCCGTCCGTGCCTTTCAACATGCGTCTCGACAAGGCCCGCTCCGCCTTCGACACGCCCCATCGCTTCGTGCTCAACGGCGTCTACACCCTCCCCGAGTTCTTCAAGCAGAAGGGCATCTGGGGCAGGATTGTCGATGGCTGGATGTTGTCGGGCATCACCACGATGCAGCAAGGCAGCCCGTTCACGATCCTGAACGGCAACAACCCGCTCGGGATTCTCCCCGGCCAGATCAGCACCATCAACTTCTCCCAGCGCGCCGGCTTCAATCCGAACGGCGATTTCAATACCGGGACGAGCTCGACCGTTGCGAACCCCATGTGGCTGGCTTATGCGAACAATTCCGGTCTGATCGGGGCGGGAGCCAACATCCGCCGCACAGGTGACACCTTCAACACCGACCTCGCCCTCACCAAGTCGGTTCGCACGTTCAGCGAAAGCCAGAGCCTCCAGTTGCGGTGGGAGGTCTTCAACGTCTTCAACCACCGCAACTTCAACCAGATCCCGTCGAACACCGTGACCAACGCGACCAACAACACGACGTTCCTCAATCTGGGCTTCACTGGAGTGGGTGGACGAGGCTTTATCTTCGGCGCGCGCTACGTCTTCTAGAGTCGCGCCGCATCAACCCACAGGCCCGGGGCTTCGGCTCCGGGCCTTTTTCATCCGCCGCCCACGTAGAAGAACCGCGCCAGGAAAAGCCCCGTCAGCAGGTAGACCACCCAGCTCACCCTGCGCCACTGGCCCGCGGCCACCTGCAAAAGCGTGTACGAGCAGAAGCCGAACGCCAGGCCGTTCGCGATGCTGAACGTCAGCGGGATCGAGGTCATGATCAGAAAAGCCGGCAGCGCGAGCACTGGTTTGTGCCAGTCGATCTCCTCCGCGTGGCCCAGCATCAGCGCCCCGACGACGATCAGCGCCGGCGCTGTCGCTGCCGTTGGAATCACCCCAATGAACGGCGCGACGAACAGCGCGCCCACGAACAGCAGCCCCGTCACGATCGCTGTCACGCCGCTCCGCCCGCCCGCCACCACGCCCGCGGCGCTCTCGATGTAGCTGACCACGGTCGACGTGCCGCACACGGAGCCGAAAGTGGTCGCCAAGGCATCCGAAGTCAGAATGCGGTTCACGCGTGGAATCCGCCCGTTCGCGTCCAACAACCCCGCCCGCTTTCCCACAGCCACCAGTGTGCCGATGTTGTCAATCAGGTCGACGAAGAGAAACACGAACACAATCTCGAGCAGCCCCAGGCTCAGCGCTCCCGCCACGTCGAGCCGCATGAAAGTTTCGCCGATCGCGGCGGGCGAGTAGCTGCGCGGCGACCACTCGGCGTGGCCGGTCGCCACGCCCGCGAGCGCCGTCCCCAGCACGCCCACCAGGATCGCCGCGCGCACGCCCCACGCCATCAGCCCGCCGGTGAGCAGCAGGCCGAACAGCGCGAGCAGCGTCTGCGGCGCGCGTAGGTTCCCCAGCTTCACCAGCGTCGCCGGATCGCCCACAACCACCCCGGCGTTGTGCAGTCCGATGAACGCGATAAACAGTCCGATGCCCACGGCCACGCTGGCATACAGCTCGCGCGGGATCGCCTCCAGAATCAGCCGCCTGATCCCTGCCGCCGTCAACACCAGGAAGATCACGCCCGACAGAAACACCGCGCCCAGCGCCGTCTGCCACGGGACGCCCATCCCCTTCACCACCGAATAGGTGAAATAGGCGTTCAAGCCCATCCCCGGCGCCAGCGCGATGGGATAGCGCGCCAGCGCGCCCATCAGAAAGCACCCCAGCGCCGAAGCGATGCAGGTGGCCGCCGTCACCGCGCCGGCGGGCATCCCTGCCTCGGCCAGGATCGCCGGATTCACAAACACGATGTACGCCATCGTGACGAACGTCGTGCATCCCGCCAGAATCTCCGTCCGCCAGTTCGTGCCGAGTCGCGCGAACGCAAAGTACTCCTCCAGTCGCGCGCGCATTATCGTGACGCCATCAACGAACGAATGTAGTCGCGATTGCGGCGCAGGTCCGCGGCTGCGTCCTTGGAAGGACTGTTCGTCTCGAACGTGGCGTAACCCTCGAATCCGATATCGTCGATCGCCTTCAGTACTGCGCGGAAGTCCACTTTGCCCTCCCCGAGGTATCCGCGATCCTTGAAGTGAAACTGGCAGATGCTGTTTCGTCCCAGCCTCCGGATCTCCCCCGGCGCGTCGAAGCCCTTCATGTTCGTCGTATTGGCGACGTCGTAGTAAACCTTGAAGGCGCGCGACCCCACGCGCTCCACGACGCGCAGGTTCTCTTCAGCCGACAGCAGGTTCTCAAAGCCCAGGACCACGTCCGCGCGCTCCGCCTCGCGCGCCAGCTCCTTGAACGGCGCCACCACGGCATCCGCCTCCGCGCGCGTTGTTAAATCGCACTTCCCGAAGAACACAGTCATTAGAATGCCCGCCTTCAACTTGCGCGTGATCTCGATGCCCTTCGCCACGAACGCGGCCGCCTTCGGGTCGATCTTCAGGCAGTAGATGTGCAGGATGTCGATGTAGGTCGCGCACAGCGGGAGCGCGTGTTTCTTCGACTCCGCGACGAACGCGCGGATCAGCGATTCATCCTCCAGCAGCATCCGCGAATTGTCGGGCGACCGCCCCAGCGTCACCTGCAACCCCTCGAAGCCGGCCTCCTTCGCCTTTGCCACCGACTCCGGAGCGCTCCCCCGCCCGGCGACAAGGTCCATCACCCCCAGCTTGAGTTTCGCCTTCGCCTCGAGCCGGGGCAGCAGACAGGCGGGCAGCGTGAGAAAAGCGCGTCGCGGCGTCATCGCGTCTATTCTGACACCGGCGGCGAACGCCCATCAGGGCTGCCAGCGCTCCTGCCGCCAGGCCATGTCCCAGAACATCCACTCGTAGCGCGCCGAGAGCGTGAAGAGCCGCCGCGCGCTGCGCCGCTGCTCTTCCGTCGCGCCCCGCGCCGCTTCGTTCATGATCGCCAGCGCCTGCTTCACGCTTTTCTCGTATTCCGCCCTGCCGTACTGCTCGATCCACCGCTGATAGTCCTTGTTCTTCGAGCCTTTCTTGATCAGCTCCTTGCCCACTTCGAGGTAAATCCAGTAGCAGGGCAGCATCGACGCGAGCCCCTCGACGAAGCTCAGCCGCTCCACGCTGGCGAGAAAGTGATTCGTGTACGCGCGGGTTGTCGGAGCCATCTCCGCCGCCGCGGCCATTTGTGGAGTGACGCCGTACGATCCCAGGATCTTCTCGTGCATCTGCCGCTCGGCCTGAATCGCCTCGATCGAATGCTCGGCCAGCTTGAGCGCCCACTCCTCCTTGGGCGCCTTCGACGCCAGCACGCTCAATCCCTGGCTGAAAGCCCTGAGATACAGCCCGTCCTGAACCAGGTAGAACTGGAACCTCTCGCGCGGCAGCGTCCCGTCCGCGATCCCTTTGAGGAACGGGTGATCGAGCGTCTTCGCGTAGATCGGCCTGATGTCGCGCCACAACTCGGCGGTGAAGTCCTGAGCGCCCGCCGCGCACGCCACGAGCGCGGCGGCGAGAAATCTCGTCGCGATCATGAGCGTGATTATACGCCCAGCAGGCCGCGCGCCCTCTCGAATACCGCGCGCAGCATGGCCTCCGTCAGCCGGCCCGTCGAAGTGTTCTGCTGGCTCGGGTGAAAACTGCTGATCAAGGCCGGCCGGCCCGGACCCAGGTCGTGCACCCGGTCATGGCCGAACGCAAACGCGGCACGGCTGGCAATCGCGCCGCGCTCCTTCTCGATCGCGAGCCAGTTGTCGAACGCCAGCCGTCCCAACGCCACCACCACGCGCACTCCGCCAAGCAGCGCGATCTCGCGCTCGAGATACCGCCGGCAAGTGCGCACCTCCTCCGGGGCCGGCTTGTTGTCCGGCGGCGCGCAGCGCACCGACGCCGACACCCAGGTGTTGATCAGCCGCAGGCCATCGCTGCGATGCCTGCTTGTCGGCTGATTCGCGAATCCCGTCTGCCAGAGAGTGCGGTACAAGAAGTCCCCCGACCGGTCGCCGGTGAACACGCGTCCCGTGCGGTTCGCGCCATGTGCCGCCGGGGCAAGCCCCAGAATCAGCAACTCCGCCCGCGGATCGCCGAACCCCGGTACCGGCTTGCCCCAGTACTCCTCCTCTCTGAACGCGCGTCTCTTGACGCGAGCGATCTGTTGGCAGTACGCCCGCAACCGCGGACACAGCTCGCAGGCAATGATGTCGCTTTCGATGCGCCTCAATGAATCGCTTTGCCGCCCCATGCGTGCTTCCTATTGTCCACAAAGCGGGATACCATGAATGGCGATGAAGGACAAACTCAGCCGCCGCAAGCTACTGGCCGCCTCCGCACTCGCCGCCGCGGCGCCGGCGAAAGCGCAGCGCGCCGTCCGCCCCGGCCGCAAGATGGAGACCGCCTGGCCCATCATGGGCGCGCTCGAGGACAAAGCTCTCCTCGACACCCTGCACAGCGGACACTGGGGCCGCGTCACCGGCAAGCGCGTTTCGGAATTCGAAGGCCGATACGCCGCGCTCACCGGCGCCAAGTTCTGCCTCGCCACCGCCAACGGCACCAGCGCGCTCATCTGCGCGATGAACGCCCTCGATGTCGGGCCCGGCGACGAAGTACTGCTGCCGCCTTACACATTCGTGGCGACGCTCAACGTCATCCTTCTCCAGCACGCGCTCCCGGTCTTCGTCGACTCCGACATCGAATCGTTCCAAATGGACCCCGCGAAGATCGCGCCGCTTGTGAACTCCAACACGCGCGCCGTGATCCCGGTGCACATCGGCGGCTCACCCGCCGACCTCGACGCCATCATCCCCGCCGCCCGCGCCAAGGGGATCAAGGTGGTCGAGGACGCCTGCCAGGCCCACCTCGGCGAGTGGCGCGGCAAGAAGCTCGGAACGCTCGGAGACTGCGGCTGCTTCAGCTTCCAGGCGTCGAAGAATCTCAACTCCGGCGAAGGCGGCGCGTTCATCACCGACAGCGAAGAACTTCTCGACCGCGCCTACGCCTTCCACAGCAACGGCCGCACGCGCGTCGCGGCGCAGGCCGGCTTCAGCTACGTCTCCAACGGCGCCAACCTCCGCCTCACCGAATTCCAGGCCGCGCTGCTGATGGCGCAGATGACGCGCATCGAGGAACAGTCGAAGACCCGCGAGCAAAACGCCGCGTATCTCTCCAGGAACCTCGCGCAGATCCCCGGCATCAAGCCCGCGAAGCTCTACCCCGGCTGCACTCGCAGCGCGTGGCACCTCTACATGTTCCGCTACGACCCCGCTGCGTTCGGTGGCGCCCAGCGCTCCGCATTCCTCAAGGCGCTCAACCAGCAAGGCTTCCCCGTCTCGGGCGGCTACACCCCGCTCAACAAGGAAGAGTTCCTGAGCCGGCTGATGTCCTCCCGCCACTACCTGAAAATCTTCGGCGAGAAGCGCCTGAAGGTCTGGCGCGAGCAGAACCAGTGCCCCGTCAATGAGCGTTTGTGCCGCGAGGCGGTCTGGCTGACGCAGACCGCGCTCCTCAGCCCGCGCGCCGACATGGACGCCTTTATCGAAGCCGTCGCGAAGCTGCAAAAGAATCCCTCGGTTCTGACCTCAGCCTGAGTTTTTGCGGGCTCGGAAAAAGGCTTCTCTTGGGGGCGGATCACTGATCCGGCTGCCGATCTCCGATCGGCGCCGAACTCACTCGTCGTGCATCGCCATCCGGTCGGCGAAGAAAAGCGTCTCCCGACTATCTCCTCACCGCCAGCACCCCGTTCCCCGGCGCAAGCTCCACCTTCGCCGGAGCCCTCTTCAACGCCATGCTGAACACCGCCGGCTCGGACCCCGTCCGCACCCAACGCACGATCGGCGCAGCCGTCCCCGCAAACCGGATCTCCACAGGCAGATCCACGCTGAACTCCTCCGGCACCCCGCTTTGCCGCACTTCTACTGTCAGCTTCAACGCCGGCGCCTTCCCTCGCACCGAGGTCTTCAACTCCAACTCGGGAATCCCGGTTCCATAAACCCAAGTGTCGAAAAACGACTCGAGCGCCGGGTCCGGCTGCCCCGCCGTCACAAACTTCGCGCAGTGCTCGCGAAACTCCTCGGTCGTCACGGCCTTGAACTCGTACCGCTTGCGCAACTCGCCCAGCATCGCCAGAAACTGCGCGTCGCCCATCCGCCGGCGCAGCATGTGCAGAATCCATGACCCCTTGTCGTAGATGATCGGCCGCCACGGATCCGGCGCCTTGTCGCTGCGCAGTCGAACACCCCATGTCACCGGCCCGGCGGACTCGATCGTCCGCCCCTCGGACAACTCCGCGCGCAGCGCCCCGCGATACTCTTCGAGCACCGTGTCCAGCGCCCGGGCGCCCTTCTTCTTCTCGAGCACCAGCAGCGCGCTGTAGTTCGCCAGCGCCTCCTGCAACCACTCCTCGTGATACGTGGCCGGCGTCACCAGATTGCCCCACCATTGATGCGCCGCCTCGTGCGCGTGCAGAATCTCGCTGTAAAACGTCGTCTGCTGCGTGGTCCTCAACGCCGCCGGACGGTCCTGCTCATTGAGGAACGACACCGTCGACAGATAAACGAGACCGGGGAATCCCTGCCCGAAGTAGCCGGGAATCGGCGCCACGGTCAGCGTCTTCAGCGGCGGCGGCCCGAACTGCCCCGCCATCCACTCCATCGCTCCCGCGATCTCATTCGCAATCGCCGACAGCCGCGCCGTCGGATTGGGCGGCGGCCCCGGCGTCAGCGCGACCACATCCGCTGGACGCCGCACCGGCGAGCGCGTCTGCCACGGCGGAGGCAGCACAACCATCTGCACCGCACGGTTCTGTAGCGCCGGCTCCGCTGCACGGTTGCCGTACACCGCGACTTCGAGGTCGCCTCGCTTCACGCTCACTTTCTCGTAGCTGCCGATGTTGAATCCGGCGACACGCACCGGCGCATTCGTCCGCCGCCGCGCGATCCTCCATTCGCCCTCTTCCTTCTCCTCGATCAGGGCGCCCGTCGCAACCGGGATCAGTTCTTTCGGCACACGGAACGTGAGATCGTAATTCGCAAAGTTGTTTCCATGGGACGGATACCAGTTCGTCCGCGCCGCCACGTAGTAGACCTTGTTCCCCGCCGGCAGAATCACTTTGCCGTGATGCCTGAACTCCATCTCATGCGTGCTCCCGGCCGCGAGCGGCTCCGGCAGCACCATCAAGAACGGATCGTTGACGATCCCGCGCATCAGCGTGTCGCGGAACGACTCGCGCCGGAACGTCTCCACGGGCTTCCCATCCAGCTTCGCCTCGCCGAGAATCATCTGCGGCGCAAGCTCGAAGCCGAGCGCGCCTGCCACAGGCTCGCGGACCTTCAATGTCGCCCGCGTCACCACCTCGACCGTCAAGTCAGGCTGCACGGCCGCCTCGATGCGATAGTTCTCGACCTCGGCGCCCAGCCTCGGCATCGGGCTCCTGCCCTGCCGCCGTTCACGCGACTCGAAGCTCGCCCACGTCTCAAAGCTCGGGCGTCCGGCGCTGGACTCCACACGCCCCACCGTAATCTCCTCGCGCACCGTGGGGTCGTAGAGGAAATCGAAGTTGCCCAACTGCTTGCCCGCGATCGCCGCAAACAGAAAACCGTGTTGCGGAGCGCCCGTCAGCAGATCCATGGCCAGCCGCACCTGGAAGCTCGACGCCATGTTCCGCAGCAGTCCCTCGTGACGGCCGGCCAGCACCAGCCCCATATCCGCGCTCTTCTTTGCCTCGCTCTTCCCGATCTGCCCCAGCAGGTCCTCCGCCGTGCGGTCCGTGAACAACAATACGGCCATCGAGAAATGCTCGTTGAGATTGGGGGACTCCGTGGCCGCCGCCAGCGACGTTCGGTTGCTTCGGTCCGGCGGCCTCAGTAGGATCTCGCCGTCGTCGCCGGCTTCGTTGGCGACAAACACCGCCGCGATGCGCCGCTGGGCCGGCGAGATAGGCTGAGCGAAAGTCAGCCATCCATCGGTGAGAAAGATCCGCGCGTCGCCTCTTTGGATGCTCAGGTCCCGCACGCGATAGCAGGATTCGGGATCGAGCGACAACTGCCGCAGCTCGGCGCCCAGTTGCTCCGCACGCCCATGCTCCTGCCCGGTGACGCCGCTAATCTGGACGAGGAGGAGCGCCGCAACTACAGCCGCGAAGTTCTTCACGCCTCCAGTGTATGCCGCGCGCGTCCTACCCGATGAACATCTCTTCGTCGTGCGTGGCGCGGTCCACCGACGGCCGGCGTCCCTGCACGAACGTCTGAACGGCGGTGCGGATTCCGGCGACGATCCCCGTCACTTCGCGCACGGGCCGCAGCACCGTGCCGTGGACGGCGCTCACCACCTCCTGCAAGCGCGAGAGGGAGTCGTCCAGCACCAGCTCGATGCGCTCCAACTGGATCTTCGCCCGAGTGGTCAGGTCCGTCCGCGTCGCCTCCAGCGCCTGGAGTTCCGTGCGAGCGGCCTCCAGTACCGCCTGCGTCCGCGTGCCGATCTCCTTCACCTGCGCCGCGGTCTCGTTGGCGGTCTTCTGCGCCGATTCAAGCGTCCGGACCACCTGGGGCACAATTTCCGCCAGGTCCGCCTGGATCTTGCGCACCGTGCGGAAGGTGCCGATCCCGGCGAGCGCGTTCATCAGCAGCGCGATGCTGGAGATCGCGACGGAGATCGTCAATATGGTCAGTGCGGTGTCGGACATCCCGCCGCGCCGCCTGTCAGACGCCCTCGTTCAACGCGTCTTGTTCTTCCGCCGGCGCGTGGGCTCCGCCCGCCGCCACGGTCTCGCGATAGGCCTGCTTGCCGGCCTCCACAGCGGCGCTGATCTGCTCCTTCTGCCGCACAACCGCTTGCTTGCCGCGGCCGATGGCTTCCGTGGCCGTCTCGCGCAGTTCGGCGCTCTTGCGCTTCAGATAATCTTTGCCCTCATCGGCCTTGCCCTTGATTAACTCGCGCGTCTCGGCGCCCGATTTCGGCGCAAAAAGCACGCCCAAAGCAGCCCCGATGCCCAAGCCGAGAAAGAAATAAGAAAAACGCTTGTCTTCTTCCATTGCGAGCGACTCCTTGCAGTAACCAGTGTACTCCACCACAATCGAAAGCAAGCCATGTCACTGCGAAGACCGCGCAAACTTTCACACGACGAACTCAAGGATTACGCCGCCCGGCTCCTCGGCGTCCGCGCGCTGTCCGTCGCCCAGCTCAAGGACAAGCTCCGCCGCCGCGCGCAGAACGCCGCCGACGTCGACGCCGTCGTCGGACTGCTGAAGGACATCGCGGTCTTGAGCGACCGCCGTTTCGCCGAACACTTCGCCGCCGCGCGCGCCGGAGCGAAATCCGTCGGCCGGCAGCGCGTGCTCGCCGACCTCCTCAAGAAGCGCGTCGCCCCCAAAGTCGCCGAAAAGGCAGTCTCGGAGGCCTACCAGGATTTCGACGAAGCCGCCGCCATCGAAGACTGGCTGAGCCGCAAGTACCGCTCACAGAATCTGGGCGAACTGCTCCAGGACCCCGCCCGCCTCGCCTCCGCCTACCGCCGCCTCCGTACCGCTGGCTTTTCCTCGGCCGCCTCGATCCGCGTGCTCAAACGCTTCGCCGCCGCAGCCGAACAGCTCGAAGACACGGAGTAGCACAGCCTTCAGACTGCGCTTGTTTTTTGTGGCCCGGATTTCTCATCGGCCCATTGGCAGAAGCCAGCCCGTCTGGCGCGAACATATTTGGCGCAACATGTTAAGACCGGACGAACGGCGGCCTTTGCTATGACACGGCGTACCCAGTCGAGCTTCGAGTTTGCACCCCATTCGTCGCGTGAGGTGGCGGCGCGCTCTGAGGGCGCGCAGATTACCAGCGGCGGCGGGGCGCTGCGTTGCCTCAGACCGGGCGGCGAACCGGCCTCTTGCGCCGGTTCGCCGCCTGCTTCCTGGACCATCGCCGCGCGGAATCGGTCGAGCATGCGGTCAGCGCACTGGTTCGGCGGCGGGTCTCTGCTCTGGCGCTGGTCTATGAGGATCTCAACAACCACGATTCATTGCGCAGGACCCGATGCTGGCGATGTTGTCGGGCAAGCCGGATCGGCTGGGGGCCCACCCGCGGCGCCAGCGGCATCGAGGCAAGGCGGGGCGGGCAAGAGCCGGCTCAACCGGCTGGAGTTGACCCTGCCCGACGCCACGCGCAAGACCGACTATAAGAGGATTGTCCTGAACGAGCACGCCGTCGGCGTTCTGCTGTGGTGGAGTTGTTCATCCAGGCCCAGCCGCGTTGTCCCCAACGCATCGTCTTGGATCTGGACGCCATCGAGGATCCGGTGCATGGGGAGCAGGAGGGGCGCTTTTTTCACGGCGGCTAAGGCAGGTACTGTCTTCTGCCGCTGTACATCTTCTGCGGCGAGCATCTGCTGTGCGCGCGGTTGCGGCCCGCCAACATCGATGGTTCGGCCGGAGCGCTGGAAGAGGCCAAGCGCATTGTGAAACACCTGCGGCGCGTCTGGCCCGCGGTTGAGATCGTGCCGCGCGGCGACTTCGGCTTCTGCCGCGGCGAAATCATGCGCTGGTGCGAGCGGAATCAGGTGGGGTCCGTCTTCGGGCTGGGGAAGAACGAGCGGCTGCTAAAGAGAGTGAACCAGGCCCTCAAGCAAGCCTGCGCCGAGTGGAAGCGGACCGGGAAGGCGGCGTGCGTATTCGGCGGGTTTCGTTACCGCACGCGGAAGAATTGGACGCGCGCGCCGCGGCGGCCGGGGCTGGTCGGCACGGAGATGGCCAAGGCGCAGTGCGGGACAATTCGGCTGCGCCTGCTGAAGATCGGCGCGCAGGTGCGGATCACGGTGTGCAAGGTCTGGATCTCGCTGGCCGCAGCCACGGTCATTTCGCTGCGGAGTCCGGCGCGGTCCATTACTCGGAGATCGACCGAACCATCGGGGACTTCCCTGCGACTGGCGAACTCGACACCGCTTTGCGTGCAACCTTGGACCGGTGACTTACTCGTGGGGCGCTTATGCTCAAACTACGGCCGGCTGCCTGGCGAGGAAGGGCCGATCGCGTCATCGCCCTGATCCGGCGCATCCCAGTCCGGGACGTCTTCGAACAAAATGAAACCGATGGCCGCCCCAAAAACCAACGCCGCGCGCATTCTCGAATCCCTCGGCATTCCCTTCGAGCTGCGCGAGTACGAAGTGGACCCCGACGACCTTGCCGCCGAATCCGTCGCCGCCAAGATCGGCCTGCCGCCCGGGCAGGTCTTCAAAACCCTCGTCGCGCGCGGCGACCGCAACGGCGTCTGCCTCGCCGTCATCCCGGCCAACACCTCCCTCGACCTCAAGGCCCTCGCGCGAGCCACGGGCGACCGCAGCATCGACACCGTCCCCCGGAAGGAAGTCCAGCCCCTCACCGGCTACATCCGCGGCGGCGTCACCGCCCTCGGCTGCAAAAAGGACTACCCTGTCTGGCTCGACGAGTACGCGCAACTCTACGACGTCATCGCGGTCAGCGCCGGCGTCCGCGGCCTCCAGATCCTGCTCCACCCCGCCGATTACGCCCGCGCCACTGGCGCCCGCTGCTCCCCCATCGCCAAAGACAAAGCATGACGAGTGTCGATAGAATGCTCTGATCATGCCCACGAACATCTCACGACGCTCGCTGTTCGCCTCGGCGTTCAGCCTCCCCGCTCTCAGCGCCGCGATCCAGGCACAGACCACGCCCTCGCGGCGCCCCAAGCTCAAAATCACCGACATCCGCACCGCCCAGATTATGGGCCACGGCTACCAGGTCCACGTGCGCATCTACACCGACCAGGGCCTCGTCGGCCAGGGCGAATGCACCGACGCCGCGCGCGGCGCCGTGCCGCTCATCCGCTCATTCCGGCCGTTCCTCGTCAACCAGGACCCGCTCAACGTCGACTTCATCTGGGAGCGCATTCGCACGGCCGGCATCTTCGCCGGCGCACAGGCCGGCCAGTACGTCACCGCGCTCACCGGCCTCGAAATCGCCCTCTGGGACCTCGCCGGCAAAGCCACCGGACTGCCCGTTTACCAGCTCCTCGGCGGCAAGATGCGCGACCGCATCCGCGTCTACTGCGACTCGCAGACCGAAGACCCCAAGGACCCCGAGGCGCCGAAGAAGATCGCCCAGATCCGCGACATGGGCTTCACCGCGATCAAGATCGACATCGACGACGCGCGCGATCCGAATCGCTGGGACCGCGTGAACTGGACCGCGTCGAACGCAGAGATCGACACCATGGTCGGCAAGGTCCGCTTCGCCCGCGAATCGTTCCCGCCGCGCGTCGACGTCGCCGTCGACATGCACGGCCGCCACGACATGACCACCGGCAAGCGCATGGCGAAGGAACTTGAGCCCTTCAAGCTGCTTTTCCTCGAAGAGCCTGTGCCCGCTGAAAACGTCGACGCCATGCGCGACATCCGCGAGTCTACGTCCACGCCCATCTGCTGTGGCGAGAACCTCTTCCTGCGCCATGGCTTCCGCACGGTGCTCGAGAAGCGCGCCGCCGACATCATCATGCCCGACATCCAGAAATGCGGCGGCCTGCTCGAATCGCGCAAGATCGCCGACATGGCCCACACCTATTACGTCCCCGTCGCGCCGCACTGCGTCGTCTCGCCGATCGGCACCATGGCCTCGGCGCACGTCTGCGCGGCGATCCCCAACTTCCTCGTGCTCGAATGGCACTGGATCCAGCGCCTGCCGCTGTGGAAGTCCTTCGTCAAGGAGGGCGAGATCATCGAGAAGGGCTTCATCGCCGTGCCCGACCGCCCCGGCATCGGAGTCGAGATGGACGACGACTCCGCGCGCAAGGCTCAGGTCAAGGACACGCCCTGGTTCGTGGAGGGCCAATAAACATGCGGCTTCCAGCACTTGCGATCCTGATGGGCGCGCTCGCCTGCGCGCAGGTGACGCCGCCCGAAAAGCTGCGCGCAAATCGCGACACCTACCACCCCGTGGTCGAGGTCCTCAAGGCGAAGCGCGTCCAGCTTACTGAGGAGCAGCTTGTTCCGCTGAAGAAACTGCCACTCGAAGCCATCTGGGGCGCCGTGCAAAACCTCGGCTACCGGAATTCCCACGTCAGCGGCCTCCTTTCCACGCGGCCCACGGAGCGTCTGGTGGGACGCGCGCTGACGATACGCTACTTGCCCCGCCGCCCCGACCTCGAAGAGGCCATGCGCATGCTCGCGAAAGAGGGCGACTGGCCGCCGGCCTACAACGTCCGCGCGGCCGAGGAGGTGAAGCCCGGCGACGTGATCGTCGTGGACCTCGGCGGCGGCATCCCCGACGGCATTTTCTTCGGCGACATCTCGGCGCTCGGCGCGCAGGTGAACGGCGCCCGCGGCGTCGTGCTGTGGGGCTCGACGCGCGACCGCATGGAACTCGAAGCGATGGAGGGCTTCCCCGTGCTCGCCGTCGGGTTCGATCCCCGCCCCGCGACCCAGCAGGGCGTCGACTGGAACGTCCCTATCCGCGTCGGCGGCGCCACCGTGCTGCCGGGCGACGTCGTGGTCGCCGACAATGAGGCCGTGCTCTTCTTCCCGCAGTCGATCGCGCTCGAAGTGATCCAGCGCGCCGCCGCGATTGCGGATCAGGAAGAGTACGAGCGCAAGCTCGCCCGCGAGAAGAAATACCGCTTCCGCGACGTCTATCCGCTGAATCCTGAGCTGCGCAAGAAGTACGAAGAGGAGAGAAAAAAGAAATGACACGCAGGCGCGTTCTTGTTTTGACGGTTCCGGCGCTCTCGCTGCTCGGGCTGGCCGGCTTTCAAGCTGCGAAAAAAGCCGCGCCGGCCGACCCGCTGATCGCCGGCTTCACAAAGACGACGGTCGCCTCCGTGGCCGACGCCGTCGATCAGGTCACGGGCAGGCGTGGCTTCATGTCGCACCAGATCCGCCCGATCATTCCGGGCAGGGTCGTCGGCCGCGCTGTCACCGCGCTGGCGAAGCCCGCCCCCGCGGACAAGGCCATCCCCACGCTCGCCACCAAGCATTCCAGCGAGATGATCGACAACGCGAATCCGGGCGAAGTCGGCGTCATCGTCATGGAGAACGGTCTCGACGTCGCCGCCATCGGCGGGCTGATGGGAACCGCGGCCAAGGCGCGCGGCATGGCCGGCATGATTCTCGACGGCGGCGTGCGCGACGTCGCGGAGCTGCGCGCGCTGAACCTGCCCACCTACGCCGCGAGCGTGACGCCCGCCACCGCGGTGAGCCGCTGGGCCACCGTCGGCCGCAATCTCCCGGTGCAATGCGGCGGCGTCACCGTGAATCCGGGCGACATCATCGTCGCGGGCGAGGACGGCGTCGTTGTCGTGCCTCAAGCGCGCGCCGCCGAAGTCCTCAAGCGTGCGCAGGAGATCGACGAGCGCGAGACGAAAATGGTCCCCTTCATCAAGCAGTTCCGCTCGCTCTCGAAAGCCATCGAGAAATTCAACCGGATCTGAGTAGCACAGCCTTCAGGCTGTGCTCTTCTTCACCACGGCCTGAAGGCTATGTTACGTACGCCGCGGCCACCTGCCTCTTCATGTACGCCAGGTCCGCCGCGATCGCGTGCGGCTCCTCCCCGCCCGGATACTCCACGTGCAGTGAGATCGGTCCCGTAAACTTGATCTCCGCGAAACGCTTGAAGAACTCGCCCCACTGCACCATGCCCTGGCCCAGCGGGCACCACTTCACGCGCCAGCCCTTCTCGGACTTCTCCCAGAAGAAATCCTTCACCGCGACCATCTTCAGCCGCTCGCTCACGATGTCGAGAGACACGCGCCACCCGTAACCGCCGCCCTCCACCACCGAGTGGCCGGGATCAAAATAGTAGCCCGCGTCCTGCGAATCGACGCCGCGGAGGATCTCGCGGTAGTCCCAGAGACTGCAGCCGACGTAGTCCGCGGAGTGGTTGTGCAATCCCACGGTGACTCCGGCGGCGCGGCTCATTGCAAGCAGTTCCACGAACGCCTTCCGCGTCTCCTCGATGGTCTTCAATGCGGAAACGCCGCGTTTGTAGCGCCAGTAACCCGTCTTGAAGAGCGGAATCCCCAACTTCTTCATCGCCTCAAGTGTCGGCTTCGCGGCGGGGTCGGAGGCCGCAATCAGCCCCGTGGTGATCATCGGGACATCGATCCCCGCCTTGCGGATCGCCTCCACCGCTTTGGGCAGATCTTCGGCGACGCGCTCGGGGAGAACGTGCCCGCCCGGACGCACGGTGAGGTCGACGCCGTCGAAACCGGCCTCCTTCGCTTTCACTCCGAGCTCGGCCCAGCCGTATTTCGGCATGTGCTTCGAGAAGATGCACAGCATGGGACGGCCCGGCGCTGCGCTCGCGGCGAGCGAAACCGCGGCCGGTGCAGCAAGAAAATCACGTCTTGTCATGGCGCTTACCCCAGCTTGTACGGCGCGCGGTACTGATAGCTCAGCAGCTTGTTCGCCGCCGCGTTGTTGGTGAACTTCTCGGCCTTCGCGTCCCACTCGAGATAGCTTTTCGTGCGCAGCGCGATGTGGCCGATAATTGTGGCCGACGTCGAAAGGTGGCCGGTCAGGATGTCGCAGTTGCACTTCGCCCGCGTGCGGATGCAGTCGAGGAAATTCCGCGCATGCCACGAGGTGTCGGCGAAACCGCTGCCGCCCGACTTCGGCTCCATCAGCGGCTTGCGCGACGGCCCGTAGGCCCGCTCAACTCCGCGGTCGAGCGGGGTCCGGTAGCCGAACAGGACCTCGGTCCCGCGGTCCGGCACAACCTCCCACTTGCCGCTGTTCAGATACATCGTCCCCTTCGTGCCGCGCAACTCGAGCTCGGAGTTGCGGATGTTCGGCGGTGCGCCGTTGGCGTTGTACTGGCTGAACACCACCAGCGCCTGGCCGAAATCCCACAGCACCTCGCAGGTGTCCGGGATTTCGCGGTTGTCCTTCACCGCGTAGCGCCCGCCCATCGCGCACACGGCGCGCGGCGTCGCCTCGCCGAACGCCGAGCGGATGAAGTCCATGTAGTGCACGCCGAAGTTGGTGATCTGGCCGCCGGAGTAGTCGTAGAACCAGCGGAAATTGTAGTGCGCGCGGTTGCGGTTGTACGCCCGCTTCGGCGCGGGACCCAGCCACTTATCCCAATCGAATTCCTTCGGCGGAGGGGAGTCGGGCACATTGCCGATGCCGTTGGGATACTCGTTCTGCACGTGCCAGCCTTTCGCGACGGTCACCTGGCCGATTCCGCCCTCGCGAATGAACGCCGCGGCCTCCTGCAACGACTTCACGCTGCGCCGGTGAATGCCCACCTGCGTCACGCGCCTGGTCTCTTCGGCCACCTCGACCATCCGCCGCCCTTCCGCCACCGTGAGCGACAGCGGCTTCTCGACGTAGACATCCTTGCCCGCGCGGCAGGCCTCGATGAACATGATCGCGTGCCAGTGATCCGGCGTCGCGATCGCCACCGCGTCCACTTCCTTGTCTTCAAGCACGCGCTTGTAGTCGGCGTACTTCTTCGGCGTCGCGCGCGACTTTTTCACCGCGAAGTCCATGTAGTCCTCGCGCAGATCGCAGACCGCCACGGTGACGTTGTCGCCGTGCTCGAGGAACGCGTCGTGAACCTGGTCGCCGCGGTTGCCGAGGCCGATGTAGCCCATGCGGATCTTGTCATTCGCCCCCAGCACGCGAGAATAACTGAGCGCCGTCATCGCGGCTGCGGTAGAGAAACTGCGGCGTGTCAAATCGGGCATGGATGTCTCCTGAAATCGTTCTGAATCGACTCTACTATAAGCTGGTCCTCATGAGGGCAATGCTTGTGGCGCTGATCCTCGCCTCCTCCATCGGCGCCGCGCCGAAGATCCTGGTGCACGGCCACCGCGGCGCGCGCGCCGTCCTTCCCGAAAACACTATCCCCGCCTTCGAATACGCGATCAGCCACGGCGTGGACGTGCTCGAGCTCGACATGGCCGTGACCAGGGACAACGTGCTCGTGGTGTCGCACGACTTGCACATGAATCGCGGCATCTGCTCCGGCCCGCCGGGCGAGACCGCCATCCGCAAGCTCACGCTCGCCGAGGTCCGCCAATGGGACTGCGGCGCGCTCAAGAACAAGGAGTTCCCCAGGCAGAAGCCCGTGCCCGGCACGCGCATGCCCACGCTCGACGAGGTCTTCGCGCTCGCGCCGCGCGGCAACTTCGAGTTCAACATCGAAACCAAAATCAACAAGGACAAGCCCGAGCTTGCGCCCGACCCGGCCTCATACGCGAGGCTCGTCGTGGATGCCGTCCGCCGCCACAAGCTCGAAAAGCGCGTGATGGTCCAAAGCTTCGACTTCCGCACCCTCCACGAGATCCGCAAGCTGGCGCCCGAAATCCGCCGCTCGGCTCTTTACGCCGGGCTTCCGAAGGACCTCGTGAATATCTCGAAGGAAGCCGGCGACGCGCCGATCGTGTCCCCGCACTGGCGCCTCGTCTTCGCGGGCGAAGTCAAGCAAGCTCACCAGGCCGGCCTCCAGGTGATCCCCTGGACCGCGAACGACGAAAGCGCATGGGAAAAACTCGTGAAGGCCCAAGTAGACGCCATCATCACCGACGACCCCGCCGCGCTGATCGCCTGGCTGAAGAAGCAGGGGCTGCGCTGAATCTTCGCCCGTAACTCATTCCCTGACCCATACGTACATTAGTGCGGAGGGCAATAAGGGATGTCGAACCTGCTCCGAACATTGATCCTGGCAGCCGTTGCAGTCTCGCTGCCTGCTGTCGCGGCCGATCAGAAGAGGAACACGCTGGCTGAAAAGGTGCGCCACGAGCTCGCCATGCTGCCGTATTACGGCGTGTTCGATGCGCTGAACTACGAGGTGATCGGCAACAAGGTGATTCTCTCCGGCGCCGTCACGCGTCCCATCCTCGCGTCCGACGCGGTGAACCTCGTCCAACGCATCCCCGGCGTCGAAGAGGTGGACAACCAGATTGACGTGCTGCCGCTCTCGCCGTACGACGACAGGCTGCGGCTCGCGGTCTACCGCGCCGTCTACGGATGGCCGCCGTTGCAGCGTCTGAGCTTCGTGCCGAATCCCCCGGTCCGGATCCTTGTGAAGAACGGCGTGGTTACGCTGCTGGGGATCGTTCCCACGCAGGCGGACAAAGATGCGTTGAACATCCGCGCCAATGCTGTGTTCGGCGTCTTTCAGGTGGACAACCGCCTGGCCGTCGAGCGGTCGAAGACCCGCGCGAGTTAAGCGGGCGGATACAATCGAGGGTTGGCTTCCGAGCTGATCCGTCATGACGATTTTCACAGCGCGGCGCTGGCGTGCCAGCGCCCGCTTCTTGTTTATCTGCCCTCCGGATACCGCCGCGACACCCGCCGCCTGTATCCCGTCCTCTATCTCCACGACGGACAGAACATTTTCGATGGCTCCACTTCGTATGTGCCCGGCCAGTACTGGCGCGTGAAAGAAACCGCGGACGCGCTCATCGCACAGCGCCGCATTGAGCCCGTCATCATCGTCGCGATCTACCACGGCGGCGACCGCCGCATCTACGAATACACGCCCACCAAAACCCGCAAACTCGATGGCGGCGGCATCGCCCGCCACGCCCGCATGATGGTCGCTGAGCTGCGCCCGTTCGTCCGTGAGCGCTACCGCGTCCTGCCGCAGGCGCGCAGCACCGGCGTCGGCGGCTCCTCGCTCGGCGGGCTCGCGGCTCTGTGGCTCGGCCTGAACCACCCCGAGGTTTACGGGCGCCTCGCCATCCTCTCGCCTTCCGTGTGGTGGGATCATCGCGTGATTCTGAAGCTCGTGCAGACCATCGATCATCCCCACCGCCAGCGCGTCTGGCTCGACGTGGGGACCAACGAGGGCCACGCGGCTTTCAGCTCCGCCCGCGATGTCCGGCTGCTGAAATCGCTCCTCGTCGCGCGCGGCTGGCGCGAAGGCCGCAACCTCCGCTTCCTCGAAGACGAAGGCGGTGATCACAGCGAAAAGGCCTGGGCTTTGCGCGTTCCCGGCATGCTCGAGTGGCTCTTTCCGAGGAAACGCAAATGAAGCGCGCGCTGCGCATCGGAGTGGACGCCGGCGGCACGTTCACCGATTTCGTCGTCCAGCGCCCCGGCGGCGCCGTCGAGACCTTCAAGCTCCGCTCGAACCCCGCCGCGCCGCACGAGGTGATCCTCGCCGGAATCGAGCGCGCGGCCGCAGGCATCGCCGCCGATGTCGTCCACGGCTCCACTGTCGCCACCAACGCGCTGCTCGAGCGCAAGGGCGCGCGCACTGCGTTCGTCGCGACGGCTGGCTTCGAAGACCTGCTCGAGATTGGGCGCCAGAACCGCGAGAAGCTCTACGACCTCACCCCCGGGCCCAAGCGCCTGCTCATCCCGCCCGAGCTCTGCTTCGGCGTCGCGGAGCGCGTCCACGCCGACGGCGCGATCGCGCGGCGGCCCGCGCCCGCCGCGCTGAAGCGACTGAAGGCCGCGCTGCGCAAGGCCGGCGTTGAGAGCGTGGCGATCTGCTTCCTGCATTCCTACCGCATCCCCGACAATGAGCGCGCTGTCGCCGAAGCGCTCGGCGACGCCTTCAACCTCTCCGCCTCCCACCAGATCTGCCCGGAGTTTCGCGAGTACGAGCGCGCGTCCACCACAACGCTCAACGCCTACGTCGGTCCGCTCATGTGCCGCTACCTGAACGCGCTCGAGCGCGCCGCGGGCGGCCACCGCATCTCGATCGTGCAGTCCAACGGCGGGGCGATGAGTTGCGCGGAGGCTTCGCGCCTGGCCGTGCGCACGATCCTCTCCGGTCCCGCAGGCGGGGTCACGGGCGCTCTCGAAACGGCTCGCGCTTCCGGCTTCACGCGTGTACTCGGCTTCGACATGGGCGGCACCTCCACCGATGTCAGTCTCTGCGACGGAGCGCCGCGCGAGACCACTGAGGCTTACGTGGACGGCCTGCCCGTGAAGCTGCCAATGCTCGAGATCCACACCGTGGGCGCGGGCGGCGGCAGCATCGCGCGCGTCGACGCCGGCGGCCTGTTGCGCGTCGGACCCGAGAGCGCCGGCGCCGATCCCGGCCCCGCCTGTTACGGCCGCGGCGAGCTGCCCACCGTCACCGACGCGCACGTCGTCCTCGGCCGCATCGGCCCCGATCAGCTCGCCGGCGGCTCGGTTCACATCGACCCCGCGCGCTCGCGCCATGCCGTCGGCCGCATCGCCGCGCAGCTCGGCCTCACGCTCGAGGAGGCCGCCTCCGGCATTCTCCGCGTCTCGAACGCTACCATGAGCCGCGCCATTCGCGTCGTTTCCGTAGAGCGCGGATACGACCCGCGCGACTTCGCCCTCGTCGCCTTCGGCGGATGCGGCGGGCTGCACGCCTGCGAGCTCGCCGCCGAGCTCGGCATTCGCACTCTGATCGTGCCCGCGCTGGCCGGTTCTCTCTCCGCGCTGGGCATGCTCCTCGCCGACCGCGTGCGCGACTATTCCGCCGGAGTCCTCGGCACTGCGGACATCGAGCCGCACTTCCGGCGGCTGGAAGAGCGCGCCCTGGCCGATCTCCCCGGCGCCAGGATTGAGCGCTTCGCCGACCTGCGCTATGCCGGCCAGAGCTACGAGCTCACGGTCCCCTGGCGCGCCAGAGATCACGCCCGCCCCTTCCACGCGTCGCACCATCGCACCTACGGATACTCGAACCCGAATCGCGAGGTCGAGATTGTCGCCATCCGCGTCCGAGCGCGGCTGCGCACCCCGAAGCCGCCGCTGGCGCCAGATCTCGGCCGCGACTCGGGCGCGCCGCGCGCCGTCCGCCTCTATGCCGGCGGCAAGTGGCAAAAGACTCTGGCCTTCCGCCGCGAACAGGTGCGCGCAGCCCGGATACCCGGCCCCGCCCTGGTGCTCGACTATGGCGCTACCACGCTCGTCCCGCCGGGCTGGAGCATGAAGCTCGACCGCGCCGGCAATCTTCTGATCGGAAGGCCCAGGTAACTCGGCGCCTCCCGCCGATCGCCTACAATTTAGAGTTCATGCTCCTGTTTGCCGTCACTATTTTCCTGAGTGCGTTCCTGCTCTTCCAGGTCCAGCCGATGATCGCCAAGATGATCCTGCCGTGGTTCGGCGGCACCGCGGCGGTGTGGGCCACTTGCCTGCTTTTCTTTCAGGCGGTTCTGCTGGCCGGTTACGGCTATTCGCACGGCATCATCGAGCGCCTCAAGCCCAAGCATCAGTGGATGGTCCATACGGTGCTGCTCGCGATGGCGCTGTTCTTCCTGCCCGTCACGCCCAACGCCGAATGGAAGCCGCTGGACCCAAGCGCTCCGGCGTTCCGCATCCTGGGCCTGTTGGCCGCCACGATCGGGCTGCCGTACTTCATGCTCTCCACCACCGGGCCGTTGATTCAGGCGTGGTACGTGCAGGCGAGACCCGGCGCCACGCCTTACCGTCTCTTCGCGCTTTCCAATCTCGGTTCGATGCTCGCGCTGCTCACCTATCCGCCCCTGATCGAACCCTCCTTGTCCCTGCACAACCAGGCGCGTGTGTGGTCCGCCGGATTCCTGCTCTTCGCGGCCCTGTGCTCCTGCACCGGCTGGCGCGGCACGCGCAACGCAAGGCCGCTGGCTGCAAGCGATCCCGGCGCCAATGACGCCGTCCCCGAACGTCCCGGCCCCGGCATCCACGCGCTCTGGATTCTGCTGCCCATGTGCGCCTCGATGCTGTTGCTGTCGCTCACCAGTCACCTCAGCATGGATGTCGCGCCTATCCCCTTCCTGTGGATCCTGCCTCTCTCCCTCTATCTTCTTTCCTTCATCCTGTGCTTCGACGCCGTCGGCTGGTACCGCCGGCTGTGGTTCATCGGCGCCCTGCCTGTCGCTCTCGGCGGCATGGCCTTCATGATGCAGCTCGAGCACGGCGACCGGCCCGACATGCGCATCATGATCGGCCTGTTCGCGCTGGCGTTCTTCATCGCCTGCATGGTTTGCCACGGCGAACTGGCGCGGCTCAAGCCTCACCCGCGCTACCTGACGTCCTTCTACCTGATGATCTCGATCGGCGGCGCGCTGGGCGGCGTCTTCGTCGCTCTGATCGCGCCCTACGTCTTCAATGCCTATCATGAGTTCCCGATCTCGGTCGCCTTCTGCGGAATCCTTGTCGCCTTCGTCGTCTACCGCGAGAAGGACTGGATCTTCCGCCGCGACCTGCTCGGCTGGCCGTCGATCCTTGTCTTCACGCTGGCCTCCACGCTCACCGGCTACTGCGGCCGCATCATCCGCGACACCGTGAAGGACAGCGTCGTCGTGGTCCGCAACTTCTACGGCGAGATGCGCGTGCGGCAGTACAACGAGTACTACGACATGGACGGCTACCGCACCCTCGTTCACGGCTCCATCAATCACGGCGAGCAGTACACCCATCCGGCGCGGCGCAAGGAAGTGGTTACCTACTACTGCCCCGACACGGGCATCGGGCGCTTGATGGCCACGCGCCCCGTTGGATCGCCTGCCAAGATCGGCGTCATGGGCCTGGGCGCCGGAACGCTGGCGGGTTTCGGCCGGCCCGGCGATATCGTCAAATTCTACGAGATCAACCCGCTGGTCCAGAAGATCGCCAATGAGCAGTTCACCTATTTGAAGGACTCCGACGCGCTGGTGGAAGTCGCGCTCGGCGACGCGCGCCTGACGCTCGAGCGCGAGCCGCCGCAGGAGTTCGACGTCCTGGTGATGGACGCGTTCTCGAGTGATTCGATCCCTGTCCACCTCATCACCAGGGAAGCGATCGCCGCGTTCTTCCGCCACCTCAAGCCGGATGGCGTTCTCGCCGTCCACATCTCCAATCGTTACATCGACCTCCAGCCCGTCCTCGCCCAGGGCGCCAACGCCCTGGGCAAGAAAGCCCTGCTCGTCGAAAGCGACGACAGCGCCGACGGCGCCTGCTACGGCACCACGTGGGTGTTGATCGCGAACAACGACGATCTCTTCAATCGTCCTCAGCTCAAGGAAGCCGGCAAGCCTCTCACGCCCGCTCCGTGGCTGCGTACCTGGACCGACGACTACTCCAACCTCTTCAAAGTCCTGAAGTAGCTCACGCGGCCGGTCGCGCCCCGCGCCACCCCGCCCGCAAATGCGCCGCAAGCCGCTCCACCGTCGCCGAATGTTCCGCCACGGCGGCCAGGTTGATGTTCTCGTCCGGGTCTTTCAGGTGGTCGTACAGTTCCCGAGCCAGGACCTCGCCCTCGCGCGACCGCCACTCCGTGTAGCGCCACGCGTCCGTGCGCATTGTGTATCCCATCACGCCCTGCGCGCGCGGATACTGGCTGAACGCCGCGGTCTTCCACGGCCGGTTCGGATTGCTCAGCAGCGGCGCGAAGCTCGTTCCTTCCAGCCCCTCGGGCGCGGAGAGCCCGCAGATCCGGCACAGCGAGGGGTAGATGTCCACGAACTCGGACAGCGCCCGGGTGCGCCGCCCCGCGCTCTTCATGCCGGGAACGCGGATCAGCAGCGGGCTGTGCGTGGCGTTCTCGAAGTTCGTGTGCTTGTTCCAGAGACCGTGGTCGCCGAGATGATATCCGTGATCGCCCCACAGGATCACCACTGTGCGCTTCGCCAGCTCCAGCTTGTCGAGCGCGTCGAGCACTCGCCCGAGCTGCGCGTCCATGAAACTGACCGCCGCGTAGTAGGCGCGGATCAGCTCCACCTGCTTCGACGGCGGGATCGGCCCCGTCTCGGGAATGTCGCTGTAGCTGCGGAGTTCGCCGCTGTTATGCAGCGCGTATCGCGGCGCGTCCTTCGGCGGCCACTGGTTCTTCGCCGGCTCGAACGCCGTGTTCCTGTATAAGTCGAAGTACTTCGACGGCGCCACGAACGGCAGATGCGGTTTGAGAAAGCCCACCGCGAGAAAGAACGGATCTCTGCGCAGCGTCTCCAACGCCGCGACAGCGGTGTCCGCGGTGCGGCCGTCCGGCTGCGCGTTGTCCGGCCCTTCGGCGCTCAGCCACGACGGGCCGCGCTCCTGCCGCGGGGTTTGCGACGGCAGCGCCGTCAGCCCGTTCTCCTGAAGCCGCCGCCAGACGCGCTCGTTGCGCTGTGCGTTTTCCTCGCTGTTCCACGCCGGCCCTCGCGGGATCCAATGCGGAATCGACCACGAAGCCGGGTCCTCCAACCCTCCGTGAAAGATCTTGCTCAGGCCGGCTGTCGTGAAGCCGTTGTTGCGGAAATGCTGCGGCAGCGTCACCACGCCGGGCAGGGTCTTGCGGAAGTGCGTCTGCAATTCGTAGACGCGCGTCGTGTCGGGCCGGCGCCCCGTGAGCAGCGATGTGCGCGACGGGCTGCACACGGCCTGCTGGCAGTAGGCCCGCTCGAATGTCAGCCCGCTGCGCGCGAGCCGGTCCAGATTCGGCGAGATCGCCTGGCGGTTGCCGTAGGCCCCGAAGTCCGGACGCAGGTCGTCCACCGCGACGAAGAGCACGTTCATGGGGCCCTGCGCAGCGCTCAGTCCCGCCGTGCCGGCGCTCCACCCTGCCGCGGTCCTCAACCCCGCCGCGCCGGCGCTCCACCCTGCCGCGGTCCTCAACCCCGCCGCGCCGGCGCTCCACCCTGCGGCGGTCCTCAACCCCCCCGCGCCGGCCCCCCTGACAAATGCTCGTCTGGAAATTTCAGCGGACATAGATCTCCACCCATTGGCCCCGGCGGCTCCATCTCTGCTCGAGTCTGAGTCCGAGGCGTTTCTCGATCTCTTCCGGCCCGATCGAATCGACGTAGCCCAGGTACTTCCTGGCGAATGCCCGAACGCGCCCGAACTGGTAGAGATCGGCCGGAGGCTGCCAGTCGCGCGAGTAGCGGACGAAGATGTCGGCGTCGCCTCTTTCCAGCCGCGCGAACTGCTCAGGACTGAAGTCGCGGATTTCGATCACCCTCTGCGGCCGGACGACGTAGCCAAGCTCGGGCTTGCGCAGCACGGCCGATAGCGGCCACGCGGTCCCCACGGCCCTACCTTGCGCGGTCGACTCGATATATGAAGCCGTGCGCCATTGCAGCGCCGTGAAGTCCGCCATCGAGAGGTTGTTCTCGTACGGGAAGGGCACAAAGAACGAATTCAGGAACAGGCCGCCGATCAATCCGGCCAGCAGCACACAAAAGGCGCCCCAGCGGATGTTCGCGGTCCACGCGTGCATGCCCGCCGCCGCGGCGGCGTAGAACAGCGGCAGCACCGGCAGCAGGTAGCGCTCGAGATGCGCGCCCCCGAGCAGCGAAACCAGCAGCACGTGCGCCGCGAACAGCGTCGCTGCAACCTTCCACCTGCGGCGGCGGAAGAAGCCCGCCGCAATGCCGGCTGCGATGGCCGCCGCTCCCACCAGGTGCAGGTTGTCCACGAACAGGAACCACAGCCGCCGGCCCATGCCGATGGTGGCGCGCACCGGCATGAGCGCCTCGATGAGATTGAACCGCGCGAACTCCGCGCTGCCCAGCCAGTGGCCGGTCTTCGCGCGCAGGAAGAGCAGCCAGAGCGCGAGAGCCACAAGCGGCAGGCCGTAAAATGAGCCGCGCCGGCGGCGCCCCTCGGCGAACAGCCAGGCGCCCAGCACCAGCGGAACCATGGCTCCTGTCTCCTTCGTCAGCACGAGCAGAGTGCAGGTGGCCACAGCCGGCCGGTGCCGCTCGGCGAGGAAGAAGTAGAGGGCGAGAGTCGTCAGCAGCGTCGCGGGCAGATCGAGCTGAGCCAGCAGCGCTTGCGTGTAGAAGAGCGGAGATGCGGCAAGCAGGAACGCCGCCATCAGCGCCGGCACTCCTTCAATCGATCCGCAGAGCTCGATCGCCAACAGAAACGCGGCCAGCAGCGTCAGCGAAGCGAGCACGAGCATCGCGATACGCGTCGTATGCTCAGACGGACCGAAGAGCTGCCAGTACCCGGCGAGATACATCATCACCGCCGGCGGATGGACATTCGGCGTGGCCGACTTTGGAACGAGCGTGCCGTCGCGGTACAGATCCCAGGTTGCCGGGATGAACTGCCCCACTTCGTCCCAGAAGTACGGCATCCCGATGAGTCCCCAGTGCGAGATGAAAGCGATGCAGG
Source organism: uncultured Solibacteraceae bacterium (assembly GCA_964472745.1). GTDB lineage: Bacteria > Acidobacteriota > Terriglobia > Bryobacterales > Bryobacteraceae > CAYYNC01. The sequence continues at coordinate 109,278 of CAYYNC010000013.1, forward strand.
CGAACACCGCCCCAAAGAGCAGATAGGATGACGTCCGTCCCCGGCGCCGCTGTGGCCGCTCTGCTTCGGGGTAAGGGATCCCGGCTGTCATTGGCGGACGGCAGCGGCCTATTGCAGTACGCTCGATCCGCTCTTCGGCTCCAGCCGGATCTCACCGAAGGTCGCTTCGTACTGTTGGATGTTCTGGTGCAGGACGTTGAGCAGCGCCTTCGCCTGCTGCGGGCTGAGATAGATGCCCTGGAAGTTCTGGATCGTCACGGCTTCGGGCGAGTTCTGCCGCAGCGTCCCGAACAGAAGCATGAAATCCCACAGGCTGGCCCTGAGCTGGACGCTGTTGGCGTAATGCTCGCGGTAGTCCTGCGAGTTCTCGAGCGTCACCACGGGCGGCGGATTCTGCGGATGCATAGGCCCTCATCCTAACAGAAGCCGCGGCGGGCTAATGTTTGCGCGCCTGCTCTTCCGCGATGTTCCCGATCACCGGCAGCTTGAACATCGCGTTGCCGTGAACCTTCCACATCAGAAACAGCCACAGGCAAAGCCCGCCCAGCCCGGTCAGCAGTGCGATCGGGACGAGGACCAGAGTGAACGCCGGCATCATCGAGGTGACAGTCCCCAGAGCGATCCAGAGCGCCAACCACGCGATATTGAACAGGATCGGCTGGAATGCATGAATCCGCACAAACGGCCGCCGGCGCATGGGCGCGAGCACCAGGAAGATGATCCCGGTGACGAAGCACAGGGCGCCCGCCACGTTGTCCTGCATCCGCCCGCCGAAAGATGTGCGCCGCCGCCACAACCCGGCCGCCTTGCGGACCGTGAATACTCGATGTCTGGGTTGGAGTTTTCACGATTGGACTCGTCTCGGAGCACACTCGGGTCTCATCGAGGCGCAGGAAGAATGCGGGAGACGGGGCCGAAGGCGGGAATGGCGGGGACGACGGGGCTCGAACCCGCGACCTCCGACGTGACAGGCCGGCGTTCTAACCAACTGAACTACGTCCCCGCAGCGGGTTGACTCCTTCAATGTAGCACGCCGCCGAACTGCGCGTAAAACGCTCAGAAACTGAGCACGAGATGCCAGATGTAGGTGTAGGCGAGACCTTCGAGGCCGTCCCAGATGCGGTGGACGATCTCGGGGTCGCCGGAGATCGGCGGCGTTTCCTTGGCTTTCACCTCCCAAGGGATGCAGACGCCGGGGCGCGGCTTGTTGCCGCTGATCCACGCGGGCAGGCCGGCGGACTGGCCGGCCGGCGCGGCGGGCGCGGGCGACGACGGCGAGCGGTAGACGCCATACTCGATCGTGGCATCGGTCATCGCCTTCAGGTTCTCGATGGCCGTGTCGTTCTGCATGATCGCACTGGCGTCCATGATGTAGCCGCCTTCGGCGCCGATCGATTCGATCAGCAGGCGGCAATGCGCCTTCACCTGCTCGGGTGCGGCCATCATCAGCATGGCGTTGGGAACCCCGCCGCTCAGGCAGAACTTCTTGCCGAGCACGGCGTGCGCTTTCGACGGATCGCCGCGATCGACGTGGTAGATGATGCTGCCCGCGGGCAGTTCCGCGAACGTCTCGAGGTGCGCGTCCCAGTCGCCTTCGGCGTAGAAGAGCACCTGGTTGCCCTGCGCCCACAGCGCATCAACGATCGGCTTCAGCGTCGGCCAGTAGATGGTGTTGAAGTGCTCGTGCGAGATGAACGGCACGCAGCCGCGGTGCATCCAGATCGGGATGGGAATCTGCTTGCCGGGGTCGGCGCCGGTCAGCGCGATGTAGCCGAGGTGCGGCATCAGCGCTTCGCAGGCGGCCATCACTTTTTCGGGGATCTCCTTCAAGTCAAACGCCAGGCCGATGTAGCCGCGGAACTTGTCGGCCAACACGTCGAGCGGGGCCTTCAACATGCCGCAGATGGACGACACCGTGCCGCACTCGCGCCGCATGCGTTCGATCTGCGGGCCGAACGCGTAGAAGTAGTCGAGCATCGCCATGCCGCTCTTCACCAGCGACACGTTGTGCCTCATCGTCGCGGGCGCGCCCTTGGCGCTGATCTCGGTGCTCACGCGGGGCAGCCATGTCTCGTAGAGGAAGCGCACGGGGTTGTCGATGAACTCGTCGTACTCCTCGCGCTTCATCCACGCCTGCTCTTCGGCCGGCTCGCGATACTGGAAGCCGACGTCGGGGCCGACGTCGATGCCGGGAATGCCGTAATAGCGCAGGCCCGCGGCCTGCGACAGCCCGGTCCAGACGTAGACCATGTTCGGCACAACCGCGTCCCAGTCGAAGTCCGAGCAGCACTTGATCACCGCATCGAACGCCTTGTGGTAGTCGTGCGTGACTTCCTGGCAGGTGTAGCCCGCGTAGCGCGCCGTGATCTCCGCGGCGAAGGGTCGCAGCGGCACGCGGTCCGGCATCCCGTTGCGGTTCGCGGTCGTGTAGCGCTCGAGACGCTGGGCGTAGAGTTGTTCGAGATCCCGTGGCATTTCGGAGTTCATTGTATGGAAAGATGGACCCCTGTGGGAGGGGTGCTCCAAAATTCTGTTAACATCGCCGGTACGTGAGCCGTTGAGCCGCGGCGAGGAGGTGGTCCGATGAACGAGGGGGAACGCAAGTCGAACCTGCTGGCGCTCGCGTTGCTCGCCATGCTGGGGATGTCGTTCATCAACGTGGGCACCGGCGTGCGGACGACGCAGACCGCCGACGGCGAGCGGAAGCAGTCCAGTCCGGCGGAGTCGCAGGAGCCGCGCGGCGCGCCGACGCAGTCCGGGACCGCCGATCGCGGGCAGGAACAATGCAAGGCGGGACCCGAGCCCATCCGCTTCCTTTGCGGTTACTTCGCCAAGTGGAACTGGGGCATCACCGATCTGCGCGACGACTGGCGGCTGATGCCCTGGGTGAGGGAGGTCAAGCGGCGCCGCGGCGGGCTGAGCTTCCTGTTGGCGATCGTGCCGGATCCGGAGGGCACCAACCTCGAGCTCTACTTCGACCGCAGCATCACCAGCATCCAGACCGCGGTGGCATCGACAGGCTACCGCTTCGACAGGCTGTGGATCCCGTGGAAGCCCGCCAAGTCCGATTCCAGGGCCGGCACAACCGAGGAAGCGCGCCGGCAACCCGGCGTGATAATCTTCCGCGGCCAGGGCGATCAGGCGCTGATCGTCTTTGTGATCGGCGAGAGCCCGATCTCCGGCATCACGCGCCTCGCCTTCCGGAATGCGCTGTACTACATGCGGGAACTGTCGCCGGAACCCGCTGAGAATGTGATCCGGATTGCGGGGCCGAACTTCAGCGGCTCGTTCCGCAGCCTGCGCGATGAGATGGAGGCGGCGCTTCAATCGGGCGAGCTGCGAAGCTGGCCTCGGTTCCGCGTCATCTCGCCGAATTCGACCGTGCGTAAAGAGCAGTGCCTGTTCGGCTGGCCGGCGGGAAGTCATGGCGCGCAGGTGACCTACTCCGCGATCCTCCATGACGACGATCAGGCGCTGCTCAGCTTCGCCGAGTATCTGAAGCAGACTTGGACATACCCGCCCAAGGCGGTTTTCATTGCGGAGGGCGAGACGGCTTACGGGCTTCAACGGGGGAAACAGGAATCCGCCGAAGTTGCGGACTCCGCGCCCGCAATCTGCCGTGCGCCGGCGGAGGAGCCCAGCAAGTTTCTCGCCGGAAAGGCGCTCAACTTCCCGCGCGGGATTTCGCTGCTGCGCATTCTGTATCCCGAAGCGGTCAGGCGCACCTTCACGCGCGCGCCGGGAACGGCGCAGGACAAAGGCGGAGGGGACGTGAAGCTGCTTAGCGGGGGCCGCAGCAACATGCCGGTGTTTGCGGAGCAGCAGACGGTCGCGTCGCAGGAGGCGCAGCTTCTCCAGATCGCGCAGACACTCGAGCGCGACGGGGACCAGATCGCCGGCCTCGCGGCGACGGACGTCCTCGACATGATCTTCCTCGCGAGCTACTTCCGGCAGGCGCTGCCGGACTTGCGGCTGTATATGCTGGACGCGGACCTTCTCATGGTGCGCGCCACGTCGAGCTACGCGCTGGACGGGACGCTGTTGCTCACCGACTTCCCGCTGTTGCCCGACAACCGCGTCTGGACCGCGGCGGTCGACCGCACGCCATTCGCCAGCCGCTGGGACCTGAGCACCTACAATGCGGTCCGCGCACTGCTGCTCGAAGGTTCGAAGAACACAGGCGCGCCGCTGCTCGAATACGAGAAGCCGCTCGGCGGCCCGCGGGACCGCCCGCCGCTCTGGCTCACCGTGGTAAGCCACGACAGCCTCTGGCCGGTGGCGCTGCTCGGCGGGGAAACGGACGCGGCGCAGGCGACGCTGCAACTGAAATGGCCCGGCCGCAAGGATGAGGGCGCAGCTCCTCCTTTGATGCAGCGGCTCTCGTTGTCGTGGAGAGTCGTCCTCGTCGCGATCTCGCTCCTCGGGGCCGCCTTCGCCTTCGTCCTGATCCTGGCGCAGCTTCCAGGGAAGCTCCAACGAGTCGAATGGCTCGATTCGCTGAGCCTGGGCGCCGGGGTCCCCGGCACGGCGGGCCGTTGCTACTACATGCTGACGGGGTGTCTGCTGCTCGGGGGTCTGCTGCTGCTCCACTTGACCCCGCTGATGGCGGTGGGACGGCTGGCTGAAGCGTTCCGGGTCTACTACTGGCTGCCGCTTTGCGTTGTCGGCCTGCTGGGCATCGCGGCCTTCGTTGCGCTCTTCAGATGGATACTCCACTTCACGAAGAAGCCGGATCAGGACAGCAACGAGACGCCGCGCCTGAGGATTCACTACGCGGTGTTGAGCGCGTTCGCCGCGGTCGCGCTGACCGGCGCTTTGGCCGCGTGGTTCCAGGCGTTCAACGCCGAGAGCACGGCGGCGGGCCACGCGGTCTTCTTCCGCGCGTACCGGTCGCTGCATCTGTTGAGCGGAGTGTCGCCCGTGCTGCCGATGGAACTGCTCGTGGTGGCGCTGCTGGTGATGCTCGCCGTTCAGCTTCGGCGGCACAATATGTTCGTCAAAGAGTACCCGTTCCTGCCCGATGCGGACGAGGACGTCTTCCTGCCGCGCATCAGGACCGCGCAGGAGAAGCTGTGGCGGCTGCTGGGCGAACCGTTCATCGAAAGCGTGGCAGCGCGTTCCGCGGCCGGCTCGATCGGCCTCGCCGCGATGGTCTGGCTGATCCTGCGCGGGCCTCAGTCGATCGAGAGCGGCGCGTACGACCTGCTGTACGTCGTGCTGACGGCGATCGCCATCATCGTCACGTTCCAGACGTGGGCGCGCTTCCTGCTGGTGTGGCACGAGCTGCGCGTGATCCTGGACGCGCTGGAGGCGCATCCGCTGCGCGATACGTTCAGCTCGCTGCCGCCGGAGTTCAGCGATGTTCCGCTGTTCGGCGGCGCCGACCGCTACGCTGCGCCCGCGGTCTTCGCGCGGTCGCTCGAGGTGCTGCGCGCGCTGCGCAAACGCTGGACGCCGGAGCTGGGTCCTTTCTTCGAGACGGACGAGCAACTGCATTTGCTGGAGGAGAAAGTGTGGGCGTACCTCGCCGGCGGGGGCTCGCGGCGCGTTGTGGACCACGAATTGAAGCTGACGGCCGACAAGCTTCTCCGTTGGCTCGAGGGGCATTGGCGGCAGGGACAATCGGCTCGCGAAGCGAAGAAGGAGGGGGAGACTACTGTGCAGACTCTGGCCGCGGAGTTTATCGCTCTCCGCTATACGGCTTATATCCGGCATGTCATGCTGCATATGCGCAATCTCCTTTACTTCGTCACGCTGGGCTTCTTCCTCACGCTCACTTCCGGGCTTGTCTATCCCTTCAGGTCGCAGAACCTGCTGGGGTGGGCGGCGACGGGCTCGTTCATTCTGTTCGGCTTGCCGGTGGGGGTCGTGCTTGTTCAGATGGACCGCAACCGCTTGCTGCGACGGCTGCGCAGCTCGGACGGGTCGGCGGGGTCGGGACGGTATCTGCTTCGCGCTCTTGTACTGGGCGTGCCTCCACTCGTTGCACTCGTGGGCACGCACTTTCCGGCGGTGAGCCGTTATCTCAGCGACTGGCTGGCTCCGGCTTTGCAGGCTCTGTCGAAGTGAGGCGACTGAGCCAAATGAAAACGCACAGCCTGAAGGCTGCGCTACCGAACACACACAGCCTGAAGGCTATGTTACCAGGACTCCGGGGAGCTTTCCGGTGGAGTCGGCGAAGCGGTCGACGGGGGTCCCGAAGGCTTCGAGCATGCACAGATACAGGTTGGCGAGGGGGGTGTCTTTGTCGTAGACGAGGTGCCGGCCGGCGGCGAGGCGGCCGCCGGCGCGGCCTGCGAGGACGAGAGGCAGGTTGTGCGGGTCGTGGCGGTCGCCGTCGCGGATGCCGGAGCCGAACAGGATCATCGAGCGGTCGAGGACGTTGGAGTCCTCTTCCTTCATGTCGCGGAGCTTGCGCAGGAGCCTGGCGTACTGCTCGATGTGCCAGCGGTTGATGAGCTGATACTGGCGCAGGTTCTCGGCGTCGCGCTGATGATGCGAGAGCGAGTGGTGGCCGCCCTTGACTCCGTCGACGAACGAGAAGTTCTGGTTACTCACTTCGTTCTGGAACATGAACGTGGCGACGCGCGTGGTATCGGTCTGGAACGCGAGGGCGATCATGTCGAGCATGAGCGCGACGTGCTCGGCGTATTCCTTGGGGATGCCGGCGGGTTTCGCGGCGGGGTCCATTGGGGCGCGCGCTTTCCACGTGGTGCTCTTGGCGGTTGAAGTCGCGAGACGCTGTTCGAGCGAGCGGACGACGGTGAGGTATTCGTCGAGGCGCTGACGGTCGGCTGCGCCGAGCTGCTGGCGGAGGCGCCTGGCGTCGTCGAGGACGGTGTCGAGCAGGAGGACGTCGTTCTTCGCGGAGTCCGCCGACGGGTGCGCGGCGCGGAAGAGGCGTTCGAAGACGAGGCGCGGATTGATCTCGCGCGCGAGCGGCGTGGTGGGCGAGCTCCAGGCGATGTGCGAGCCGTAGACGCGGGTGTAGCCGACGTTGCGGTCGACGCCGGTGGTGACGGGCGCGGTGCCGAGCTCGAGCGAGGGGAGCGGCGTCGAGCCGGCGATCTTCTGCGCGGCCACCTGGTCCATCGAGACGCCGTTGCAGTTGACGTCGACGCCGAGCGATTTCGTGATCGTAGTGCAGGTGAGGAAGCCGGCGTTCTTGACGTAGTGGCCGTCGCCGCCTTCGCTGCCCTTGTTCCAGAGGTTGGTGACGACGAGGATTTCGTTCTTGAGGTCTTCGAGCGGCGTGAGCGTGGGGGAGAGGGTGAAGTCGCGGCCCTGGCCGGCGGGGGTCCACATTTCGGGGTGGACGCCGTTGGGCATGTAGAGCGCGGCGAGGCGGATGGGGGCGGGCGCGGCGGTGGCGCGGGCACGCGGGGTCATCGCTTCGAGCCAGGGGAGGGCGAGCGCGGCGCCTGTGCCGCGAAGCAGGGTCCGGCGGGAGATGGGGAACTGGCTGCGAGTCATGCGGGTGGGTCCCAGGTGCATCGTTCGATGGTCCCGGCGGATGGGCCGGGCGCTTACTGGAGAGGATATCAGGTTTGGGGCGGGGTGGCCAGGGGTTTCTGGGGTGGTTGTCGTGGGCGGTTTTGTTGATTCCAGGGGAGTTATGGGTTCGTTTGCGGAGGACATTTTTTTCTGGGCCCCGGCGGGTTTGGGATTTTGGCCGACGGAGGGTCGTGTTGGCGCTACGGGGGAGGTGGGTTCCGGCGCGGGCGGGGAGACGGGAGGGTCGGCGGGATACGGTTTTATTGATTCCAAATGACTTATGGGTTCGTTTGTCGGGGACAGTTTTTTCGGGACGGCGGGGGCTGGGAGGTCAGGCGTGGGTGTGTCACTCAGTTCGCGGGGCGCTGAGGCGGACGGGGGGTGTTGGTGGTGAAACGTGAGTCGCGCTTTGGCATTGCGGCTCGGGGTTGGCGCCGTTCGGGTTCTCGGTGCTGGCATTGCGTGAGGTGTTTTGGATTGCTCTGTTCGTGAAGTCGGCATAGCACGGCCTCCGAAGGAGAATCTGGCACAGCCCGGAAAAGGCTCGTGAGCCGTGTTTTTGTCAAGCTTTTGAAAACAAGAGACAAAGAGTTGAAAAATTCTTGTGAATGGCGCATCCCGACACTGCTGGTTTGGACAACGTGGGGAGGAGGGAGTGGAAGCCAGTTCGATCCTGCCTGATGGGTGGCAGGGGGGATTACGGGGATTTGCGGGCTGGGGGGCGGGCCGGAGAGTCCCGCGTAGCCTGGGAGGCTGCCGCACTCATGCGGAAGGGGATGCTCATGACGATTTCGCGGATCAGGGTTTGGGCGGCGTAGTTGTTCTGTTCGAGGCGGGCGACGATCTGGTCGACGGCGCAGTGGTCTTCGAGGGTGAGCGAGCGGCCGAGGGCGTAGCCGAGCATCTTGGCGGTGAGGTTGCGGATGAAGAGGGTCTTGCGCTCCATGAGGATGCGCTTGAGGCCGTCGACGCCTTCGAAGGTTGTGCCGTCGGGGAGCTCGGCCTTGGCGTCGATGGGCTGGCCTGCTTCTTCGGTGCGCCAGCGTCCGAGAACGTCGAAGTTCTCGAGCGCGAAGCCGAGAGGATCGATCTTGTTGTGGCACGACGCGCAGGCGGGGTTCTGCCGGTGCTGGAGGAGGCGCTCGCGCATAGTCTTCGCGGAGGCGGCCTGCGCGTCTTCGAGCGGCGGGACGGCGGGCGGGGGCGGCGGCGGGGGCGTGCCGAGGAGGTTGTCGAGCACCCATTTGCCCCGCAGGACGGGGCTGGTGCGCGTGGGGACCGAGGTCGACGCCAGCACGGCGGCCATGCCGAGGATGCCGCCGCGGTGCGTGCCGGGGGGCAGTTCGGTGCGCAGGGGCTGCTGGCCGGGCCGTTTTTCGAGCGTGATGCCGTAGTGGCGGGTGAGCTTGTTGGTGAGGAAGGTGAAGTTGGAATCGATGAGGTTCAGGAGCGAGAGGTCGTTGGCGAGGAGCTCCTGGAAGAAGAGGACGGGCTCGTAGCGGAAGGCGGCCTGGAGCTCGGCGTCGTACCAGGCGGGGAAGAACTTGGGGTCGGGCTTGATGTCGCGGCCGAGCTCGCGGGTGCCGAGCCACTGCTCGACGAACGACTCGGCGAACTCGCGGGCCTTGACGTCCTTCAACATGCGCGTGATCTGCTGGTTGAGGATCTCGGGGTCGGAGAGGCGGCCCTTGGCGGCGAGGTCGAAGAGGTCGTTGTCGGGCATGGACGACCAGAGGAAATAGGAGAGGCGCGAGGCGAGGGCGTAGTCGGGGACGGGGCGGGGTTCGGGGCCGGGGTTGGGCTCTTCGATGCGGAAGAGGAAGTGGGGCGAGACGAGGACGGCCTGGAGGGCGTAGAGCATGGCGGCGTCAAAGGTTTCGCCGCGTTTGGAGAAGGTGTGGAACAGGGCGAGGTAGCGGTCGACCTCGCCGGGGGCGGCGGGCCGGCGGAAGGCGCGGGGGAGGAAGGCTTCGAGGTTGCGGCGGGCGGCGTCCTCGGGGGCGAGGTCCGCGCCGGGCTCGTGGGGCAGGAAGCGGGCGCGGGCGCGGGTGTCGGTGGCGGCGTAGTCGAGGGCGGTGCGGGCGGCGTCGAGGTACTTTTCGGCGTGGACGGGCGAGATGAAGAGCGTTTCGGCGGCGTTGTCGAAGCCTTCGCCGCCAGCGCCGTCGGCGGGGAGGGCCTGGGCGGCGTTGATGTGGATGTTGAGCAGGTCGCGGATGGTGGCGGCGTACTCGGAGCGGTTGAGGCGGCGCACGGGGGCGCGGGAGGGGGCGATGCCGTCGGCGCAGGCGGCGGTGCGGAGGGTGTGGTTGATCCAGGCGGTGAAGCGCTCGCGCAGGGCGGGGGGCGGGGCGGGTGCGTTGCGGGGCGGCATCTCCTGGTCGCGGACGCGGGCGAGGACGCGGTTCCAGAGGCGCGGGGTGTTGTTGAGGCTCTGTTCGGAGGCGAGGCGGGCGAGGAGGAAGCCGGCGGCGGGTTTGGCGCCCATGTGGCAGGCGAGGCAGTACTTTTTGAGGAAGGCCTGGGAGTCCTGGAAGCGGAAGGAGGGGTCAGGCGCGGCGAGGGCGAGCGCCGGGAGGAGGGTTGCGGCGAGGGCGGGTCCCAGGTGCATTGTTGGATAGCGCCGGCGGGCGGGCCGGTCGCTTACTGGTGAGGATATCAACTTGAGGCCGAACTGGGGAAGCGCGCGCACGGGTGCTCAGCGGCGCTTCTCCTGAGAGCTTCAGGGGCAGAATCGCACTACGGTGGCAGGAGTGGATAGGCCCCAACAGGTCTCATCACAGGCTCCGCGAGCGCCCGGCGGGTGTGACGCCCCGCCGGGTGAAATTATTGCATTCGCGCGGTCGGCGCACCCGATGCTGCCGGATTGCTGGATGTCACCCGCGCGGCGGCAATGGCGCAATACTGGAGGCGATGGCTTCTGTGCGCAGGAGCGAGGCAGAGGCAGCTCGCGATTTCCACGCCGTGCTGGAAAAGGTGCGGCAGGGCGTCAATGTCGTTGTCGAGCAGGATAACCGGCCTGTGGCGGTGATCCGCGCGGAGCCGCGCAGCGGGCGGCCGATCACCGGGATCCTTGGCGAGCTGAAAGAGCGGAACTCTCAGGTGAGGCTCGACGAAAACTTCGGCAAAGACATGGAAGAGATCATCGCAAGCCACAGCAAGCCATGGAATCCACCTTCCTGGGATGAATGCTGGATTCCAGCGCGGTCATCGCGGCGGAGCGTGCGAAGGAGTCCGTCACCAGCTTTTTCGATAGGGTGGTCGCGGCGCACGGCCCCCTCAAGCTCTGCCTCCCCCCAATCACAGTCGCTGAATTTGTTCATGGAATCTATCGAGCCAGGACCGCCGCGGAATCCCAACGCAGACGCCAGTTTACCGACCAGCTCGTGACGCTCCTGCCGGTTTATCCCGTTACTTTCCAGGCGGCCAAGTTGGCGGGGCAGATTGATGGCCAGGGACAGCCATGACACGCCGCAGGCCAGTCTGACGAACAAGGGATGTCGGAGGCGCTTGGCCGGCTGACAGCGGGCCGAGGCCTGAGGGGCCGCCCCACTTGGACTTGAAGGTGTGATTCTCCCGCGGGCGGGCTGCGACGCTTTTGGGGGAGGATGGGGTGATGGATGACTTTGCGCGGTATCCGAGCTTGGCGGGGCGGGTGGTGCTCATTACCGGCGGGGGTTCGGGGATTGGGGCGGCGATGGTGGAGGCTTTCGCTTTGCAGGGGGCTCGGGTCGCTTTCTTCGATATCGCGGCTGAATGCTCGGAGGGGCTGGTTGCCAGGCTTACGGCGCAGGGAGTTCAGGCTCCTCTGTTCGTTTGTTGCGACGTCACGGATTCCTCTGCGCTTCGGGATGCCGTCGCGACGGTGGAACGCACTCTTGGGACGGTTCGGGTTTTGGTGAACAATGCGGCGAACGACGAGCGGCGGGGGTTCGCCGAGGTCACGCCGGAGTTCTGGGATCAGCAGTTGGCGGTGAATCTGCGGCAGCAGTTCTTTGCGATTCAGGCGGTGGCTCCGGGAATGGCGGCGGCGGGCGGCGGGTCCGTCATCAACCTCAGCTCGATCGCTTGGATGATTCCGACCACCGGGGCTCCGGTGTACGTCACGGCGAAGGCGGGCGTCGTGGGGATGACTCGCACTCTCGCGCATGAGCTGGGTCCGCAGGGGATTCGCGTGAATTGCGTGCTTCCGGGGTGGATCATGACGGAGCGGCAGCGTCGGCTTTGGCTGGATGCGGAGGCAGAGCGGGAGATCTTCTCGCGGCAGTGCTTGAAGCGGTTGCTTGTGCCCGAGGACGTGGCGCGGCTGGTTTTGTTTCTGGCGGCGGATGACAGCGGGGCGATCACGAATCAGAGTTACGTAGTGGATGGGGGGTGGGTTTAGGGGCGCGCGGCGAAGAGGAGCTTCGCGATCTGGATGCCTTTGAGATCGGGGCGAAGGGCGGCGATGTAGAGGGCGCCCTGGTATTCGAAGATTTCGGGGGCGGCAACGGGGAGGGTCGTCACGTACTTGCTGTCGTCGCCGATGCCAAAGTCGAGGGGGTCTTTCGAGGCGTAGACGTGCGTCGTCGCGTCTTTGCCGTAGCGCTGGGTGCGGAAGAGGTAGAAGAGGTCGGCGGGTTTGTGGAACCAGACGAAGGGGCACTCGGCGACGAAGGGTCCGGCGCCGGAGCGGCCGCCTTTCGAGACGATCTTCGCTGGGCCCCAGGCGTCGAGGGTTTTGCCGGTGCGCGCGTAGACCGAGCCGTCGCGGTTGGGGTGCGCGGTGTAGTAGAGGATCCAGCGGGCGCCGTGGCGGAGGACCATGGGGTCGCGGGCGTTGGCGTCCGGTCCTTCACTGAACATGCCGGCGCGGCCGTTGGGCTGGAGGACGCGGGCGAAGGTCTTGCCGTCGCTTGACCGGGCGCGGCAGATGTTCACCCAGTCGCCGTAGAACATGTTGTACTCGCCGTTGGCGTGGAAAACGTAGGGCGCCTGGAGGCCTCCGGGCGTTTCGCCGAAGTCGGGGTCGGCTCGCATGGCGATGCCCATGGGCTTCCAGTCGCGGTGCAGCGGGGATTCGCCTTCCCAGCGGTAGAGGAGGCGCGTGCGGCCTTCCTCGCCGGTTTTGCGGATGCAGGACCAGATCTGCCACCTGCCTCCGGCGGCCTGCCAGATGGCGAAGTCGACGGGTTCCTGTTCGGGGCGGGTGAGGGGTCCGAGGTCGGGCGAGGCGGCCACGGTCCACCAGTCGCCTTCGATGCGCGGGACCGGGGACTGGGCCTGGAGCAGCAGGGCGAGCAGCAGGAGTGTCACGCCGGTTGAATGTATCACATGAGGCTTGGCTATGCTCGGAGTGATGCCATTCAACGCTTTTGGGAAGAGCCTGGTGGTGGCTGGGCTGGTGCTGGTGGCTCTGGGGCTGCTGATTCAGTCCGGGGGGCGGCTGCCCTTCCGGCTGGGGCGGCTTCCGGGGGATATCGTGTGGCGGGGAAAAAGCGCGACGGTTTACATTCCGCTGGCGACTTGCGTGGCGCTGAGTTTGTTGTTTTCGCTGGTGATGTGGTTTGTGCGGCGGCGGTGATTCAAGCGAGCGGGTGGGCGCGGTCCTTGAGGGGGAATGTGACGCGGGCGCAGGCG
>CAYYNC010000014.1:0-120644 GCA_964472745.1 uncultured Solibacteraceae bacterium
ATCCTGCATTGGAAACAGCCTCGCTTTCAGGATCATTTCGCATTGGACAATTCTCCACCGCCTGAAGGCTGGGCCGCGTGGTAGAATCCGAAGCCGTATGAATGACAAAGGTCCGCTCGCCGAACTGCTGGCCGAGTTCGCCGGGACGATGATCATCCTGCTGTTCGGCTCGGGCGTGGTGGCGATGACGCTGCTGTTCGGGAGCGGCATTCCGGGCGAGGTGGTGATGGGGGGGTTCACGAACATCACCATCTCGTGGGGGCTGGGCGTGACATTTGGCATTTACGTGGCGGGGCGCGCGAGCGGCGCGCATCTGAACCCCGCGGTGACGCTGGCGCTGGCGGCGTTCCGCGGCTTTCCGTGGAGCAAGGTCATCCCTTACAGCGTGGCGCAGACGTTGGGCGCGACGGCGGGGGCGGGGCTGGTGTTCCTGAACTACAGGGCGGCGCTCGAGAAGTTCGACCCGGCGCTCGAGAAAACGGCGGGCATCTTCACAACGTTTCCGGCTTTTCCGTCGATCCCGTCGGCGGGTTTCTTCGACCAGGTGCTGGGGACGGCGATTTTACTCTTTCTGGTTTTCGCGGTGACCGACGAAAGGAATCAGCCGCCGGCGGCGAACCTGACGCCCATCGTGATCGGCCTGATCGTGGTGGCGATCGGGATGAGTTTCGGGAAGCTGCACGGGTATGCGATCAACCCGGCTCGCGATTTCGGGCCGCGGGTGTTTACCGTGATTGCCGGCTTCAAGAACAACGGGCTGACGGACCAGACGGGGGTATGGTGGATCCCGGTGGTCGCGCCGCTGACGGGCGGGCTGTTGGGGGCGGGGCTGTACGACTTGGCCATCCGCTACTTTCTGCCGCGCCGCGAGGACTGATCGGCGGGCGTATGATGAGGGCAGGCGGGACGGCTGATTACACAGAAGGGGAGGTTCATCATGTTTTTCTCCCTGACCGAACTTGAACATCATGCGATTCATTTCGACGTGTCTTATGAGCCCGGCGAGATCGAATTCCCCGGCGAGATCAGGCAGCGCGGCAAGCTGGAGGCGGCGGGGAAAGCGGAACTGCTGAGGAACACACTCGGGGAGATCCGCCTGCGCGGGCGTATCGGGGCTGTGATAGAAGCGGACTGCGACCGGTGCCTGGAGCCGGCGACGGTGGAGATCCACGAGGCGTTCGATCTTTTTTACAGGCCGGTGCTGAAGACGCCCAACCACGCGGAGATTCACCTGGCGGATGGCGAGATCGACGTCTCATTCTACGAAGGCGATGGGATTTCGCTGCGGGAATCGCTGCGGGAGTTCGTGCTGCTTAGTCTGCCGATGCAGATGTTCTGCCGGGCGGACTGCAAGGGGTTGTGCCCGGTTTGCGGGGGGAATCGCAACAACATGGAATGCGGGTGCGCGCCGGTGATGGTGGATTCGCGGTGGGCGGCGCTGAGGGTGATTGAGTGAGCGGACAACGAAGAGCACAGACTGAAGGCTGTGCGACAGGCGATGCTACGCGATGATTTTCTTGCGGACGGCGTAGAGGACGAGCTCGGCGGTGTTGTGCAGGTTGAGCTTCTGCATGATGCGGGTGCGGTGGGTTTCGACCGTGTAGACGCTGAGGTCGAGAAGCGAGGCGACCTCCTTGTTGGAGCGGCCTTCGGCGAGTAATTGAAGGACCTCGCGCTCGCGCTCGGTGAGCAGGCTGTAGCTGTCCTGCTGGCCGCGCTGCTGGAGGGTGCGGACGTAGTCTTCGAGCAGCGTCTGGGCGATGGCGGGGCTGAAGAACGGCTTGCCGGACGCGACGACGCGGATGGCGCGCAGGAGATCTTCTTCGGCGGTGTCTTTGAGCAGGTAGCCGCGGGCGCCGGCCTCGAGGACGCGGAGCAGATAGCTCTCGTCGCCGTGCATGCTGAGGACCAGGACGTTGGCCGAAGGCAGCGCGCGCACGATCTGGGCGGTGGCGTCGATGCCGTTCAACTGCGGCATGGCGATGTCCATGACAACGACGTTGGGCTCGAGCTCGCGCGCGAGGCGCACGGCTTCACGGCCGTCGGCGGCTTCGCCGCAGACCGACATTCCATCCTCGTGCTCGATGAGGAAGCGCAGGCCTTTGCGGACCACGCCGTGATCGTCGGCAAGCAGAACCTTGATTTCGCTCACGATAAGCTCCTGGGCAGTTCGACTTCGAGCCGGGTGCCGGCGCCGGGCCCGGAATGGATGGCGACCGCGCCGCCGAGCTCGCGGGCGCGCTCCTCGATGCCGAGAAGGCCAAGGCCGCCGGGGCGCTGGGCGCCGTCGGCGATTCCCTTCCCGTCGTCGTTGACTTCGAGCAGCACGCGCGAGTCGTCCGCGTCGAGGCGGATGTTCACGGCGCTGGCCTTGGCGTGGCGGGCGACGTTGGTGAGGGCCTCCTGGACGATTCGGAAGAGCGCGGTCTTCTGCCGGTCGTCGAGAGCGGAGAGCTCGCCGGAGAGGCTGACATTGGCGGGCACGCCGGTGCGGCGCGAGAATTCGCGGGCCTGCCACTCGATGGCGGGCGCGAGGCCGAGGTCGTCGAGTATGGCGGGGCGAAGTCCCATGGCGAGGTCGCGCACATTCTTCATGAGCTGCTCGGCGATGGACTTGGCGGAGCGGAGGCGCTCTTCGAATTCCTTGCGGTTGGAGGGCGGGATGCGCCCGAGGTTGGAGATCTCCATGCGCAGTCCGGTGATGGTCTGGCCGATCTCGTCGTGCAGCTCGCGCGAGAGCGATTTGCGCTCTTCTTCCTGGGCTTGAACGAGCTGCTGGGAGAGGCGGCGGAGCTCGCGCTCAGCCTGCTCGGCGCGGTTGCGCGCGCCGTGCGCCTGGGATTCGAGGCGCGCGATCCAGAGCAGGCAGGCGACGGCGACGAAGGCGCTGACGAAGAGCACCATGATGGTGAGGCGCAGCACGTAGCGCTCGTGGAGCGCCTTGCGCTCGACGAAATCGCCGCGGCTGCTGCGCAAGTGAGCTTCGTTGATGCGCTGGATGCGGCTGGAGAGGTTGGCGATCATCTGGCGGCGCTTGAGCAGAACCTGGCGCGACCAGTGCGCGCCGAGGGAGGCCTTCACCTGCGGGTCCCAGGTGAGGACTGGGGCGAGGAGATCGAAGTACTGGCCGGATTCGCGGCGCAGCTCGGCGAGCGGAGAGCGGGCCTCTTCGGGCAGCATTTGCGCGAGGCGGTCGAAGCTGGCCATGACGCGCTCGCGGGTTTCGATCAACTGGTCGCGCAGCTCCTGGGAATCGGAGAGATCGCGGTCGAGCAGGTAGTCGCGGATATCGATGCCCATCTGGTGCATGTCGACGGCGGTGCGGTTGAGCAGTGCGGAGGTGCGGTCGTAGTTCTCGTGAGCGGCTCTGAACTCATCCATCAGCCGCGTGGTGCTGCGGGCCTGGGTGAAGCCGAGGATGGCGGTGAGCACGGTCATGCAGCCGAAACCGGCGACGAGAACGGCAATCAGGCTGCGGTTCATGGGGCGCCTGCCTCCTGGCCGAAGACCGGCGGCGCTTCGGCCCTCAAGTCCGCAACTTCACGGCAGCGGCTCGGAACCGGCGGTTGGGTCACCATGGGGCGGAGTCCTGCTAGGTTGGGAGTGTGATCGCGGTGTTCACGGACATGGACGGCTGCCTGCTGGACCATGACACCTACGACTGGAGGCCGGCGGCGCCGGCGCTTGAGGCGCTGAAGGCGCGGGGCGCGCCGGTGATTCTCGTGACGAGCAAGAGCCGGCGCGAGGTGGAGCACTGGCAGCAAGAGTTGGGGCTCTCCCACCCTTCCATTGTCGAAAACGGCGGCGCGGCCGTGTTGGAGGATGGGCAGGCGGTCGCGCTGGGCAAGCCGCGGCGGGAAATAGTGCGGCGGCTGAGCGAGGCGGCTGCCGAAGCAGGGGCCCTGGTCCGCGGCTGGTCGGAGATGACGGCGGAGGAGGTGGGCGAGCGGACGGGGCTGGGAGCGGAGCACGCGCGGATGGCGATGGAGCGGGAGTACAGCGAGCCTTTCGTGCTGCTGTCGCCGAAGCTCGAGGACGAACTGCGGAAGGCCATGCTGGCGCGCGGTTTGCGATTGACGCGCGGGGGACGATTTCATCATGCGCTGGCGCATGAGGGCAAGCACGCTGCTGTGAGGGCGTTGTTGGAGGACCTGCGGCGCCGGCACGGCCGCGTGTTTTCGATCGGGCTGGGCGATGCTCCAAACGATGCCGGGTTTCTTGAAGTGGTCGACCGTGCCGTGATCATCCGGTCCCGCCACACGGCGGAGGTCCTGAAAAAGATCCCCTGGGCCCTGGTTTCAGAGGAGGAAGGGCCCAGGGGATGGAGTGCGACTGTGCTCAGCCTGCTGTCAGAGGGAAAGATCGAAAAACCATAGCGCCGCCTCTCAAGCGATCTGCTCATACATCCAGGATGGGTGGGCCTCGAAAGCCCGGCGGAGCCGTGAACGGACATCGGGCATGGCGCATTCAACGCGGCGCCAGGAGGGCAAAGACCGCGCGGCAAGCGGCGAGTTACAGAAATCGCGGGCGGCGTCGGCGACGGCGCTGGTGAAGAGCTCGACCGCGCACTCTTCGGCGTGGCGATCATAAGCCAGGCCGTTGAACAGCGCGTCGGCTTCGTAACGTGAGATCAGCTCGCCGGCGGCGCGGCGGAAGCGCGGCGCGAGGAGGATGGTGAGCTTGTCGCGGTCGAGCGCGGCGCACTCGGCGGCGAGGGCGCGGAAGAGCGCGCGGGCGATGTCGCGGGTCATGCGGTTGAGGCCGCGCGTGGAGTCGCAGGGCGAGAGGTCCTGGTGCTTGTGGTCGTAACAGTCAGCCAGATCCACCTGGACGGTGCGCGAGTGGGGCGACCGGCGAAAGACCTCGGTCAGGGTGTGAATCTCCAGGCCCCAATCGGGGGGGATCTCGATTTCGCGGGCGAGCTGCAAAGAGAGGCCGAACTCGCCGGCAAGGCCGTAGCGGAAACCGGCGAGGTAGTCGAGCAGAAGTGCGCGGACGCCGCAGTCCTGGAGCGCCTGGATGAGGGGCGCGAGGAAGAGGCGGGTGACGCGGCCGTTCAAGCGCTCGGTGTAACGAGGATAGAAGCCTTTGGCGAACTCGAAGGGGCGGTCCGGAACGACCAGCGGCCAGACGAGCCGGGCGAGCATCTGGCGATGGTAGGTGCGGATGTCGCAGTCCTGGAGGACGGCGACTTCGCAGTCGCCCTTGGCGAGGAGGTAGCCGCAGGCCAGCCAGCAGGACCGGCCTTTGCCCTCGCTGCCAGCCCAGAGCCCGTGCTCCTCGAGATCGGACAGGAAGCTCTGGACGGGCTCGCCGTCGATCCAGACCACCGTGCTTTCGAAGGGCAGCGATTCAAAGAGACGCTGCACGTCCTGGTACTCGGCTTCGGTGGCGCGGGCCAGCATCAGTACGGCGCGGCGCAGGTAGGGGACGCGGCGGAGCTGATCGAGGATGCGACCCATGGCGGGAGTTTGGAATTCGGAGTAAAGCGCCGGGAGGATGAGACCGACCGGGCGCGTACGGACGGCGCGCTCAATCTGCTCTTCCAGCAACTTACAGTTGTGGCGATTGAGCCCGTGCAGCGTCGGTACAGGTCCGGCCTGGTGGAAGTCCATTCCAGTTCTCCGTAGGCCCATTGTGAGCGCTCCGGGTCGAAGGTCCTATCCCGGAAATCCTGTACAGACGGAGCGAAACACGGGTACGGGGCAGGCTAGCCATCGATGATGACAGGGGGCGATTTGATCGACTACAATGGGAAGGTCTTTAGATTCATCCGAATCTGGCATTCCCAACCAGACCGGTAGCCTGCGAGGACAGACGAAGTATGCCCAATCCCAAACGACGCCACTCCAATCGGAGGACAGCCAACCGGCGGGCGCACGACGCCTTGAGAAAGCCCGCTCAGTCCGAATGCCCGAAGTGCCACCAGGTGAAGATGCCGCACCGCGCCTGCCCGCACTGCGGCTGGTACAAGACGCGCGAAGTGATTGAAGTGGTTCAGGAATAACTCCGGCCACCCGGCGCAGGGATGACTCGCTTGTCGACCATCACAATTGCAGTCGATGCGATGGGCGGCGATCACGCCCCGGTTCCCGAGGTCCAGGGCGCGGTGAAAGCGGCCCGCAACCAGGACGTGAATATTCTGCTGGTGGGGCGCGAGGAGGTAGTGAAGGCCGAACTCGCCCGGCATGACGGATGGCAGAGCCTGCCGATCCGGGTGGTGCACGCGCGCGATGTCGTTTCGATGCACGATAACCCGGCCAAGGCGCTGCGGACGAAGCGCGAGTCGAGCATTCGCGTGGCGGCGAAGCTGGTGCGCGACGGTGAGGCGCAGGGGCTGGTTTCGGCCGGCAACACCGGCGCCGTGATGGTGACGGCCAAGACCGTGATGGGGATGATCGCGGGCGTGGACCGGCCGGCGCTGGCGTCGGCGTTTCCGACGGTGAAAGGCAAGCCGGTGGTGGTGGTGGATGTCGGGGCCAACGTCGACTCCACGGCCGAGATGCTGGCGCAGTTCGGCGTGATGGGCGACATCTATTCGCGGCTGATCTTCCACACGCTGAATCCGCGCGTGGGAGTGCTTTCGATCGGCGAAGAGGAGCACAAGGGCAACGACCTGACGCGCAGCGCGGCGCAGATTCTTAAGACGATGCCGCTGAATTTCACGGGCAACGTTGAGGGGCGCGATCTGTACACGGGCGACGTCGACGTGATCGTGTGCGACGGATTCGTCGGCAATGTGGCGTTGAAGGTGAGCGAGGGTTTGGTGGACGTGTTCAAGCACATGCTCCAGGAGTCGCTCGCGGCCACGATTACGCGGAAGATCGGCTATTTGATGAGCCGGGCGGCTTACCGGGACTTCAAGAAGCGCACGGACTACTCCGAGTACGGCGGGGCGCCGCTGCTGGGGGTGAAAGGCGTGGTGATCATCTGCCATGGCAGATCGAACGACAACGCGATCCGGAACGCGATCCGGGTGGCGACCGAGCTGGCATCCGAACACATCAACGACCGCATCGCGACGGAGATGCAACGCTTTCATGCGAGCCGGGGCGTGGCGACTGCGTAGCGCGCTCGCGCTGGCCGCGCTGGCGGCCGTTGCCGCGGTAGCGCAGCAGCGGCCCTCGCCGGCGCACTGGACGCTCGTGCCCGGGGCGCAGAAGGCCGCGCCCGGGGGCGTCCTTTGGATGGAGCTGCGGCTGGAGCTGGACCCGCCCTGGCACATGTACTCGCTGGCGACGCCCAAGCCGGGTCCGCTGGGGGGTCCGATTGCTACGACAATCCGGGTGGCGGACAGTCCAGCGGTGGCGAAGTTCGCCGTCTACGCGCCCAAGCCGGAGCGCAAGTTCGATCCGAACTTCCAGATCGACACCGAAACATACGAGGGCCGGCAGAGCTTCTGGCTGAAGGTGGAGATCGCGAAGGAAGCCGCCGCGGGCGAGACGGAGATCGAGGCGCAGACTCGCTTTCAGCTTTGCACGGAAAAAGAATGCATGCCGCCGCGCAGGATTTCCGCGGCGGCGAAGGTGACGATCGATCCCGCGGCGGGGCCTTCGGGGTTCACGCTGCCGGCCGGGTATGCGGAATTCACGGGAGCGGCGGGCGGCGGCGCGGCGCCGGCGGGCCCGGTGTCTGAGAGGAAGCCCGAGCAGGCGCAGGGGCTGGGGGCGTTCCTTCTGGTCGCGTTCGGTTTCGGGCTGGCGGCCATCTTCACGCCTTGCGTGTTTCCGATGATTCCGATCACGATGTCGTTCTTTTTAAACCAGCAGGACGGCGGGAAGACTTCGGCGCTCGCGCAAGCGGTGGTGTTCTGCGTGGGGATCGTCGTGCTGTTTACGGGGATCGGATTCGGCCTGACGGCGGCGCTGGGGCCGTTTGCCGTGGTGCAGTTGGGCTCGAATCCCTGGGTGAACGGGCTCATTGCGCTGGTGTTCTTTGTCTTCGGGCTGAGCCTGCTGGGGGCGTTCGAGCTGACGCTGCCGAGCGGTTTGCTGACGAAGCTGAGCTCGGCGTCCAACCGCGGCGGGTATGTGGGAACGCTCATCATGGGGTTGACGTTCTGCCTGGCGTCGTTCGCGTGTGTCGGACCATTCATGGGGACGCTGCTTGCGGCGTCGGTGGGCGGCGACAAGTTGCAGCCGGTGTTGGGAATGGCGGCGTTTTCGGGGGCGCTGGCCTCACCATTCTTCCTGCTGGCGCTGTTTCCCAGCTTTTTGAAGAAGCTGCCGCGCAGCGGCGGCTGGATGTCGCGGGTGAAAGTGGTTCTGGGATTCCTGATTCTCGCGGCGATGGTGAAGTACTTGAGCAACGTCGACCAGGTGATGCACTGGAATGTGCTCTCGCGAGAACGGTTCCTGGCGCTCTGGATCGTGCTGTTCACGCTGCCGGGCCTGTACCTGCTTGGGCTTGTGCGGATGGAGGGAGTCAAGCCGGACGAGCATGTGGGCGTGACGCGGGTTCTGATTGCGACTTTGATTCTGGGATTTGCGGTGAGCCTGACGCCGGGTCTGTTCGGGGCGAAGCTGGGAGAGGTGGAGGCGTATCTGCCGGCCGCGGCGGAAGGGTCGGAGCTGGGGCAGGCGCCGGGGAGCGCAGGGCGCAGATGGCTGAAGGACGATTATGCCGGTGCGTTCGCCCAGGCGCGGGCGGAGAACAAGCACGTGCTGGTGGCGTTCACGGGATACACCTGCACGAACTGCAAGTGGATGAAGGCCAACATGTTCCCGCGGCCCGAGATTGCGCCGGCCACCAGCGACCTGATCCTGCTGGAGCTCTACACAGACGGGACCGACAGCGTCTCGGAGGAGAACCAGAAGCGGCAGGACGGGCTCTTTAAGACTGTGACCATCCCCTTTTACGCGATCTTCGACCCGGCCGAGCAGGTAGTGGCCACGTTCGCGGGGTTGACCCGGAATCCGGCGGAGTTTCTGGAGTTCCTCAAGCGGCGCCGGCCGTAGGGGGATCGCCGCCTGCTGGCGGGAACGCGCGCTACGGCCAGAGCTGAGACAGCCAGGTCCGCTCTCCCGGAAGGCGCAACAGAATTATGTGGCCACGGACGGGCAGGGATTCATACGAATTGAAAACGGGGAGTTTATCCGTGTCCATTGGTGTGCATTCGCGGCTCAATTCAGTTTCTTTTGCAGCTTCTCAGCGGGCGGCCGGACCGAAGGTGGCGGCCTGACTGCAAGCCGGACTTGTGTGAGTAACTGAAGAGGCGCGGTTCAGAGATTCGAGCGGTGGGACTTCCAGCGGGCGACGACCAGCTCCGCAACAAGATTCTCGTGCTCCTTGTCGAGCTCCTCGCGCCACTTTGAAAGCTGGTTCCGGCGAAGCTGGTTGAGAACCTCGACGTTCTTGCGGGCGGCGAGGAGAGACTGGCGCTGTTGTCCGATTCGCGCTGCAACCTTGTCGAGGCCGGAGTCCAGCTCGGCTTCGCGGCGCGCGGCGAAGCTCCGAAACCTGTCGGCGGCCTGCAACTCGCCGGAGTCGATGCGCGCGCTGCCAACGATGGATGAAGCGCGGCGGCGATCCGTGTCGAGCTCGGCGCGCAGGCGCAGCAGCGAGGTCTGTTCCGACAGAAGTCTCCGGAGTTTGTCCTGCTCGATCTGGAACTGCATATCACGCCATGTTTGAAGCTTTTCCAGTGGAAACTTGAACTTCTTCATGAGCTATTCTCCGGGAGGATTTCAGTCCTTTTTCAGCGCCGAGGCCAAGGCGCAGAAGTGATCCAAGGTCTGCTCCATGGTGTTAGACTCTTCGGGCGCCTGGCGCAGGAACTTGAGGATTTCACTCTCCGCCCCCAGAGCGGCGTCGAGGCGAGGATTCGATCCCGAGACGTAGGCCCCGATGCGCACGAGGTCCTCGGAGGATTGGAGGACGGCGAGCGATTCGCGGATGACTTCGGCGGCCTTCCGCTGTTCCGGGGTGCTGACGCGGGGGGCAAGGCGGGAGACGGACTGAAGGACGTCGATGGCGGGGTAGTGGCCGCGCTGGCCGAGCGAGCGCGCGAGGACGATGTGGCCGTCGAGGATGCCGCGGACGGCGTCGGCGATGGGCTCGTTCATGTCGTCGCCTTCGACGAGCACGGTGAAGAAGCCGGTGATCGAGCCGCGCTTGAAGCGCCCGGCGCGCTCGAAGACGCGGGGCAGCATTTGAAAGACGGAGGGCGTGTATCCTTTCTGGCTGGGCGGCTCGCCCGAGGCAAGGCCGATTTCGCGTTGCGCCATCGCCAGGCGGGTGACGGAGTCGGCGACGAGAAGAACGTTCTTGCCCTGGTCGCGGAAGAACTCGGCGATGGCGAGCGCCACGAAACAGGCGCGGACACGGAGGGGCGAAGGACGGTCCGAGGTGGAGACGACGACGACGGAGCGGCGCAGCCCCGCGGGACCGAGGTCGTTCTCGATAAAATCCCGCACCTCGCGGTTGCGCTCGCCGACCAGCGCGAGTACCGCGACGTCGGCGCCGCTGCTGCGGACGAGGCTGCCGAGCAGCGTGCTTTTGCCGACGCCGCTGCCGCCGAAGATGCCGATGCGCTGGCCGCGGCCGCAGGTCAGGAGGGAATCGATGGCGCGGATGCCGGTGGCGAGGGGCTCGGTGATCGGCTCGCGGTCGAGCGGGCCGGGCGGCGGGGCGTAGAGCTCGTAGTGCGCTTCGGGGGCGACGGGACCGAGGCCGTCCATGGGGCGGCCGAAGCCGTCCACGACGCGGCCCAGCAGAGCGTTGGAGACGGCGAGGCGGGCGTCCTGGCGGCGGGCGACGATGCGGTCGCCGAGCTGGATGCCGCTGGTCTCTTCGAGCGGCATCGAGAGCACGTGGCCTTCGCGGAAGCCGATCACCTGTGCGCGAACGCTGCGCCCGCAGCGCGTCTGGATCTCGCAGAAGTCGCCGGCCGCGCAGGCGGGGCCGCGGGATTCGACCACGAGGCCGATCATCTTCACCACGGTTCCGGCGGTTTGCAGGGGATCGATCTCGCGGACCGCGCGGGCGAAGCGCGCGAGGTCGATGGTGGAGGCCGACGGGTTCATGCGGCGGCTCCCGGAGCTTCAAGGAGATCGGCCATGCCGCGCTGGATCTCGGCGAGCTGCGTTTCGAGGGAGGCGTCGATCTCGCCGTGCAGAGTCTCGACGATCACGGCGCCGATCTCGAGGCGCGGATCGGGCTTCACTGCGATTTTGGCGGGGGAGTCGAGCGCGCGCAGCCGCTGCTCGAGCGCGTGGCGATGTTCCGGGTGCGTTCGGACCTCGATGACCTCGCGCAGCGAGGTCTTGTCGAGCGCCGCCCGCAGCAGGCCGCAGATGGCGTCGGGGTCAACCGTCAGCTCGCGGCGCAGTATCCTGCGGGCGATGAGGATGGAGAGCTCAACCAGATCGCGCTCGGCCTCGCTGCGGATGCGCGGGCGCAGCGCGGCGATCTCCGCGATGGAGCGGGCCAGCCGGTCCATGAGCGGCGCTTGCTCCGTCCTGGCGCGATGATAGCCTTCGGATTCCCCCTGGCGGTAGGCGGCGTCGCGCTCGAGCGCGACGCGCTCGGCGATCAGGCTCTCGATGGCGGCCGGCGCCGCGGCGTGTTCCGCGGCCCGGGCCGGCGGGGGAGAACTCCGCGCAGTGGGCGCCGCCCCCGCTTCGGGCCAGCGGATCTCTTCAATTGATTCCAGCTCGGCGCCGCCGAGCATCCTAGACGACATACTGTTCACCCACAGCGCCCTTCAGGCTGATGGCGCCCTCGGCTTCAAGCTGGCGGACCACGGCGATGATCTGCTGTTGCGCGGCCTCGACTTCCTTGATCTTGATCGGCCCGAGCGCGTCCATGTCTTCGCGCAGCATCTCCGCGCCGCGTTGCGACATGCATTGCAGGAAGTGGTTCTTCAACTGGTCGCTGGTGCCCTTCAGCGCGACTGTGAGCAGCTTGCGGTCGATGCGCGCGAGAACCTCCTTCAGCCCCGCCTGATCGATGAGCAGCAGATCCTCGAAGACGAACATCAGGTGGCGGATTGTCTCGGCGAGGTTCGGATCGGTCTGCTCGATGGTGTCGAGGATCTCCTTGCTCGAGGAGGAATCGAGACGGTTGAACATCTCGGCGACGGCGCGCACGCCGCCGTAGGATTCGCGGCTCATTTCACCGAGGGCCTTGATTTTCTGGCCGATGATGACGGCGATCTTGGAGATGATCTCGGGCGAGATCTGGTCGAGGTTGGCCATGCGCAGCGCGACGTCGGCGCGCATGGTGGCGGGCAGAGAAAAGAGCAGGGCGGCCGCTTGCGAGGAGTTGAGGTGGCTGAGGATGAGGGCGATGGTCTGGGGATGCTCGCTGTGGACGAACTTGGCCAACTGCTGCGGGTCGGCCTTCTGAAGCGCGTCGAAGCTGGCGGCTTCGCTGCCCAGTTGCTTCACCAGCCGGTCGAGGATCCTGCGCGCGCTCTCGGGGCCGAAGGCATTGTTCAGCATGCGGCGCGCGTATTCGAGGCCGCCCTTGAGGACATAGTCCTGGGCGACGAGTAGCTGATAAAACTCTTCGAGCGTCTTCTCGGCGTCCTCCGAGGTGATGGCGCTGATGCGGGCGACCTCCTTGCCGATGACCGACACTTCGTCCTCGTCGAGATGCTTGAGGATTTCGGCGCTCAGTTGATCTCCGAGCGTGACCATGAGCACGGCCGCCTTCTGCGAGCCCGGGAGCTTGGGCCCTTCGTTCTCGCGGCCGATGTTGGTGATCATAGCCGTGCCTGCTCCTCGTTGAGCCAGGTGCGGACGAGCTGGGCCACCTGGGCGGGATCGGCCTTGGACTGCTCGGTGATGTACTTGCGCAGCACTTCGCTCTTTTTGGTGACCTGGGGCAGCTTGAGGGAATCGAGCGCCTCAAGCTCTTTTCTGAGCCGGTCCGCCTGATTCTGGCTGAGCTGCGCCATGGCCTTGCCCTCGAAATCCTCGACGCCGCCGGGAAGCTGAGGCGACGCGCCCGCCTGCGCGATGGCGGGAGCGCTCGTCGCCGCGGGGGCGCGGCGGCGCAGGCGGCGCCCCAGCCAGAACAGCCCGGTTCCCAGCACGATCACGAGAGCCGCGGCGGCGCCCAACCAGACCGCGGGCGGGGCCTTGTCGAGCAGGGGCTGGAGCCAGGACGGGAGGTCCGCTCTTCCCTTCCCTCCGGCGGGTTTTCCAGCCGGCCCCTCGGGCGGAGCGGCGCGGAGCGTGGCTTCGAAGGGCAGCGTCTCGACGAGAATCTGATCGCCGCGGTCCTGCTGAAAGCCGACGACTCCAGCGACGATGTCCTTGACGACCTTGAGCTTTTCGGGAGGCGGCGGCTCGAGCACGCGCCGGGCCGTCGACCCTGAGCCCTCCCAGCGCACGCCCTGGTCGACCAGCACGGCGACCGAGACCCGCTTGAGGACGCCCCGGGGAATCTTGGTGTGCCGCACGACCCTGCTTGTCTGGTAGGCGATGCTCTCGGTTCTGCGCGAGGCGCCGCCCGCGGCGCCGGCCGCGCGCGGCACGGGCCGCGGGAGATTCGACGCCGTGCCTGGAACTCCTCCGGTGGAGGCGGTATTCGCGGCGTCCTCGGTGCGTTGGGAGCTCACCATCACCGAGCGCGAGGGATCGAAACTCTCTTCGCTCTGCTCGCCGCTGGTGAGATCGCAGTCGATGGAGACGCCGGCGCGGTATTTCTCCGCGCCCAGGAGAGGATCCAGAGTTTCGCGGATCTTCACCAGCATCTCGCGCTCGAGACCTTGCCGGTACTCCGCGGCGGCGCCGGTCGCCGCGCCGTCCGGGTCGCCCGAGGCGCGCGGACGGCCCAGGAGATTCCCTTCCATGTCGAGCACCGAGACCGCGTCGGGCGAAAGTCCCTCGACGGCGCTCGCGGCAAGGTGGCCGATGGCGACCACGCTCTGCCGCGCAAGCGTCATGCCCGGGCGCAGCTTGACCATGACGCTGGCCTTGGCGGGCTGGCGCGATTCGAGAAAAACCGACTCCTTGGCGAAGGTGACGTGGACGCGCGCGCGTTCAACAGCGGCGATGGACATCACGCTGCGCTCCAACTCGCCCTCGAGAGCGCGCCGGTAATTGACGTGTTCGGCGAAGTCGGTGGCGCCGAGGTTGGTTTTGTCGAAGAGCTCGAAGCCGATGCGGCCCGTGCGCGGCAGGCCCGAGGCGGCCATCTCCAGGCGCAGCTCGGCGACGCGCGAGGACGGCACGAGCAGCGTCCCGTTGTCGCCCACCTTGTAAGCGACGTTGGCCGCGCGCAGGCGTTCGACGAGCGCGCCCGCGTCTTCGGGCGAGAGGTTCAGGAACAGCGGGCGCAGGTCGCGTTCGCGATTCCAGCGCACCCCCTGCCAGACGGCCAATGCAGCGATGACGGCCCCGGCCAGAATCGTCAGTTTCTGCCGCGCGGAAAGCCCCGCGAAGAGCCGTTTCAGTTCGTCCATCTCCGTACTCTTCCCTTACAACGGCATCCTCATCACTTCCTGATAGGCCTGGACCACTTTATTTCGCATTTGCAGGAAGAGCTCAAAAGCGAGGGCGGCCTTCTGCTGCTCGAGCGCCACCTGGTGCAGCTCTTCCGCCTCGCCGTTGAGCAGGCGCTCGGTTCTCGAATTGGCGACGGCCTGCATCGCCGAGACCGAGTTGAGAGCCTGCGACATAAGGGCGGCAAAGTCCCCTCCGGGGCCGGCGGCGGGCTTCACCACGGGCTCGACGTGGACCGGCAATCGTATGGGAGAGATCGGGCTCATCAGGACCTCAGCAAGTCGATCGACTTCGCCACCATGTCCTTTACCGCGGACATCGCGGCGACATTGGCGTGATAGGAGCGCGACGCGTTCATCAGGTCGACCATCTCCTCGGCCGGGCTGATGTGCGGATAGGCCACGTAGCCTTCGGCGTTGGCGTCGGGGTGGCCGGGCTCATAGCGCAGCTCGGGAGGCCGCGAGTCTTCGAGCACCTCGGAGACCGCGGCGCCGGTGACCCCGGCGGCGAGCTCGGTTTGGAAGATCGCGCCGAACGGCGAGTTCTGCGGCTCGCTGGCGATGACGACGTCCTTGCGCCGGTAGGGTCCGCCGTCCGGAGTGCGCGTGGTCTCGGCGTTGGCGAGATTCTCGACGATGGTCTGGGCGCGCAGGCGCTGCACGGCCATACCGGATGCGCTGACGGAAAAAAGATTGAACAGGCTCATCCATTCCTCCCTTCCTCGATTGCGCGGCGCACGAGGTGCAACTGGCCGCGCAGGAGATTGGAGGCGACGTTGAAGCGGAGGGCATTCTCGGCCAGCAGGCGCGCCTCGCGATCGAGGCTCACGTTGTTGCCGTCGTTGTTCATGCGCAGGCCCTCGGGCTCGATGACACGCGGGCTTGCGCCGGGCGCGGCGGACAGGACCTCGAACTGGAAGTCGATGTCGCGCGTCCGGTAGCCGGGCGTATCGATGTTGGCGATATTGGAGGCCACGAGCTTCTGGCGGTGGCTCAGCAGATCGAGGTAGTGCTCCAGCCGTGCGGCGATGGGATCCAACATGGCGCTGAGCAGAGAGCAACTCTCGTGCCAGGCGGCAGGCGGCTCCGGAGGGCGCCGCCATGTTGATGAACAGATGGGGGATAGGGCCGCGGCGCGAGTCTCAGTACATGGTCGGATAGGCCTTACGCATCTGGTCGGCTGTTTCAAGCGCGGTCCCGATTTGGATCAGCGGTCCCATTCCGATACCGGGACACGTCTTCCCCGTCCGGCGCCACGCGGCGGCGTCCTCGACCAGCTCCGGCCAGAAGGGAAACAGGCGGCACTGGAGCGGCTTGTCGGGGTGAATCGAGCACCCGCCGCCGACCAGGAAGTGGCACTGCCGCCCGCGCGGCCTGCGCAGCCGGATGAGATGCCGCGTCCGGTACACATATCGGCGCTCGAACTCCGCCTTTGAGATTTTCAAGCGCGCCGCCGCGCGCTCGACGTCCTCCTCGGTGCAGTAGACGAAGCCCTGGACCTGGCAGCATTTCGTGCAGCCGCGCTGGCAGCGGAAGCGAACCACGTGCATGACATACCAGAATAGCCTCGGCCTGGCCGCGATTTCACGAGCGCTCGCCGGATGCTCTGATGGTGCGCACTGCAAACCTGCGCCGGCTTTGGTTGCGGGGTGCACGCGTGGCTGAACAGGCCAAACCGTTGTGCCGCTGCGACTGGATTCACCGTGAAGTCCGGATGGGCGGCCGCCCTTCTGCTGCCCGGTCCGCCGGCGCCGCCGCGTGCCGGCGACAGGTGGAGGATCGAGCTGAGAGACCCCCGCGATTCCCGAGTCCCGTCAGTGCTGTCACGCCGCTTTCGGAACCGCGCGGAACAGCGGCCCCGAGCTCTCGCACCTGCTCCGCCC
The DNA here is from genome assembly GCA_964472745.1 of uncultured Solibacteraceae bacterium. Classification (GTDB taxonomy): domain Bacteria; phylum Acidobacteriota; class Terriglobia; order Bryobacterales; family Bryobacteraceae; genus CAYYNC01. The sequence continues at coordinate 16,336 of CAYYNC010000014.1, forward strand.
GGTGCGGCGATACGGGAGCAACAGAAGGCGCGTCGCCGGCCGGTGGCGCTCCGAGCAGAAGGCGGCGGCGGCACTGGCCGCGCGGCTTGCGCCGGCCGCGCCGGTTGCCGCCACGGTCTGAGAGGGAGCAGCAATAGAGGTTCAGACCTCCGGTTGTGCGCGCGCTCACGATGCGGGTATTCTCTAAAGGGCGGGGAGCGCAGTTGCATTCACGCCGCGGAACCGGCAGCACCGAGGTAGCGAACAGATTATGCCAGGCAGGGAAGACGGCGAATTCGAACTCATTCTTGGAAACAAGCAGCTTTTGAGCGTTCTTTTTATCGTGATCGTCCTGTTGGGGGTGTTTTTCGCGATGGGATTTCTGGCCGGCCGCAGCACCGGCGAAGCGGGCGCCGCTCTGGCCAAGGCGGAATCGCGCGGTCCGATCGTCGTCGATTCTACGGCTGGCGGAACGAATTCGCGGGCCGGGTCCGCCGCCGAACTGCCTCCCGTCAGGACCTCTGAGCCGGAGCCGGCGAGAAGCGAACCGAAGCCCGCGGCATCGCTTCCGCCGCCCTCCGCGACGCCGTCAGCGCCGGGCGCGCCCGCGCCGGGCAGCTACCTCCAGGTGGCGGCCACAACGCGGCGGCAGGCCGACAACATGCTCGGCATCCTGGCGCAGAAAGGCTTCAAGGTCGCCTCGGCGCCGTCGCCCAGGAACCCGGAGCTGTTCCGCGTGCTGGTGGGCCCGCTGGCAACGGCCGAGGAAACGTCTGAGACCCGCGAGGCGCTGCGCGGCATCGGCATCGACAAGCCCTACCTGGTGAAATACTGAGGGCCGGCGCGAGGATGGAGACGCTTGTTCAGATCGGCGGGCGGCAGCGCCTGCCGGAGTTCTTACGTAAGCCGGAGACGCGCTTCCAGGCCGTGCAATCGCTCAAGAACGAGCTGCGCCGGCTCAACCTGCACACGGTGTGCGAATCCGCCCGCTGCCCGAACATCCACGAGTGCTTCCACCGCGGCGCGGCAACCTTCATGATCCTCGGCAACCTTTGCACGCGCGGCTGCGGATTCTGCTCCGTGCCCAAGGGTTCGCCGGAGAAGAAGGACTTCACGCTCGACCCCGAGGAGCCGGCCAACGTCGCGCGCCTGGCGGCGCGCATGAAGCTGCGCTACGTCGTCATCACCAGCGTCAACCGCGACGATCTCGCCGACGGCGGCTCAGCGCATTTCGCCGAAACCGTGCGCCGCGTGCGCCAGGCGCTGCCCGATTCGCGCGTCGAAGTGCTGACGCCGGACTTCCGCGGCGACATGGACGCCGTGGCGCGCGTGCTCGACGCCGGCCCGCACGTCTTCAATCACAATATGGAGACTGTCGCGCGGCTCTATCGCAGGGTGAGGCCGCAGGCCGACTACCGCCAGTCGCTCGACGTGCTGGCCTTCGCGCGCCGCCATCGCGCGGACGTGCTCACGAAGTCCGGCCTCATGGCCGGCCTGGGCGAAACGCACGAGGAGGTGGAGAGCCTGCTGGCCGACCTGCGCCGCGCCGGGGTCGAAGTCGTCACCATCGGACAGTATCTCCAGCCCACGCGCCGCAACCTGAGGGTTGCTGAATACGTCGCGCCGGAGCGTTACGAGCGCTGGAAACGTCACGGCCTGGCGCTGGGATTCAAAATGGTCTTCGCGGGGCCGTTCGTGCGCTCCAGCTATATGGCGGACCTCGTCAACGACGCCGCCCGCCACCAGGAGCCGGCCGCATGCGGCAGTGGCAGCTAGGTCTGGCCGGCGCTCTACTGACGGGATTCTTTCTTGCCGCCCTCTTCCCTCCCCTGAACATCCCGTTTCTTGCGCCGGCAGCGCTGGCGCCGCTGCTTTTCGCGCTGGCGCACACCGGCGGATGGCGCGCGGCGTTCGGCTGGGGGTGGGTGGCGGGCTTTGTCTCCTGGCTCGCGGTGTGCCACTGGATTCGCGAAGTGCTGTTCAACTACGGCGGGCTCACCGGCGTGCTGAGCTGGGTGGCGGTGATCCTGTTCGCGGCGATCAAGGCGATCCACCTCGGGGTCTTCGCGCTTCTTGCGCGGCAGCCGGTGAGGCGCTGGTGGGCGATCCCGGCGGTGGCCGCTCTCTGGACCGGCATTGAACGCACGCACGGCCCTTTGGGCTTCGCCTGGCTGGCGCTCGGCAACGCCGGCATCGGCATGAACCTGCCGCTGCGGCTGGCGCCGTTCACCGGCGTCTACGGCCTCTCGTTCGTCTTCGCCGCGACGGCGTGCGCCGTCGCGCTGGTGGCGCTGCGCCGCGGCCGCCGCGAGCTGTTGTGGCTCGCGCCGCTGGCCGCGCTGGCTCTGTTGCCGGCGATCGAGCTGAAGAAAGCGCCCGAAGCGGAAGCCGTGTCCGCTCAGATGGCGATCCCGATGGACTATCGCTGGACGCCGGACGAGAAGGACCGAGCGGTGCGGCATCTCGCGCTGATGACCCTCCAGTCCGCGCTCGACGCCGCGCAGCGCAAGCCCGCGCTGCTGGTCTGGCCCGAGGCGCCCGCGCCGTTCTACTACTACGAGGACATGGAATTCCGCTCGACGATGAACGAGCTGGCGCGCGCCGCGGGCGCGGCGTTGCTCTTCGGCGGCGTGGCGCACACGGCGGACCGCGCGCCGCTCAACTCCGCGGTGATGCTCACCGCGGAGGGGCGGCTCACCGGGCGCTATGACAAGCGCTACCTGGTGCCGTTCGGCGAGTTCATCCCGCCGGGCTTCGGCTGGATCGAGAAGATCAGCAGCGAGGCGGGCGACTATGCGGCGGGCCGCGAGGTCCGCGTGTTCGAATTCGCGGGCCACACGGCCGGGCCGTTCATTTGCTACGAGGCGGCGTTCCCGCAGCTCGTGCGCGAAGTGGCGGACGCAGGCGCCGAGGTCCTCGTCAACCTCAGCAACGACGGCTACTTCGGACGCAGCGCCGCGCGGCCGCAGCATCTCCTGCTCGCCCGCATGCGAGCCGTCGAGAACCGCCGCTGGCTGATCCGCTCCACCAACGACGGCATCACGGCGTCGATCGACCCCGCCGGGCGCGTCTGGGACCGCCAGCCCGAGTTCAAGCGACTGGCCGCGCGGCTGCGCTTCGGCTGGGAGCGCGACAAGACGCTCTACACCCGCTGGGGCGACTGGTTCGCCTGGTCGTGCCTGGCGCTGGGGCTTGCGCTGTGGGCCTGTGCGCTTGCGCCGCAGTACCGGCCCGTCAGCCGTGGCGAATAACGAGCACGTCGCCGTCCTTGACGATGTACTCCTTGCCTTCGAGCTTCAGCAGGCCCTTCTCGCGCAGGCCGCCGTATCCCCCGCACTCGACCAGCGACTTCCAGTTCACCACCTCGGCGCGGATGAACTTCTTCTCGAAGTCGGTGTGGATCGTGCCGGCCGCTTTCAACGCGGTCGAGTTGACGGGGATGGTCCAGGCCCGCACTTCCGTCTCACCCGCAGTGAGAAAACTCATCAGGCCCAGCAGGCGGTACGTGGCGGCGATGATGCGCTCGAGCGATGAGCCGGGCAGGCCGTAGCTTGCGAGGTACTCCTTCGCCTCTTCCGGACCCAGCTCCGCCAGCTCGGCCTCGATCTTTCCACAGACTGCGGTGACTTCGGCGCGCGCGCGGCCTTGAAGGAGCTTCGCCCGGTATTCCTCTTCAATCGCAGCAAGGCGCGGAGCGTCGGCCTCGCCGAGGTTGAGAACGTAGAGGATCGGCTTCTGGGACAGGAACTGAAATCCGCGCAGGCGCTTTTCGTCGTCGGCGTCGAGATCCCAGGCGCGCAGCGATTCGCCGGCTTCCAGCTTTTCCTTCGCGATCGCGAGCAGCTCGTATTCCCGGTCGAGGCCGGGGTCCTTGATCTTCCTGCGGTCCTTTTCCAGCCGTTCGAGGCGCTTCTCCACGACGGCGAGGTCGCTGAGGACAAGCTCGAGGTCGACGTCCTGAGCGTCGCGCTCGGGATCGACGCTGCCTTTCTCGTGGGGAATGGTCTCATCTTCGAAAAGCCGCACGACATGCGCGACGCAATCGACCACTCGCAGGCTGGCGAGGTAGCCCGGATCGCGCAGCGCTTCCTTCGAGATCGCGGGGAAATCGAGGTACTCGATGGTGGCGTGCGTCACCTTGGGCGGGCTGAAGACCCGGGCCAGCGCCTCGACACGGTCGTCGGGAACGCGCGTGACGCCCACCCGCGTTTCCATCGAGCCGACGCGAGTGGATTCATGAACGCCAGTCAGAATCGTGAACAGACTGGTCTTGCCGGTCATGGGCAGACCGACGATGGCTGTTTTCATAAGGGGACTTCGGTGTGATTGAGGATCTCTTCGATGATGCGCTCGGCCGCGCCGATGTCGCGCGCCGTGAGCGAGACGCGCTGGTGGAGCACGACGCGGTGGGCGAAGATCGACGCCGCGAGTCGTTTGATGTCGTCCGGCAGTACGTAGTCGCGGCCTTCGATCAGCGCCAGCGCCTGGCAGGCGCGGTAGAGCGCCTGCGCGCCGCGCGGACTGACGCCGAGGGCGAGCGATTCGTGCTCGCGCGTCTGGCGCACGATGTCGAGCAGGTAGGCGGTGATGGCGTCGTCCACGCGCACGCCGGCGACGGCGTCTTGCAGTTCGATCAGCTCGTGGGGCGTGAGAACGTGGCCGGCGAGATGCGCCGCCGCGGACCGGCCGTCGCGCAGGATCTCGGCCTCGCTCGCGGAGTCGGGATAGCCGATGCGCAGGCGCATGAGGAACCGGTCGAGCTGAGACTCGGGCAATGGGTACGTGCCGTGGTGCTCCACCGGGTTTTGCGTGGCGATCACCAGGAAGGGCTCCGCCATCGGGTAGGTGACGCCGTCGATGGTGATCTGGCGCTCATTCATCGCCTCAAGCAGCGCGGACTGCGTCTTCGGCGTCGTGCGGTTGATCTCGTCCGCGAGCAGGAAATTCGTGAACACCGGGCCTTTCTTGAACTCGAACTCGCCCGTTTTCGCGTTGTAGACGGTGACGCCGAGGATGTCGCCCGGGAGCATGTCGGAGGTGCACTGAAGGCGGTGGAAGAGGCAATCGACCGAGGTGGCCAGCGCATGCGCGAGCGTGGTCTTGCCGACGCCGGGCACGTCTTCGATCAGCAGGTGCCCGCGGCTCAGCAGGCAGACGATGGAGAGCCGCACAACCTCGCGCTTGCCGCGCAGCACGCCGCAGATAGACGACTCGAGCGCCGCCAGTTTGGACATCACTTCCGGGGAGGTGGATGCGCTCGCCATCTCACTCCCTAGGATATCGGGCCGCTGGCCGCGGGGCCATAGCCTGTAGGCGATACCAGCCCGGCTGCCGCCGTTTTTTGCGTCAGAACGAGTATTTCAAGGCGGACTGAATCTGCCGGAGCCGGCTCGTGGAGCGGATGCGGCCGAACGCCGCGTCGGAGTTCGCGCCCTGCGTTCGCCAGGCCCGGATGGCCGGCCCCACGCCGGGTGGTTCAAGACGTTGAACATCTCCAGGCGCAACTGGACCGTCTGGCGCTCGCTGACGCGGAAGTCTTTCACGGATGAAAAGCCGGCGTTCCACGTTGACGGCGCGGTCAATTTGGGATGGGAACGCGCTCGATCGTCTTGCCGGCGCGGTCCCAGATCCAGACGCCGTCCTCGTCCGCGCCGGACAGAACGCTGCCGCGCGGGAAGTCTCTTGTTCCGGCCACGCGGGTCCAGCCTCCGCGCGCGAAGTCGAGACGGAAGAGACCGTAGCGCGTGTCGAGCTGTTCGGTGAAACCCGGCGGCTTGCGCAGCGGCAGCATGGAGGTCACGCGGCCGCTTTCATCGACGGCAAAACTGGTCGATGCCTTTCCGCTGCCCTGAACCTGGATCACCCAGCGGTTGCCCTTTTCCTGGTCGCGGCTGAGGCGGATCAGCGAGCCGCGCGAGGGCAGCCAGACATAGATCGATCGCGGCGATGGCGCGGCCAGACGGACCTCGCCCATCCAGATGCCGGGCGCTGGCAGATCGTTTTCGGGCACGAGGATCGTCTGGAAGTCGCCGTTGCCGAAGTGGTGCAGGCGGATGCGCTCCTCGAACGAGTCCAGGCACCAGAAGCCGCCCTCCGCGGCGCCCTCGATGCGCTGGCAGCGCACGGCGGAGAGATCGCGCATTTCGGGGGGCTGCTCGGGCGTTGCGGGGTCGAACAAGAGAGCCACGGGGCCTGCGACGCCCAGCCCGCGCACCGTATAGGCCGACACCACGACCCGACCGCCGGCAAGCTGCGCGAAGTCCAGCACCTCGTACCGCCGCACGCCCGCGAGTTTCTGCGCGAGATCGAAGCGTGCGGCGACGCGGCCGTCCTTTTCGATAAGCGCGAGCTTGTTGCGCGGCTCGAGCGCCAGGAAGCGCCCGTCGCGGTACTTCACCGCCAGCGCCATCGTCTCCAGGCGGATCGTCTGCGCGGCCGCATCCAGCGCCGACAGCGCCATCAACAGGACCGCGATCCGCCTCATGCCAGCCGCAGCCGCGCCAGCCCCGCGGCGCCGACCACGCCCGAATGGTCCGCCACGCCCGCGGCCACCAGCGGAATCTCGCGCCGGATCAGCCCCGCCGTGCGCCACTTGAGCTCGCGCCGCAGCGGCCCAAACAGTTGCTCGCCCGCCTCGGCGATCTGCCCGGTGAGGATGACGACCTCGGGGTCGATCGCGTGCACCAGTCCGGCCAGCGCCCCTGCGAGCCACTTCGAGCGCCGCTCGACGATCCACGACGCGATCGCATCGCCCGCCGCCGCGGCCTCGAAGACTGCGCGGCAGCTCAGATCCTTCGGGTTCTCGCGGATGCGGTCGGTGAACGGCGAAGACGCGCCCTGGTGCGCCGCCGACCACGCCTCGGCCTCGATCGCGCGCGCCGAAAACACCGCCTCCAGGCAGCCGTGATTGCCGCACATGCACGGCGGCCCGTCGGGATCCACCGTCAGGTGGCCGATGTGCCCCGCCACGCCGGAGGCGCCGCGCAGGATGCGCCCGTCGGCCAGGATCGCGCCGCCGACGCCCGTGCCGAGCGTGAGCAGCAGCGCATTGCGCACGCCGCGCGCCGCGCCCCACACCATCTCGCCGGCCAGCGCGGCTTTGGCGTCGTTGTCCGCCGTCACCGGCGTCCCCGGCTCGATCAGCCCGTCCAGCGCATCGCGCAGAAAACTGCCTTCGAGGAATTTCCACGCGCCGGGCAGGCGGTCCACCAGCGTCGTGTCGGGGTCGATGATGCCTTTGCAGCCGAAGCCGACCGCCGCAGGCCGGTCGTCGAGCAGGACCTCGCGCACCACCTGCCGCAGCGCGAAGCGGAAGCGCTCCAGCTCGCCCGGCGTCGCCGCGGACGACGACCTCACGATCACGCCGGCGCCGTCCACCAGTCCGGCCTTCAGCCGCGTCCCGCCGATGTCAATGCCCAGCAGCATCGTGCTCATCATGACAGCCCTCGCCGTCGCGCGGCAGGCGGAACCGCTGGCCCAGCCGGCCGCAGTCGGCGATGAATTGGCCCGGGCTCACTGTGTTGAACTCGAACATTTCATAGTGGCACGGCACGGCCCCCCCTTCACGCGCGCCGTGAATCGCGAGGGTGGTTCAACGAAGGAGAGTGAAACGGGTGGACTCCGGTTTTTTCCCGCGCGGGCCGATGAGGTGTAGCATGCAGTCCCACCGGCGAGGCGGCCCCGGCAAAGCGCAGGCGACGGCGTGACGCAGGGCCGCTCCTGGCGGAGCCGGAATCGCACTACTGCACCTGGGACGAAGAGCACGGAAATACCAACCACTGCCGCGTCAGCGAATGCGCGGGCGTCCAGGCGGAGCCTGATGTGCTACCGTGCGCCCGGCTTTACACGTTGTTCAATGGCGGTCACGACCGCACGAGCGGATTCGATCCAGGGCCGGGCTTGTCCAACATCGGGTGACTCGGCTTCGCCAGGGTACCGATAGAGCGTCGCAAAATCCGTCAGGTCGAGGCCGGGGCGCACCACCTCCAGCAGTGAGGAGTCCAGGTCTTCGAACGGGCGGGCAAGATCCTTGAGGTTGTGTGTGAGCGGGAAGGTGCGGTCGTGATAAACCAGATAGGCCTTCAAAGCTTTTTCGGCCGCCTGCTGCGCATGGGAAAGCGCGAGTCCTGTGACAGGCGGATCGAGTCCCAGGGCGGCATCAGCGATCCGGAGGTCGTCGGAGGCGATGCGCAATTATTCCGCGGCTTCTTCACGCCGCCTGTCTTCTGGATTCATAGACCAAACGCCCTTCGCGCAGAGCGATCGCCGGAAGCGACATCAGCCAATCCGAGCGTCGCTCAAACGTGCTGCGCCGGAAGGGCGCGATCTCCACGCCGAAGGGGACCTCCCAGAGTTGCTCATGCACTCCGCGGCCCCAAAGCGAGCCGGGAGGCGTATCGTCCGGCACGACGACGACGAAATCCAGGTCGCTGCCCGGTGCGGCATCGCCACGCGCGCTCGAACCGATCAGGTAGATCCGTTCCGGCGCGTAGCACCGCACCAGAACCTCCGTCGCCTTGACGATCGCTTCCTCTCGCGTCATGCCGATCCTCTCCAGTGTACTCTCGAAGATTGCTGCCGCCGCGAAGAGGCCCTCGTCCCGGCAGCGGTGTCGGGATTGAATGACGTCGCCGGACTGGATCGGGTCATTCACCGGCGGCCACGCCCTGAAGGCCTTCTCCGCGCTGATCCAATTCCAAAGGACCTCATCCTCCGCCCCCGCCAAGGCGCTCCCGCGCGCAAAGTCCTTCTCCGTGACCGCGCGCCTCCATGCCCCGCTTGCCGCGTCCAGCCGGAGCAGGCCATGCCGCGAGTCCAATCTCTTGGCGTAGTCCGGCGCCATGTGCAGCGGCATTGGCGCGGTGACGCGACCCTCCAGCAGGTGCGCCGTGTAGCCGGGACCGGAGGCGGTCAACACCGCCCGGTAGCGGCATGAAGGATCGGGCCGGCCCCAGAGCGGTCCAGCGCCGTCGAATCGATTCCCTGCGCCATCAGCCGCGGCGCGAACGCCGGCAAGAAAGCGATCATTCGGCCCATGGCCCCGGCTAACTCAGCGGCCCCGGCTCCGCGCCGCCGCGACAGAAGTCGAAGCCTTCCCCGTTGCGCAGCAGGCGGAACTTCTGCCCCAGCCGCTCGCACTCGGCGGCGAACTCCTCCGGGCTCGCCGTGTTGAACTCGAACATCCCATAGTGGCAGGGCACGGCCACCTTCACGCCCGCGTCAAAAGCCAGCCGCGCCGCTTCCCCGCCCCACAGGTTGCCAGCCACGCGCCGCTCCGGCAAGGAGCCGTTGATCGGCAGCATGGCGACATCGACCTCGTGCGCGCGCAGCTTCTCCACAAGCCCGGCGTAGAGCACCGTGTCCCCGCTGTGATAGACGCTGTAGCCGCCGAACTTCACCACGTAGCCGAGATAAGGGTAAAGGCCCTCCGCGGTCGCGTCGAGCCGCTCGTGCGCCGATGCGACGCCGTGAAATTCGAACTCGCCGATGCACACGCTCGCGCCGTCGTTCAACCCGATGGGCCACTGCGGGTCGCAGCCCAGGCGTTCGGCCACAAACGCGCGATTGGCCTCCGGGATGACCAGTTTCAACGCGGGATTGGCCTTGATGACCGGCAGCAGCGTTTCCGCATCCAAGTGATCGGTGTGATTGTGGCTCGACGTCGCAACGTCGATGAAGCCGAGCCGCGCCGGATCGATGACGCGCTCCGTCATGCGCACGTGCGGCTTGTCCGTGTTCGCGTACTTGCGCGTCAGCGAGTCCGACAGGTACGGATCGAACAGCGCGTGGCGGCCGCGATATTGCAGCAGGAACCCCGACTGCCCGAGCCACCACAGGCGAAATCCGTTCCGCAGCGTCCGGTGCACGGCGATATCGGCCAGCAGCGCGTCGTCCTTCTGGCAGGCTGCGATCATCCGATGCCGAGTTCCCCGCGCACGCGGCGGACGCCGGCGCAAAGGTTCGCGAGTTTCTGCCGCGCCGCCCAGCGCGCCGTCTGCGACAGGCCGCAGTCGGGCGCGAAACTCAACCGCTCGGGCGGCGCGTACTTCAGACACCGCCGCACGCGCGCGGCGACATCGTCCTCTGTCTCAATGTAGTAACTCTTGACGTCGATAATGCCCACCGAGACGTCCTTCACCTTGGCGATCTCCGCAATCAGCTCCAGCTCGCTGAACTCGCGGCTCGCCATCTCCAGGTGGATCTCATCAACATCGAAGCCGAGGAACGCCGGAAACATCGGCGCATACTGCCGCGGACCCACCGCGCGCCCCTTGTAGTTGCCGAAGCATAGATGCGTCGAGAGCCTGCATCTGCCTTGCACCGCCGCCACCGTGCGGTTGAAGATTTCGACGAACTTCGCCGGGTCCTCGCGATGCGCGTAACAGCTCATCGACGGCTCATCGACTGTGATCTCGCGGCAACCCGCTTCCACCAGCCGCAGGAGCTCATCGCGCACGACCGGCAGCAGCGCCTCGGTGAGCGCCGCGCGGTTCGGATAGCGCTCGTTGGGCAGCAGCCGGCCGGACAGCGTGTACGGCCCGGGCACGCTCGCCTTCAACGCCGGACCCGCGGGCGCGAGCCGCTTCAACCGCTCGAATTCTTCCACCGCGCCCAGACCGCGCGGCGCGCTGATCTCGCCGATGACGGCATGGCGCCCGCGCTGATCGTGCGCCGGCGGCCCGAAGCAGCGCTCCGGCGTTTTTTCCGTTTCAATACCTTCGAGATAGCCGTAAAAGCTCAAGTTGAAGTCGAAGCGCGTCTGCTCGCCGTCGGTGATCACGTCGAGCCCCGCGGCCGCCTGGTCGTGAATCGCGGCGATGACGGCGTCCTCCTGCATCTCGCGAATGTCGGCCGGACCGAACAGCGCGAGGTGCTGGCTCGCGAACTCAAGCCACGCCGGAAACGGATAGCTGCCGATCACCGTCGTGCGCAATGGCCTTGGCTGCATGACTTACGAAACCTCCCAGCCGCCGTCGACGCCCAGCACCTGACCCGTGATGTGCCGCGCATCGTCGCTCATCAGGAACAGCGCCGCGCGCGCGATGTCGTCGGGATCGAGCAGCGTCCCCGCCAGCGGCTGCTTCACCTTCATCAGCTCGAGTATCTCCTTGTCGGACTGCGCCCGCGCGCTCATCGGCGTGCGCACCAGCCCCGGCGCGATCGCGTTGACGCGGATCCCGTGCGGCGCGTAATACGCCGCCATCGCGCGCGTCAGCGAGATCACGGCGCCCTTCGCCGCGGCGTAGGCGTGCGTGGCGAAATGTTTCCGCTCGGGCGCGTACGCCGTCACCGAGCTCATGTTGAGGATGGCGCCCTCGCCGCGCGGCAGCATCCTCCGCAGCACCGCGCGCGACATCAGAAACATCGGCCGCAGGTTCATCTCGAGCGTGCGGTCCCAGCCTTCGTCGGTGGTCAAGTGGACCGCGCCGTCGCCATGCCTCCGGCCGCTCGCGCCCGCGACGTTGAACAGCGCGTCGATCGGGCCCAGCTCGGAGATGCATTGCGCCACCGCGGCTTCGGCGTGTTTCGTTTCGCAGAGGTCGCCGCAGTAGGCGCCGCCGCCGGTCTCCTCCTGGAGCGATGCGCATTCGTGCGGATCGAGTCCGCAGATGAACGTGCGCACGCCCCACACCGCCGCCAGCCGCGCCGTCGCCGCCGCGATGCCCGATGCGCCCGTGATCAGCCAGACCTTGCCGTCAAGCTCCAAGCGTGAGCTCCTCTCAGTACTTCACTCGCACCCACTTTTTCGACCGCATCGACTGGTAGCCCGCGTCGAGCACGCAGTTGACGATGTAGCCGTCTTCGTACGTCTCGCGCGGCACGGCGCCGTCGCGAACGCACTCGACGAAGTGCCGCATCTCGGCCTGATAGCCGTAGGCGAAGGCCTCCTCCGGCAGCGGGCGCGTCCAGCCGAAATCGATGTCGGCCTTCTCCACCACGTAACCGGCGGACTTCGACGTGAACGACGCGATCGGCGTGCCGCGCGTGACGTCGGTGAAGATCGAGCCCTCGCTGCCGTGGATCTCGTTGCGCAAGTCGAGGCCGCCTTTGCAGGTCCAGCTCAATTCGCAGTGCGCAATGCCGCCGCTTGAGAATTTCAGCGCCAGCAGCGCGTTGTCCTCACCCTTCGTCTTCTTGTGATGCACCAGCGTCGCGCCCCACGCCATCACTTCGACGATCGAGTCCTCTTTCCCGTAGAAGTAGCGCGCCGCTTCGATCGTGTGGCACGCGAGGTCGTTCATCGCGCCGCCGCCGGTTTTTTCGATGTCCCAGAAATGCGCGCTGTGCGGACCGGAGTGCGATTCGCGCGAGCGCACCCACACGACGCGCCCGATGCCGCCGCTCTCGATGATCTCGCGCGCCTTCACCACGCACGGCGAGAAGACTTCGGTCTCCGCGTAGCCGTGCATGCGGCCGCTCTTGCGCGCGGCGTCGAACATCGCTTTCGCCTCCTTGCGGTTGCGCGCCAGCGGCTTGGTGCACACCTGATTGCGCTTCCACTTGGAAAGGAGCAGCGCAATCTCCATGTGCGCCTCGTTCGGCAGCGCGATGACGTAGAGGTCGATGTCGTCCCGCGCGATCACCTCGCCGATGTTCGTGGAAGCGTGCGGAATGCCCCACTTTTGAGCGAATTTTTGCGCGTTCTTAGCGCTTTTTGACGTGTTTACGACCACTTCCTGGCCGTTCACGTTGGCCAGCCCCTGCATGTAGAACTCGGCCACGAACCCCGAGCCGAGCATGGCGATTCTGACGTTTTTCCCCATCCCCTCTCCTCACTCGTACAGGTGGCGCAGGCTCTTGCGATACGCCTCGTAGAACTCTTCGAGCGCCTGCTCGGCGCTCACATTGCCCACGAACTGATGACTCGGCAGCATCACCGGCTTCACGCCGCGCGCGACCAGGCGCTCGGCCACTTCGCAGCGCAGCATGTTGATGATCATCGCGCCCGTCACCGTCGACACCGGGCCGGTCTTCCAGTCGAGCCCTTCGACTTGGTGCACGCAATCACCCGGCGGGCACTTGTTGTCGATGACGACGTCGACAACGTCGGTCAGCTTCTTGCCGGACGAGTGCGCGGGCGTTGATTGCGCGCAATGCGCCACCGAGCACATGCCGATCGTCTTCAGCCCGCGCTTCCGCGCGCCCATCGCCATCTCGACGATCACCGGGCGGATGCCCGAGGTCGAGATGAGGATCATCGCGTCGTGCGGCCCGAAGCCGAACCCCTTGAGGATCTCTTCGGCGTAGCCCTCGTACTTTTCGAGGTAGAGCGGCCCGCGCAGCCCGTTCGAGCCGACGATGTTGGCGTGGTTGGTGAGCGCGAGCTCCACCATCGCCACCCAGCCGGCGAAGCAACCCTGCCGCGGCGTCATCTCCTCGCACATCATGCGCGAATGGCCGTTGCCGAACAGGAACACGAGCCCGCCGCTGGCGATGGACTCCGTGCAGATCTGCGCCGCGCTGTCGAGCGCCTCGGCCTGCGTTTCGCGCACCTGTTTGAGCAGCTCCATCGCTTTGTCGTAGTAGTCGAATGCCCCTTGCACGTTCAATCCCCTTACGCTGTCGACCGCGGACGGGCGTGATCCGTCACTTCCCCGGCTGCCGCACGCGGTCCATATACTTCATGGTCGCGACGTCGATGCGAATGACATCGCCGGTTTTGATAAACTGCGGCACCATCACCTGCACGCCGTTTTCGAGCGTCGCGGCTTTCTGCGTGGAGTCCTGTTGCTGGTGCACCGGCGGCGCGGTGTCGGCCACGCGGAGTTCCATGAAATCGGGGAACTCGACGCTCACAGGGTCGTCCTCGACGAACTCGACGGAGACCTTCATCTGCGGAGTCAGCAGCGCGGCCTGCGGCCCGACCTTGGCCGCCGCAATCTCGACCTGCTCGTAGGTCGCGGGGTCCATGAACATCAGCGTGGCGCCGTCGGCGTAGAGGAACTCCATCTCTTTCTTGTCGAGGGCGAGGTCTTCGATCTTGAGGTCCGAGCGGAAGCTGTGCTCCCACTGCGTGCCGGTCTTGAGATTGCGAAGCCGGGCGTGCGTCTGGCCGCCCATCTTGCCCTGGCCGGGGTGGTACCCGGCATCGATCACCTTGTAGAGCTGTCCTTCGTAGCGGATGGCCATGCCCGCCCGCATCTGCGAAGCCAGGATCATCTTCACGCCTCCCCGTGAGGGACGATACCACATCGTTCCGATGCAATTCAGCAGCCCCTGGTGTATCCTGAAATTTCCCGCCCGCTTGCGGGCGCGTAGCTCAGTTGGTTAGAGCGCCTGCTTCACACGCAGGAGGTCACAGGTTCGAGTCCTGTCGCGCCCACCACTTCCCAGGATGTATGCCTCACGGCAAAACGGCCAGGAATGCGAATCGGCGCCGCGGCGTGCAGCGGAGGTGGGAATCGACCGCACCGCGCCCTGCGGTCTGAAAGAGGAGTTCCGCTGCGCGGAGTTTGCCGCAGTCGAGCCGCGGCCGTTCTTACCCCGCTGGGGGCAGCGTCACAACAGGCTTGGCGATCTCTCCAGGTTTCAGCTCGATCACGGCCGAAGTAGCAACGGGAGCGCCTTTGCATTTCGCAAAAACGGCGATCTTGTAGTGGCCCGGCACGGCGTTGATGCGGGTCCACACGTTGGTGTGAGATACCGGCTCGGTTGACCTGCCGGAGGGCCCCTCAAGAAGGACCTCGAAGGTGTAGCCGTCCGTCTTGTCCGCGTTGTTGACGGTGAGTTCGATCGCGCCGGGCCGCGCGGCCGCTTCCCTTTCCTTGATCGCCTGCGCCACCTGCGCCTGCAATGCGTCGAGCTGAGTCTTGAGGTCCTTTTCCATCTGCGCGATGTTGCGCTGGAACTCCGTCGCCCACTCCCGGGTCTCCTCCAGGACCATGCCCTGGATCGCGGCCAGGAAGTCCTTGGCCCGCTGGATCAACGCAGCCCGCTGCTCGGCCGTGGGCGGTCGAGACGATGCCGCGAGGAGCGCCAGCCACTCCAGGCGGAACTCGTGCAGGAGCTTGGTCATGGTCGTCGCGGTGAGGACATAGCGCGTCCAGCCGCTGGAGAAACCGAACGTCCGGTCGAGGCCGATCAGGGCGGCCGCCAGCGCCACCATGATCGAGGCGAGCGGCCCCGAGTCGAACTCCCTCCAAGCTCCGGCGTTCTTGACGATTTGAACGGCGATCGGCGCAATTCCGGCCAGCGCCGTCAGCAGGACCGCGGAGAACTGGATGGCGCGCGACAAACGGCCTTTCCATTTTTTGTTGGCCCAATACCAGGAGATCGCCTTCTGCGCCTCGGTCTCCACAGCCCGGCGGATCTCCTGAACCGAGCGCGCGGGATCGGCGCTGTCCCAAGCATAGCTGCCGGCGGCTTCGGCCTCGATGTTGTTGCTTGTGATCACGATTGGTCAATGATACCCCCGATTGGATTCTTCAGGAATACCTGGCAGTGAGCAACGCGCGGATCTTCGGGTTCCCGGCAAACGCGCAAGAGTACAATCGCAAGGTGGCGGAGCGCCGGCAGCGCCTGGGCCGGCTCCATCTCGAGCTGCTCGATGAGACGATGAAGCCCGGCCTCGACCCGGCCGCTCTCGGCGCGCGCTCCCTCGAGACCGAGTTGATCCGCCGCGACATCAGAGACGCGGCCCTCGCGCCGCGCATTCAAAAACTCGAACCGCTCACCGCAACCCAGCGAGCGGAACTGAAGGCGATCGAGGATGCTCTGAGGTTGTTGCCGCCGGCCGCCGGATTGCAGAGCGAGAACATTACCGGCGACTGGGTCTCGCCGCCCGCCGGCTTCAATCCGATCGGCACGGCGCCGGCAATGCCGCTTCGGTTTTTCGGCGTGCCCGGGCCGCTTCAGGGCTGCGTGGACAGCGGCGTCCTCACACCGCGCTGAGGACCGGATCTACGTTTCCGGTTTTTGCGCCAGCGCGGGATCGGCGGCATCGAACTTCGGCCCGCGCTCGTCCCAGCCGGCGGCGTCGAACATGCGGCCGTGGCCGAACAGGCCGTCGATCTCGCGGACGGTGAACGACACTTCCCCGCTCTTCACGCGCGCCCAGACGTGGTGGTAGAAGCAGCCCTGCGAGAAGCCTTCGCCGCGCTCCAGTTTGCCGCGCATGGAGCCGCCGGAGCTGCCCACCTCCATGTAGCGCACGCCATCCCGCACCAGGTGATAGAAGCGGTGGCCGTGGCCGCTCACCACGGCACGCACGCCGTGCTTGCGCGCGAGCGCGTGCAATCGGAAGGAGGAATCCCCGCCGGCGAAGCGATCGATCCAGAACGGCTTGTGGAAGAAGACGAACTTGGGATCGCACTCGCGATTCGCTTCGAGTTCCTTCTCAATGAAATCCAGCTCGGCTTCCGGGAGTTCGCTTCCGCGCCCCGTCTCGGCGACGACGAAGAGCGCGTTCTGGTGGCGGAAGCTGTAGCGTGGCGCGAAGCCGGTGTGCTTGGAATACGCCGCGCGCGACGCCTGGTTCCAGATGTCGTGGTTGCCCGGCACGTGGAAGAGCCGGAACTGCGCGTAGCGCGACCAGATCTTCTTCACCGCCGCCCATTCCTCTTCGATTGTCGCGTCGTTATTGCCTGGAATCGCGTCGCCGACGGTGATGACGAAGTCCGGGTGCAGGAGCGCAAGCTCGCGCCAGACGCGGCCGTAGATCTGCGGCTCGGGCGCGCCCGCGCGGTCGCCCACGATCGAAAAATGGAAATCGTTGGACGGCGCCGGCTGCGCCGCGGTGGACGCCGCCCACCACGCGCCGAACGCAAGCAGCGCAGCGAAGGTCAGCTTTTTCACGGATTACGGCCTCCCCGGCTTGTCCAGCCACATGCCCAGCATGTCGTACAGGTTGATGAGATGGCGCTCCATGATCGCCTCGCCCGCGCCCACTTCGATGCGCGTGGCGTTGTCGGCCCCGTAGCCGCCGTGGGCCGCCGACTTCAGGTCCGGGATGTAGCTCACCCACCCGCCGCCGGAGCTCCACGTGTAGCCGTAGAACGCCGGAAACGGGACTTCGGCGCGCTCCTTCCAGGCCAGTTGCAGCTTGTGCAGCGGCTCGCCCGGCAGCGCCGCGATGGCGATCTCGCGGCCGATCAGCACGGTAGTGATTCCGGCCTCCACCGCCTGCGTTTTGTCCCAGCGGTTTGCGAACTTCAGCACCTGGCTTCTATGCTGAATCGGCCCGGTGATCGCCAGCGGCGTCATCTTTTTCGCGACTTTGAGGACCTCGGCGGCGAGCGTCTCGCCCATCTTGGCGACAACGGCGAAGTCCTTCGCCTCGTCGCCCGAGCGCGCCATGAACAGCGGATTGACGTCGCCCGCGCCGCCCTGCACGAACATCGCTTCAACGCCAGGCATGGCCTCCTCCACTTTCGCTTTCAACACCCCGGGATAGTCGGCCGAATACTTGCAGTTGGCGGGGCCGAGCACAACCGCATGAACCGCATAGTGAATCACTAACGCGCGCGGCCGGCCCTGCAAATCGTCCACGCGGAGAAGCATGAACTCCGGATCGACGGGTCCGTAGGGGATGCGCTCGAGATTGTCAAACAGCGCGCGCGAGCGGCCGTCCTCGCGCGGCAGGAGGCGGTTGTAGCCGAGCTGGATCGATCCGCGCCCTGTGCTCAGTTTCGCGTCGAACATCGACTTCGACGCCGCTTTTACCGCTTCGAAGATCTTGCGCTCGACTTCAGCCAGGTAAGCGGGGTTTTCGGCGCCGCCCTCCTGCTTCAGAAACCTCGGGGCCGAGTGCGTGTGAGACGGCGCAAGGAGCAGGACCGGGATGTCGAGCTGCTCGGCAACGTCCTTGCGCAAGTTCTCAGCGACAAGGTTGCCGAGATCCGCCGTGACGATTGCCAGTCGCGTGTCGCCGGCGGCGAGCACCAGCGCTTTGGCCCACAACGGATCGTGGACGCCTGTGGCGTCGCCGCACTTTCGGTTCGCATAGCCGTACATCGGCATCGAGCCGGCCGGCGTCAGCTCCGCTTTCGCCAACCCGGCCCGCAGCGCCACCTCCTGAGCACACAGCGCGCACGCCCCGATCGTTAAGAAAAGAACCGCCTTCCTCATAGCGCCAACCATATCACTCCCCACCGTGCATCTGCGATATGGTGTCGGCATGCGCACCGCAGTCCTCGAACGTTCCGCGCTCCTTGCGCTGGCGTTTTCCGCCGGTTTGGCCGTCGCCTCGCTTGCGCCTTCCGCGCCTGGCGAGGCCCGCTATGTCTACCCTCTCAACAACCTCAAGCGGTACTCCTTCCCAACACATACCAACGACCTCGTGATCGATCGGGCCGAGTCCGTCACCTCAGAGGTCATCATCGTCGTCCTCAAGCCGGGCGAAGCCCCGCCGCTGCACAAGCACGACGACACCGAGCAGGTCTTCTACGTCATCGAGGGACACGGCACACTCACAATCGGCAAGGAAGGCAAGACCTTCCCTGTCCGGACCGGCGACGTCGTCCGCATCCCGCCGTCCACCTGGCACAAAATCATCGCGGAAGGCGGAAGAACCATGCGCTACCTCGGCGTCGATTGCTTTGTCGGCGGCCGCCCCAAGGCCGAGCCCACCTGGGACTCCCACGTCCGCGTAATGTGCAAGCAGAACGGCTGGGATTTCAACAAGGTAACCGGGAAGACCGGGTCAGCTCCGCGGAGGTGAGATACGCCGCCAGCGAAAACGAGAGGCATCCATGATTTCAACACGGCGTGATTTCACTAGTTTGACGGCCGCCAACCTGGTCGCGGATGTGTTCGACGTCCGGCGGACGGGGGCCAAGGGCAACGGACGCGACTATGACACGCAGGCCATCCAGCGGAGCATCGACCGCTGCTCGCAGGCGGGCGGCGGGGTGGTGTTGCTGCCGGCCGGAACGTATCTCTCGGGTACGCTCGAGCTGAAGAGCGGCGTCACGCTGCACCTTGCGGCCGGCAGCCGGCTCGTTGGCAGTACGAGCCTCGACGACTTTCCCGAGCGCGTGCCGGCGCTGCGCTCCTACACCGACAACTACACGCGCCGCAGCCTGATCTATGCGGAGAAGCAGGAGCGCATCGCGATTGAAGGCGCGGGCGTCATCGACGGGCGCGGCGCGGCCTTCAAAGGACCGTACCTCGCGCGGCCGTACATGCTGCGCTTCATCGAATGCCGCGATGTCGCGATGCGCGGCGTCACGCTGCGCGACTCGCCGATGTGGGTCCAGCACTTCCTCGCCTGCGACGGCGTCCACATCCACGGCATCACCGTCCACAGCCACGTCAACTCCAACAACGACGGCATCGATATCGACGCCTGCCACCGCGTGCGCATCTCCGATTGCGACATCGACTCCGGGGACGATGCGATCGTGCTCAAGAGCACGACGGACCGCGCGTGCGAGGACGTCGTTATCTCGAATTGCGTCTTGCGCAGCGCGTGCAACGCGTTGAAGCTCGGCACGGAGTCGAACGGCGGGTTCCGCAACATCGCCATCTCGAACTGCTCCATCCGCGACACGCGCCTTTCAGGGCTCGCCGTGGAGTGCGTGGACGGCGGCGCGCTCGAGCGCGTCGTCGTGTCGGGCCTGGTGATGAACAAGGTCGGGTGCCCGATCTTCGTGCGGCTGGGCGACCGGGCGCGGCCGTTCAAGGAAGGGATGGCCAGGCCGCCGGCGGGCGTGCTGCGCGATGTCTCGATCAGCGGCGTCTACGCCTCGGGCGCGGGCACAACAGGGTGCTCCATCACGGGCCTTCCGGACCGCGCAGTGGAAGGCGTCACGCTGCGCGACGTCCGGCTCTCATTTGTGGGCGGCGGCACTTCCGCCGACGCGGCGCGCCAGGTTCCCGAGGAGCGCGCCAAGTACCCCGAGCATTCGATGTTTGGCACGCTCCCCGCGCATGGATTCTTCTGCCGGCACGTCCGCGATTTGCGCATGGACGACGTGCGCGTCTCAACGGAAGCGCCCGACGGCCGCCCCGCTTTCGTGACCGACGACGTCGAGTTCCGCGCGCAGGGGTGAGTCGTTGAACGCCGGCCGCTCTTCGGGCTCGCCGAATTCGCCGAGAGAGATCGGCGCCGCCACTTTCAGCATCAGCGTGAACACGAGGAATCCGAGCGCGAAGACGCCGGCTGCCACGCGCAACTCGGTGAGCGTCGGGTAGTATTCGTAGATCTCGCCCAGCGGGTCCGGCGTGAGGCCGGGGATGATGAGCCCCATGCCCTTCTCGATGTAGACGCCGGCGTACGTCGCAAGGCATCCCAGGTTGAGCGTGATCCAGTTGCGCCGCGCCGAAGGCACAATAAACAGCGCAAACGCGATCGCGTTCAGCGCAACCGCCGACCAGGCGTATGGCACCAGGGTCCGGTGCTCGCCGAGCCCCGAATACCAGTAGCGCGTGAACAGCAGGTGCTCGGTGTCGGAGTAATACTCCTTGAACGCCTCCGCGCCATGCAGAAACAGGTTGAGAAACATTGCGTAGGCCATCAGCTCGGCGATTTTCCAGATGGCCTCGTTTTTGATTTCAAAGCGCGTGAACCGGCGGAGCACTTGCAGAACCACGAGCAGAATCGCCGGCCCCGAGCAGAACGCCGAAGCCAGGAACTGCGGCGCCAGGATCGACGAATTCCAGTAGGGCCGCGCGGCCAGGCCATTGTAGAGGAACGCGGTGACCGTGTGGATGCCGACGGCCATCGGAATCGAGAGCAGCACCAGCGGCACGACGAGGCGCTTCGAGTAGCTGCGTCCCGTGTAGGCGCGGTAGAGAATATGCGTCGCAACGAAGAAGTTAATGGCGAAGTAGATGTTCAGCACCAGCACGTCCCACGCCAGGATGGACTGGGGGAAGTTGAGATGGCCGATGGGCGGGATGAGATGCCAGAATCGGTCGGGCCTGCCAATGTCCACGACGACGAACAACAGGCACATGATGATTGCGCTGATGGCGAGCAGCTCGCCGTAGATGACGATTTCGCGAATCGGCTTCCAGTTGTACACGTATGCGGGAATGACCAGAATCACCGCCGCCGCAGCGACTCCCACAAGAAAGGTAAAATTGCCGATATAGAAACCCCAGCTCACTTGGTCGCGCATCGCCGTCACAACAAGCCCGGTGACCACCTGGTCCTCGTAGGCGAGCGCGCCGGAAACGATCAACACCGCCAGGAACGCGAGCCACGCCCAGTAAGATTTCGGGCCGCGCAGGATCAGCCGCAGGCTGCCGCGCGTGAAAAGCGAGAAGAGTCTGATGGTGGTCACGGGATCCTCACGTGGCGTAGAAGTAGAAGCAGCGGGGGACCGTGTTCAGGTCCTGCTTCAGCACCAGCACCCGCTTGTTTTCGATGATGTAGCGGATCTCGCTGTCCTTGTCGAGCAGATTGCCGAACTTCCTGGCGCCCGCGGGACAGACTTCGACGCAGGCCGGATAGCGCCCGTTGCGCACCCGCTGGATGCAGAAGGTGCATTTCTCGACCACGCCTTTCGGACGCGGCCGATTGCCGAGCACGTGCGTGTTCTTGTTGAGCGACTCGGCCGGAATCAGCGGCTGCTTCCAGTTGAAATGGCGCGCGCCGTAGGGGCACGCGGCCATGCAGTAGCGGCAGCCGATGCACCAGTCGTAGTCGATCACCACGATTCCGTCCGGCTCGGTCCATGTGGCGCCGGTGGGACAGACTTTGGTGCACGGCGCGTTGCGGCACTGCTGGCAGGAGACGGGGACGTAGAAGTGGCCCTCTTCGGGCACTGTCCCGGGATTGTAGTAGGGATCGGCGTGGGCGAAATCGACGCCCTTCTCTTTCTCCATGGAGAGCACGCGAATCCAGTGCAGTTGCGGATCGCGCGACTGATTATTCTCTTCGACGCAGGCGTAAACGCAACGGCGGCAGCCGATGCACCGCGAGAGGTCGAGCGCATAGCCGAATTCGACCCCGGGCTGCGCCGGCGCGGCCGAGACCTTGACCTCGGCGTGCAGCCGCTGGCGATACTCGCGCTCCATCTCCGCGATCGCTCTCTTGATCCGCTCCGGCGGCATCTCGTGGAGCCGCGCGGCGCCGTTGCGCGTGAGCAGCCAGCCGCCCGCCGCGGCGCCGGCGATGGCTGTTGTCGCGAACGCGCGCCGCGACATGCCCTGTTGCTTGTTGCCGTTGTCCATGCGGCCTCCCTGGCTCTTCTACTTCCGCGCTCGAGTGGGCCGCAGCGGGGGAGGCTGCGGCTTCAGGGCCTGGAATCGGGGCTCGTGCGGGTTGTGGCAGTGGGCGCACAACAGGTAGCGCTTGGGGCCGTTCCAGTTGCCGGTGCGGCGGCCGTGAACGCCGGCGCGCCAGTCACGCAGTTTCTCTCCGTGGCACTGGCCGCAGAGCCGGTATGACTCTTCGAACGGCACGAGCTCGCCGCTGGCCAGGTGCAGCCGGTCGCGGTTCGCGGCGTCGTGACAATCCAGGCACCAGCGATGCTCTTCGTCGTGCTTGAGAGTGATATCGCTATGCATACCCTCGAGCGCTCTGCGCTTGCGGTTCACTTCCATCCCCTGGTGGCAGGAGGAACAAGGAAAGATCCCCTCGCTGAAGGGCGGCGGGGGAACTTCGAGGCGCTCGTCGGCCTCTGGTTGCGCTCCTTTCGGGGGAGCGCCGGCAAGAAGCAGGGCGATCAACAGGGCAATCCGCATGGCTCGACTCCTGGCTCACACGCAGCTCAGATCCACCGTGCGCTGCATCTCGCGCAGCCACATCGCCTGGAAGATCTGAAGCCTCTGTCCGATGACCGAGGCGAGATTGAGAGCGACGGTATACCCGGCGCGTGGATTCCCGACGAACTGCCGGTTCAGGTCTTCTCTCGACAGCGCGATGAGCTCGCTGTCGAGCGGCGCAGTCGCCTTCAGGGTGAACCTGTATGGCGGGATGAGCGCGGACCAGCCGACGGTCTGGCCCGAACAGCGCTCCTCGACCATCACGTCCTCGGCGCGGCCGCGCAGCTTGATGGGCAGCGTCAGCCGGATGCGTCCGCGTGCGATCACATAGATGCTGTCGGCGGGATCGCCCAGTCCGAACAATTCGGCCCCGCTGCTCAGAGTGAATCTCGATCCCAACGCCAGGAGCGCCTCCACTTCCTCCGTCCTGAGGTCTTTGAAAAGGTCGGCTTGTCCGGTGACCATGGCGTCTCCTTAGTGCACCAGCGGCGAGATCGTGCGGCAGTGCAGCAGCGCCGCGTTCGGCGATTGCATGAACGACTCGGCCGCCGCCTGCTCCAGCCGGATGTGCGCGTCGATCTGATAGAGCAGCGCTTCGACCGGGACGGGCGTGCGGAATCCCGGTGACGGGGCCGCGTCGTCGGCGAAAAAGCGCGCTCCGGCGGGCGCGACAGCGATCTCCTTTTCCGGTTGGGGTTCCTCGGCCGGCCGTTCGGGCCGGGTCGCCGCTCCGAATGCGGCCGCGGTCACGCCCAATCCGAAGAGACTCATGCAAAGGACCATCAAAAACATTTCCATGGCGCGGACTCCTTTCAGGGACCCTTCCCGTGCAAATCGCGCGCCAGCCTGACATTTCGTGCAAGTCAAAGAAAACAAATGAGCGCCCCCCCCGCCCCCGAAGGGATATCTGCCAAGTTGACATGCGGGCTCTGCCGTTTCGTCAGTCATTGACGAGACCGCCGAAGTCTGCCATCATTCCTGCATCCCGATTCCGCGGGCTGCGCCATGATTCGCCGTTTCCCGAGCATGACCTTCGGCCTGGCCGTGGGTGTCACCGCCGCGGTGGTGATCGCGTGCGCCTCGGGCGCGTATCTCTACTCCCGGCATCACTTCGAAGCGCAGCTCGAGATGGCGCGCACCACGGCGCTCTCCAAGGGCGAGCTGATCCGCGTCGCGCTCGAGCACCAGATGATCGAGAACGACCGCAGCCTGATCGGCCGCATGATCGAGGGCTTCGGTAAACAGCCCCGCGTGGATCGCGTGGCGCTGTTGGATCGCGCAGGGAAGGAACGGTATGCAAGCGGCCCGCCGGAGAGCGAGGCGGCGCTGGGCCTGGATTCGGCCACGTGCCAGGCCTGCCATCGCCTTCCTCCCGACCAGCGCGGCTCGAGCCGTGTCATCGAAACCAAGGGCGGAACGCTGCTGCGCACCGTTGTGCCCATCCGCAATCGCGCTGAGTGCCACGCCTGCCACGATGCGCGGCACGAGATCAACGGCATCCTGATCCTCGACTACAACGCCGGCGAGATCCGCGAGGCGCTGAGCCGCGACGTGCGCGCGATGGCCGCGTGGACGGGGGCCGTGGCGCTGTTGCTGGTGACCGCGCTCGCGCTGATCATCCGCTACTTCGTCCTGCGGCGTCTCCAGCGGTTTGAAACCACTGCAAGGAGGATCGCCGCGGGGGACCTCGAACAGCGGGTGCCCGCCGAGGGCTCGGACACCCTCGCCTGGCTGGCGCGCGAATTCAACACGATGGCGGACTCCGTCACCGGACTTGTGGGCGAGGTCCGCAGCCAGCGCGAGCGGCTCGAGAACGTGATCAATAGCATCGACGACGGCATCGTGGTGCTCGATGAGGGACGCCGCATCGTCGCCGCCAACCAGGCGTTTCTGCGCCGCACCGGGCAGGAACGCGACCGCGTGCTCGGTTACTGCTGCCAGCAAGCAGGGCCTGCAATGTGCCAGGTGGACGATTGCCCGGCGCTGGCCTGCCTGCGCTCCGGCCAGAGCCAGGTTCGGATCGTGGAGAGGCGCACGCCCGAAGGCGCGGGCGCCTGGGAGGAGGTGCACTCCTCTCCTGTGCTCGATCCCGCCGGCAAGCTCCTCCATGTTGTTGAGGTATGGCGCGACATCTCGGACCGCAGGGCCGCGGAGGCGCAGCTCGCCGAATCGCACCGGCTGGCCTCGCTCGGCACGCTTGCCTCGGGATTCTCTCATGAGCTGAACACGCCCCTGGCGACGATACTCACTTGCGTCGAAGGGATTCTGAGAGAGAGCGCGCGGGAGAATGCCGGTTCGCGAATTGCGGAAAACGCCGCGATCGCTCGCGAGCAGGTGCTGCGCTGCCGCGGCATCACTCAACATTTCCTGCGAATCTCGCGCGGCCAGAGATCGGAGGGCGACATCGTGGACGTTCGCGCGGCGGTGGCGGCGGTGGAGCGGCTGATCGAGCCGACGGCGCGCGGCCACGCAGTGAAAGTCGAAATGGACACGGGCGGACCGGCGGTTCTCGTGCGGGCCGACGAGGCGGAGTTGCAGCATACGCTGATCAACCTGATGTTGAACGCCGTGCAGGCATCGAGCCAGGGAGGGAGAGTCACGGTGCGCGTCGAGAGCGGCGATCCGGTCCGCATTCGAGTCTCCGACGAAGGGTGCGGCATCCCGCCGGAATTCAAACAAAAGATCTTCGAACCGTTTTTCAGTTTGCGCAAAGGAGGGACGGGGCTCGGGCTTTTTCTGTCGTTGAACTTCGTGCGGCGCTGGGGCGGCGACATCGCCGTCCAGAGCGCTCCCGGCGCGGGCTCGACATTCGAGATCACCCTGCCGGCGCTGAAGCCCGCTGCCCTGCGCGTGGCGGCCTCATGAAGCGGGGCGCGTCCCTTCTACTGGTCGATGACGACGATGCTTTCCGCATGGTGATGTCCGGAGAGCTCAGGCGTCTTGGGTTCGAGGTCTCAGCCGCTGCCTCCGGCGAGGAGGGTCTCGACGCCGCCGCGCGAACCGAGCCCGATGTCATCCTGCTCGACCTCCAGTTGCCGGGCATCGACGGCCTTGACGTGCTGAGGAGCCTGCGCGGGTCGGGACGCGCGGGAGAAGTCATCATGCTGACGGGGCACGGCTCGATTGACACCGCGATCGAGTCGATCAGAATCGGCGCATTCGACTACGTAGTGAAGCCTTGTCCGCTCGATGAGCTTCAGATTCGCATCGAGCGCGCGCTCGAAAGAAGAGCGCTGCGCGAACGCGCGAGCCTGCTCGAGCGCGGGCTGACGCCGCCGGACCTCGCCTCCGCGTTCGTCGGCGAGAGCCCGCGCATCCGCGAGCTGCTGCACCTTGTCGATCTGGTCGCGCCGACCTCGTCGAACGTGCTCATCACCGGCGAGACCGGATCGGGCAAAGAGATGGTCGCCAAGCTGGTCCACGCGCGCAGCCAGCGAGGACTGAAACCGTTCGTCGTCGTGGAGTGCGCCGCGCTTCAGGAGAGCCTTCTACAAAGCGAGCTGTTCGGGCACGAGCGCGGCGCCTTCACCGGCGCGGAGCGCGCCAAGCCCGGGCTGTTCGAGGTCGCCAACGGCGGAACGGTGTTCCTCGACGAGATAGGAGAGGTCAGTCCGGCCACGCAGACGAAGCTCCTGCGCGTGCTCGACACATCGACGTTCCGGCATGTCGGCGGAACGGCGGAGGTCCACGTGGATGTGCGCGTCATAGCCGCCACCAATCGCGATCTCGCGACGATGGTGCGCCAGGGGCTGTTCCGCGAGGACCTGTACTACCGCCTGCGCACCGTCACGCTGGAGATTCCCCCTTTGCGCGAGCGCGGCCAGGACATCGAGCTGCTGGCCCGGCATTTCGTCTCCGTCTTCAACAGTCGCTTCGGCTCGTCGAAGCGGCTCGCCGCGGATGCATTGCGGCTGCTGGCCGCGCATCACTGGCCTGGAAACGTGCGCGAGCTGCTGCACGCGGTCGAAGCGGCCATGATCATCTGCGAGGGGGAAGAGGTGGGCGCGCGCCACTTCCCCGCACTCGCCGCGCGGCCGGCGGCGTCATCCGCCACCGCCGTCCGCACGCTGGAGGAACTGGAGCGCGAGCAGATCAGGCTGGCGCTCGAAGCATCGGGCGGTCATCGCGGCAAGGCGGCGCAGGCATTGGGAATCAGCGAGCGCAACCTCTACCGCAAGCTGCGCGAGCTTGGCCTGGCCGAGCACTGAAGGCGTCACTTCACGGTGGCGTCCGGCTTCATGCCCAACTTCTCGTAGAGCTTCTTGCGGCCCTCCTTGTCGCCCCTCGCGATATCCCACGCGATTTCGGCGACGCGCTCGAGATGCTGCCGCGGCACGACGGCGACGCCGTCGCCGTCGGCCACGACGAAGTCGCCGGGACGCACGAGAACCCCGCCCACCACCACCGGCTGATTGATCCGCACCGCTTCAATGCGGCCCGGCCGGGTGCCTCCGCCCTGATATTTCGAGTAGACGGGAATCTTCTGAATGATCAGCTCGTCGGTGTCGCGGCAGTTGCCGTTGGTGATCACGCCGGTCATGCCGCGCGTGCGCCAGTTCAATGCGTTGTTCGAGCCGATGAAGCCCGTGTTCTCGCTGCCGTGCGCGTCGATCACCACCACGTGGCCTGGCTTGAGGATGCGCGAGAACAGCTCGGGGGCGTAGGTGGAATACCAAAAGCTGTGCCACTTGCGGAAGTCCAGGTAGGGCATCTGTCCCGCCGGCATGCGGTTGGTGGGCGCGTACTGATAGGTGACGGCGATGCCGTAGACGCGGTGCGCGAGCGTCTCGGTGTTGTCGCGCCACAACGGGCGGATGGAGCGGTCCATGACCGTCTGGTCCTGCAAGCCGATCGCTTGCAGCGCATCCAGCACGTCGGTGACGCGCAGTCCCTCGAACTTCTTCACCAGCGGCATCGGGTCTTCGTTCGGGTCGAACTCGTACAGCAGCAGCTCCGAACCCTTGCGCAACTGCTCGTCGGTCAGAGCCGGGCGCTTGTCCTGCGCCGCGGCCAGGATGGATATCACGGTCAAGAACGCAGCCGCTCTCATGTCGGACCTCCGTGCAATCTTCATATCAGACAAAGCGCGAGAATGGAATGCGATGATCTCGCGCCGGCGACTGCTCATGGCCCTCGCGCAACGCGCGCGCAAGCCAAACATCGTGCTGCTGCTGCTCGACGACCTCGGCTGGGGCGACCTCGGCTGCTACGGGCAGAAGCTCATCCGCACGCCGAATATCGACCGCGCCGCGCGCGAGGGCACGCGCTACACGCAGTGCTATGCCGGGGGCGCAGTGTGCGCGCCGTCGCGCAGCGTGTTGATGTCGGGGCTGCATGCCGGACACGCGCCCGTGCGCGCCAACGCCGGGACCGTGCCGATCGCGGAGGACGATGTCACCGTCGCTCAAGTGCTGAAGGAAGCAGGCTACGCGACAGGCGGCTTCGGCAAGTGGGGACTCGGAGACGCGGGCAGCACGGGCGTGCCGTGGAAGCACGGGTTTGACGAGTTCTACGGCTACCTGCATCAGATCCACGCGCACAGCTACTACCCGGACTTCCTCTGGGACAACGGCGTCAGGCACGAGGTCAAAGGCCGCTATTCGGCGGACCTCATCTCGCAGCGCTCGCTCGACTTTATCGAGAAGAACCGGCGGGGGCCATTCTTTCTCTATGCCTGTACGACGCTGCCCCACGCGCGCTTCGAGATCCCGTCCGTAGCGCCGTATGAGAGCGAGCCGTGGACGCAAGGGCAGAAGACTTACGCGGCGATGGTGACCGCAGCCGACCGCTACGCCGGGCGAATCCTCGATGCGCTCGGCCGGCACGGCCTCGATCGCGACACGCTGGTCCTCATCTCCAGCGACAACGGCGCTCCCTCGGGGGACGGCAAGGGCTACGAGCTGTTCCGCAGCAACGGCGGTCTGCGCGGGGAGAAAGGCACGCTCTATGAAGGCGGCATCCGCGTGCCGATGATCGCGCGCTGGCCCGGCGTCGTGCCCGCCGGGAGGACGAGCGGTTTTGTCTGGTCTTTCTGCGCCTTCATGCCTACATGCGCGGAGCTTGCGGTTGCGAGCGCTCCCCGCGGCATCGACGGCGCATCCGTCGTGGCGGAGTTGCGGGGCCGCAAGCAAAAGCCGCATCCGCACCTTTACTGGGAGCACCTGACCCACGACCGGCAGACGAACCGCCTGAACCTCGGCCGCATGGAGCAGGCCGCGAGATTCGGCGATTGGAAAGCCCGCCGCGCGCGTCCGGACGCGCCGGTTGAGATCTACAACCTCGCCACGGACCCCGGGGAGTCGGCCGATCTTGCGGTGAAACGCCCTGATCTGGTCTCGCGCGGCGAGGCGATTTTCAAAGCCGCGCACAGCCAGCCGCGCCCGCACGACAATGGCAGTTACCAGTTCGCGAGTTGACTCGGTTACGCTAAGGTGAATGGCGCGAGTACCCTCCTGGGACCACTACTTCCTGGAAATCTGCCGCACAGTCTCGCGGCGCAGCAAGGACCCCGACACGCAGTTGGGCGCGGTGATCGTCGGCCCGGCGCACGAGATCCGCTCGACGGGCTACAACAGCCTGCCGCGCGGGATTCGGGATGACGTGCCCGAACGCCTCGAGCGGCCGACGAAGTACCTCTGGATGGAGCATGCCGAACGCAACGCGATCTACAACGCCGCGCGGCACGGCACGTCGATGGAAGGGTGCTCTCTCTACGTCGAGCTTCTGCCGTGCATGGACTGCGCGCGGGCTATCGTGCAGGCCGGCATCCGCGAAGTGGTTGTGGACGCCGAGCGCGTGCAGATGTACTCGAGCGAGCAGTACAATCCGCATTTTGAGCGCATCCGCGAGTTGTTCGACGAGGCGGGAGTGGTCCTGCGGACGGTGGCTCAGGCAAGCAGGGAGTAGCGGCGGATGTCGGGCGCCACGGAGAGCAGGTTGGCGAGTTTCGCGGCGCCGTCTTTAAGATGCGGCGTCTGGAGGTGTGCATCGAGCGCGGCGTCCGATGTCCACTCTTCGACAAACGTGAAATCGCAAGGGTCGCCGTTGTTCTGCATCAGCTCATACGCGATGCAGCCCTCCTCCTTGCGCGCCGGTTCGATGAACGCCAGCAGAATCTTCCTGACTTCCTCGATCACTTCGGGCCGAGCCTGAATGCGTGCGACGACACGGATTGACATAATCACCGTTTAGCTTATCCCACGCGCCCATGCCGTATCGCGGACGCTTTGCTCCGTCTCCCGCGGGCCCTGTTCAATCCGGCTCGCTCGCCCTCGTCCGCGGCGGCGAGCCGCTCGTCGAGTTGCGAGAGCGACTGCGACGGCGTCTCGCCGCTCTTCAAGCGCATCGCGCCGAAGCAGGTCGAGGCGCGGTCGCGGAGCTTCGCGAGCTTGTCGATGGCGGCGTCCATCTCCTGGAGGCGGGTCCGCTTGGAGGATTCCACCGAATCCGCGAATTCCCGCGCGCAGACCAGCGTCGAAAGGCGCTCTTCGCGGTTCGGCCGCTTCGGCGTGAAGGCGACCTAGAGGCTCACCGCCGTGCTCAGCCACGCCGCCGGCGCCGGCCGCCCATTGGCGCAGGGGCGCTGCGAGCCGCTTGCGCTCGGCGAAGCGGCTGTTTCCGCGGCCTGACGGGTTCAAGCACCGCGGCGTCAGCGCGGCAGGTCCATCGCCCAGATGTCGGACGAGGAGTCCACCAGCGCGATCACCGCTCCGTCCGGAGCGCCGGTCACCTGGTTCACGATGGGACCGGCGAGCGTCCGCCCTTCGAGCGAATAGAACTCCACGGGCGGGCCAACGGCTTTGCCGGAGAGTGGATCGAACGCCTGCCTCATCATGACCATGACATTGCCGCCGCCATTGCGGGCCGCCCTCTCGCGCGGGGACACGTAGTAGAGGTTTCGTCCGTTTGGAGACCAGAAGGGATAGGCTGCCGCCGCAGCGATCTTTACCCACTCGCTTGCCGGAATCGCCTGTTTTCCGCGGAAGGGCGCCACGTGGAGCTCGGCGCCCTTGAGAAACGCCAGCCACCGCCCGTCACGCGACAGCCGCGGCTGCCGCACTGGAACCGTCTCGTGCTTGAGGATCTGCGTGAAGGCGCCGCTGTCGACATCCGCGACGGCGATGTTGTCGCCGCCCGCGATGCGCCACACCAGAAGGTAGCGCCCATCCGGCGACCAACCGCGGATGCGGCCGCCCTCCTTGGTGAGTTGCCGCCACTCTCCGGTGGCGGCATCCACCAGACGGATGTGCCATGGCAGGCTCGTACCGCTGGAGTCCTTTCCGGATTGGGTGAAGGCCGCGGCGATCCTGGATCCGTCGGAGCTGAATATCAGGTGCGAATAAGCGTCACGCTCGTCGGCCGCCTGCACCAGGAGCCGCTCCTTTCCGCTCGCCATGTCCCTCAGCCAGATGCCCTGCGGGCCGCCTTTTCTCGAGCAATAGGCGAGCGCCCTGCCGTCGGCCGTGACGTCCTGGTGGTATGTAGGCGCCTTCTCATGGGTCAACTGCTGCAAAGGACCGAGGATCGCTCCGGCATCGAGATTCGCGGGCAGGCGCCACAGGAGCTGAACGCTGCTGTTGACCGTGAACACGAGCTTGCCGCCGCGGGCGTCGGCGGTGATGAAACTGCCCGCAGCGCCGAGAGTGACCGGCGCGGGCTCGGCGGTTTCAATCGTGGCGAGGGAGATTCTCCACACGTTCTCCGAGTCGCCGGACGGCGCGGTGAACAGCAGGTCGCCTGACGGCAGCCAGCTCACAAGGCTGAGCAGATACGGGTCGAACATGCCCCGGCGCCGCAAGTTATCCATAAGCCGCAGTCTCGTGGGCGCAGAGCCATCGACGGAAACGATGGCGAGATGCTCCCAATGAAGGGTCGCAGGTTGTTCCCCCATTACAGCCAGCCGGGAGCTGTCCGGAGACCAGACCGCCCGTCCCCATTCACGCCGCTGTTCCACATTCAAAGTCCGGCTCCCGCCGCCGGCGAGTGGGCGGACCATGACTCTTCCCGCGACGGAGTAAGCCAGCCATTTCCCGTCCGGAGAGACAGAGGGAGCGTTTCCGCCGGAGATAACCAGCCTGGCATCGCCGCCGAGCGCGGAGACTTCATAGATGCCCGCAGGTTGGCGCGACGAAACGAAGTAGACCTTCGATCCATCGGCGCTGAAGGCCGGCATGGCGTCCTCGGCCGGATGATCGGTCAGCCGCACGATGCCCTGTCCGTTCAACTGCTGGACATAAATCTCGGCGTTGGCTCCGCCGGTACGCTGGGACGAGTAAGCGACGAGCTTGCCGTCGGGCGACAGCGCCGGAGCGAGCGACCGCCCGTCGTGCGTTACGCGCGTGATCTTCCCCGCCGGCAGCGCGGCCGGTTCGGCCGGGCGCAGCAGGATCCAACTCAGGGCCAGCGCCATCACGACGCACACGGACGCCAATGCCAAAACGAGCCGATGCGGCCGGCCGCGAGGCGAGGGTTCGCGCGCCGGCTCCGCGGCCCAAAGCAGGCTGCGCTTCAGATCGGCGGCGTTCTGGAACCGCTGATCCGGGTCTTTCGCCAGGCACGCGCGCACCACGCGGCCGAGCGGCGGGGAGACGTCGATGGGCGCCGGTTCGCGCTCGAGGATCGCGGCGATCACGCTGGCCGGGTTCGCGCCGCTGAACGCGCGTTTGCCCGTCAGCATTTCGTACAGCACGCAACCGAACGAGAAGAGATCGCTGCGCGCGTCCGCGTTCTTGCCCTGCAACTGCTCGGGCGCCATGTATTGCAACGTGCCCACGATCTGCCCCTGGCCCGTGAGCGCTTCCGTGAGCGTCCGCTCGTCCGCATCGGCGGCCGGCTGATGCTTCGCGAGTCCGAAGTCGAGCAGCTTCACCCCTTGTTTCGTGACGAAGATGTTGGCGGGCTTGAGATCGCGGTGGACGATGCCTTTGCGGTGCGCCGCCTCAAGCGCATCGAGGATCTGCGTGGCGTATTCGACGGCCCGGGCGGCCGGCAACGGGCCTTTGAGCGGCGCTCCCTCCAGCAGCTCCATCACGAGGTAATCCGGGCCGACATCGTAGAGCGTGCAGATGTGCGAATGATTGAGCGCCGCGACGGCGTGCGCCTCGCGCTGGAAGCGCTCTTCAAACTGCTGCTTCGAGAGCTTGATGGCGACCAGGCGGTCCAGACGCGTGTCGCGCGCCTTCCACACCTCGCCCATACCGCCTTCGCCCAGAGGAGCGAGGAGCTCATACGGACCGAGGCGTTCGCCCGCTCGCAAAGTGTGAGGCATCGCGGACCAAGCCAAGTATACTCCCGGTCCGCAGGTTTCGCGCCTCGGTTTGGCATATGCTTGCCGGGGAGGTGTAATGCGATGGAGATCACGCGCAGAAGGCTGGGCGCGGCGCTGGCGCCGGCGGTGATGCGGGCGCAGGCGGCCGAACGGCCCAACATCGTGCTGGCGCTGTCGGACGACCACACGGCGGAGTTCACCGGCTGCTACGGCAACACGACGATTCGGACCCCGAACCTGGACCGCTTCGCTTCGCAGGGCGCGCGCCTGGAGCGGATGTTCACCGCGGCCCCGCAGTGCGTGCCGTCGCGGGCGGCGATCCTCACCGGGCGCTCGCCGGTGGCCACGCGGATGGGACGGTTCACGTCCCCCCTGCCGGCCGACGTGAAGACCCTGCCCGAGCACTTGCGCGAGGCAGGCTACTTCACGGGCGTGTGCCGGCGCCAGCATCATCTCGACGGCGCCGGCGGCGGACGCGTGAGCGCTCCGATCTACCAGAAACACGGCCTCGCCACGTTCCGCAATCGCGTCGACTACCTGGACATTTCGCCGCAGGGGCAGACCGTGGCGCGCGTCAACGAGTTTTTCGACCGCAAGCCGGCCGGGCGGCCGTTCTTCCTGTGGGTGAACTTCAACGACCCGCACCATCCCTGGGACGCGGACGCGCTCTCCCCGCCGCACGACCGCAAAACGCTGCGCGTTCCGAAATACCTGCCGGATTTGCCAGGAATGCGTGAGAATCTAGGACGATATTACGACGAAATAGGAAGAATGGACGGCGAGTTTCAGAACGTTCTCGACATATTAGAACGGCGGGGCTTTGCGCAGAACACGATGGTTTGGTTCATGGGCGACAATGGATTCCCCTTCCCCCACGGCAAGGGGTCGCTGTACGATCCGGGCCTGAACGTGCCGTGCATCGTGCGCTGGCCGGGGCGCATTCCGGCGGGCCGCGCGACAGCAGCGCTGTTCTCGGGCGAGGACGTCACCCCGACTCTGCTGGAAGCCGCGGGCCTGAGCGTGCCCAGAGAGATGTCGGGCGTCAGCCAGCTTGGCGTGCTCGAGGGCAAGCAGAGCGCGGCGCGCGATCTCATTTTCGGCGCGCGTTTGACGCACGGCGCGCGCCCCTTCAAGGAAGGCACGACGACGCACACGTTCGACCTCTCACGGGCGGTGCGGTCGGAGCGCTACAAGCTGATCTACAACTGCACGCCATTCATGAAGTACTCGCCGGTGGACAGTTACACGGAGACGGGCTGGCTTGAAATGACCGACGAACACCTGTGGGGGCGGCTTGACCCGGCTCTCGACCGGGCCTACTACGGTCCCCGGCCGGTGATGGAGCTGTATGACCTCGACAGCGACCCGGCGGAGTTGCACAACCTCGCCGGACGGCCCGAACTCGCCCCAGTCCAGCGCCGCCTGACCGAGGCGTTGCAGGAGAAGATGATTCTCGATTGGGATTTTCTGCCGCTCCCGCTCAGTGAGTAGCCCGGGGTACAACTGTAGTATGCAGAGCGTCGTTCTGGCGGCCATCGTGACCGCCGCGCTGGGGTTTGCGCCGGGCGGGGATCCGGGGATGCTTGTGTCGGGCGCGTGGCTCGAGGCGCGCCTGAAGGACCCCGGCGTCGTCATCCTGCACGCCGGCGCGGAAAAGGACTACGAAGCCGGGCACATTCCGGGCGCGCGGCTGCTCAAGCTGGACGACATCTCGAAGACGGGCGAGGGCGGGCTTCGGCTGGAGTTGCCGGATGCGCAAACGCTCGCGGCGGCGTTCGGAAAGCTCGGCGTCGGCGCGCAATCCCGGATCGTGATCTGCGCGGGAGTGGCTCCGCCGGCCGCGACGCGCACTTGGTTCACACTCGAGGCGATGGGCTTGGGCGACCGCGCCTCCGTTCTCGACGGCGGTTTTCCTTTGTGGAAAGAAGAAGGCCGGCCGGTCACGACGGAATCGCCGCAGGTCACGCCCGCCGTTCTGAGGATCGGCGCACTGAAGAAGCTTGTCGTCGGCGCGGATTGGGTGAGGGCGCATCTGCGCGATCCGAAGACGGCTATCGTTGACGCCCACACGCCGGAGTTCTACAGCGGCGCGAGTCCCGGCGCGATGCCGCGCGCGGGGCGCATCCCCGGCGCTCGCAGTGTTCCTTACTCCACTCTGTTTGATGAGAAACGGCGGCTTTTGCCGAAAGAAGCGCTGCGCGAGAGGCTGGGCGGCGATTCCTTGCAGGTGCGCGTCACCTACTGCCACATCGGCTTTCAGGCAACAGTCCCGTACTTCGCCGCAAGGTACCTGGGCTACGAGGCGCGGCTCTACGACGCTTCGTTCCAGCAGTGGAGCGCCCGCCCGGAGTTGCCTGTCGAGACGGACAACGCAGCCAGATAGCATGACCCTTCAGTTGCGCAGCCACATCGGCATCGCGGCGCCGGCGCGGCGCGAGGCGGCCGATGGCACAGAGCCGAGGCTGCGAGCTGTCTATGGGTTCGAGCCGAAGTGGTTCCACGCGCGCTGCGGATTGGAGTTCGGCGAGCGCTGGCATCGCGATCCGCTCTATCGCCGCGAGACTCTGGCGGCGATGCGCGACGAGCTGCTGCGGGCGTTTCCCGGCGTCTGCCAGTGGAGCGGGGACGAGGCGCGCTGGACGAATACCATCGCAGGAGCGTATGGGACCGGCGTGATGCCGGCGCTTTTCGGAAGGCCGCTGCGGTACTACCCCGACCGCTGGCCGCATCCCGAGCCGGGGCACGAGCTGAGCGACGACGAGATCGCGCGGCTGGACGTCGAGCGGATGCTCGCGAGTGAGTTTGTCGAGAGTCTGCTCGCACAGGTGGAGACGCTTGGGGCGACCGGTCCCGTCTACGGAGACCTGAACTGGCAGGGCGTGCTGAACCTCGCGTTCCACTTGCGGGGGCAGCGGATCTTTCTCGACATGGTGGAATCCCCCGATCTGGCCGCGCGGCTGTTCGAGGTCATCACTGAATCGATCGTCCGGCTTGCTCAAATGGTGCAGGCTCGGCAGAGGGCGGCGGGGTGCGACATCGATCTGATGTGCGTCAGCAACTGCACGCTGAGCATGATCTCGCCGCGGATGTATGAGAGAAGCCTGCGGACGTTCGATGAGCGGATCGCGCATTCGTTCGCGCGATTCGGGGTCCACACATGCAACTGGGACGCTACGCCGTATCTGAATTCCATCGCCGCGTTGACGAAAGCCGGCTACATCGACATGGGGATCGCGACGGACATGGCGCGGGCTCGCGATATGTTTCCGAACGCCCGGCGGGCGGTGCTGTATACTCCGGGCGATCTCAGAGACAAGCCGGTTGAAGCCGTTCGTGCGGATGTAGAAAGGATCGCCCGGGAGTTGGCTCCTTGCGATATCGTGGTCGCCGATATTCCTTGGGACACTCCGGATGGGGCGGTCGAGAGATTCGAAGACATCTGCCAGAACACAGCCTGAAGGCGATGTTACTCGTAGCGCAGGGCTTCGATGGGGTCGATTTCGGCGGCTTTCATGGCGGGGTAGATGCCGAAGAGCACTCCGACCGCGGCGGAGACGCCAAACGCCACCATTACGGAGAGCGGCGTCACGATGGTGCGCCATTCCGCCACTCGCGCGATGGCCCAGCTCAGGCCCATTCCGAATGCGATTCCGATGACGCCTCCAAGCACGGAGATGAACACGGATTCGGTGAGAAACTGGCGCACGATGTCGGCGCGGCGCGCGCCCATCGCGCGGCGGATGCCGATCTCGCGCGTGCGCTCCATCACCGTGGCGAGCACGATGTTCATGATGCCGATGCCCCCGACGAGCAATGAAATTGCGGCGATGGCCACCATCACGTAGGTGAAGATCGCCTGCGTGCGCTTCTGCTGTGCAAGGAGCGCGGCGGGGATGGTGACGGAGAAGTCCTCGGCGTTGCGGTGGGAGGCGTTCAGGATCGCAGTGACGACGCGGGCCGCACGCACGCTGTCCACGCCGGGCTTCAGGCGGAGATCGACTCCATCCAGCGGGTCCTTGAGATAGGCGCTGGCGTCCCAGAAGCGATACTCAAACGTATTGAACGGCACGAAAATGGCGTTGTTGCGATCCTGCGCCCGCCCCGGGCTGCCGCCAGCATCGGCGATCTGCTCGGCGAGCACGCCGGCGACCTGGAGCCACGTATCGTTCACTTTGATCTGCTTGCCGACCGCGAGCCCGTAGCCGAGCAGGTTGATCTTGGCGGTCTGGCCGAGAACGCACACCGCGGCGCTGGCGTCGTCGTCGGCTTTTTCCAGCAGACGGCCTTCGAGCGCGCGCAGCGAGTGGATGACCGAGAACGGCGGACGGATGCCGA
The DNA here is from genome assembly GCA_964472745.1 of uncultured Solibacteraceae bacterium. Classification (GTDB taxonomy): domain Bacteria; phylum Acidobacteriota; class Terriglobia; order Bryobacterales; family Bryobacteraceae; genus CAYYNC01. Next base: position 53,570 of record CAYYNC010000014.1, read on the forward strand.
CCAGGATCGGCGTCGCTCCGGCCGGCTTCGGCAAGACGCGCGCGGGATACAGCGCGCGGCGCGGGGAGAGAGTCTCCAGGCCCTCGACGTTCGCCTCCAGCACGCGGACATCGCGTTCCGTGAGGCCGGGCGATATGCGGCGCCGCTGCTGAAGTTCCTCGCGGGTGGTGGCGGGAATCGAGTCGACCAATATGTTGCGAACGCCGAGCTGTTCGATGAAGCGCAGCGATTCTTCGCGCGCCCCCGCGCCGATCGAGAGCATCCCGATGACGCTGCCGACGCCGAACACAATACCCAGAGCCGTGAGAAACGAACGCGTCTTCTGCGCGTGGAGATTCGCCGCCGCTTCGGCGAAATCGAAGAACAGCGTGCGCGGAGCGGCCTTCATTTCACGACCGCCTTCGCGGCGCCAGCGGCCGCGGGACGCCTGGACTGAGCGGGGCCGGCGCCCTGGTCCGGACTGGCGAGGGCTACGATGTCGCCTTCCTTGAGCCCTTCGATCACCGCCACGCTCTCGCTGCGCCTCACCAGCGTGACGTCGCGCCTGGCCGGCGCGGCGCCCGCGAGCAGGTAAACAAACCTCTTCCCATCGCTCTCGAAGAGCGCCTGGGTGGGGATCGAGAGCGCATCCTTCATCGTTTCGGTGGTGATGACGATGCGTACGCTCATGCCTGGGCGAAGATCCTCAGCGTCCTGTTCGAGCTTCAGGCGGCACTCGAAACGCCGGTTCCACGGAGGTCCTGTCGTGCCGCCCAGGTTCACAATTCGCGCGGGAAACTCGCGTCCCGGCAGCGCAATGACGCGAACCGACGCGCTTTGGCCCGGCGCCAGGTGGCCGCGGTCGGTTTCGTCGATCTCCGCGGAGACTTCCCAGTTGGACATATCCGGAATCTGGGCGACGGCCATGCCCGCGCGCACCTGGTCGCCCACCTGGAACATCGGGAGCTGCATGCCCGTGTAAAAGAAGTTCGTGTTGGTGTTCCGCTCGATGTTGACATAGCCGCGGGCGGGGGCTTTGAGCGTCATCATCTCGATGTTCCTCTTGGCCGTCGCGGACTGCATCTCGGACTTCTTCCGGCCCGCATCCTGGATAGCGACGCCCGCTGTGGCCGCCGCTCTGCGAGAGGGGTGGTCGCGCTCCAGAGTGGCGAACCGCTCTTGCGCATCGGCGAGCGTGAGGTTGTTCTGCTCGGCTTCGATACGCGACCGGAGCTCGTTCCGCTTGCATTCAAGCTCGGCCTGGCGGACCTCCGAGCGCGCCTGGATCAGCTCGTTGGCGAGCTCCTCGACCTTGGCCTGCGCTTCGTTGGCGGCCTGGATGACGAGCTGCTCGGCTTCGGCGAGATCGGCTTCGGCCTCGCGCAGTTTGTAGTTCTCCTCCGTGGTGTCGAACTCCACGACCACGTCGCCTTCCTCGACCAGTTCGCCCGGCTTGCGCAGAGAGGTGACGGTCAACTGGGAGGCGCCAGTCATGGGGGCGACAAGCATCTTCGAGTTGCCGCCTTGAAGCGAACCCGTCGCCGTAACGGTGAACGTGACAGCGCCCCGGCGGACGCGGGTGGTGGGGAGATCGGCCGTTTCCGCGGCCTGCCACTGGTCGAGGAAGCGGAAGCCGGCCCACGCGCCGGCCGCGGCCAGCAGCGCGGCGAGGGAGAGGAGGATTTTCGCGGCGCGGCTCATTTCTTCTTCTCTTCCTTGCCTGGCTCGGCTTTCCCAGGTTCAACAAGGGCGACCCGGGTTCCGCCTTCGATTCCCCGTACGGCGACCTCGTCGGGATTGCGCGCCAGCACCTCGACCCTGACCGGCTTCAGTCCTTCCGCCGAGGGGACAAGAACGACGGGGCGGCCGTCGCGCGCGAAGACGGCCTTGGCCGGAACGCTGACGGCGTCCGGCAGGCGGTCGACGATGATGTCCAGCCGCCCGTTCATGGCGGGCCGCAGCCGCGGATCGATTTCATGGAATCGCGCGAAGGCGCGGAAATTGCGGGCGGGCGGCCACTCGAAACCCTGTTCGGCCAGCGCGGAGATCGTTTCCAGCGTGGCGGGAAAGACTTTTTCCGGAAAGGGATCGAGGTGGACGCGCGCTTCCTGTCCGGGACGGATTCGCCCGCGGTCCGTCTCTTCGACCCTGGCTTTCATGCTCAGGCTCGAGAGGTCGGGGATCTCGGCGATGGCGCTTCCGGGCCAGGCGCTGTCGCCCACTTTGAAGGGTTTCGCATTCATCCAGCCCTGAGAGTAATTCATCATGAAATTGACGACGCCATTCGATGGAGATCGCAACTCCATTTGAGATAATCGTTTATTAGTCAGGTCGACTTCCGCTTGATTCTTTTCGACCTGGCTGCGAATTGAAGAGATTTTCGATTCGTTTTGCGTGCGGGTGAGCGCGTCGGCGGCCTCCTGGACCTTCAGCTTCTCGCGGGCGAGCCCGTAGTCGATGTGCTTCTCCTCGGCCACGAGCGCGCTGAGGATCTCGCCCTTGGAGGCCTCCAGCCGGGCGCGCTCGGCGGCCGTGCGCAGCCTGGCGAGCTCGAGGCGGCTCTGCTCGATCGCGATCCGGCTCTGAGCGGTCGCCTCCTCCAGTTGGGCCTGCGATTGGCGCAGCGCGGCCTCTTTCTCCTGCAACTGGCGCTGCGCGGAACTGGCGTCGAAGCGCACGATGGGATCTCCGGCTTTCACCGAGGCGCCCGGCTGGACGGTCCAGACGATGCGCAGGTCGGGCACGTTGAGCGGCGCAGTCAACTGCACGGACCGGCCCGCCGCGAGCTCGCCGCGGCAGGCGGCAATGACGAGGAACTCGCCCCTGCGGGCTTCGGCGGTGGGGAAACTGGCGCCGGTCCCGACGCCGGCCTGCCGCAACCAAAACGCGCCCGCTCCGGCGGCCGCAACGATGAAGGCCGCAAGCAGCCAGCGGGCGGTGCGCGCGCGGGTCACCGGGCGGCTTCCGTTCCGCGCGGCAGCTCAAGCGCAGCGGAAAGATCGGGCAGCAGCCGCCGGTCGTGCGACAGGACGCGGAAACGCGCCGCGAACGCCCGCAGCGGGCCATCCAGCGCCGCGGTCGCAACCGGGCCGGCGAATTCGAGCTCGGCGTCGAACTCGGCGCCGGGGTAGGCGTCCAGATACAGCCTGGCGCGAGCCGCCTTGGAGAGCCACACGACATCCGGCTCGTTGACCGTCGCCAGCACCACCATCTTCGAGGGATCGAAGACTCGCAGCACGGGTTGGCCGGGCCACAACTGGTCGCCCTCCTGCGGCGGCCCCATGGAGCCGGAGCGCCAGATGTTCTCGATCGCCACCATTCCGTCGTGCGGCGCGCGGACCACCAGCTTTTCCATGTTATTGCGGAGCCGCTCCAGGGTTACCTTCTGGCGAAGCTGCTTCAACTCGAGGACGCGGATCGCGGCCTCTTCCGCCTTGCGGCGGAACGCATCGGACTTCCTGTAACTTTCCAACTGCGCGCGCGAGCTGGCGGCCCGATCTTCATTCTTCAGGCGGTCGATTTCGCTGATCACGGGACCGCGCCGCAACTGGAGGAGGGCCTTGTTCAGAGCAGCTTCGGCTTCCTTGATCTGGGCGGTGCGCTTGGCCGAATCGCTGCGTGTCTGGGCGCGCTTTTCCTCCCACTGGTGGCCGAGGTCGTTCATCCTGGCCTCCGCCTCGATGGCCTCGTCCATGAACTGGGTGCGATCGAATTCGGCGACGATATCGCCGGCCTTCACGTTCGATCCATTGGGGATCAACCGGACTAGAGTGAGGCGGCTTTCCCGCGCGCTGATCTGCGGAACGCGGATGGAGACGGCCTGCTGCGCCTGCGTGATTCCGGTGACCCGGAGCACCGGCTTTTCCGGCGTTCCGAGGTCGCGCCATTGAGCGGGCGGCGCTTCCTTGCGGCCGCCGACATCCGTCGCAGCGCTCCTGCACCCGGCGCAACTCAAGACGAAAAACCACCCGGCGGCGGCTTGGGCGGTGCCCGCGATTCTCATCCTCATTCGGCGTGCTGCCGTAGTCTTAGACGCCGCGCGCGACAAGTTTGTTTAACTGATTTCAAAGGATTTTGTCTGGCGGCCGGGAAGCGAGGCCCGGCGAATCGGAATATAATCCAGAATTCGACATGCCCGGCCCCACCATCATCCCGCGGCTCCGCTGGTGGATCGGCGGGATGCTGTTCGCCTCCACCGTCATCAATTACATCGACCGGCAAACGCTCAGCGTTCTCGGCCCTACGCTCAAGATCGAATTCAACTGGAACAATTCCGACTTCGCCTGGGTGCTGATCGCATTCCGCCTTGCGTACGCGGTGATGCAGATGATTACGGGGCGGATGCTGGACTGGCTGGGGACGCGCACTGGGTTGACACTCGCGGTGCTGTGGTATTCCTGCGCGGCGATGCTGACGTCGCTGGCCGGCGGGCTGAAGAGTTTCGCTCTGTTCCGCTTTTTGTTGGGAACCGGGGAAGCGGCCAACTGGCCCGGTGCGACGAAGGCTGTCTCGGAGTGGTTCCCGCGCCAGGAGCGCGGCTGGGCGGTGGCGTTATTCGACAGCGGATCGGCGGTGGGCGCGGCGGTGGCGCCGGTGCTTGTGCTGTGGCTGCACCAGACAACCGGAAGCTGGAGACCCGTCTTCCTGATCACGGGCAGCCTGGGGCTGATTTGGGTGCTCCTTTGGCGCAGGCTTTACCATCCGCCCGAAACGCACCCCAATCTCGGTCCTGCGGAGAAGGGGATGATCCTCGCGGGGCGGGGGACGCCGGGAGAGATGACGGGGCCTTCGTCGTGGAAAGGGCTGCTGGGTATGCGCGAGACGTGGGGGATCGTCCTCGGCCGGTCCTTGACGGACCCGGTCTGGTTCTTCATCACCGACTGGTTCGCAATCTACCTGGTGTCGAAGGGATTCAAGCTGGAGACGGCGCTGTTCGCGTTCTGGCTGCCGTTCCTTGCGGCCGAGCTTGGCAATTTCGCCGGCGGGGGAACGTCCAGCAGGCTCATCAATGCGGGCTGGAGCGTCCGCAAAGCACGGCGAGCCGTGATCATTGTCTGCGGCGTGGCGATGACGAGTCTCGGCTGGGCCGCGTTCACCAGCAATTTGTGGGTGCTGGTCATGCTTTTTGCGATCGCCACGTTTTCCTACGCGGCGTGGTCCACCATGGCGCTGACGCTGCCATCGGATCTCTATGAAAGCTCGCGCGTCGCGTCGGTGAGCGGACTGAGCGGAACAGGCGCCGGATTGGGGACCGTGCTGTCCACCTACCTGATCGGCAGGGTCTCCGACAGGTTGTCGTTCGGGCCCGTTCTGGTGGCAGGAAGCGTGATCCCGCTGCTGGCGACAGTGTTGGTTTGCAGGCTATCGCTCGCGGACCGGGGCCGTGAGATCGCCCATCGTTAAAATACCCTCTCGGGGGGATTGTCGTGGAGGCGAAGGAGGCGTATAAAGAGGGTAGCGGCGGGGGTCAGGTTGGTCCAGCGCGTGTGGGGGTGTTCTCGCGGCACGCGGCCGCGGGAATTTTTCGCCCTCGATCCGGGATATGAAGGGAGTCCCGGAGACGAGGTAACGGAGGTCAAGCACTCCGGAACTGCATGCTGTGGGGAGGTGTGCAATGGGTTCCCCTTCGACGATCGCAATTCCGAAACGCGTGGAAGTGCTTCTGGTCTCGAGTTCACAGGATGAATACCGCAGCCTGGCTAACATCGTCGAGACGCGCTCACGATGGTGCGTGCACAGCGTCCAGACCTGCCAGCAAGCGGTGGAGTATCTCAAAAACCACCCTCTCGGGGTGGTCATTGCAGACGAGCAATTGCCTGACGGCGATTGGAAGCAATTGCTCGGAGAAACGGCGCGGTTGCCCTACAGGCCGAATTTGATCGTTTCGTCGAGGAAGAGCGACGAGAGGCTCTGGGGCGAGGTTCTGAACCTCGGCGCTTACGACATGCTGTTGATGCCGTTCGACCCCGACGAAGTATTCGAAGTGGGAACGGTTGCGTGGCAGAGTTGGTGGAACAGGATCGAGATGGCTTTGAGGCGTAAGCCCGCGGTCAGGGCGTCCCATGTCTCCGGGAGCGCGGCGACGGCCGATCGGGCAGCCGCAGCCAGCGCGTGACCTCAGCCCGCACCGTCCCGGGAATTTCACGCAGCATGATCGAAAATGGGCTTGGCAGGGGAGCTTTTTGCCAGCAGAATGGGTGTGGACCTCCTCTTCGGAGAAAGCCATGGCCCAAGAACTGCACCGCCTTTTCAGGCAAGAACTGGAATCGAGACGATTGGACATCGCGGCGAAGCTTCGCGACATCCGCGAGCGCCTGGAAATCGACGCGACCGGGGATGAGATTGAGCGGCTGATGAGCCGGATGGAGAGGGAATTGGCGGTGGCGCAAGCGGATGAACTATCGGCCCTCCTGCGGCAGGTGGAAGACGCCCTTCTGCGCATCGATGAGGGGACGTACGGCGAGTGCGTCCGGTGCGGCAACCGCATCCGGCCGAAGCGGCTGGAGGTGGTTCCCTGGGCCGCGCTTTGCATAGCCTGTCAGGAAGCGGAAGAGAGAGCCGGAGAGATGGGCGGCAATCAGGAAGAGATTGCGGCGGACTGAGGCGGGAGGAGACTGAAGGCTGTGCAGCGGGTACTAGCGATCCTGCTGGCCGGCGGCGCGGGGGAGCGGCTGGCGCCGCTCACCAGCGAGCACGCCAAGCCGATGATGCCCTTCGGGGGCAACTACCGGCTGATTGACATCACGCTGTCCAATTGCATCAACTCCGGCCTCACGCGGGTTTACGTTTTGACGCAGCACAAAGCGTTGAGCTTGAACCGGCATATCCGCGAAGCCTGGAACATCCTGCCGCCCGAACTGGACCAGTTCATCGAAGCGATGCCGCCTACTCGCCGCATGCGCGACACCTGGTACCTGGGCACGGCGGACGCAGTGTACCAGAACATCCAAAGCATCATCGACGAAGGCCTGCCCCATACGCTGATCCTTTCGGCCGATCACGTCTACAAGATGAACTATGGCCACATGCTGGAGTGGCACATTGAGCAGGGCGCGGATGTAACGCTGGCGACCACTCAGGTCGCCCCCGAAGAGGCCGGCAGGTACGGCATCGTGGAGATGAACGAGCGTTACGAGATCCTCGGCTTTGAGGAGAAGCCGAATCACGGGCAGCCGATGCGCTCCTACTTCAATCCGCAGTGTTGCAGCGCCTCGATGGGAATCTACCTCTTCTCCACCCGGGTGTTGCTCGAAGCGCTGATGGAAGATGCGGACGATGCCGAGTCGTCGCACGACTTCGGCAAGGACGTCCTGCCGAAGCTGGCCGGGCGGAAGCGCGTTGTGGCCTACGATTTCATCGACGAGAACAAGAAAGCAGTGCGCTACTGGCGCGACGTGGGGACGCTGGACTCCTATTACGAAGCCAACATGGACCTCGTCGCGGTGACGCCGGTGTTCAATCTCTACGACCAGCAGTGGCCGATCCGCACCGGGCCGACGCGCCACCCTCCCGCGAAGTTCGTGTTCGCCGATGAGGGCCGGCGCATGGGCATCGCGCTCGATTCGCTCGTTTCGCACGGGTGCATCATCTCCGGCGGGCGTGTCGTCAGCAGCGTTCTCTCGCCGGGAGTCAGGGTGAACAGTCACTGCCATATCGAAGAGTCCATCATGTTTCACAACGTCGATGTCGGGCGCTCCAGCCGGATTCGCAGGGCGATCATCAATTTCAACGTGAAGATCCCGCCGAACACGGTGATCGGCTGGGACCTGGAGGAGGACCTGCGCGCGGGGCACGTGGTCACCGAGTCGGGGCTGGTGATCGTGTGCGGCGAGCCGCTGCGCATGGCGGCCGCCGCGGCCCGCGCCTGAGTTGCGATTTCCGCACCACCTGTTTCAGTTTTTGCTTTATACTGTTTCCCAGCGAGAATTGCGTTCAGTTTCCCGCAGGGCGGACGGCCGCTCTTCGGGGGGAGGTTAGGTATGTTTCGCAAGCTGGCGCTGGCAATCGCGGTTCTGGGTTGCCTGGTCTACGGGCAGAACCGCGGAACAATCAACGGAGAGATTGTGGATGCGACGGGTTCGGTTGTGCCCGCCGCGAAGGTGGTTGTGAAAGCCCCCGCCATCGGGATGTCGAAGGAGGCGGTTTCGGGCGACACGGGCTTCTTCACGATTGCCGGGTTGCCGCCCGGGGCATACGAAGTGACGGTCGCGGCGACCGGCTTCAAAACGCTCAGCCGCACGGGCGTGCAATTGGAGAGCGATCAGGTCCTGAGCCTGAAGCTGCAACTAGAGGTCGGGGCGCTGACCGAGCGCGTCGAGGTGACGGCCGAGGCGCCGCCCATCGAGACCAGCCACGGCGAAGTCGCGCGATTGATCACGGGCAAGCAATTGCAGAACTACGCGCTCGCCGGCCGCAATCCATTCTACTCGCTGGGCATCCTGCCGGGCATCGTCTCGCGCTACGGCAACTTCCTGAGCGACTTCCGCGCGACGAGCTACTCGATGGGCGGGCTCCAGATCAACGGCCAGCGCAAGGACACCAACTTCATGACCCTGGACGGCGTCAACAACTCCCGCGTGCGCGACGGCGTGCAGGTGAACAATATCCTCGGCGTGGATTTCATCGAAGAGGTGAAGGTCCACACGACTCACTACGCGCCCGAGTTCGGCCGCACCACGGGGGCGCAGATCAACTTCATCACGCGCCGCGGGACGCGCGACTTTCACGGGTCGGCGTACGAGTTTTACTTCAGCGAGGCGTTCGCGGCCTGTCCCTACATTCCCGGTTGCTCGGCCAAGCCCCGCATCCGCTACCACAATTATGGCTATGCAATCGGGGGACCCGTCTGGATCCCACGCAAGTGGAACACGGAGAAGGACAAGTTGTTCTTCTTCACGGGCCTGGAGCGGCGCTGGAATTCCGGCTCGAACCAGAAACTGTCCCAGGTTCCCACCACGCTCGAGCGCAGCGGAAACTTCAGCGCCAGCGCGGTGAAGCCTATCGATGCTGACAACGGACTCCCCTTCCCCAACGCGATCATTCCGGAGTCCCGCATCAGCGCGTTAGGCCGGGGGTTGCAGAAGCTCTACCCGGATCCGAACTTTCCCGGGCCGGGCGGCAACTACTATGCGTTCCGGCCTCAGCCGACCGAAAGCCAGGATCTGCTCTACCGCGTCGACTACACCCTGAGCCAGCGGTGGCAGCTCACGTTCCGCGGGCTGACCAGCCAGCAGGACTTTACCTCGTGGTTCGACAACACGGGGAACAACATCCCGCTGTTCCAGGTCTATCGAGACCGGCGTGGAAACAACTTCGTCCTGGCTCTCAACTCGGCATTCGGCGCAACATCGGTGAACGAGTTGAGCTACGGCTATTCGGACTACCGCGAAGACTTCCGGTTGTTGGGTGACGGCTACCGCCGCGACAAGTACGGCGTCAATTTTCCCGAACTCTACCCCGGCAATCGCTTCGACCGCATTCCCGGAGTGGGCATCACCGGACTGCAAGGCATCAGCGGTTCCGGCAAGCCGAACTACGCGCGCACACCCACGTTCATCCTGAAAGACAACTACACGCGCATCATGAGCGCGCACACGCTGAAGGCGGGCTTCTATTGGGAATGGATGAACATGAACGAGCTGAACGAGGCCAATGACAACGGCTCGTTCTCGTTCGGCAACTCCTCGGCGAACCCGAAGAACTCGCTGAACCCCTGGGCCAACGCGCTGCTGGGCAACTTCGACGCCTACAGCGAGGGCAGCTCTCCGGTGCAGACGATCTACAAGAGCTACACGCGCGAATTCTACGTGCAGGACAGTTGGAAGGTGGCGCGCCGGTTGTCGCTCGAATACGGCATCCGCTGGTCGTTCATCTCTCCCTGGTACGCGCGCGACAACAACCTGGTGGCGTTCATGCAGCGCTTCTGGGATCCGGCGAAAGCGCCCCAGGTGGCTGCGAACGGCGCCATTGTGCCGGGCACAGGCGACGTCTATAACGGCCTTGTGCTGCCGGGCGGCGGTTGGCCGGATAGCGCGAAGGGACGCATCCCCGAGGTTACCGATCCCGCCATCACCGCGCTGTTCCGCGGCGTGCCTCGCGGCTTCAATCCACTGCGGAAAAACAACCTCCAGCCACGCCTGAGTTTCGCGTGGGACGTCTTCGGCAACGGCAACACGGCGTTGCGCGGAGGGTTCGGCGTGTTCCATGGAGTACAGGGAATTGCGTACTCGGGCTGGTACCTCGGCGCAAGGCAGCCGCTGGTTCAGGCGTCCACGATCACCAACGGTTTCGCCGACAATCCGGGAAGCGGCATCCCGATCACGACGCGATTCCCGATCGACGCCGGTTCGCTTCCGGCCGAATACAAGATTCCGAACGTGTACAACTACAGCTTCGGCGTTCAGCAGCGGCTGCCGTGGCAGACCATTCTGGATGTGAGTTACGTGGGCAACAGCGGGCGGCATCTCTCCTTCGCGCGCCCGCTGAACTTCCTGCTGCCGGAAGTGATCGCGGCCAACCAGGGCGTCGATACGCGCAGGTTCCTGCCGTATCGCGGACTGGGGGGCATCAACCTGGTGGAGCCGTCGGCGACCTCGAGTTACAACTCGTTGCAGCTCGCCGCGCGCAAGCGCACCGGCCAGGTGACGTTCAGCGTCGCCTACACGCTGGGCAAGATCATCGGCTACGGGCAGGAGGGCGTCGCGGGCGGCGTCCAGGACCCGCTGAACATACGCGCGGAGCGTTCGGAGCTCGAGGAAAGCCGGCGGCACAACCTCGTGCTCCAGCACACCTGGGAGAGTCCGTGGTTCAAGTCGCAGAAGGGTTGGCTCGGCCGCATCCTCGGCGGTTGGAACGTGTCGGGACTTTGGACGATGAACACGGGCAGGCTGTATGCGCCGAGCATGACGGGCGCGCCGCGCCAGATCGCGTCGCGGCCGGACGTCGTTGGCGAGTGGTATTTGCCGCCCGAGGAGCGCTCACTGTTCCGCTATTTCCGCACTGAAGCTTTCGCCCGCCCGAAGGACTTCACCTACGGCAACGCCGGCAAGTGGGTGGTTCGCGGCCCCGGCACCATCGACCTCGGCGGATTCGCCTTCAAGAACATCCGCATCGTCGAGACCGTGTCGGCGCAGCTTCGCCTCGAGGTGTTCAACGTCCTGAACCACTTCAACCTCCAGGACATCAACACCCAGCTCGGCAACCGCGCATTCGGACAGATCTCGGGAATTGGATCTCCGCGCTACATCCAACTGGGCGCGAAGGTGAACTGGTAGGCGCGGGCCGCCGGGCTCACGATGGAGTGGGGAAGAGGCGCGCGAGCGCAGCGCGCCAGTTTTCCTGGATCTGCTCCGCTGTCCCGGCAGGCAGCGAGTACAGCAGCATCTCGACATAAGCAACCGCGCCGGTGGTCGTCGCCTGCACGCTCAGCGTAAGGCAGGAATCGTTCCACTCCGGCCAGTAGCCATGGATGTGTGAATGCGCGCAGAGCTGCATCCGGAAGGGGCGCGGGATTTCAGCTTCGAGCATCTCCAGCGCCCGCGATATGCTCACACCGGGACACTGCGCGGTCAGGATGATGTTGCGCACGCTCTCGCCGCGGCGCCTCTCCAGGCCATGCTTGAGACGCAGAAAACACGAGGCCCAACCCCCAAGCGTGCCGTAATACTCCGAATCCCAATCGGGCGAAGCGCCGAAGCCCGAATGCAGGAGCCTCAGTCGCGTACCGCCATCGCCGGCTTCGAGAGTGTAGTCCTGCACCAGCACGCACGGCGTCAGCGGCAGATCGACAGGCGCCGATGTCATCACGCGGTCGCGCGTTTCAGCAAGACGGAGTTGACTTCCGGAGTCCCAGATCTCGATCGACGTGCGCCATGCGAGGCCCGGAGCCCAGTCCGCGAGCACGAATCCGCCAGGACCGGGCTCGACGGTTATCGAAGGCGCAAACCAGCGCTCCATCTCCGCGGGTTCAGTGAGCGCGCGCCAGACTTCCTCCACCGGCGCCGCGATCCAAACAGAGGTTTCGTGCGTGCGGGTCGAACGCACGTCCGGGGACTCGATCCAGGCCGACTTTCCCATGGTCGCCCCTCCGTGGTTGAAGAGTAACATAGCCTTCAGGCTGTGGAAGTAACATAGCCTGCAGCCACATCACGCGGCCCGTGCCGCGAATCAATGCGCCCGAAAGTCGGCGGAGGCGGCCCTAGTTGAAAGCATTGGGGTTGTTCGCCCACTTTCTGGATAGGCTGTGTTTTGGCTGTGTCTTGGAGTTCTCGAATGAAGCCCCTTTCCCTAACCTTGATCGTCCTGACAACCGCCTTCGCCTACAACCCGCCTGTGGACACCGCCGGCCCGATCACCGCCCGGCTCATGGAGCCGTCCATCGGCTCCTACGGCGCGGGGGGCTTGATGAAGATCACGCAGACCGGCGTGGCCGCGCCGGTCGAGGTCGTGATCACAAACTCGGCGGCTCGCGAAATCAGTGGAACCGTGCGTCTCGCCGTGATCGACACGTGGACCGTGGAGCCCGCGGCCCCGCAGCCCTTCCGCGTTGCGGCCAACGGCCGGACGCGCGTCGAGTTTCGCGCGACGCCGGGAGCGGGTACGTACAACGCTCACTATCCCTTTCACGCCTACGTTGACTTCGAGCACGAGGGCAGGAAGCTCACAGCGCATCCGATCATGATCCTCGAGACGGCGTTCCCCGACCCGCCGCGCACGGCGCCACAGTGGGACTGGAAGCCGGTCCCGGTGGGCGGCGAGGGTGCGGTCGGGCTGTGGCGCCTGCCCGTCAAACGCGAGTTCGCACGCGTCGTCCGGAGCGCCGCGCTGGGCGCCTCGCAGCAGGAGAGCGCGCCGGTGATGCCGGTCGTCCAGGTGGTGAGGGACGGCATCGAGATGCGGCTCGGAGAACGGCTCCCGTCGCGCGGCGAAGTCGTGGAGCAGGCGGCCGTGGAGTTCCCGCTGGCGCTGCCGAAAGCCACGCCGCTCGCGTTTGAGTACAGCGGCGCGCCGCGGACCGGATACCTCGGCGCGGCGAAAGTGCGGGTGAAGTGCCGGCCTTTCGCGGGCGGCGAAGAGAAGACCTTGGCTGAATCGGCGGCCGCCGGAGCGCAGAGCCGCGTCGATTTGAGCGCGTGGGCGGGACAGCAGGTGGTGCTGCGCATCGAAGGCGATTCAGGCAGCGGCGCGCTGTTCATCGCCCAGCCGACGTTGATTGCGGGCCCTCCGCGCAAAGAGCAGCACGGCGCCTGGCGCGCCATCGGCGACTTCTCCCGCATCGCGTTGGGATCGCGCGGCATCATGGACGCTGAAGTCGAAGTCGGCGGAGCGTCGTTCCGCGGCTTCCGCGCGCAGGTGCTGGGCGACCGTCTGGACGACGCGCGCTCTTCGAGCGTGCTGCTCAGCGTCACCGAGGAGAAGGCGGGGACGCGCCTGCGAGTGCGAAATCGCTACCGGACGTGGGCGGGCGATTTCGACCTCGTGAGCGAAGCTTGGCCGGAGGGCCCGGCGCTGCTGTTCAGGTTCTGGCTGGAGAACACGCCGCCGCCGCGGCCATGGCTCGCCATCTACATCGAAGAGCTGACCGCGGGCCCGTGGCGCGAGCAGCCCAAGCGCATCTACGCGGGCCCGGGGAACGTGATGGAGAATCCCCGCGAGCTGCGCCTCGGATTCGGCGGCCACCAGCTTGCCACGTCGTTCATCGGTCTCGAGTGGGCCAACGGTACTGCGCTGGTGCAGGCGGTGGACGTGAGTCCCAACCGCCTCGACATCAGCCGCGAATCGCGCATCGCCAGCCTGAACACGGCGCATGCGCAGACGATGTCGTTCATTCCCGCGCGCGACGTGTGGGCCGCGGCGAAGGCGTGGCGCGAAACGAACGGCATGTCGGCGAGCGCGGGAGCGCCGAAGCTCGCGGGGCGATTCGTGTTCGACCTTTGGGGCTTCGGCAAAAAGTACGGGCCGGCGGCGCGAGACCTCGAGCGGGCCTTCCGTTACGGACTCACGAACTCCGCCGTGGTCTGGCACAGTTGGCAGCGCTGGGGCTACGACTACCGGCTGCCCGACATCTATCCGCCGAATCCAGAGGGCGGCACGTTCGAGGAGTTCAAACAGTTGATCGAGACGTGCAGGAAGGCCGGCGTTTATTTCGCGCCCCACGACAACTACATCGACTACTATCCCGATCACGATGGCTTCAGCTATGACAACATCGTTTTCCGGCAGGATGGGACGCCGTATCGCGCATGGTTCCACCGAGCGCGTGAAGCGCAGTCCTACCGTGCGCGTGCGGACCGCATCAGCCCGTTCCTCGAACGCAACCTGCGGCTGATCAGGGATGGGCTGAATCCGACTTCGTATTTCATCGACGTCTGGGCGTCGATGGGACCGTACGACTACTGGACGAAGGAAGGCAAGTTCGTCGACCGCGGCTTCACGCGAAAGGCGTGGGGGGAGAGCTTCGCCTGGATTCGCGGCTTCCTCGGCAACGACGCGCCGCAGATATCCGAAGCGGGCCACGACCAGTTGATCGGCTGGCTCGACGGCGTGCAGACGCAGCACCTGCGCGTGGACAAGGAGGGGAGCGGGTTCGTGTGGCGCGTCGCCTGCGACGACGCGGAGCGCGTGCCGTGGTTTGACATGGCGCATCACGACCGCATCATTCAACATGGGGCGGGCTATCCGGGGCGTTACGAAGCGGGTCTCGGCGCGCGCGAGCACGGCATCTACAGCGACGATTACATCTCCACCGAAGTGCTCACCGGCCACCCCGTGATGGTCGCCGACGCCTTCAGCCGCGATGTCGTGCGCAAGTACTGGCTCACCGATCCGCTGATGCGCAACCTCGCGATGCAGCAGATCGAAGCGGTGGAGTTCGCCGGCGGCGACATGCATCGCCAGAAGGTGATCTGGGGCAACGGCACGGCGGTGTGGGTGAACCGCGGGGCTGCGGAGTGGATTGTGGAGGGTCGCGCGCTGCCACAATACGGCTTCTATGCGCGCTCCGCTGACGGCAAGCTCGAAGCCGCGATTGAACGCGGCGTGGAGTGGTCGAGATCGGCCGACGCCTGGTATCGCAACGAACGCGGAGGTGATGGCTTCCGGATCACGCGCGGCGGCGGCGAGGTGGTGCTGGTGCCGCTGCCGGACAGCGGAACGTTTAACGCGCGGATCGATTGGCCGGGACTCGCAGTGAAAGAAGCAGTCGCCATAAGCGAGGACGGCCGCGAGCTGGGCCGCCAGGCGGCGGGCGCCGCGGGCGTGCGCTGCGAGAAGGGCGTGTTCGCCTACCGGCTGAGGTGAACGGGCCCCGCGGGGAGTCCGATCGGTCGCTCGAGACCTCTCGGCCTCCTGTCCGCCGCGACGATCTCAACGCAACGGTTGAACTGCCCCGAGGCGAGGCGGATCACATCGAGACGACGGATCGGAAACGGAGGCTGCGCCGACCATGCGCGCTGCGCGATGTCGCGAGCGGCATTTCAGACTTCTGCATCGTATGGCGCGCCGATGACGTCTCCGCGTTCGCACCCATTGCGGAATCTGTTGAACATAGCCTGGGCCGCACCGCTCAGCAGCTCCCCGGAGTGTCCCCGCCGGAGGAGCCCGCAATGAAGCTCTACCTCGGCGATGGCCGATGCCTCAAGACCGCCCTTCTACGGCGGCGAGCGGCGCACTTGCTACTGCGGCAGAGGCTCCCCGATCTCGTGGAGCAAAAACGAAAGGCGGTCGGCGGCCAGCTCCACGCGCTTGGCGATCGTTTGCATGCCGCTATGTCCCGCCACGGTTTCATAGTGCAGCAGAACCGGCTTGCCGGAGCCGGTGGACGCTTGCAGCAGCGCGGCCATCTTGCGCGCATGCAGCGGGTCCACGCGCGTATCAGAGTCGCCGGACATGAAAAGGACCGCGGGGTACTTCACGCCCTTCTTGACGTTGTGATACGGCGAGTAGGCGAGGATGTGGGGGAACAACTGCGGGTCTTCCGATGACCCGTATTCCGTCGTCCACCAGCGCGCCACCTTGAACAAGTGATAGCGCACCATATCGAGCAGCGGGACTCCGCACATCACCGCGCCGAACAGCTCGGGCCGCTGCGTCAGCGCCGCGCCGACCAGCAATCCGCCGTTCGATCCGCCGGCGATCGCGATTTTGTCCGGCCGCGTGTACTTGCTGGCGATGAGCCACTCCGCGGCGGCGATGAAATCGTCGAACACGTTCTGCTTGCGCTCGAACATGCCGGCCTCGTGCCACTTTTCGCCGAACTCGCCGCCGCCGCGCAGATTCGGCAGCGCGAAGACCCCTCCAATGGAAGCCCACAGCACGGCAGTCTCGTTGAAGCCGGGAGTTTGACTGAGGTTGAAGCCGCCGTAGCCGGTTAGGTACACGGGCCGGTTGCCATCCAGCGCAATGCCCTTTTTGTGAACGAGAAACATCGGCACGCGCGTGCCGTCCTTGGACGTGAACCAGACTTGCCTCGACTCAAGCTGCGTTGTATCCACGCCCAGCTTGGGGCGGTGATAGAGCGTCGGCTTGCCGGTCCGCGCATCGTAGCGGTAGGTCGTCCCCTGTTCGGTGAACGAAGAGAAATTGTAGTAGAGCTCATTCTCGTCCCACTCGCCGGAAGGAGGCCCGGCGGAACCGATGCCTGGAAGTTTCACTTCGCCGGAGGGCTTGCCCTGCGGCGAAAAGATGCGCACGCGGCTGATGACGTTCTCGATGTAGGAGACGTAGATGCGCCCCGCCGCGGCGGACCAGTCGCGAATGGGGTTCTGCGACTCCGGCACGATCTCGCGCCAATTGTCCTGCGCCGGATTGTTGAGATCGATGGCGAGAATCCGCCCGTTTTTCGCATTCCAGTTGGTTTGCACGATGAACATGTCGGCGCCTTTGGCGACCACACCGCCGAATCGCCCGCGGATGCCATGGATGACAGGCGCCAGCGGCCCATCTTTCTCGATGTTCTTCACATAGATATCGGTGCGTTCCGCGGGCACGCCGTGCGCGACGCTGACCACCAGCCAGCGCCCGTCGCGCGAGACATTGCAGCCGGCCAGTTGCTTCGGTCCCAGCCCTTCATTGAAAAGCAGCGCAGGAGCGGAGGCATCGAAGGCGCGATACCAGATTCCGGGGTTATAGCCCGGTCCCGTTCCGTAGTAGACTCCGCGATCGTCGGGCGCGACGTTCACGCCCATGTACCGCGCGCGCGGGAGTGTGAACGGCCTGTACTGCCGCTTCGCGACATCAAAGAACCGCACGCTGACTTCGTCTTCCCCGCCCTTCTTCGATGCGATCGCCAGCACGTTGCCCGTCACTCCGTAACTCATCACGAAGCCGGTGACCTCTTTCTCTTCGCTAAAACGGTTGAAGTCGATCAGTTGCGTTTCAGCTCCGGTTGCGTCGCGCAGGACCAGGACGGGGTAGTCCTGTTGCGCGGAGCGCCGCATGATGAACGTGCGCACGCCGCGCTTGATCGGCGGGGAGAGTGTGTCGCTGCGCATGAGCGACTCGATGCGCTTTGCAAGTCCCTTGCGGCCCGGGATCTTGTCCAGGTATGCGCGCGTGTGTTTCATCTGCGCGTCGATCCACGCGCGGGTTTCCGGCGAGTCCTGGTCCTCGAGCCAGCGATAGGGGTCCACGATCTTCTTGCCGTGGACGACATCGGTCACCGGGTCAACGCGCGTGGCAGGCGGCTGGGCGACCGCCATCAGAGCAGCGAGGATGAGCAGCGCGGGGTGCTTCATAAGATCATTCATTATAAGTCGCGCGGGCCCTCTGACAAGTGCGGCGGCGGTGTATTCTGGTTCGGGATTCATCAGCCATGGGACAACGTGCCGGACGTCGAATGTTTCTCAAGAGCGTAGCGGCGGGCGCGGGCGCCGCCGCGGCGGCAAAGGGCCAGGCCGAAGCGCCGGTGGCGGCAGGGACGCGCGCGCCGGGAGCGGCCCAGGCGGCCGCGCCGCAGGCGCAGCCGGCGCGGGCAATCTCCGTTCAGTATCCGCGCGTGTTTCGCGGCCGCCAGCTTGCGATGATCGCGTTCCCTCTCGGCGGAGTCGGCGCGGGAAGCATCTCGCTGGGAGGGCGCGGCCAGTTGCGCGATTGGGAAATCTTCAACAAGCCGGACAAGGGCGGCGCGCCGAATTACGCTTTCCCGGCGATCTGGGCGCAGGCGGAAGGCGCGAAGCCCGTCGCAAAGGTCCTGGAATCGCGGATTCTTCCCCCGTATGAAGGACAGAACGGCCTCGGCGTGCGCAACGCGCCGGGATTGCAGCGCCTGGACAGCGCGGTCTTCACAGGCGAGTTCCCGCTCGCGCGGATCGACTTCAGCGACCGCAAGCTGCCGGTGAAGGTTTCGCTCGAAGCCTTCACGCCCTTCATTCCGCACGAGGAGGACGACTCCGGTATCCCGGCCACGGTTCTGCGCTACCGCGTGAAGAACAGCGGCGCGCGTAAGGCGACGGTGTCGATCGCGTGGGCGGTTGAGAACCCTGTAGGGACAGCGCGCGCCGGCGTCGGAGAGGCCGCGCCCGGCGAGCAGCGAACTTGCGAATTCCGCTCCGCCGGCGGCATCGACGGCCTGATCATGACCAATCCCGGTGTCGCCGCGGATAGCCCCGCTGCGGGGAGCTTCGCTCTCGCCTGCATCCCGGGCGGCGGCAAGGTGACCTATCTCCGCGGCTGGCCGCGCGTTTCGTGGTGGTCGGCGCCGATGCTCTATTGGGACGACTTCACCGACGACGGGCTATTGGGGCCGGAAAGCGAGAGGCTCAATGCGGTAGGCGCGCTGTGCCTGACGCGCGAGATCGCAGCCGGCGCCGAGGCGGAGTTCACCTTCCTGCTCGCCTGGCACTTCCCCGTTCGTACGCCCTCCTACATCGGCTGGTCCACGACTCCGGGCGACGCCGACGTCAACATCGGCAATTGGTACGCGAAGCGCTGGGAGGACGCCTGGGCCGCGGCGTCTTACCTGGCGTCGAACCTCGAGCGATTGGAGAAGAAGACGCGCCTGTTCGCGCAGGCTTTCAGAGAATCAAGCCTTCCGGCTTCGGTGAAAGACGCAGCCTCGGCCAACCTCTCGACGCTCTGCACCACGACGTGCTTCCGTACGGCGGACGGCGAGTTCAAGGGCTGGGAGGGCGTCAACGACAAGCAGGGCTGCTGCTACGGCAACTGCACGCACGTGTGGAACTACGAGACCGCGACGCACTACCTCTTCCCCAGGCACGCGCGCTCGCTGCGCCGCGCGGCGTTCGGTTACGCGATGGATGAGAACGGCGCGATCCATTTCCGCCAGCGTCTGCCGGACGGCAAGTCGCGTCTCGGCTTCGCCGCGGCCGACGGGCAGATGGGGCAGATTATCAAGGCCTATCTCGACTGGGCGCTCGCGGGCGACGACGCGTGGCTGCGCGAGATGTGGCCCAAGGTGAAGAAGGCCATCGAATTCGCGTGGGTCAAGGGCGGCTGGGACAGCAACAAAGACGGCGTGATGGAGGGGGCGCAGCACAACACGTACGACGTCGAGTTCTACGGGCCCAATCCTCAATGCGGCATCTACTACCTCGGCGGTTTGCGCGCGGCTGAGGAGTTGGCGCGGGCGGCGGGCGACGCGGCATCGGCCGACGAATACAGGCGGCTCTACGAGAAAGGCCGCGCGTGGATCGACGCGAATCTCTTTAACGGCGAGTTTTACATTCAGAAGGTCCAGGGCATTCCGAAGGACCAGATCGGGCCCGCGCTCATGAGCTCGATGGGATCCGCTCAAACGGAGAACCCCGAACTGCAAGTGGGCGAAGGTTGCCTGCTCGATCAACTGATGGGCGAGTACCTGGCGCAGGTGGCCGGACTGGGGCCGCTCGTCGACGAGAAGAACATTCGCAAGACCCTGGAGTCGATCTGGAAGTACAACTACAAGCGCGACCTCATGGACCACGACTCCGTGCAGCGCATCTACGCGCTCAACGATGAGCCCGCGCTCATCGTCTGCTCCTATGGGCAGGGCAAGCGCCCCAAGATTCCGTTTCCGTACTGGGCGGAGTCCTGGACCGGACTCGAATACATGGCCGCGGCGCAGTTCATCTTCGCGGGACTGGTGCGGCAGGGCGTCGAGTGCGTGACGAACGCGCGCTTCCGCTTCGACGGCGAGCGGCGCAATCCCTGGGACGAGCCCGAGTGCGGCCATCACTACGCGCGCGCCATGTCGGCGTGGTCGCCGGTGGTGGCGCTGACCGGGTTCTACTGGCACGGGCCGTCGCGGAAATTGAAGATCGCGCCGCGCATGCGTGCGGCGTCGGTCAAGCTGTTCTGGGCGACGGGCACGGGATGGGGCACGTTCACGCAAGCGGCGGCGCGCGTGTCGCTGAAGGTGCTGCACGGGCGGCTGCCGCTGAGGTCCGTGGAGATTCCGGCCGGCGGCGTGAAGGGCTCGGCATCCCTCCTAGGGCAGCCGGTTCTGGGTTCGTATAAGGACAAGACGTTCAGCTTCCCCGGGGAGATTGTGCTGCGCGAGGGCGAGGAGCTGGTGCTGAGCGCATGAAGCGTCCGGCGCTGGTGCTGGTGGGCGGATTCCTGGGCGCGGGCAAAACCACGTTGTTGCTGCGCGCCGCGGAGTTGATGGCACGCGAAGGCGTCCGGTGCGCGCTGGTCACCAACGACCAGAGCGAAGGCCTGGTGGACACGCTGCTGGCGAGGTCGGCCGGGATCGGAGCAAGCGAGGTCGCGGGCGCGTGTTTCTGCTGCCGCTTCTCGGATTTCGTGGAGGCGGCGGACGGGCTCGCGCGGTACGAGCCCGACGTCGTCTTCGCCGAGCCGGTGGGAAGCTGCATGGACATCGCGGCGACAGTGCTGGCGCCGTTGAAGAGTGAGTACTCTCGGCATTTCCGGCTGGCCCCCTACACTGTGTTGGTCGATCCAGCCTTCGCGCGAGAGATGAGCGGGCCGAATGCCGACCCGCATCTGCACTATCTTTTCACCACGCAGATCGAAGAAGCCGATATCGTCTCCCACAGCAAGGCGGACCTGCATCAAGAATTCCCGCCACTTGCCGATTGCGCGCCGCGCCGGTTGAGCGCTGCGACCGGCGAAGGAGTGCGCGCGTGGCTGGACGAAGTGCTGCGCGGCGATGCTCCGGCGGGGGTGCGGCGCGCCGCGGTTGACTACGCGCGCTACGCCACCGCCGAGGCGGCGCTCGGTTGGCTGAACTGGCAGGTGGTTGTTTCGACCCCTCAAGGTCTCGCGCCGGCCCAGGTTGTGGGACCGCTCGTCGACGCGATCGACCGTGATCTGGCCGCCTCGGCGGTGCGCACCGTCCATCTGAAGGTCTTCTCGCAGTCCGCGACAGGCTGGGTGAAGGCGGCGCTGACATCGAACGGCCGGGAGCCGCGCGCGGAAGGCGATCTGACGGCGTCGCCGGCCTCGCGGCACGAACTCACCGTCAATTTGCGCGCGCTGGGCGACCCCGCTTTGCTGGATGAGATCGTCGGGCGCGCGGTGGCGCGGCTGCCAGGACCCGTGGAGGTCCGCCACAGGCGCGCCTTCCGCCCCGCCGCGCCGCAGCCCGAGCGTCCGGGTGGAGTCAGGCCGTCTTCCGCCTGAGGCGCGGGAGTTCGCGCTTCAACTCGGCTTTCATCGCGCTGTGCGCGGGATTCGCGGCGAGATTGGTCCATTCATGCGCATCGGAGGCGTGGTCGTAGAATTCCTGTTCCCCATTGCCGCAAAGCGTGTAGCGCCGCTCACGGCTGCCGACGGAAGAGTGAGCCTTCCCGCCTGCGCCAAACATCGTTAGCGCCACAGTTGGGCCGCTCCGCTTGAGTGAAACGGGCGCTTCCGCCCGCCGGCCGCCATTGCATCCATCCGGCATGGCGACGATGAGCGGCACGCGCGCCGATTCCTCCCACAGCGAGTTCTTGAAGATGTAATCCTTTGCGCCCACATGGAAACCGTGGCCGCCGGTGAGGATGATGATGGTGTTTCCGGCGTGCGGGCTCCGGGCGAGCGCATTCGGAACCATTCCCGCCTGGTCGCCGACGAATGTGACGCAGGCGAGATAGGCCTGTATCCGGCGCTTCCACATCAACCCGCCTCCCGCCGCGTGAAGCAGACGGAATCTCCGAAGCCCGCAGCGGCGGCGATCCTGGGGCGATCGCCCGGCGGCTTCGGAGCGGCGGAGTCACTATAATTGGAATCCGCGAGGCGCCCGTGACGCCACACCCCAAAGGAGTGTTTTGCCTGGAAGGCGATTGGTGGAGCGACTTGAAACGCCCCTCCAGCGTCGAGCCGCTTCTCCAGATCATCGATCAACAATTGGCGAACCGCCGGCCGCACATTCGGCGCGACATTGGGACGGTCGAGGAGTTCTGGTTCTACATCGACAAGTGGACGCAGCAGCGCTACCGGGGCTACCCTCTTCTCTATCTGGGATTCCACGGCGAGCATGGGGTGCTGTGCATCGGTCCCGGAGGGAGGTGCTCGAACCAGGTGACGCTGGACGAGCTCGCCGAGCGCCTCCGCGGCAAGTGCCACCGCAGGATGATCCACCTGGGCGCTTGCCTTGCTCTCGGCGTGAGCGCGCGCCGCATCAAGCGCATACTCGAGATCACCGGCGCTCTCGCCGTCTCCGGCTACAGCAAGGAAGTAAACTGGATGGAATCGGCGGCGTTCGAGCTTCTGGTGCTCACCGAAATGCAGTACTGGACGCTGACGATCCACGGGGTCAACGCCATGCGCCTGCGAATCCGCGAAGCCGCGCCGGGGCTCGCGCGGCGTCTCGGCTTCCGCATGGAAGTCCGCTCGGCCGACTGGGGCCCGCCGCCGAAGAGGCCGCCGCAACTCATCGCGCCGTAGGCGGTCCTGCCGGGCAGGTCAGCCACCTTGCGCACCGGGCGGGTCAGCGCCCTACCGCCCGTTCGCGCTCTCCCGCGCCGCCGCGAACTCGTCCCCCGCCTTCCACGCCGGCATCTTCTCCATGTTGGCGATCTCCAGGCCCAGCGTGAAGCCAAACCGCGCCATGTGCTCCATGCCGGCGAAGTTCAACCCATCCTCGTACTCGTCGGATGGCTGATGATAGCAGCCCGCGTATTTCTTGGTCAGCGCAGCGATCTCCTCGGCGGACTTGCCCTCGATGTCGCGGCCCATGCTGATGCTGAACGCCGGAATTCCTACGCGCGCGAACGCGAAATGGTCCGACCGGTAGAAGCTCCCGGCCAATGGATTCTGATCGGGTTTGAGAGTCAACTGGAATCGCTTCGCGACCGATTCGACAACCGGCGCGAGCGTCGTCCGCTCGTAGCCGTTCAACACGGCATCGCGCGATCTGCCGAAGAACCCGAAGCTGTCGAAGTTGAGATTGGCGGCGATCTTCGCGGCCGGGACCGGCGGGTGCGTGGCGAAGTACTGCGCGCCCAGCAGGCCGCTCTCCTCGGCGGTCACCGCGACGAAGTACGCCGACCGGCGCGGTTTCTCCGGCAGCGACGCCCACGCCCGCCCCATCTCGATCAGCATCGCCGTTCCCGTCGCATTGTCGAGAGCGCCATTGTAGATCCGGTCGCCGTTCACCGGCTGGCCCACACCGAGATGATCCCAGTGCGCACTGAACACAACCGCCTCTTCCTTCATCGTCGAATGCGAGCCAGGCGCATATCCGACGACATTGTGCGTATTGATGTCGCTCACCTTGATCGACGCATTGCAGCGCACGCGGATCCCCAGCGCAATCGCCTTGAACCCCGGCTTGTCAGCTCTCGCAAGCATCCCGTCCACATCGGCGCCAGCCAGCGAAAGAAGCTGCTTGCCGGCATCGCTGGTAATCCATCCCGCGAATGCCAGCGCGGGAGCGCCCGCCACACGCGCCACCTGCGGTTGAGGCCGCCCGTTGGCGCGCAACACCTCCCACCCATAGCTCGCGGTGGGCGTCGTGTGGATGATGATGGCGGCGGCGGCTCCCTGCCGCGCCGCTTCCTCGTACTTGTACGTCCAGCGGCCGTAGTAAGTCAGGGCGCGGCCGCCGAAAAACTTGGAATCGTCGGAAGGCGGCTCGTTGGTGAACAGAACCACAACCTTGCCGCGCACGTCCACGTCTGCATAGTCGTCCCAATTGAACTCGGGCGCGCGGATGCCGTGGCCCACGAAGATCGCCTCGGCGTCGATTTTCACGCCCGCCTGCTGGGCGTGCGAGGTTCCGACAAAGCCGTCGAGCCACTTGAACGTGAACGACTTGCCCTTCGCGGAAGCTCCCAGAGAGGCTCCCGGCAGCACCTCCACCAGCTTAAGAGGGACCTTCTGCAAGTAGGTCCCGTTGTCGCCTCCCGGTTCGAGGCCGGCCGCGGCGAACTGCGCGGCAAGGTATTGTTCCGTCAGTGCGCCGCCGCGCTGGCCGGGTCCGCGTCCTTCCAGCAGGTCGCTCGACAGGAATTTTACATGCGGCCGGATGCGCGCACCCTCGATTGCATGAACCTGGGCGGCGGCCGGAATCGTAGTCAGGATGAGGATTGCGAAAGTTTTCATTGAGATGCGGTTCGTCCTGGCCTGTCAAGGCGAGGCCCGCTTCGCGGCCAGGCGGGAAACAAAGCGGGGGATGTGAATGATGAAACGCTCGTGGACCCCCGAGCCGATAAGCTCCTTTTCGTCATGAGCCTCGACCGTAAAGGCGACCCGGTTGCCGTCCACCGCATCCACTCTCGCGCGGAACCGCACCGACATGCCCACCGGCGTGGCGGCAAGATGGCGGACGTTGACCATGGCGCCCACGCTGTCGTAGCCCTCGCCGAGGTACGGCAGGATGCAGTTCCGGCTCGTAATCTCCATCCACATGATCATGTGTGGGGTGGACAGCACCCGCGCCTCCTCGCCTCCGAGGAAGTCGATGGCGACCTCGGGGGTCACCAGCAGCGGCTGCTCATGGACGGTCCCCAGGGGGATCTCGTTCATGTCATTATGGTATCAGGCAGCTCGGCACGAGCAGGAAGAGAGTGTGTAACTGCGAGGATACCCTCTGCATCAGATCAAGTGCGGGTGCATTGAAGCGAGGAAATGCTGATTGATAGCGAGTAGCTTGATCCTGTCGATTGTTTTATCTGGAGGGGCAGCGGCGGCGCCCGTCGCCGACGCTGCATTGGGGGCCGCCGGAGCGGCCGACAAGGCCAATGCGCGGGAGGGCGAGAACGTCCTCAACCGGTTCCTGGGGGCATCTTCGAGGAATGTCCTCCGCGGCGTCTCGATGTTCGCGCACTTTGCCGGACAGCTTCCAAAGTTGAACAAGAGCGGCGAACTTCATGCCAAGCGCATCGTGTCGATGGACGGCCATGTCGAGTACATTGTTGACGGCCTGGAGCGTTCCGGCGACAAGACCGTTCAGAAGGACCTGATCGGGCGATTCATGGCGGCCGAGAGCGAGACGAAGGAACAGGATCCCGCCAAGATCGCGATCACCCCGGAAAACTACAAGTTCAAGTACAAGGGCCTCCAGGAGAAGATGGGCCGCGAGGTGCACGTCTACGAGGTGAACCCGCGCAAGAAGCGCGTGGGCCTTTTCAAAGGAGAGCTCTGGGTGGACCCCGAGACCGGCCTGACAGTCCGTGAAGCGGGGCGCTTCGTAAAGAGCCCGTCCGTCTTCCTCAAGCGCGTTGATTTCACGCGCGACTACGAGATATTCGACGGCTATTCGATTCCCAAGGCGATGCAGACGACGATCCAGACGCGTTTCTGGGGCGTCGCGGTGCTGGCGGTCCGCTACTCGGACTTCCAGTGGTCAGAAAAGCAGCCGGCCGCGGCAGCCGCCTCGGCTCCAGTCGAAGGGACGCAGCCGCCCTTCCATACCAGCCACTGATCGCCGCCAGACTCAGCTCCAGAACGGACAGCCCGGCTCCGGCATAGCAGCCGGAGCCGGGCTTGATCTCTTAGGGCACGCTCCTCGAGTGCGTCTACCAGCGTGGCTCGCGCCGCTGGCGGTAACCGCCGCGGTCGCCGCCGCGGTCCCCCCGCGGAGCGAAGCCGCCGCCGCGCTCCTCACGCGGACGAGCTTCATTCACATTCAGCCTGCGCCCGCCCTGCTCGGCGCCGTTCAAGGCGTTGATCGCCCGCTCGGCTTCCTCGTCATTCGGCATTTCCACAAACGCGAACCCACGCGAACGTCCTGTATCGCGGTCCGTAATGATGCTCACACGGTCGACTGTGCCGTAGCCCTCGAACAGGGACCGCACTGTGTCCTCGTTCGCGCCAAAGCTCAGATTTCCGACGAAAATGTTCTTCAAACTAAACTCCTTCCGTATTTGAATAGCGGGCGGTCAGGGACAGAGATCAGCGGGAAGGATTCGGAAACGGACCGGACTCAGACCTAAGCACGCGTGCAACCCAAATACCTCTCAAGAATACCAGAGAACCGGCAAAGTGTGAAGAACTTTTGGCTTAATCCTTTGTAACTTCAACGAAATGGGCGCCTTTGGCCCTCCCGCCCAGCACCACTCGCCCCTCCAGCCGCCCGGAGCCCACCGGCAGCTCAACACCCCGAAAAACAGCCGCGGAAGCTCCGCGCTCCAGCGGGGCTGACAGGCGGATATGGCGGAACTCGAACTCCGCTGTTCCGGACTCTACCATGGCTGGAAACCTCAATAAAATGTTGAACTTACCAGCCTGCCGGACGTCGACCTCGTAGTGGCCCAGACCGTCCTCGCCCCAGGAGGCGCGAGGCCCGCGCCAATCCTGGCGCGTCAGCAAGGTGGGGTTCTCGAGCCCGGAACCGATCCAGATGCGCGGGGGGTCGTACCCTCGTTCGGCGGAGACGTCGCGGAACCACCCCTCGTACGCGGCGCGGAGCCGGCCCACGATCGCCGGCTGGGGCCCCGAGATGTCGCTCTTCTCTTCGGGGTCGGAGTCGAGATCGTAGAGTTCCCTCCCGTTCACGAGCTTCCAGCGCTGGTTGCGGACCGCGCAGGCGCGCCACGCCTCGGGGACATCGCCGCGGTGCCATTGGAAGAACAGTTCACGGTCGCGCCATGATGTCGATCCGCCCGCCAGAAGCGGCATCAGCGACCAGCCATCGATCTTCCGCCCGCTGCTCGGCAGCCGGGCGCCGCAGGCTTCGGCGAGCGTCGGCAGGATGTCGATGTGCGCCGCAATCCGGCCGACCTTCGCCCCCGCGTTCACGCGCGCCGGCCAACGCAGGAAGAACGGAACCCGCACTCCGCCCTGGTATACCGTGCCCTTGTTGGCGCGCATTCCAGCGTTCCAGCGCAGGGTGCTTGGGCCGTTGTCGGTCGTGAAGATGAGAATCGTGTCGCGCTCCAGCCCAAGCCGCGCAAGCTGAGCGTGCAGCCGCCCCAGGTTCGAATCGAGATTCGCGATCATGCCGTAAATGCGCGCGGTCTGCTCGTCGAGCCCAGCCTTTTGGAACGGCGCCGCCCATTCGTCCGCCACCTGGTAAGGGCTGTGCGGCGCATTCGTGGCGATGTAGCTGAAAAACGGGCGCGCCCGGTTCTGTTCGATGAAGGCCAGTGCGGCGTCGAAGATGATATCGGTGATGTAGCCCTTCTTCTGCACCGGCTTGCCGTTCAACGCCAGCCACGGGTCGAAGTAGCCGCGCGCGGGCGGCTCCATGGGGAGGTCCGACGGTTGCATCAGGCCGCCGCCGCGCAACGTTAGCGCCTCCTGGAAACCCTGGTCGATCGCGCGCAGCGGGGCGCAGTCGCCGAGGTGCCATTTGCCGAAGATGCCCGTGCGGTAGCCCGCGGCGCGCAGCACCTCCGCCAGCGTCACCTCGTCGGAGTGCATCATCGAGCGGCCGAGGTACGTATCGACGACCCCCGTGCGGTAGTTGTATCGCCCGGTCATCAGGCTCGACCGCGTCGGCGAGCACACCGGGCACACGTGAAACTGTGTGAACTGGACGCCTTCGCGCCCAATGCGATCCATGTTCGGCGTCTTGATGTACGGATTGCCGTGCAGCGACAGATCGCCGTAGCCCTGGTCGTCGGTAATGACGAGAATAACGTTCGGCCGCCGCACCGCTTGGGCCAGCGCGAGCGCGGGAGAGGACAGGAGGCTTCGCCGGGAGAGCTTCATCGGGCATACAATATCACCCCATGAGGCGCTTCGTTTCCCTGTTGCTCATTACCGGCGGGCTGGCATTGGCCCAGCCGCCGCACAGCTACCCCGTGCTCGGACGCATCGTTCGCGAAGATCCGCGTCTGGACGCCCTCCTGTCCGCAGACGCCCGCATTGAGGTGCTGGCGACAGGATTCGATTGGTCTGAGGGTCCGGTGTGGGACAAAAAGAACGGCTGGCTGCTCTTCTCCGACATCCCGCGCAACAGCGTCATGCGCTGGCGCGAGAAGGAGGGCATCGACCTTTTCCTGAAACCCGCCGGCTTCACCGGGGTCACGCAGTACGGCCGCGAGCCGGGCAGCAATGGACTCCTCATCGACGCGCAGGGCCGCCTCATCTCGATGGAGCACGGCGACCGCCGCGTCTCGCGCATGGACCCCGATGGCGGTAAGCTTACCCTGGCCGACCGCTACGAGGGCAAGCGGCTGAACAGCCCCAACGACGGCGCGCTGAAGTCGAACGGCGACCTCTACTTCACCGACCCCATTTACGGCCTCCCCCAACAGGCCGGCGACCCGCGCCGCGAGTTGGACTTCTGCGGAGTCTACCGGCTTGCCGCCAGCGGCCGTCTCACCCTCCTGACGAGAGAGCTCTCGCGACCCAATGGCATCGCGTTTTCCCCGGACGAGAAAACGCTTTACGTCGCGAACTCCGATCCCCAGCGCGCCATCTGGATGGCCTACCCCGTTCTGGCCGACGGCACGATCGGCGCCGGCCGGGTCTTCGCCGACGTCACCTCGATGGTGGGCCGAGAGAACCCCGGACTTCCAGACGGGCTCAAGGCCGACGCCAACGGAAACCTTTGGGCCACCGGACCAGGCGGAGTCCACATCTACGCGCCGGACGGCAAGCGCCTGGGACGCCTGGCGACGGGCGAAGCCACTGCGAATGTCGCCTGGGGCGACGACGGCACGACGCTCTACATCACCGCCGACATGTACCTGTGCCGCGTCAGGACGCGCGTTCGCGGGGCGGGCTGGTAGACGCCTCTTCCAGCCGCTCAAGCCGCGCCTCCAGTTTGTCCAGCGCTGCGGCCTGCGCCTCCAGCACCCGGCCCATCTCCTCGATCAGCACCTGCTTGAGATTGAGCGTTGTGGAAAGCCGGCCGATCTCGGCGTCCTTCTCGGCGATCGCCTGCGCCAGCCGGTCCAGCGAGGTGACGAGCGATTCCGGGGATTCAGCGCCAGGTTGTTTC
The DNA here is from genome assembly GCA_964472745.1 of uncultured Solibacteraceae bacterium. Taxonomy (GTDB): domain Bacteria; phylum Acidobacteriota; class Terriglobia; order Bryobacterales; family Bryobacteraceae; genus CAYYNC01. The sequence continues at coordinate 82,824 of CAYYNC010000014.1, forward strand.
ACATTGGAATGGTGCGGGGCGCGGCGCCAGCCTCTCAATGTCGCCGGTGGTTCACTGCCCGGTAATCCCTCTCCGCGCCGCCCACGTCATCGGGAAGTGAAAGGAGTGGAATCGAATGAGATTGATTGGACTGACGATATTCCTTCTCAGCGCATCTTTGATGGCGCAGGGGCCGGGCGCCATGGCGCAGAGGCAGAGGGCGCGCGCCGCCGTCAACGCCGACGCGCTGAAGCAATACCTGAACCTCACCGACTCCCAGGTGGAACAACTCAGAACTGCGCGCAAGGACCTCGCGCAAGCCAACAAGCCGGTGCTGGATCAGATCCGCGAAAAGGCCCAGGCGCTCCGCCAGGAGATGAAGTCCGACAAGCCCGACTCCACGAAAGTCGGCCAGCTCACCGTGGAGCTGAAGGCCCTGCGCGAGCAGATAAGGACCAGCCGCGATGGCCTTGGGGCGAAGACGCGCGCTATCCTGTCGCCTGAACAGCAGGCCAAATTGAAGAATCTCGAGGAAGCGCAGAAACTGGCGCCCGCGATCCGCCAGGCGGTTGCGCTCGGACTCATCGACGCCCCTGAAGGCGCCCCCGCCGCGAGGGCCATGCTCCGCCGGGCGTTCGGCCGGGCCCGCGCGGGGCGGCTCTAACCGTGCTCTACGCCCCCGGCGTCCAGCCGGGCATCACATAGGCATAAAACAGCACCACGAGCCCGATCGCCGACGCCAGCACAACGCTGTGCCGCAGCGTAAACCGGAACAGCCGCGATTCGTCGGATCGCGGCATTCCGGTGGCTGCCGCCGCCACGGCGATGCTCTGAAGACTGATCATCTTGCCCATCACCCCGCCGCTGGAGTTCGACGCGGCCATCAAAATCGGGCTCAGCCCCAGCCGGTTCGCCGTGATCACCTGCAAATTCCCGAACAGCGCATTGGCCGACGTGTCGCTGCCTGTCAAAAAGACCCCCAGCCACCCCAGGAGCGCGCTGAAGAAAGGAAACGCCGCGCCTGTCGTCGCAAAAGCCAGCCCCAGCGTCGCGGTCGCCCCGGAGTAATTCATGAGGAACGCCAGCGCCAGCACGCTCGCCACCGTCAACGTGGGCAGAATCAACTGCCGCGCCGTGTCTTTCCAGATCTTCAGGATCATGCGCCCGCGCACTCCCAGCAGCAGCGCCGAAAGAAAACACGCGATCATGCACGAAGTCCCCGACGCCGCGAGCCAGTCGAACTTATAACCCGCGGCGTACTGGCTGGTCTCCTTCACGGCCGGCACCACCTGCGTCACCTGGTTATGCAGCCCCGGCCAGTCAAAAATCACGGTCGGCTTGTTTAGATAGGCCTTCGCCCACGGCTGCCCCCAAATCAAAACGCAGACCACGAGCACTCCGTACGGCAGCCATGCCTTGAGGATCCGGCCGGTTGGATGCCGCGGAGGAATGTGCGCCTCCACATGCTCGCCGCCCAGCTCAAAGTCGTCCTTGGGATGCCATAACTTCAGCAGCACGATGAGCGCGCCGATCGACGCCAGCGATCCGAGGATGTCGGTCAACTGCGGCCCCAGGTAGTTCGACACGAAGAACTGCGCCAGCGCAAACGACCCGCCGCACACCAGCGCGGCGGGCAGCACACCGGAAAGCGCCCTCATTCCGCCCATCACGCCGACAAGATACGCCGGAATGAAGAACGAGATCGGAGCGCAGATGCGTCCCACGGCCGAACTGAGCAATTGAAGATCGAGCTTCGTGATGCCGGCCAGCGTAATGACGGGGATGCCGATCGAGCCGAACGCCACCGGCGCGGTGTTCGCCAGCAAACAAATCGCCGCCGCATAGAACGGGGAGAAGCCCAGCCCCGACAGCATCGCCGCGGCAACAGCGACGGGAGCGCCGAATCCCGCCGCGCCTTCCACAAACGCGCCGAACGCAAACGCGATCAGCAGCGCCTGCAATCGGCGGTCCTGCGTCAGCGAGCCGATCGAGTCTTTCACGATCTCGAACTGGCCTGTCTCCACCGTCATGCGGTACAGAAAGATCGCCCAGAACACGATCCAGCAAATCGGAAACAGGCCGAACGCCGCGCCATACGCGGCCGAGCTCAGGGCGAGCGAAAGCGGCATCTTGTAGACGAACAGCGCCACCGCCAGCGCCGCGCCCAGGCCGCTCAACGCCGCCGCCCACGACGCCGCGCGCCGCACGCCCAGCAGATAAAGCAGCACGAAAAGAGGCAGGGCCGCGACGAGTGCGGATACGCCCATTCCGCCGAGCGGCTCGTAGTTCTGTTGCCACATGGTTCGTTTATTGTATGGAAATCCGAGCCGTGGCGTGCACGCCGCGCGGGCGCCGCCGCAGGTAGCGGATCATTTGCTCCTCGCTCCCCGGAGCGTCGAACTTCTCGCGCCAGTAGCGCAGGAACTTCTCCTCCAGCGAGCGCCCGTGATCGGTCAGTGTGCGCAGAACGTCGTCGTGCCCTTTGTCACGCAGACGCTCCGCAAGCACGGCGCAATCCTGGCGATCTCCCAAAAGCGTCTGGATCTTCCGCACCTGCTCCAGCCGCGATTCCAGTCCCGGCCCGTAGAGCGGCCGGAACACCTCCAGCGTGTAGCGAAACCGCTTCGCCGCAAGACGGAACGCGTGCAGCTTCGCCGGCGTCGCCAGCCCGGACGCAGCCTCGCGCCCGAGCGCGAAGAACTCCCGGGTCGCCGCTGGCAACGCATTCCGCGCATTCTCCCCCGCGCTCAACGCGCGCTCCCAGCGAACGGTGTGCGACTTCTTCATGCGTTCAGTCTCAGCTTTGTCCGCCACCCGTTGAGCGGACCTTCCGCCCGCAGCAGGTAGATCTCTCCCAGCAGTTTATACGCCTTCAGCCGCCGCTCCTCGTGCATCGAGGCGATCACCGCGCTATCCTCGGCCAGCCCCTCCTCTTTCAGCCGCTCGATTCCTACATCGAGGTCGCGCACCGCCGCCGCCGCGTCGAGCACCACTGACAGCCGCTTGCGCGTCTTTTTCACAACCCGCGCCGGATAGAGCGAGGAAAAGATGCGCAGCGCCTGCGAAAACCGGCGAATCGCCACCCGGAGATCGTGCACCGGATCGACGCCGGGCTCCGCCGCGCAGCGCTCCAGCTCGCTGCCGACCACGTCCAGGAGCCGGTTCAGCGATTCGCGCGCGAACACTTCCACCGGGGTCCGCCACGCTTCAGCCCGCGCCGTCATGGTGCGCTTTTCTCCACCACGAGATTTCGCTCATAGGATACGCGGAAATCGGCCGCCACGCCTTCCACGGCCCACTGCTCGAGCCCCGTGTCGTGGCCCGACCGCAATCGCAATCGCACTTGCCCGTTGCGCAGCTCGCAGTCGATCGCCTCCACACGCTGCTCACGGCTGCGGTCCAGCGCGTCGGCGATCCGCAGCAGCGGAGCCAGGAGCAGCAGCGACCGCTTTTCATCGTTTGGCAAAGTCTGAAACTCGGCGTGCCGCGGGCTGGGCATCGACTTGCGGTGAAAGCGGCACAACAGCGCGATCCGCCGCCGCTCCTCAACAGTGAATCCGCCCAAGTCCGCGTTGGCCACGATGTAATGCGAATGCTTGTGATGGCTCGAATCGCTGATCATGTGCCCCACGTCGCGCAGATACGCCGCCGCCTCCAGCAACCGCCCTTCCGCATGCGGAAGCTTGTGCAGCGCCTCGAGCCTCTCGAACAGCTCCACCGCGAACGACGCCACCTTGCGGGCGTGCCGCAGATCGACGCCGAACCGCCGCGCGAACTCTTCCACCAAACGCCTCTGCTCGCGATCCAGCCTGATGCGGTCGCGGCCGACGCCGCGATCGGCCAGGTCGCGGATGATGCCGTCGCGCACGCCCGCCGCGCTGTAGGACAGCGCGGGCAAATGCAGCTTTTCGAGCGCATGCATCAGCACCGCCGCGCCGGGGACGATGATCTCCGCGCGTCTCGGCCCGATACCCGTCACCTTGCGCCGGTGCGCGAGGTCCATCGCGCTCAGTTCCCTGTACAACCTGCGGATCTGCGAAGCCGTCGCCCGCCGCCGGTCCGCCAGCTCGCGCCGCGCGCGCGAGATCCGGTTCGCGGCGCATACAATCGCTGAAGCCGACGCCGACGTGCCGATCGCGCGCTTGAACTTCATCCCCCCTAACCGCCGCACCGCCACGGAAAGCTTTTCATCGATGAATTCGCTCATCCGCAGCAGTTCCTGCTGCGAAGGCGGATCATTCTTCAGAAAAACCGATTGCAGCCGCACCGCTCCCAGCGGCCGCGAGAAGCCCTGCACCATCCGCCCCTGGTCCGCCGCGATCAACTCGGCGCTGCCGCCGCCGATGTCGATGATTAGGATGCGATCGGCCGGGTGCGGCCACCGCGTCTCGACGCCGAGATGAATCAGCCGCGCTTCCTCCTGCCCGCTGATCACTTCCACCGCCTGCCCCGCGACCGCTGAAGCGCGCTCCAGAAACTCCTGGCCATTGCTTGAATCGCGCACCGCCGCCGTCGCCACGATCCGCGCCGCCAGCGGGTTGTGCGCCCTATACGCCTTCACCATGCGCTCGAGATGCCCGCAAGTATATGCGATTCCCTCAGCGCTGATCTTCCCTGCGCCGAACACGCTCTCGCCCAGCCGCGTCACCTGGCGGTCCTCCGCCAGCACGCGGAACTGCTGGCCGGATTCCACCTCGGCCGCCATCATCCGTATCGAGTTGCTGCCGATGTCGATCGCCGCGTAGCGGGGCATAATCCAAAAGCGTCAGTCCTCAGCCCATCGGGCTCTCCGGTGAATGGAAAGGGCAGTCCAGGCGGCTGCGGCTGGTTATCATGAGAAAACCGAGATTCAAATGATGACACACACGCGCCTGCTTCTGTGCTTCCTCTGCGCTCTGGCCGCCGCGGCTCAAAACCGCTTGCTCGAAAGCGTGGACAACGCCGCGCCGGCCTGGCAGCGCATCTCACGCGCCATCTGGGAGAATCCCGAAACCGGCTTCCAGGAATTCAAGAGCGCCGCGCTTATCAGGAACGAACTCCGCGCCAATGGCTTTCGCATTGAAGAAAGCGTCGCCGGAATGCAGACCGCGTTCATTGCCTCCTACGGCGAAGGCAGACCCGTCCTCGCGATCCTCGGCGAATACGACGCCTTGCCCGGCCTCTCGCAAGAGGACCGCCCCGATCGCAAACCGCGCGTGGACGGCGCTCCCGGCCACGGCTGCGGCCACAATCTCTTCGGCGCGGCCGCAGGCTTGGCCGCCGTCTCCGCCAAAAACGAAATGGCCGCCCGCGGTCTCAAGGGAACCCTCCGCTACTACGGCACGCCTGCCGAAGAAGGCGGCGCGGGCAAGGTCTTCATGATTCGGGCGGGCCTGTTCAAGGACGTGGACGCCGTGCTCGCCTTCCATCCGTGGGACAGCAACAGCGCCGACGCCAACTCCTGGCTCGCCAATGTCTCCGCCCGTGTCCGCTACACCGGACGCGCCGCCCACGCCGCCGCCGCGCCCGACCAGGGCCGCTCCGCTCTCGACGCCGTCGAAGTGATGGCCCACGCCATAAACCTGCTCCGCGAGCACGTCCCGCAAGAAACGCGCGTGCACTACGTCATCACCAAGGGCGGCTCCGCGGCCAACATCGTCCCCGAGACTGCGGAAGTCTCCATGATCGTCCGCCACCCCGATCTCAAAACCCTTGATGGCATCTGGGAGCGAGTGCAGAACTGCGTCAGCGCCGGCGCGCTCGCCACCGGCACGCAGCACGAGATCGAAGTCACGTCCGGCTACGCCAATCTCGTCCCCAATGACACGCTGGTCCGCCTGCTCGATAAGAACCTGCGTCTCACCGGCGGCGTCCGCTACACTTCCGAAGAGCGCGCCTTCGCCGAATTGCTGCGCCGCGTTGTCGACACGTCGCGCGCCCTCCCGCTCGGTAGCGAAGCCGAAATCCAGCCTCCCAAGACAACGCTGCTCTCGGCCTCGACCGATGTCGGCGACGTGAGCTGGAACGTGCCCACGGGACACTTCCTCGCCGCCACTTTCCCGCCCGGCGTCCCGCTTCACACCTGGATGTCCACTGCCGCCGCCGGCACGACTCTTGGCCAGAAGGGCATGGTCGTCGCCGCGAAAACCCTGGCGCTGACCGCGCTCGACCTCTTCTCCGATCCCGCCCTCCTCAAGCAGGCTCAGGACGACTTCAAAAAGCGCCTCGGCGGCCAGTCGTACCGCTCGCTGATTCCCGCGGGCGCCAAGCCTGTCCCGCGATGAGCGGCCTGCGCAGAGACTTGCGCCTCGCCGATTCGATCGCCCTCGTCGTGGGCTCCATTATCGGCCGCCCAGCAGCTCGCCGGAAACGCCGCGGCTCAGCTTGAGCTCCCAAGCCCGCCGCAAGTCCGCTACCGCCGCCAGCGCAACCACGCCCCGCAACGCCAGCGGCTTCTCCGCGCCCAGCCAAAGCGCAAGATGCCCGCCCGAGGAGTGCCCCACAGCCACAACCCGCCCCAAATCCAACCGCCGCACTCCCGCAATCTTCGCAAGATACGCCGCCCCCGCCCTGACATCCTCAAACGTCCCCGGCCAACCGCCGCCCGCATGCCCGATCCGCCTGAACTCCGGGCTCCACGTCGCAACACCGGCCTGCCGCAACGCCTCGCAAAGGCGTCCGAGGTGCGTAAGATCGTAGGCCGCCCGCCAGAACCCGCCATGAATGACCACCGCCACCGGAAACGGCCCGGCGCCCGCGGGCACACGCAGATCCGCAAACTGAAACTCCCCCGGGCCGTAAGCGACGCGAGCATCCGCCTTCGGAGCTGCCAGCGAAAGAATATCCTGCATAGCTCCTTCCGAGTGTACGACCCCCTGTTGCATCATCTGAAGTGAGATGCCCATGGACGATCTCTCCCGCCGCAACCTCCTCGCGGGCGGCCTCTGGATCGCCGGCTCCGCCCCGGCGCCCGCGCAGCCCGCCCTCCGCATCGGCCTCGTCACCGACATCCACTACGCCGACCGCGAGCCTGCCATCAACCGCTACTATCGCGACTCGCAAGCCAAGCTCCGCGCCGCCGTCGAAACTTTCAATCGCGAAGGAGTCGACATCATCGTCGAGCTCGGCGACCTCATCGACTCCGCCGACAGCCGCGCAAAAGAGCGCGGCCACCTCGACGTCGCCCTGAGAATCCTCGACGCCGCGAAAGCCCCGCGCTGGTTCGCCCTCGGCAACCACTGCGTCACCGGCCTCACCAAGCAGGACTTCCTCTCCGGCTGCGGCCAGCGCACGCCGCATCTTTCCTTCGAGCGCGCCGGATTTCACATCGTCATCCTTGACTCCTGTTTCACCAGCGACGGCGCGCCCTACGGCGGCCGCCCCTTCGACTGGAAAGACGCGCTCATTCCCCGCGAGCAGGTCGAGTGGCTCCGCGCCGACCTCGCCGCCGCGAAATCGCCCGCGCTCGTCTTCCTCCATCACCGCCTGGACACCGATGACCACTACAGCGTCCGCAACAAAGCGGAAGTTCGCGCCCTTCTGGAAGAGTCCGGCAGAGTAATCGCCGTCTTCCAGGGCCACAACCACGTCAACGACCTCAGGCGGATCGGCCCGATCCCTTATTTGTCCCTCACCGCCATGGTCGAAGGCCCCGGCCTCGAATCGAACGCCTACGCCGTCCTCGACGTCTTCCCCGACCGCTCCCTGCGCCTCCGGGGATTCGGCCGCCAGTCCACGTGCGAGACCTGCTCCGCCTTGAAGCCTGATCAGCGTGAGGCTATGTGAGACTGTAAGATGAATTCATGGGAAGTGGGCAAGAACTGTTCGTCTCCTATGCCCCGGACACGAAGCGCCTGGCCCGGAAACTTGCCCGGGATCTCGAGAAACACGGTTATCACGCCTGGGCCGATTTCAAGGACCTTCAGCCCGGCCAGGATTGGCGGATCGAGATGGAAAGAGCCCTTGAAAGTGCGCAATGGCTTGTGTTTGTGCTGAGTCCCACAAGCACTGCCACTCCCTTCCAGGAAGCGGAATGGAGGGCAGCCCTCGCCAAAGCTCTCTCTGATTCTCCCAAGAAGGTTCTGCCCGTCATGGTCGGTGGATCAGAGCCCCCGCCTTTCTTGCGAAACTGGGTAGGTCTGAGGGTCGACCCCGCTTTGGAGCCCTCCGAGTGGACAAGCCGTGTCATTAGTACTCTCCGATCCGAGCTCCCTCAGCCAAGTGGGAAGCTTCGCGCCCTGAACCGCCGCCGGCGGCTCGCACGGCTGGCTGAAATCAGCAGAGCGGCGAAGAGGCTCGGCGGCCGCCCCGCAAAACCCGCCAAGATACCGCCGGCAGCGAAGCAGTGAGCGCTCACTCAACCCGCCGCCTTGGCGAAGTTGAACAAGACATTGATCGGGCGAAATCGGTCTATCTCAATTGCCCGTTCGATGCGGAGTACTCTTCTCTCCTCGACGCCATTGTCTTTTCCTGCGTCTGCTGCGGCTTCTTCCCCAGATGTGCTGTTGAGACCGGGACGGTGGCGGAACCGCGGATTTTGCGCATCATCCAGACGATTTTTGATTGCCGCTACTCCATTCACGACCTTTCACGTTGCACGGGCGAAGGGGACGAGAACCTTGCCCGCTTCAACATGCCGCTCGAGCTTGGTATTGCCATGGCCAGGCGATTCATAGGTCCGGCCCACGATCACGATTGGCTCGCCCTCGTTCCGAGAGGCAAGGCCTATGCCCGCTTCATTTCGGATCTGGCGGCATACGATCCGGCCGAGCACGACGGCAGCATTGAGAGCGTGGTGCCTGCCGTCATGTATTGGCTGGCGACCCGCAAGGACGCAGTAGGGCTCCCGTACCCGGACGCGGTCCTCTTGAAGCTGCCGGAATTCCGGAACGCGAAAGCGGAGCTCGAAGTGCGCTGGCGAGGCCATCCCCCCTGGCCGCAGGTCATCCTGGCCGCAGCCAGAATCGCCAGGACGCTCGATTGAGGAGGCTTTCTCCACTCCGGCAAGCGAGCATCCACGCCCCTCCGCTGCTGATTTCCTCTGCACGGCCCGCGGCGCGCTGGCATACACTATCGGACGCAGGAGTCTGATTCATGAAGCATTCAAACCGGCCGATCCGCCGCAGAAGCTTCCTTGGCGCAACCGCGGCCGCCCCGGCCGCATTCAGCGCGGCGGCGGACGCCGTTCCCCTCCGCGAAAAGTTCTTCGGCTGCATCGCCGCGTGCCACATCGGCTCGTCGATGGGCGCGGTCGTCGAAGGCTGGACATGGGACCGCATTGAAAAGCAATACGGCACGTTCGACCGCCTCGCCTCTTACGAGCACTACCGCAACGGCTGGAAGCGCGAGCCCGGAACCACCGAAGACGGCGTCGAGCGCCAGAAGCTGATGATCACCGCAATCAACGAGAAGAAGGACCGCGTCAACGCCGAAGACGTGCGCAGGATCTGGGTCCGCGACATCAAGCCTGAATCCGCCGGCATGGTCTCCGAGCCCTTTGAAGCCACGCTCCTGGCGATGGCGAAAGCGGGCATCCCCGCGCGCGACATCGGCAAGTACTGCGACTACGCAGGCCTGAACTCTTTCGCGCGCTCGTGCCACCCCATCGGCTTGATCAACGCGGGCGACCCCGCCGGCGCTGTCGCCGACGTCTACGAAGTCGGCCAGCTCTATCAGACCAGCAACAGCCGCGGACTCCAGTGGGCCAGCGTCACCGCGCTCGCCATCGCCGCCGCGACGAAGCCCGGCGCCACGATGGACGCCGTGCTCGCCGCGATCCTCGAAGAGCACCCCAAGCTCACCGAAGCGCCCGCCATCGCCCGCGAGATCGAGCGCGGCCTCAAACAAACCGCCGCCGCGCGCGATTTCAGAGCCATGCGCACCGCCTTCGACGCGATCTACTCCGGCACGGGCACGCCCTACGCCTTCTCCTCGGCGAACGAAGTCGTCACCAAGGCTGTCTGCGTCTTCCGTATGAGCGCCGCCAATCCGCGCGACGCCATCGTCAACGCGGTGAACATGGGCCGCGATACGGACTGCCTCGCCGCGATCGCGTCCGGCATCTCCGGCGCCCTCAGCGGCGGCTCCGCCATCCCCGCCGAGTGGGTGAAACAGGTCGACTACGCCACCACGCTCAACCGCTTCACCAACTCGCAGCGCACCCTGCGGCAGCACTCCGACGGCCTCTACGAGGCCTTCCGCGCCCGCCTGGCAAGAATGCGCGACTACGCCAGTCTGATGAGCCCGTAACATAGCCTTCAGGCTGTGTGTTTTCTGTAGCACAGCCTTCAGGCTGCGCCCTGTTTTCTCCTGCTATGATGTGTGATCGCTGTCCACCAACGAAAGGCGTTATTCCTCATGCCCGGCACCCCGCAAAGCGATTACAAACCCTTCGTTCCGCCCTCCATGCAAATGGCGGAATTCACCATGCGAGCCCTGCTCCTCGGCGTCGTCTTGACCGTCGTCCTCGGAGCCGCCAACATGTACCTCGGCCTCCGCGCCGGCCAGACCATCGCGGCCACCTACCCCGCCGCGGTCATCAGCATGGCCGTGCTCCGTCTTTTCCGCGGCTCCGTCCTTGAGGAGAATATTTCGCGCACTGTCGGCTCCATCGGCGAATCGGTGGGCGCCGGCGCGGTCTTCACCATCCCGGCCTTCGTCATCTCCGGAGCGTGGATGTCGTTCGACACGCCCCAAGCCTACTGGCAGTCCACCGTCCTGATGTTGGTGGGCGGAACCCTCGGCATCCTCTTCGTCACTCTGCTGCGCCGCGTGATGGTGGAAGACCCCGAGCTTCCCTTCCCCGAATCCGCCGCCGCGGCCGAGATCCACAAGGCCGGACAGCGCGGCGCGGACGCGGCGAAAACCCTCTTCCAGTCCATGGGCGTGGGGGGCCTGGTCTATATCCTCGGCGAGTTCAAACTCTTCTCCGCCAGCCGGGACTTCCTCGTTCACATCGGCGAGATAGGCAAGAGCACGATCAAGCTTGGCGGCGACCGTATCCTTGCCGTCGGCGGCATCTCGAAGTTCTCCTGGCCTGCGATCGCCCCTGCCTACCTCGGCGTCGGCTACATCATCGGACCCCGCCTCGCATCGCTCAACTTCGCCGGCGGCCTCGTCGCCTGGGGCCTGCTGGTCCCGCTCTTCATGTACTTCCTCGGGCCCGGATTCGCCGCGCAGTACATCGGCGGCGGTGGCGAAGCGGCCTGGGATGGCATCGCCGTCGTGGTCTGGCGCAACATCGTCCGCCCCATCGCCGTCGGCGGCATGTTGGTCGGCGCCAGCTACACGCTCTTCAGAATGCGCAAGAGCCTCGGCGCGGGCCTCGGCCGCGCCATCGCCGACCTGAAGAAGGCCGGCGCGCAAACCGCCGCGCAGAATCGCACCGAGATCGACCTCGGCGCCAAGGTCGTCTTCGGCGGCCTCACCCTCGTCTTCCTCTGCATGATCGCCGTCTACCACTTCTACGCCGGCCAGGTCCCCGGCGCCATCGTGGCCGCCGTCGTGATGATTATTCTCGGCTTCTTCTTCGCCGCCGTCTCCGGCAACCTCGTCGGCATCATCGGCTCCTCCAACAACCCCATCTCGGGCCTGACGCTCTCCACCTTGATCATCGCCGCGCTTCTCATGGTCGCGATGGGAGTGAAAGGCACGCCCGGCGTGGCCGCGGTCCTCGGCGTGGCCGCCGTCATCTGCGTCTCCGCCGCCGTCGCCGGCGAGATGCTCCAGGACCTCAAGGTCGGCCACATCCTCGGCGGCACCCCGCGCAGCATGCAACTCGGCGATTTCATCGGCGTCGCAGTCTCGAGCCTCGTCCTCTACTTCCCGCTGCTCTGGCTCCACCAGAGCAACATCAAAGAGGGCGGCATCGGTTTCGGCGACGCCAAGCTCTCGGCCCCGCAGGCCGGCCTGATGGCCATGCTCTCTCAAGGCATCGTCGGAGGCGATATGGCCTGGCCGCTCGTGGGCGTCGGCATCTGCATGGGCCTCGCGCTCGTCCTGCTCCAGGTGCGGAGCCCGATGTTGTTCAGCGTAGGAATGTATCTGCCCCTCGAAACAACTTTTGCCATCTTTATCGGCGGAGTCATCCGCTGGGCCGGCGACGCCATCCGCGACCGCAAAGACTTCAACGAAGCGCAAAAGGCCCGCATTGAAAACGCCGGCGTCCTCTGCGCCTCCGGCCTCATCGCCGGCGAAGCCCTCCTCGGCCTCGTCCGCGGCGGCATCGTCATGGCCACCGACAAACCGCTCTCCGACATCTTCCAGTTCTTCCCCGCCCCGCACGCCTTGATCGGCCTCGCGGTGCTCCTCCTCCTCGCCGCTTACATGATCCGCCTCCCGCTCGCCAAAGCCGGCGACCCCAACGAGCCCGCGCCGCCCACCGCGATCATGTAATCCATCGGAACAGTTTGTCAGGCCGGCGCGGATCTCCCGCATGCCTGAAAACATGTCGCGCGCCGCAAAACGCGCTTGTGACCACGAGCCGCAAAGCGAGTATCCGAATGGACTGCCGACCGCTTCCGGAGGATCGTGATTCGACTGCATCGTGGCTTTACCCTCCATCCGCGATCGCGAGCGGGGACGAACTGCTTTCGCGTCTCCAGCGAGTCGGAGACAAGTTATGAAGGAGTGAATTACCGTTTGTCCGGGGCGCGCTGAGAGGAAGCGGCCCGAATGCCCGCGAGGGTCGGCCCCCGCCTGCACCGGGCCCTATCCCTCCGCGAGTCAGTCCTGGGCAGTTACCATGGTTGATTGACTATCATCGACTCGGCAGGTCCCCAAGAGAAGCGCCGGTGGCCCCTCATCTACACGGCAGTTGCACTGACCACTTCGGCGACCCTCCTGCTGGAGCTGTCGCTCACTCGGATCTTCTCGGTAGTTTTCTTTTACCACTTCGCCTTTCTCGCCATTTCCATCGCGCTGTTCGGCCTCGGCGCCGGCGGCGTCGTTTCCTACTATTTCGCCTCCGCCGGCAGAGCGCTCTACCTGCGCCTCGGCGCCCTTTCCGCGGCCGCTGCCATCGTGACCGTCGCCTCGTTGGTCTTTATTCTCAGAATCGAAGGCAGCGGGGGAATTCAGCCTGTGGCGGCCGTCTATTTCGCCGCGGCGGCTCCCTTTCTGCTCGCTGGCGTCGTATTGTCTCTCACGGTCGCGGAAACGATCCAGCGTGTCGACCGCATCTACTTCTGTGATCTGCTTGGCGCCGCCGCCGGCTGTCTGCTGCTGATTCCTCTGCTCAACTTCTTCGGCGGACCCAATACAGTCCTGAGCGGTGCATTCCTCTACGCGGCCGCCGCGGTGCTCTGGTTCCTTGTCGCCGGCTCCATGGCCGGCCGCATCGCGGGATCTTCACTCGCGGTCGCTCTCGTTCTGCTCATCGCGTTCAACTCCCAGGGGAGCCTGATCGACATACGTTTCGCCAAGCAGAGCCGGCTCGAGCGCGAGATCTTCGTTCAGTGGAACAGCTTCTCCCGTGTCGCGGTCCGGCAGGAGGGCGACGGCGCGCTGACGGCCAATATAGACGCCGATGCCAGTACGGTCATCTCGCCTTTCGATATCGATAATCTGGGCGAGCAAGATCGCCGGGAGCTGGCCCGTTCCGGACCGGCCTTCGTCTTTCGACTCCGCCCCCCGGCCAAAACGCTCATCCTTGGATCCGGGGGCGGGCTCGACGTCGCCCGCGCGCTGGCTTCAGGCGCGAAGAACGTCACGGCCGTGGAGATCAACCCGATCATCGCCCGCACGATTATGCAACGCCGGATGGCGCGCGAAAGCCGGTTTCTTTACCTGCGTCCCGAAGTGCGGGTGTTCGTCGAGGACGGGCGGAGCTTTGTACGCAGATCGGCCGAACACTACGATGTTATCCAGGCGACGCTTGTCGATACCTGGGCCTCCACGGCCGCCGGCGCGTTCGCCCTCTCCGAAAGCACGATCTATACGACTGAAGCTTTCCTCGATTACCTCCGCCACCTCACGCCCAATGGACTTCTGAGCTTCACTCGATTCGGTTTCACTCCCCCGCGCGAGTCGTTGCGTTTGGTTGCGTTGGCGCGTGCCGCGCTGCAAATCCTGGGCGAGCCTGAACCGTGGCGCCACATCGTTGTCCTCCGCGAGGGGGCTGAGAATACGGCGGCATGGAGCTCCTTGGATACCGTCCTCATCAGCCGCAAGCCGCTATCCTCCGCGGACCTCGCTCAAGTGCGCGCATGCGCCGCCGGCGAGTTCCAAATCTCCTACCTGCCCGGCGCGACAGACGGACCTTTCGCACAACTCCTGCGCGCCGGGGATCCAGACAGCTTCTACAAAGACTATCCCTACAACGTGGCGCCTGTCTCCGATGACCGCCCATTCTTTTTCTACACCGTGCAGCCCCGAGATCTGCTGAACTTTCGCCGGGAGGGTAATCCCGGCGCGCCGGACTTCAAAGTCAACCTCGCCGTTCCAACCCTTTTCGGATCGCTCAGCGCTTCTTCGGCGGCCACGCTCGTGATTCTGTTGCTCCCGCCCGTCCTTCTCAAAGAGCGCCTGCCTCGCGGGCGCGGCGTCATGGGTTTCCTGCCCTACTTCGCTTGTCTCGGCGCAGGCTACATGTTCATCCAGGTCGCTCTGATTCAGAAGCTCGTGCTTTTCCTCGGCCACCCGACTTACGCGCTGACTGTAGCTGTTTTCTCCATGTTGTTGGCCAGCGGCGCCGGGAGCTACTTCAGCCGCCGCGTTGTCCGGGATTCCGCTCCGAGGCTGCGGACGCTCCTCTTTTCTGTCAGCGGCGTCGTTGCATTTTTCGCCCTGGGAGTCGCGCCCCTCACTTCTTCCCTCGCCTGGCTTCCGCTTGGTTTCAAGATGGCGGTCACCGTGCTCCTGATTGCTCCCGCCGCTTTTCTGATGGGCATGCCCTTCCCGTCTGGTCTCGCACGAATCGAGGCATGGCATGCTCCGTCGGTCAAGTGGGCCTGGGCGCTGAATTCCGGCGCCAGCGTTCTGGGGTCTGGATTCGCCGTTTTTTTCGCGATCTACACGGGACTCCGGAACACGCTGCTGCTTGGCGCCCTCTTGTATGCTGTGGCTGCCCTTATCGTTTCGGCCGCACGCCGCCAGCGGGCGCCCGAGTGATCCAAATCCGGTCGCTATCCAGGGCGCTTTCACGAAATCTCCTCTTCCCAAGAACCGCTTGCTGGCGCTCCTCGCTCGGAGCTCGCGTTTGACAGCGGCCGCGAGGTTGCGGGGCCACGCTTGGTCCGCAACGCCTATCGCAGTGGAACCGCCGCGCGATACTCGTTCTGAGAAGGCCTGACCCGATCGGGTAGGATGAAGAATTGACCACCGTCTCTTCGGCGGGCCCTCCTGAGAAGCGGACCTGGCCCGCCATTTACACGGCAGTTGCATTGACCACGACGGCGACACTCCTGCTGGAGCTGTCGCTCACGCGCATCTTCTCGGTGGTCTTTTATTACCACTTCGCTTTCCTCGCCATCTCCATCGCCCTCTTCGGACTCGGCGCCGGCGGCGTGCTCTCCTACTACTTCACGCACCGCGGCCGGCCGCTCTATCTCCGCCTCGGCGTCTTCTCCTCGCTTGCCGCGCTCGTCGCCACCTTTTCCGTCGCCTACATCCTCAGCCGCAACGGCGCCTCCGGATTCTGGGAACTGGCCGCCCTCTACTTCGCCGCCGCCGCCCCCTTCATCCTCTCCGGCATGGTGATCTCTCTCGCCGTCGCCGAGACCATCCGCCGCGTTGATCGCGTTTACTTCTTTGACCTCCTTGGCGCGGCCATGGGATGCCTTTTGCTCATCCCGATGCTGAATCTGCTCGGAGGGCCCGGCGCCGTCCTCATCGCGGCGCTGCTGTTGGCCGCCGCCTCCGCCACCTGGTTCGGCGTCGCGCGCTCGGTCACCGGCCGCATCTTCGGCGTCGCCCTCTCGCTCTCGCTGATGATGCTGATCGCCTACAACAAGCAGGCGCACCTTATCGACATCCGCTTCGCCAAGGACGCGAAGCTCGAAAACGAGACCTTCGTCCAGTGGAACAGCTTCTCGCGCATCGCCGTGAGGAAGGAGCCGAACGGCGGCCTCATGGTCAGCATCGACGCCGACGCCACCACCGGCATCGCGCAGTTCGACATCGACCGCCTGCGCGAGGAAGACAGACGCGAGCTCTCGAAGTTCGGCCCCGCCTTCGTTTACAAGCTCCGCCCCGCCGCCAAGACCCTCATCATCGGCGCCGGCGGCGGCTGGGACGTCGCCCGCGCCCTCGCCTCCGGCAGCAAGGACGTCACCGGCGTCGAGATCAACCCCATCATCGCGCGCACCATCATGCAACAGCGCTTCCGCCGGGAGAGCCGCGACCTCTACCTCCGCCCCGATGTCCGCATCTTCGTCGAAGACGGCCGCAGCTTCATCCGCCGCAGCAACGAGCAATACCAGGTCCTCCAGGCGACGCTGGTCGACACCTGGGCCTCCACCGCCGCCGGAGCCTTCGCCCTCTCCGAAAACAACCTCTACACCACCGAAGCGTTCATCGACTACTTCACCCACCTCACGCCCGGCGGCGTCCTTTCCTTCACGCGCTGGGGCTTTTCCCCGCCCCGCGAGTCGCTGCGTCTGGTTTCCCTGGCTCGCGCAGCACTCGAGCGCCTCGGCGAACGAGAGGTCTGGCGCCACGTTATTGTCGTCCGCGAGGAATCGCAGAAGATCTCCGGCTGGGGCGCCACCGACACGGTGCTCATCTCGCGCAAGCCGTTCACTGACGCTGACCTTGCCAAGGCGCGCGAATCCGCGGCCGGCAACTTCGAGATCGTCTATCTGCCCGGAGCCACTGGCAATCCGTTCGCGGACCTTCTCCGCGCCGCACGCCAGCGCGACTTCTACGCGCGCTACCGATACGACGTCTCGCCCGTGCCCGACGACCGGCCCTTCTTCTTCTACACAGTCCAGCCGCGAGACGTGTTCGAGTATTTCTTCTCCGACCCGCGCGAGAGCGCCGACTCCAAGGTCAACCTCGCCGTCCCGACCCTGTTCTGGTCTCTCGGCGTCTCCCTGGCGGCCACGATCGTGACGCTTCTCCTGCCCCCCATCCTGTTGCGCGCGCGTCTGCCCCGCGAGCGGGGAGTGATGGGCTTCCTCCCCTACTTCGCCTGTCTCGGGGCCGGCTACATCCTCATCCAGGTCGGCCTGATTCAAAAGCTTGTTCTGTTTCTCGGCCACCCCACCTACGCCATTACCGTCGCGATCTTCTCGATGCTGGTGGCCAGCGGCGCCGGCAGCTACTTCAGCCGCCGCCTCGTCAAGGATTCAACCGGCAATCTACTCAAAGTCCTTTACGCGGTCGGAGCAACGGTGGCCCTGCTCGCCTTCCTCATCGCGCCGGCGACCTACGCGCTCACCGCACTGCCGATGGGTCTCAAGATGCTCGTGACGGTCCTCCTGATCGCCCCCGCCGCCTTTCTGATGGGAATGCCCTTCCCCTCGGGCCTCGCCAGCCTCGAAGCCTGGCACCCGCCCTCAATCCGCTGGGCCTGGTCCCTGAACGCCGCCGCCAGCGTCCTCGGCTCCGGCTTCGCCATTTTCTGCGCCATCTACGCCGGCCTCCGCAACACCCTCCTGCTCGGCGCCGCCCTCTACCTCCTCGCCGCCCTCATCCTCGCCTCCGCCGCCCGCCGTGCGAGGCAGATCGCCGATCTGCCGCCCGATCGCCGATCGGGCCCGCCGGAGCTTCCCCAGCGCTAAACCCGAGGGAGACCCCCATGGACAAACCCGGAATCACAGAGATTCCAGGCTGCTCTTGGGAATATGCAACCCCCAACATGAAATGACCGCATGGCGGCATCCTCAGCGCGAGCTTGTCCATCAGTTGCAGGCGCTCCTCTGCCTTCGCGCGGTCTGGTTTCTCCTCCCGCGCCGGCAGCCGCTGTTCGTTGTGTTGCAGCACCGCATGCGCCGCCGGCATCACCGGGTTCCGCGCCATCTCCCGGATCTCCGGACGGCTCTTGACCGCGCCTTCCAGGTCCGCATTGAACTTGCTCGATTCCGTGTCCGTCAACGCCAGCGCCCGCGCGAAGTGGTCGAGGAAAAAGCTGATCTCCGCCAGCCCCAGGTCGTCGATCCGCGGCGGATGAAATTCCTTTCGCACGGAGCCCCCCGCATAGCTCTGCGGCCGCGTGCTCATCAGGAAGAAGCATTTGCCGAATGCCCGCGTCGCCTGCTCGATGATCCGCGCGATCCGCTCGCGCATCACGCGCCCGGGCGCCTCGTCCAATCCGTTCGCCGGAACCAGGCAGTCCGCGCCGCTGAGCTTCTTCTCGAAGAACTCCTGCTTGACACCCCGCCTACAGGCCTCGCTCTGCTTGCCCCAACAATGCGGAAGCCAATCCGGCGCGTGGCCTGCCGCGCCGTGTTGCCGGCCCTCAGCAGTTGCGCCAGCTCCGCGATGCGGATCAGGATCGGGAAGCGCTTCTCATTCCCGGCAAGGAACGCATCCGCCCCCTACGGCCGCGTCCCCCTCTGCGTCCTGCACAACTCGAAGGCGACACGGTTCGGAAACGTCGGCTTCCCCGAACCCGGCTCCCCGGTCAGCACCACGTTCCGCCTCGTGAGCGCCCGCTGGATCTCGACCCGCCGCTGCTCGGCCGCCTCCGCTCCCACCTTGAGCGATTCTTCCCAGCTCTTCAGCGCCCCGCCCGCCCCCGGCCCGCCCCACCGGGCGTCCTCGTGGCTCGCCAGCGTCTTCAGCGGAATGTAAATCTCCTCGATCCCGAAGATGTACGGCTCCGCCCGCCGCGCCGTCAGCCCTTGATCCGGATCTGCCGCGTCTCCTCCTCCAGCCGCTTCAAGTACGCATCCGGATCGCCTGCCGAGACAACCGTTCCCTCCGGATGCCGCTTGCTCCACTCCGCCAATGCCTGCGCCACAAGCCCACGGAAGCCCTCCGCCTCCGTGAACGTGCGCCCGATCTTCTTCCGGAGCTCAGACTTCAACTCCGCAAGCTTCCTCTCGTTCCGCTTAACCTATTTTGCGATCCCGCGCCTGTTC
The DNA here is from genome assembly GCA_964472745.1 of uncultured Solibacteraceae bacterium. Classification (GTDB taxonomy): domain Bacteria; phylum Acidobacteriota; class Terriglobia; order Bryobacterales; family Bryobacteraceae; genus CAYYNC01. Next base: position 101,804 of record CAYYNC010000014.1, read on the forward strand.
CGTTCCGTGACCAGCCGGTAATTCTCATACTTGTCCAGGAGCCGCTTGTCATACTTCGGGTCCACGACGAAGGCGGGCGCCTCCTTCTCCGTGACCTTTCAGGCGTGTTCCCACTCCAGCCATGCGATGCTCTTCCCGTCCGGGTTCTTTTTCGGATCATCCGGAACCCGCCCGTAGCGATGCGCGACGATGGTCACCGCCACTTCCGCCTGCTCCACCTTTTCGAGGCATGCCTCCAGCGTCGGCTTGTCCCCGCTCGGAGCGAAGCCCATCGCCCGCGCCGCCTGCTCCCGATGCTCCTTCAGGTCTTACGAAGTCGACGAAATGAAAACCACCGGCCTGTGCGCCATCTCGCCGCCAATTCTACATTCAGCCTGAATGCAGACACACTGTTCGCCGAATCGCGTGCGCCGCCGCGATCACACGAGCCGAGGCCCACGCCCCGCCGGCGCACAATCAAAATCTGGAATTCGTATGGAAGTCATTGAAGTCGATGGCCAGCCTCCAGTGTTGGTCCACACGCTGCGGGCAATGGCTCAGACGATGAAGGCGCACCTGCACACGGGGGAACGCCAACCGTCCACCGATGTTCGCGCTCTCCCCTCCTGGCCAGGAACCGTGATCCGTCATCTCACGCGCGAAGACACCTGCTCCGATGCCGGACAGAATTTAGTCTGGTCGATGCGAACGTCCTGGTCTGTTCGGTGTTCAGGGACTCGGAACAACACTCTGCGCCTCTTCGGCTCCTGGAGCGGGCCGGCGGAGCCGGGGCTGGATTCCGCCTTTGCCCGCAGGTGTTGTCGGGGTTGTCTGCCGGGTCGCCAACTCGCGCCGGGTCTCGGCGCCGCGCAGCCCCGAGGAAGCGGTGCGAGCCCTCGAGACGATCCTCCTTCTTCCGGGCGTGACGCTGCCGCCCGCTCCGACTCAAGCTGCACCGGCCTGACTTTTGTCGCTCAGGCGTGAGCCGGATCCACACCTTCGACCGCCCGGAATTCGAGCACGCAATTCCGCAGCCTGCCCGCCCGGCCAAACCAAGGGAACGCGCCGCGGGATCGACGCCCAGCCACTCCCGTCCCGATGGGAATGCGGAAGGGTCGCCGCGCTCACACGAATCCGTGCCCTTTTGATCCGTCTGCGTTCGTGTCCATCCGTGGCCAGGTTTCTTCTGTGTTGGACCCGCTCAGGCGCCTTGTCTCTGCTGCGACAGGCTGTGCCGCAGCGCGTTCTCCAGCGCTTCGCAGAAGAAGTACTCGCCCCACATCACGCTTTCGCCCACGCCGAGTCCCTTCTGCATGTGATAGACGCCGCCCTTCAGGATCCCTTCCCACTTCGGGTCGCTCGCCGCGCTGTAGTCTTCGCACAGCGTCTTCAGCACGCGCAGCGCGCAGCTCCAGTAGTAGAATCCCTTCACCGTGTCCGGCAGCATCCGGCACAGCCGCAACAGCCCGCTCGCCGCGATCGCCGCCGCCGAGGTGTCCACCATGCTCCGCGTCTCCGGCGGCGCCTGGAAGTCCCACGGCGGAACGCCGTCCGAACCCGTGTGCGTGATGAAGTAGTCCGCGCACGCCTGCGCGGTCTCCAGAAACCGCGGATCGCGCGTGTACTCGTAGCAGCTCCCGAAACCGTACAGCGCCCAGGCCAGCCCGCGCGACCAGCACGAGTCGCCGCGATAGCCCTGCTGCGACGACTGCCGCAGGAACTCGCCCGTCTCCAGGTCGAAGATCCCCTCGTTCGCCGTCGAGCCGTCGCCGCGCACAAGATACCGCCGCGTCGTCAGCGCGTGGCGGATCGCGATGTCGCGCAAGCGCCGGTCGTTGGTCTCGCGCGCGGCGTAGAAGATCAGCGCGACGTTCATCATGATGTCGATGAAGATCGAGTCCTCGCTCACGAACGAGCGCAGATACTGCCCCTTCTCGCGGAACCGCTGCGCCAGCGTCTTGCCCGCCTGGATCAGGATTTCGTTCAGCCGCGGCTCGCGCGAGATCTGATACCAGCGGTAGTAGGTTGAGAAAAAGATGAAGCCGAGATCGTGGACGTCGCGGTCGAACTGCCGCGGCTCCAGCGGCCGCGTATACTCGATCGCCTGGTTGAGCCAGAACTCTTTCGCCGGCGACCCGTTCGCCTCCGTGCGGTGGAAGATCCACATCATGCCGGGCAGAAAGCCATCGCACCAGTGCGTCCACACCGGCCCTTCGTGCTTCCACTTCCCCTTCTGCGTGTAGATCGGATAGTAGCCTGGGTTCCGCTCGATGAGCGCTTTCACCTGCTTCTTCGCGAAGCCGAGCGTGCTCTCCAACTCCATCCTGTCGACTTCAGGCTCAAACTGAATCACTGCTTCTCTCCCCCTGGACTTTCCAGCGTACGCCAAACCAGCGGGTACCCGCTCGCCAGCGTAGTGACCCCGCGCAGGTAGACGGCGCCCGTATCGGCGGGCATTCCCTGAAGCCTCAACTCGAGTTCGTACCTCACCCGCCGGTTCGGCGCCGACGCGGCGAACAGCAAGTCCAACGACGGCGAGGTCAGGTTCGCCGCGAACGCGCCGGACTTGTTCCCAAACGAGAACCGTTCGGGCCGCATCACGACGACGCAGTAACCGCCGGGCGGCGGCTCGCACCACGACTTGAAGACGCGGCTCTCGATCACCGCGCCGCGCGGCACAAGCACCTGGCCTTTCCGCTTCGCGTCTTTCGTCACGGTCATCTTCACCTGGTCTCCCACGGCGGCCTTCTTAACGTCAACCGCGTGGTTGACCTTGACCGAGACATCGAGGCCCTCCGGCAGAGTGATCGTTTCCGCCGCCGGCGCGGCCTGCGTCTCGGCCGGCGGATCTTCAAACACCAGCGAAGACTCGCCGGTGAACTGTCTGCACTCGCTGAACGTCGCGCGGTTGCGGCTCTCGTTTCCGTTGGTGTCGACCATCACCAGCTCGCTCGCCTTCGGCAGCACGAACTCGCCCGAGCCGATCGGCACGCGCTGGTACTCGATGCGGCTGAAGCTGGAGCGCAGCGGAAGATGCGGCGGGATCTCGTCGACGTTGATCTCGATCTGCCGCAGATCGTAGTTTCCCGCGTCGTTCCACACCGAGCCGAAATAACCGACGATCCCTTGATGCGGCTCGAGCCGCACCGTGTAGCCGCTGAACGCGCGCGGCACGCGATAATCGAAGCGGTGCATCTTGCGGCCGCCGATCTCCTCCACGCCTGCGTAGGTGAACTGCGCCGCGCCCGAGAGGAAGATGCTGCGCGCGTGCAGCGCGAAGTCGCCGTTGCCGATCGCGCCGCCCTTCACGAGGTCCTTCAGATCGGAGGTCTCAAAGCGCGCCGCTCCGGGCCACGAGAACAGCTCCTTCTTGTCAACCAGCGCGACCTCCAGCCGGATCGTGTCGATGAGGTTGAAGCGTTTGCTGCTGGCCGGCCGGTGCGAGCGTTCGATGGTCTCGGTGCAGGTGTAGTCGGGCATCTTCGTCGACATCCGCTGCACGGCCAATCGCGCCTTGGACAGGATGAGGACGTCGTCCGTCAGAGGCTTGAGGGGATCGTACTGTGCGGCGCAGCCCAAGCTCATCAGCGCGAGGAGTGCCCTCATCTCACCCTCATTATAGAGTCGCGCCTCTGCTACCATCGGCGGTATGGCGATCAAGGTAACGGTTTCAAACAACGGTCCTTTGCGGTTGGAGGCGGGCGATGCATCCGAGCTGGTGATCTGCGATGCGCAGGGCCGGCAGTTCGGTCTTGCGGGACGCACGGTGATCTCGCTGTGCCGCTGCGGCATGTCGTCCAACAAGCCGTTCTGCGACGGCACTCACGGGCGGCAAGGTTTCGAGTCGATGTGCGAGGCGCGCGAGCTTCCGCCGCCCAAGCCGAAGGCCTGAGATCGCCGAAGACACTCAGTTGAGACCGCGCGGAACTAGACTCGGCCGCTTCCGTTCTCTGTTGTTCACGATTCCTGTCGCGTCGCTGGTGACGGCGATCATGATCAGCATCGCCCTCGCGACCAGCGTCGTCGCCCCGGCCGGCCGCTGGCAGCGCTTCCTCTCGCGCGCCTGGGGACGGATGGTGCTCGCCATCGCCGGGGCGCGAGTGCGCATCACCGGCGCGCGCGGCGCGGATCAGAACTACGTCATCGTCGCGAACCATCTCAGCCTGATGGACATCCCGCTGATGTTCATGGGCCTGCCGTGGGACTTCAAATTCCTCGCCAAGCGCGAGCTGCTGAAGGCGCCGTTCATCGGCTGGTACTTGCGGCGCGCGGGCCATCTCACCGTCGAGCGCGAGAGCGTGAAGTCGTCGATCGGGAGCATGCACGACGCGGCGCGGCTCATTCACGACCGGCGTCTGTCGGTGCTCATCTTCGCCGAGGGCACGCGCTCCCCGGCGGGCGACATGCAGGCGTTCAAAGAGGGCGCGGCGTGGCTCGCCATCAAGTCGCAGACGCCGCTGCTGCCCGTGGCCATCGCCGGCACGAACGACTTGCTGCCAGCGAAGTCGTCGTACTTTATGGCTGGCGATGTCGAGCTGCGCATCGGCGAGCCGGTCGCGGTCGAGGGCCTGACGCTGAAGGATCGCTCCGCGCTGACGGCGATGCTGCGCGAGCGCGTCAGCGATCTGCTCAGTCGCCGCGCGAGCGGTTAATGTGATCGACGATGGCCTGTGTGAATGCGGCGACGAACGGAGCGCCGCGCGTGAGCAGGTTCTCTTCCGTCATGATGTCGGACTCGATGTCGGGCCATGCGCCGATGTTCTCGATGTAAGGGGCATGCGGCAGGCCGGGGATGTCGACGACGCGCGGGCGGGCGCCGAGCGTCACGCTCATCGAAGCCCACGCCTCGCCGTAAAAGCCGGCCGGGCGCGTGAGCGAGAGACCTCCTCCGCCTGCGGTCTTGCGGCCGAACATCAGCGCGCGCCACGCGTCCTGGAGAATGGCCGGGAAGACGTCGGCCGACGACGCGGAGAACTCGTCGATCAGCACGATCATCGGCTTGTCAAACGCGATGACGCCGCCGCCGTTGTCGGTGAGCGGCTGATACTCGATCGACGTTCCGCAAACGGGGATCGGGCCGGTCAATGCGCGCCCGCTGAAGTAAGCCTGCTCAACTTGTTCGACGAAGCTCTGGCGCAGTTGAATCTCCTCGGGGCTCGCGCCTTCGTCGATCGCTGTCTGGAGCTCGTCGCGGAACGCCTGCACGATCTCGATGGTCGGACGGAACTCGTCGCCGATCGACTTGAACGGATAATAAATGAAGCGCCGCAGGATCTCGTTGGTGAGGCAGACATCGCCGCCGGGATTGCGCATCACGTCAATGACGAGGCCGTCGGCAGCGGTGCGGAAGTACTGCACCTCGCTGTCGATCTGCTGGAGCATGAGCTCGCCATAGAAGGGCTCAGTGAAGAACTGCGGGATGCGCAGGAACGCGATGCGGTAGCCGTTGGCGAGGAAGGTGCCGGAGTAGATGAGGTCCTGGCCGCTGCGGCCGCGGCGCTGCGCGAAGCCGTTCGGAAGACTGAACGACGGCGCGAGCTCGCCGAAGCCGCGCAGCCGCTTGTACTCGGGGATGCTGCGGTTGCGCAACAGGGCGCGGCCGGTTGCGGGCTGGGCGGAGGTGGCGGTGCGCACGGGCGGGAGCGGTCCGGTTCCAGGGAACGGCGTGCCCACTTTCTGCCAGGGGATGTCGTAGCTTTCGATTGCGCCGGTGGCGCGGCGCTTGAGGACGATGTACGCGCTGCCGCCGATCTGGTGCGCGCGCGGGATCGACTGCTGTGTGCGATAGAAGATCTGCTCGAGCGCCCAGCGGCGGGTGGCGCGCGGATCGGCGAACGACTGCAACTTCGAGACGCGGGCCACCCAGTCTTCGACCGCCTGGCCATCGACGGAGATGAGCTCGTCGCCGACTTCGAAGGGATAGCGCGACTGCGGGAGCAGCGACCGCACGATGTACTCGATCAGCGGCTTGCCGTCGTAGTAGTCGACGTAGAGCGGCGCGGCGGCGGTGAAGTCCGAGGGAACGTAGAAGCCGGAGTGCAGGTCGCGCAGGCTGGCGACGTACTCGGCGCAGATCTCGTAGTAGTCGAGGTCGTCCTTCGCTTGCGCCACGCGCTCGAGCCAGGGCGCGGCGTTGAGAGCGTCGAAGCCGAAGAGGCTGAGCTTCCACTCGTAGGGCGCGTAGGCGCGGTTGACAAACGCTGTGAGCTGCTCGAAGTCGGTGCGGCGCTGGGCCGGGGTCATTTGCGCGAGCGCGGCGGCGGCGGTTATAAGAAAGAACAGGACGGTTCGAAGATGTTTGGCCGGCGGCCGGACGCGAAAGTGTTGATAGAATAGACGGTTGCGTGGCGCGACCGATGGAGGTATCGTGAAGTTCTTCTTTATGCTCTTGCGCATCTACAGCATCCTCTTCACACTTCTTCTAGGACTGTTCCTCGCGGCGTTGGGAACGCTGACTCTGGCAACCGGCACGAAGAACGTCAAACTGGACATGCTTCCATTCTGGAAGGGCGACACAGCCCTCTACGGGGTTGCCGGCCTGGGCCTTGCAGGCATCATCTGCGTGATCCTGGCCTACCGCAGGCAGCTCAAGTTCCTGTTCGTGCTGTACACGCTGGCGACGTTCTGCCTGATCGTCTACGGCTACTTTATCAGCCCCGTGTACAAGTTCCAGGGCGCGGCCGAAGCGAAGAGCGTCATATGGCTCGCCTGCGCGGCCCTGGTGGCGTTCCTCGGCTCGCTGACGCTGTACCAGAAGCCCGAGCGGGCCTGAGGTCAACCCCAGAGTTCGTGGACCGGCAGGTACTCGTGTCCCTGGTTGGTGGGCACGAGGGCGAAGCCGCGTCCGAGCGGGTCGTCGTAATACACCTTCTGCCAATCGACGCCGAGGGCCGAGTAGATGGTGGCCTCCACATCCTCGGCGCGGATCTCGCGTTCCGCTCTCCAGCCGGGCTCGAGGGTTTCGCGGCCGATGGAGTCGGTGACGCCGATGGCGGTCTTGCCTTTCACTTTCGCGCCGGCGACGAGGACGGCCTGCTGGGGGAAGTGGTCTCTTCCGTTCTGGCCGTTGAGCGCGCCGACGGTGCGGCCGAATTCGCCCATGGCGACGATGAGGGTTTCGTCGAGAAGACCGTCGGACTTGAGGTCGGCGATGAGCGTGCCGAGGCCTGCGTCGAAGGTGCGGCCGACCGAGGCGGCGTTAGACGGGTTCAGCGCGCCGCCGTCATAAATGGCGGAGTGATTGTCCCAGCCGCCTGATGTGATCTGGATGAAGCGCGTGCCGAGGTTGGCGCGAAGGAGGTTGCGGGCGGTGATGCAGGCGTTGCCGAAGCCGGAGTTGCCGTAGCGGGCGCGCTCATTGGCGTCGAAGCGGAAGACATTGTCGACGGTGGCGTTGTACATCATCAGGCGCGCGGCCGTGTTGAACTGCTCCATTTCGTCGATGGCGGGGCCGAGGTCCACTCCGCTGCGCGTCTCGGCGTCGAGCTCGAGGAGCAGGCCGTAGCGGCGGTCGAGGCCGGCGGGTCCGAGGGGATGGGTGGTGTTGCCGAGGCCGCCGCCTCCGGGGCTGACATAGAAGGGCGCGTGCTCGGGCTCGAGGTAGCCTTGGGCGGGGCCGGAGCCGGCGTTCAGCGAGATGAAGCCGGGCAGGGTGCGGTCTGCCGCTTTCAATTCGCGGGAGACGACCGAGCCGATGTGGGGGGCGATTTTGGAGAGGCCGGAGAGCGGGTTGCGGCCGATCATCACCCATTGCTGGGAGAGGCCGTGGACCAGGGCCCAGGAACGGACGGAACGCAAGAGCGCGATGTTGTCGATTTGCTCGGCGAGTTTCGGGAGGAGGCCTCTTGGCCAGCGGATGTCGCCGTAGGAAGTCGGCTCCATCGCGGGGCGGGTCCAGGCGCCTTCTTTCAGATCGAAGGTGTCGACGTGGCTCGCGCCTCCGGCCATGAGGACGAAGATGACGTTCTTCGCTGTGCCGATCGTGGGCGTGGCGCCTTTCGCCACTGTCTCGAGGCTTCGGCCGGGGAGGAAGAAGCTTCCGGCCACCGCCGAACCTAGATGGCGGAAGAAGACCCTCCTGTCAAGCGCGGGGCGGGCCCAGAAGTAGGAGCCTTGTGCAGTGGTCCAGTCGATTCCGAATTTGTTTTTCATTATTGTTGTCCCCCGATGCTGAATGCCGCCGGCGGCGCCGATCGGCGATCGGCGGGCAGATCGGGCGATCCGCCCCACAGAAACGACAACGAAGATTGATTCAGGTGCATGGTGAGGTCCTAATAGCTGAAGAGGAAGTCCACCTTGTTGATGAGCGCCCAGGCGAGGTCTTCGACGAGCGTGTTGCGGGCGGCGGGCGTGGTTGCGGCGGCGAAGCGATTGAGCGCTACGTTCTTCTCGTACTCGGACGGGCGGCGGGAGAGGAAGGTGAGGAACATCTCTTCGACCACCTGTTCGTAGTTCGTGTTTCTCGCGAGCGCGGCCAAGTAAGGCGAGCCGTTGGCGCCGGCGAGGCGGACGCGGTCGTTGACGAAGGCGTTGTTCATGAGGTTGAGCCACATGAGGATGGAGCCGGCCTGGGTGCGCTGCTGCGTGTCGCGGTTGCCGCGGTTGAAGCTGTTGAGGAAGTTGACGATGCCGTTGGTGCGCGGCTCGGTGGGCTCGGGGACCTGCATGGCCCAGGAGATCTGGTCGCCCCAGCCCTCGATGGTGTAACGGACGCTAGTGCCGGTGGCCTTGAGGATCGCGTCATGCACCTCTTCGCCCTCGAGGCGGCGCGGGATGTGGCGCGCGAAGAGCGAGACGTTGGTGGTGTTCCACTCTCCGTCGTAGCGCGAGCTGAGCTGATAGGCCGCGCTTTCGGCGATGAAGCGCAGGGTCTCGCGGAGGTTGAAGTCGTTGTCGCGCGCGTACTGGGCGAGGCGCTCGAGGAGTGCGGGGTGCGAGGCCTGGTGAGTCCAGCCGCGGGGCGGTTCGGCATTGGGGTCGAGGCGGGCGGGGTCGAGGGCATCGACGGGCTCGGCGAGGGCGAGGTTGAACATGGCCTTCCAGAGGCGGTTGGCGAAGTTGCGCGCGAACATGGGGTCGGCGACCATGGCGTCGGCGAAGGCGACGCGCCAGTTGCCGGAGGCACCGCGGCCGTCGCGGTAGACGGGCGTGAGGACGACGGGGCGGCGCGGGTCGGGCGAGACGCGATTGGGGCGGTTGCCCGAGGTGGTATTGAGGACGTAGCCGGCGGCGTTGTTATCGACGATGGAGTAGCTGTCGAAGTAAAAGTCCGCGCGATCGGCTGTGTTGTAACGGTTCATGACGACGCGGGAGAAGTGCGCGGACATCCTCTGCGCTTCCTCGCGTTTGGCCTTGGCGCCCCAGACGCTGATGGCGTTGAGGTGGCCGGCGCCGTCGTGACAGAGGAGGCAGTCGTAGTGGGCCATGCCGAGGAAGGCGGTGGCGGTGCGGACCAGGATCATGTCGTAGGTGTCCTGGGCGGGCCCCATGGGGTGGAAGGAGCGGACGATGAAGTTGACGGGGGCGCCTTCGTAGTCGTAGTTGTTGCCGCTCCAGGCGACAGACTCCCAGGCGATTTCGCGGAAGGACTTCTGGTGGGCGAGCGAGGAGCGGATCCAATCGTGCCAGCGGTTGCGGCCCTCGATGTTGAGGTTGCGGTTGGAGTTGATACGGGCGTTGCCGAGGAGGTCGCCGAGCCACATGGCCCACTTGTCGATGAACTCGGGACTGTAGAGGAGGCGGTCGATGGCGGCGCTGCGCTTGTTGGGGCTGGAGTCAGCGAGGAACTCGCGGATTTCGGCGGCGCTGGGGATGCGGCCGGTAAGGTCGAGGGTGATGCGGCGGAGGAACTCTTCATCGGTCGAGAGGGGCGCGGCGAGGACGCCGCCGGATTCGAGGCGGGCGAAGATCTCCTCGTCGATGAAGTTGCGGCGGGGGAGCTCGGAGGGGTGGACCGTGCGCGGGGCTTGGGCTTCGCGGGACTTGGCGGCGGTGCGGGCGAAGCGCAGAGCGCGCTCGTAGGCTGCGGCGCGGATGTGCTTGTCGCGGGCGTCCCAGGCGTCAGGCGCGGCCTGGTAGGTGCAGTTCTGGAAAGAGGCTGAATCGGGCTCGGGGGCCGGTTCCTGGGCCGAGATGCGGCCGGGGGTGAAGGTCAGGGCAGCGCTCAGGGTCAGCAGGCAGATGGAGTTACGAGTTGGCATGGATACCCCAATGGATCGTATTGTAGCAGCTAAACTCAATTTGGACATCGTCTGGAAGTACTTCACAGGGTACTAACACTCCCTTCGTGGGAAAGTTGGCCGAGCCTGGGCGAGGGGCAAGGCTGTGGGGCAGCGGTCCGGAACGGCCGCCTGCTTCGGGGGTGAGCTGGCGGTCGCCGGGCGGCGGGTTCGGGCTCATTCTGAGGGATCCGCGGGGAGAGCATAGGCGCACAGGGGACATCCGAGCGTGAGCGGAGCGGACGCGGCGGGGATGGCGGGGGTGGCGGTAGAGTCAACCGGGCCAGCCCGGGCCAAGCGGGGGCGATTTGGGAGCGGTTCTCGTTCATTCGGGACGAGTTATGGGTTCGTTTGCCGGGGACAAAATCTGTGGCGGCGGGCTGGGGGGCCCGAGCGGCGGGCTGGGCGGCCGGAGCGGCGGGCTGGGCGGCCGGAGCGGCGGGCAGGGCGGCCGGAGCCGCGGGATGGGTGGCCGGAGCGGCGGGCTGGTCGGCCGGAGCGGCGGGCAGGGCGGCCGGAACGGCGGGATGGGCGGCCGGAGCGGCGGGCTGGGGGGCCGGAGCGGCCCCGATTGCGGGGGCTGGGACGAGTGGTTTTGTTGATTCCAGGGGAGTTATGGGTTCGTTTGCCGGGGACAAATTTTGGGGCTTCGGGCGGGGGGCCGTGGTGGAGGGCAGGGGGGCCGGAGCGGCCCCGATTGCGGGGGCTGGGGCGAGCGGTTTTGTTGATTCCAGGGGAGTTATGGGTTCGTTTGCCGGGGACAAAATTCCTGCGGCGCGGGGGAGGTCGTCGGGGACGCGATTGAGGGAGTGGCTGAAGCTGTGAGGGTTGGTTTGGAGGTCGGGGGGCGAGCCGACGCGCCGGATGTTTTCGCCGCCGCCGACGCAGGCGTAGAGGAGGTGGAGGGAGATGAGGCGGGGCTGACGGAGGTTGAGCACGAGGAGGTAGGTCGCAGTGGTGGGGATCGGGTCGGAGTGGAGGTTGATGCGGTGCAACCAGTGGCGCCAGAAGACGAAGCTGAAGAAGAGGGCGTTGAAGAAGGGGTGGAAGGCTTGGCAGTGGGCGAGGAAGGTTTGGCGGGCACAGGTGTGGAGGAAGGGGATAAGTGCGGGGAGGCGGGTAGTGGAGCGGAGGCCGCGTTGGAGGGCGCCGCGGGAGGAGCGTTGTTTGCCTTCAGGGGTATTGGAGCCGCGTGACCGACGTTTATTGGGGAGGGCAGCTTCGGCTTTCTTGGGTGAGGTAATACGCATCATGGCCTCCGGGGAACAAGGTCGCATTGCACGGAAAGAGGCTTGTGCATGGATTTTGAGAAGTGACTGAAAACAAAGGGAAAAAAGTCGCAATTTTTCTGTGAACGGCCCATCCCGGCACTACGCGTCTTGACGGCGAGAGACGCAGAAGGGGGTGGTGGAGAGCCGCGGCGGCGTGTTGGGGCAGAAGTCATTGGCCGCCGATGGACGCCGATGCCGAAGACTCAGGAAAAGGAGGCAAGGGGTTGAATGGGCGGGATCCAGGTTCGGTTCAAATCCCCCGCCCCACGATTTTCTTGGACACTGATTTGAGAGACGGAGAGTCAGCATGTCCACGAACAAGCAAGCGGCGCCGGGGGCCGCGGAGTGAGCCCGGAGGGCGACCGGAGAGGCCCCCGGCGCCGGCCGCCACGGCAAGGGCCGGTGGCCGGCCAAGCGCAACGTGGCCGTCGTCCTGGAACTCCTCCGCGGCGAGGATCTGGAGAGCCTGAGCCGCAAGTAAGCCGTCACGGCCGCCACCCTGCCGGCCTGGCGCGACGCCTTTCTGGCCGGCGGCGAGGCGGGTCTGAAGATCCGTGAGGAGGATCTGGCCGACGCGAATGGCCGGCCATGAAATCCGTCATCGCGGAGTTGGCGATGGCCAACGAGCTTCTCCGCGAGCGCATCCAGCAACTGGAGAATGCCAACCCTTGAAGTGGAGGTCGAAGCGATGAGCCAGGCCCAGTCGCCCTCCACAGGCCGCAAGTATGGGCTGGCTCGCGTGCTGGCCGTCTGGGGCCAGCCGCGCTCGACGTTCTATGCCCGGCGGCAGCGGGCACGGCGCGCCGTGGCTCCGCAACGGCGGGGTCCGAAGACGAACTACACGGATGGCGAGTTGCTGGAAAAGATCCGCGCCATCCTGGCGGCTTCGCCCTTCCATGGCGCGGGGCATCGCAAGATCTGGGCGCGGCTGCGCGTGCAAGGCGTCCGGACCTCCAAGCCGCGCCTGCTGCGCCTGATGCGCGAGAACCAGTTGCCGGGTCCGCAGCGGCAGCTCGCGCCCGTGGTGGAGAAATCGCATGCCGGCTCGATCGTGACCAGCGAGCCCAACCGGATGTGGGGCGCCGACGCCACCGCCACCGTCACCCTGGCCGAGGGCCAGGTCACGGTCTTCGCCGCCGTCGATCACTGCACCGCCGAGTGCGTGGGCATTCACGCCGTCAAACGCGCCACCCGCTTTGAAGCGCTGGAGCCTCTGCGGCGGGGCGTCCGCGAACACTTTGGCGCTTTCGGTCCCCAAGCCGCTGCCGGCTTGCGCATCCGCCATGACCATGGCTCGCAGTCCATGAGCGATCACTTTCAGAGGGAGCTTCGCTTCCCCGGCATGGAGTCTTCTCCGGCCTTTGTCCGCGAACCCGAGGGCAAGGCTGCGTTGAGCGTTTCTTCCGCACTCTTAAAGAACAGCTCCACTGGGGGCGGCACTTCCAAGACATCGAGGAACTCCAGTCCGGACTGCGCGACTTCCGCGACCGCTACAACCGCGAGTGGCTGATCGAACGTCTCAGGTTTCAGTGTCCGCGGCAGGCTCGCGAGCGCTTCCTTGCGCTCCAGCAGGCGGCTTGATTCTGGTGAATTGACTGTCCAGGAAATCGAGGGCGGTACATCCACTGGTAGAAGGGCAACTGGGAGGTGCTCCATGGGGCACGAATCCGTCATCGTGAGCGATCCGGAAATCCTGGGCGGCACGCCGTGCTTCCGCGGGACGCGTGTTCCGGTTGATACGCTGATTGACTGCCTGGAAGCCGGCGAAACGCTGGATGAGTTCCTGGACAACTTCCCATCGGTGACCCGCGAGGCTGCTATCGCAGCCCTGGAAGAGGCGAAGGCCCTCCTCACCAGCCTGCGATGAGACTCCTCATCGACGAGAATCTTCCGCGCAAGCTTGCCGCACATCTCGAAGGTCACGAATGCCGCACGGTTGTCGAATGTGGCTGGTCGGGGAAGAAGAACGGTGAGTTGTTGGCGCTGGCCGATCCGCAGTTCGATGTCCCGCTGACGCTCGACAAGAACCTGCCCTTCCAACAGGATCTGGGGTCAGTTCGAATTGCGGTTCTGATTTTTCGTGCCCGCTCGAACCGGATTCAGGACCTGCTCCCGACAATTCCTGAATGCTTGGCTGCGCTAGAGAGCATCCGGCCCGGGCAAGTGGTTCGCGTCGGTACACTCGACTGCCGATAAAGAGTTCGAGACTGTTCCGGCACGGCCGGCCTCTCAATCGGCCTGTCAACAAACGCGGACCTGTCAAGGGAGAAACCGGAGAGTTTGGAGGGTTCAGAGAGGCCAACGAACTCAACCATGATGGTTGAGCGAGTGGCCCGGTTGGAGGCGTTTCCAACCGGAGAACCGCGCCCAAACGCAAATTCCCGCGAATGTTTGGGATAACCAGCGGCCGCGAACGGCGATGCCGTCAAGCAAAACGGGGCGGCGGGAACTTATGGTTTTGAGAAGTGGCTCCCCGAAAATCATGGTTTCCAACCACCTCTCCGCAGGGTTGTGATCGCAGCTGGGAGCTCACTCGCTAGATCCCGTCAGAAAGGCCCAAGACGGCTACCTGCGCTTCGGATTCAAGCCGACAGCGGAGTCACCGTGCTTCGCATTGTGGGACCAGCGTCATCGGGAATCGGCCAGCGGAGCCCCCGTCGGTCCCCTATCACGTTCTGCGAAAACGATGAAGCGGTTGGGAGCTGCTCCGACGAAATTGAACGGATGACAGGTAACCAAGGTCAGTGTCTCGTTTGCGGTTGGACCCAATACCGAGACTTCCTCTGGACCCACCACTCGCGTGGACACCACACGGTAACGGTACTCGCCTCGCAACGTCGTAACCGTGATGAGGTCGTTTTGAAGTATCATTCGAAGCGGCCGGAAGAACGTGTCGCGGTGCCCGGCAAGCCCCGTGTTGCCACGTTGTCCCGGCAGTACCGTGCCGGGTATATGGCCGACGGCGACGCGAAGAGCGTCCTTGCCAATTCCCTGGAAAACGACCGCCGAAAGGCCGATGCGCGGAATCTCAATGCGGCCGATCAGTCCGTCTGGCGCAACCGCCTGGACCTCCGGTGAAACGGCCGGACCCATCCTCAGCGGGCCGGTATAAGCCGCGCGTTGGTCATGCAGCCGGCTCTCGAGCTCGTGGCTCGCTCGACTCTGGAAGATCCAGGTATCAACCAAGATGAAACCACAATAACCCAGAGCCAAGACGGCGCCGGTAAAGAGTACCCTCTGGGCCCACCATAGAAGTTGCCTCATCGACTTCACGGTAACCACGAGCCTCACTTCGCGTCCTTGGCATTCGCTGGTTGTGCCGCGCCACCCGCGATGTAGCCAGCACGGGTGCGAACGGAGAGTCTACTGCGGCCAGGCGCGCCGGCGACTACACGAATGGCCCGATAAGCCCCGGGAGGCGCCGGGTTAGCGGGCACATATCCGATGGTGTATTGATTGCGAATATCGTGGGCGATGCGCTCGCAAGTCGCGACGACCTCGTTCAGTTGGCTAGGGAAAAAAGCCTCACCACCCGTCGCCCGGGCGAAACGGCGGAGTACACCCGGATTCCGGTCGGGATCGGCAGCATCGAAGATGCCCACCGTGTAGATAACAGCGCTCGATCTCCCAGCCATCTCCAAGGTTTCACCCAAGGTGCGAGCACTCGCGTTGTCCGCGCCATCGCTGATAACGATCAGCACCTTCTTGTCGCGGCTGCCTGCCTGCAAGCGCTCCAGCGCATCGCCCACCGCGTCGTAAAGTGCCGTTTGCCCCGTTGCGGGCGTCATTAAGATCGCACGCTCAAGTTCGTCGGAGCGATTCGTGAAGCGGATGGCGCCGGGTAAGCCCAGGATCACCTTCTCATTGAAATTGACGACGAACATTTCATCTTTCGGGTTGCTGGACTGCACGAAAGTTCTGGCGGCGGTGATCACGTCGCGGAGCTTCGGTCCCATGCTTCCGCTGTGGTCGACAACTAGCCCTACAGTGACCGGAACGTCTTCTCGTTGGAAAAGCCGGATGCGTTGTGGAACGCCGTCCTCGTAAACCTGAAAGTCCTGCTCGCGCAGATCGGACACGAGCCGGCCTTTTCCGTCGCGCACCGTGGCCTGCAACAACACAAGGTCAACGTCCACCGTGATCCGGTAAGCTCCCTGGTCTTGACCGCTGCTTGCCGGCGCAACCTGATATGGAGCGTCGCCCCCCAAAGCAATCAGGAGAACGACCAGAAGAGCGCACGCCCTTGCAATCATGTGCTCTCCTACCCACAATAATGTTCTCCCCATAGCGGCTCCTTCTTTGCCCTCGCAAGGAGTAGGCCGAAGCGCTACATGCCTGAACTCGTTAGTACGTCGTGGATGACATCGACAATCACCCAAGTGCGCCGGTTGACGACGATCGCCGATCCGCCAATCACGCCACGGACGTAGCCGAGAGACAAAGGCGGCAGTTGCCGGCTCAACTCCAATGGGAATGGCTCAAGGCGCTTTTGCAGTCCTGGCGGGAGAGTGCCGTTGCGCTCGAGTTGTCGCTCGAGGCCGGGCGGCAACTTGCCGCTGCGCTTCGCCAGTCCAGGCGGCAGGTTGGAGTAACGGTTCCGATAGTAACCGCTGATGATTTCACGGTCGCGTGGGCCAAACACTGGCTCCGTCGCAGGGATGCCTGCCTGCTCTTTGCCGGCCTTTTGGTTGTTGTCTCCTTTGCGCTGGTTGTGGTCCCAGGAGGCGTCCGCCGCCGGAGCCCACGTCAGGGCAAAGCCAAACACAAGCAGCGTCGTCAGAAGTCTCCAGGCCATTAGCTGTTCCTCTTCCCTGCGATCATCATGCCGGCGCCAGCCAAGGTGATCAAGCCACTCACGAACGGCGATACCGTTTCTGAATGACGGGTTTCGACGCCAATGGCGATGCCACCGGCAGAGAAACCTCCCCGCTCACTGCGGGGAATCGGGACGAAGAACGACAAGCCCCCCAAAATTAGCACCACAAGTCCTAGCCAGAACAGCATTTTCATGTTTTCTCTCCGTTTCCATCAGAGTGCAAGAATGTGGCGGTACTCCGGTTGCCACATCGCATCCTGCACCTGTTGCACGACATCATCCAGCTTGACTCTGGCCAAGCCCTCGGCATCGGCAGACTCGGCGACAGCCACCGCAACCGTCGCCGACACGTTGCGCAAATTGTCAATGGAGGGGAGCAGCGACGCGCCGGGCTGGCGAACCGTCACCAGGCTGGACACAGCACAGGCCGCCGCGAGGAGCATTCCTTCACTGACCCTGCGGGCTCTCGAGACCACCACCCCAAGGCCCAGGCCCGGATACAACATGGAGTTATTCACTTGAGCGACGACGTGTGTCACCCCCTTATAGGTGACCGGAGCAAAGGGGCTGCCGGTGGCGATCAGCGCCCTCCCATCGGTCCAGGTAATCAGATCAGAGGGTTTCGCCTCAGCCCGCACCGGAGGATTGGAGAGCGCAAAGATAATTGGCCGCTCGGTATGTGCCGCCATCTCCTTAATGATGGCCTCGGTGAAACTGCCCGACGCTGTCGACGCCCCGATTAGCATTGTCGGCCTCACGCGGCGGACCACCTCGGCTAAACCCACGCCGCCTCCTTCGTCATGGTGTTGCCAGCGCTCGATGTCGGCCGTAGGCCGGGCGTAGCTCAACTGATAGCTGCGTAGTTCGCCGGCCATGTCGGCGGTAAGCAGGCCTTGGCGGTCCACGCACCAGAAGCGCTTTGCTGCTTCGCCCTTTGCGAGCCCGTCGCGCACCATCGCATTGCGAATCTGGTCGGCGATTCCAACGCCCGCCGTACCAGCGCCGAAGATGACCACGCGCTGGTGGCGGAGCGGCGTCCCGCAGACACGGACGGCGGAAATCACGGCCGCCAGCGTGATTGCACCGGTCCCCTGCATATCATCATTGAAAGTGCAGATCCGGTCGCGATACTTTTCGAGGATGCGCCGCCCGTTGCCGGGCGCAAAGTCCTCCCATTGCAACACTGCGCTCGGAAACAACTGTGTCACGACATTGACGTACTGATCGACGAAATCGTCGTACTCCTGCCCGCGGATCCTGGCATGCCGGTTCCCTATGTACATGGGATCGTTCAGTAGGCTTTCCCGGTTGGTGCCGACATCGAGCATCACTGGGATCACGCGGGTTGGGTCAATGCCTCCTGCGGCCGTGTAGATTGCCAGCTTGCCGATCGCAACTTCGATCCCCCCCACGCCCCAATCACCGATGCCCAGAATTTGCTCCGCATCGGTCGCAAGGATCAGGTCGACGTCGTTCGGGCCAATGCCGAGGTTGGAGAACGCCTGCTTGATCTCGCCCGCGTGGTCGATTGAAAGGTACACGCCCCGCGGAGGGCGGCATTCGTGGTGGTATTGCGCCATCGCCCTGCCGACGGTCAGGTCGTTGACGATGGGGATCATCTCGCGCAGGTTTTCTGAGAACAGTCTGTAAAAAAGCACTTCGTTCCGGTCATGCAGGGCAGTCAAGTAAATGTTCTTGCTCAACGCATCCGGCAGCCGCTCGTATTGGAGGTAGGCGCGCGTGACCTGGGTCGCAAGCGTACTGATCTTCGGTGGAAGGAGTCCCGTAAGGCCTAGCGAATTCCGCTCCTCAGCCGTGAAGGCGGTACCCTTGTTCAATAGCGGTGAGTTAAGTACCGCCAGGCCCCGCGCGGAGGTTTCGTAATGCCCATTCCCATTTCGCCGGGGTTTGGTCGGGAACGCCAGTGGCGGGATCACTCTCCGTCGCATGCTTCTACCTCTCTTCCTCGCCACCCGTGGCCCGGCGCACCTGGCGGGCCACGGCAACAATACGAAAGCTTCTATCTCATCCGATTGGCGGTTGCACGGACGGCGAAGGCGCCGCCCAGCGCCAGCAGTCCAAGCAGCCCGATCAGCGGCACTGGGCTCGCTGTTGCCGGAAGGCTCGTCTGCGCCATCACTGTTGGCTCGAGCTCCTGAGGAGGCGGCGGAGTGACCACCTGCGCGAGTTGCACCTCTTCCCCTGTCGGCTGGACTGCCATGATGGGTGCCCGCTTCAGTTCCGCGACAACCGGTTCATTTACCGACTTGACCGGCTCGACGACTTCAAGAGGAATCTCGGCCGGGGTGAATAGCACGGGCAGCTTGGTGGTCTGGGCCAATTCTACTGCCTTGGCTTTCGGGTAAACGAACTCCTCGCCCCAATTTCTGCCGGGATAGAACCATGCCCGAAGCGCTTCGGGCTGCCCAGCCGGTCTTTCCCTGAAGGTGATTACCGTCTTGTCGGTCGCCCGGAGACGGTAGTTAGGGATGGCGAGGATGGTTGTGTACCGCCCTCGATTTCTTGGACAGTAAATTCACCATAATCATGCAGCCTGC
>CAYYNC010000015.1:0-114493 GCA_964472745.1 uncultured Solibacteraceae bacterium
CACTTGGCAAGCTGCCCGAACCGGACCTTACCCACGAATTCTTCTGACGAGCCAAAAAACAAGGGAGCTGCGGCCGTTGCCGTTTCACCTGCGAGGGATCGACGGGCGGCACCCCTATCTCAGTGCCCGGGGGATTACCGAGCTGACCGCGGCCACGTTCGGCATCGGCTTTTATGGCGGACCGGGATTGATGGCCGGCCGCCTGGTCATCCCGATCCACAATAAGGCCGGTCAACTGGTGGCCTATTGCGGCCGCGCGCTTGACGGCAGCGAGCCGCGATATCGCTTCCCCGGCGGATTTCCGAAAGCGCAGGTGCTGTTCAATGGGCATCGCGCGTTGGCCGGCGGGCAGCAAACCGTGATCGTGGTGGAGGGCTTTTTCGACTGTCTCAAAGTGCATCAAGCGGGCTTCCATTCGGTAGTGGCACTGATGGGGGCAGCGTTATACGATCGTCAACGATGGCTGCTGACCGGGCATTTTCGGCGGATCATCCTGATGTTGGACGGCGATCCACCTGGGCGCCGTGCCAGCGCGACGATCGCAACCCGACTGGCGGGTTACTGTCCGGTACGCACCATCGAGCTCGCCGCGAATACCCAACCGGACCAACTCTCCGAACAGGCTATCAGAGAGATCCTGGGGAAGGAAGGAGGAAACTAGAAAGAGCCGCTGTTCTCTAACAATCCGAAACTGAGGGTCATCCCGCGGCAACCTGCTGCGGGACACCCAAAGGGATTCTGTTGGTCAAAAGGCACTGGCAAGTAGCGCGGAAATATCCTTGGCCGATTTTGCAGAACTTGACAAGCACAACTCACTGCCGGAGAGCGCCGCGGAATCTGATCCAGATCCATCCTCGTCCAATCGCCCGGCTTGCCGTTCCAGCTCGAGAGTGGGATAAGGAGCATCATGCCGGGGCGGAAGGCCCCGCGCTCCTACTCGCTAAGCCGGTTTGCGGGCCTTCCACCCGCGCTTCAATAAAAGAAGAGACCAGCGCAGTAAGAATACTGCACTGCCCACCCCGGCGCCACAGCACTCTCCTACGATTGGCCGGCTAAGCCGTCCGCAGATATTTCCAACAAACTTTTCAACAGTCTATCTCATTGAAAAAAAGGGTTTATTTTCTTGATATCCACAACCCTGCGGAGCTAGTACATCCTTGACCTTTGCCGGCCTCTGCCTCAGGGAGGCACTCTGTGCACTTCCGCTGCTCCGGTCAGAGCCAATCGCATGAACGCTGGTCGTTCCACGGGCCCCAAAACCCAGGAGAGCAAGGCCCGCTCCTCCAACTCGATCACCCTTGGCTTCTATTCCGATGTCGCCGTGCTCCCCGGCGAGGATCCCGCAGCCTACAACGCCCTCCGGGAGGAACTCGCGGAACACTATCAGCCCGTCGGCCCTGTCGAAGCCGAGCTCACCGAACGGGTGGCTCTCGCCCTCTGGAAGCTCCGCCGCCTGGAGGGCATCGAAACCCGCCTGCTCTCGGTAGCAGGCAAAACGCGCCCGACCTCACCGCCCCCAACCGGCTCTCCCTCATGCGCGCGCGTCTTGACCGCGCCGCCCGCCAGATCAAGGAAGAGAGCCTCGCCGAATAGAGGGGGCGCGCGGCAGAGGTAAGACGCGAGGAGAGCGCCGCTTTCTTCCGCGCTGCCCGCAAACAATACGACTACATCCTCCAAGTCACTGAAACCAAATAACTTGGCGAGAATGGCTTCGTTTCGCACGTTGGGGCGGAGGACTCTGCCTCCAGTGCCGACCCGCGCGTCAACCAGCCTTGGGAGAGGCGCGATTTTTTGTAGAAAGACCAGAAGGATCTTTCCACCGAACCCCAAACCTCCGTGGAATCAGCACGCCCCCCCCGCGCGGGACCCTACTCGCCCCACTCCGCGGGCTCCGACGGCACGAACTCCAGCCACCCCTGCGCGGGCACTGCGTCCAGCGGCAGTCCGTCTCGCCACAGCGACAACTGGAGCCGCACCCGCTCGTGCGGGTCCGCCTTCAGGCTCTTGAGGTCCACACCGAGCTCCACGATCCGGCGGTACGCGCACGCCACCTGTGCCTTCACTGGTTGCCCGTCCTCCCCGCGTGTCCCCAGCAGCACTGCGCCGTCGCTCGTGAGTTGCAGGTCCAGCTCGAGTTCGCTTCCTCCCGCCCCCTCGATCGACGCCCGCACCTCGCACCCGGCCATCCCGCCAGGCCCTTGCTGCTCCAGGTCGAGACGAACGAAAACCTTCAGCCCGTCGCTGCCGTACATCAATTGCCGGATGAAAGAGCGGCGGCCGTGCATCGACCCCTGCCGCTCGTCGGGCCGGTACGTCCCGGCGCCCAGCCACTCAAAGTAGGAGGAGACCTCGCCCTCGATCGTCGGCTGGATCAGCCCCGTCGGCGGCTCGTGAAACACCTTGAACGCGAGCCGCGCGATGGGGCGCGACAGCGCTTCCGGCGGAGTCAGGTCCAGAGCGCGATAGACGTTCGCCAGGTGGTCCCGGAACAGCTTGTCGAACTCCGGCCGGTTTTCGCTGTGGTGCTCCGGACCGTACCACCAGCACCAATCGCTACCCTCCGCGATCAGCAGCTCCTCATACGCCATTTTCAGCCGCTCCGCGCTGCCCTTCTTGGGATTGCCCGACGCCGCCCGCTCGTACGTTTCGCGCGCGTCGAGCAGATACTCCCACGCGAGGTTGTCTTCCTCCGCGCCGATCCACACGTCGAAGTTCGCGTTGATCCACGAGCCCGGATGGATGCGGCTCAGCTCCTGCGCGGGGATCTTCTTCAGCGCCTCGCTCACCGTGACCGCCGACATCGAGCTGTCCTCGGAAATGCGCCGGTACAGCTCCTTCAGGAACGGCCGCCCGTTGAGATCATAGTGCTCCCACGCGTTCTCTCCGTCGAGGATGATCGGCACCAGCGCGTCGCGGCCCTGCGACAACACGTGCCGCGCGTTGTCGCGAATCCGGTCGAGGAAGTGGCCCGCCGCCGCCGCCGGCTCCATCCGCGAATAGACGAAGCCGATCAGGTCGCTCAGATAGTGGTCGCGAAAGATCAGCCTCATCTCGCGCCCGCCCTGCCTCCACACGTACGGCCGGTACGTCTCGTCCACCCCGGCGATCCGCCCCAGCGTCGCGCCGAGCACGCCGTTGTCCGTCGCCATCCACTTCACGCCCGCGTCCGCGGCCAGCGCCAGCGCCTCGTCCGATACCGACCCCTCCGACGGCCACATCCCCGCCGGCATGAATCCCAGCCGCTGCTTGGCGTAGCTCCGCGCCATCTCGATCTGCCGCTTCGCGTCCTGCGGATAACGGAATCGCCGCGGCAGGGGCACGTTCGGATGCGACACCGCCGCGATGTTCGAATCGCAGAGCAGCGGCAGGATGGGATGGTAGAACGGCGTCACCGACAGTTCGATCTGCCCGCGCTCGGCGAAGCGTTGGTACACCGGCATCACGTGCGCCAGGATCTCCTGCTGCTTGCGCCCAATCAGCGCCTGGTCTTCCGGCGTATAGTTGCGCCCCTTCCCCACCAGAGCCCGCACCTGCTCGTCCTTCTCCAGGAACTCCTCATCGAACCACGCGAGCTGCGACAGCACCTGCAAATCGCGCATCCCCTGCGCGCCGAAGTTTTGACGCGCCCGCTCCGGATTGTAGTCGGCCAGCCGCCAGGCGTCGAACAGTTCGCCGAAGCGCGGGTAGCGGTAGATCATCCGCGATGCGTTCGCCTGGAAGAAGTACTTCAACGCGAACGCCTGCTCCTGCGGCGTGAGCTGCTCGGCCGGCTTCAGCGCGCAGCGCAGGAATGCGTCCCGCGCCTCGCCCCGAGCGTACTCGTCGATCTGCACGATCATCGACGGCACCAGGTTGAAGGTCTGCTTCACCTTCGGGAACTCCTCGAGGATCTTCACCATCCCGTAGTAGTCCTTCAGCGCGTGCAGCCGCGTCCAGGGCAACTGGTATTCGCCCGTCGTCAGATCCTTGTAGAAGGGCTGGTGCATGTGCCAGACGAAGACAAGGTAGGTGTGCGGAGTGCTCACTGCGTCTCTCTACCTTCCGAAGTAGCTCCGCCGCGGCGCCGGCGGCTCCGTGCCCTTGATGGCGATCCAGAGAATGGCGTTCATCTCGTCGTCGTCGATCATGTCGGCCTCTTCGAGATCGAGCTTCTCCGACCTCGCGGCCAGCGCCGTCTGCGCCGGATTGCGCTCGTCGAGCGGCACGCGCGCCTTCTCGGCAGTGTATGGCGCCGGGTCGGGCTTCTGCGCGAACGCGTTGAACATCGGCCGCGCCCCGGCGTCGTGCAATGTCATCGGCTGCATGCCCAGGATCAGCTCCATCGTCCGCAGCATCGACACCGTGTTGTACATCGTCGAATCGATGCCGCGGTTGCGCGTCCAGGGCGAGATCACGAACGCCGGCGAGCGATGCGAGTCCACGTGGTCCGCTCCGTTCTGCGCGTCGTCCTCCAACACAAAAACCGCCATCTCTTTCCAGAACCGCGACCGGCTCAAGCCCTCGACGATCATGCCCAGCGCGTAATCGTTGTCCGCCACGTACGCGCGCGGCGACCGGCGGTTCGCCGCCAGCCCCGCCGTGTGATCGTTGCCCAATCGCAGCACCGTCAACTGCGGGAACGCGCCTTTCTTCTCGAACTCCGCGAGCTCTTTCAGGAATATTCGGGCGCGGTCCACGTCCATGTAGTTCAGGTCATAGCCGCGGTACTCCATGCTCGTGTGCGGCGCCAGCGCCGGATCGCGCACCGACGAGATCTGCTTTCCGGACTCCGGAATCGGCTGCACCAGGTTCACCCACCAGCCGTAGTTGCGCACCGTCAGGCCCTTCGCCAGCGCGTTCGTCCACAGGTAGCCCGCCGGCGGCGCCGCCGCGCGCTCCGTGCCTTCGTAGTCGTAAAGCCGCCTCCGCGCGGCATAGCTGTTCGGCCACATGCGCTGCACATACGCCGGCGCGATCGCCGCCGCGCTCCAGTTGTGCCCGTCCGCGCTCACATCGGCGTTCACGTAGAAGTTGTCCAGCAGCACGAACTCGCGCGCGATCTTGTGATGGTTCGGCGTCACCTGCTCGCCGAACAGCGTCAGCGCCGGATCGCCGTTTCCGATGCCGAGTGCGCCGAATACCTGGTCGTAGGTGCGGTTCTCCTTCACCACGTAGATCACGTGCCTGATGGGTGATTGCTGCGCCGCGGTCGTCATCAGCGGATGGCCGGCCGCGCCCATCGGCGCTTCGGCCTTCTTATCGCTATACGGCGAATTGCGCAGCACTGTTTGCGTGTACTCTTCCAGCTTCTCTTCGGTGAACGGCGCGATGACCGACGCCGATCCCAGTTGCAGACGGCCCACGTATTCCGGCCCGACATTGCCCAGGTGCTGCGGCGCGGGCCGCACCAGCGGGTTCGGCCCCTTCGGATTCGGATACGACCGCGCCCCGCGCCCGTTCAACACCATCAGATCTCCGCTGGGCAACATGCGCACTGCGATGGGATACCAGCCCGTCGGAATGAAGCCCAGGACCTTGCTCCGCTGCCGCGAGACGTCCACCACGGCCACCGCGTTCGCGTCCGAGCACACCACAAAGAGCGTCTCCTGGTCCTGCGAAAGCGCCAGCGCCGACGGCGTGCTCCCCAGCGGCTGCGACGGCGTGAGAGCGATGTTGATCTTCTCCACGGGACGCAGAGTCCCATCTTCGTTCACCGCCATCACCGCGACGTCATTCGTCCCGGACAGCGCGACGAACACCCGCCCGAAGGGATACACCGGCTCGTCTTCAGAGTTCAGTGCGGGCTTTGTCCTCAGCGCCATGTCCATCGGCTGCTGGCCCAGGATCGCCATCGCGATCCGCTTGCCGCTGTTCGCGTCAAGCTGGTCCACGCGGCCGCCCGCCCATCCCGTCACCAGGAAACTCCTGCCGTCGGGATGGAACAGCAGGCGGTACGGCCGCGCCACCGTCTTCCACTCCTCGATCACCATCCCCGACTGCGGGTTGATCACGAAGATCGAATCGCGATAGAGCGCCGCCGCGTAGATCAGCCGGCCGTCCGGCGAGAGCTGCACGTCGCCGATGAAATCCGTTACTTTGCGCTCTTCCGGTTTCACCAGCGGAAACGTGCGCCGCGCTTCAATCTTTCCTTCCGCCGTCAGCTCGAACTCGAACACCGCCGCGCGCGATCCGCCGCCGACATAGAAGAGATTGCTCTTCGGCGCGAACGTGAGGCCCAGCCAGCCGTCCTCCACCGGCTTGCGGTCGATCTCGGTGAGTGTCTTCGGATCGTGCACGCTGATCGTCGGCGGCAAGTAGCCGCCTTGCAGGATCAGAAGGTATTTGCCGTCGTGCGACAGCGCGCTCGACATCGGCAAGGTGCTCAGGGGGACCTGCCGCCCCGCGGGCTGCAAGATCCAGCCGCTGCTCAACAGGAACGCTCCGTCGGCCCGCGGACCGACGCGCTCCGGCGGGGCCGGCTGCGACACCAGAAGCGCCGCCGCGCCGGCGACGAGCAGAATCATCAATGCTCTCATTCGAAGAACCTCTGCGCGATCGGGAATCTGCGGCCCATGCCGAAGGCCTTCGTCGTCACCTTCAGCCCCGGGGCCATCTGCTGCCGCTTGTATTCGTTGCGGTCCACCTTGTTTACGATGTCGCGCACGAGGTCTATCGGCAGATTCTCTTCCTCGGCGATGCGCGCGGGAGGCTTCATCTCCTCCACGTAGGCGCGCAGGATGCGGTCGAGCACGCTGTACTCGGGCAGCGAGTCCGAGTCCTTCTGGTCCGGGCGCAGCTCGGCCGACGGCGGTTTCACGAACACATTTTCAGGCACCACCGGGCCCTTGCGCCGGGTCACCACGCGGCACAGCTCATAGACCATCGTCTTCGGCACATCGCTGATCACCGCGAGCCCGCCGCACATGTCGCCGTACAACGTGCAGTACCCAACGGCGACTTCGCTCTTGTTGCCCGTCGTGAGCACGATCGCGCCCCACTTGTTCGACAGCGCCATCAGCGTCAGCCCGCGCAGCCGCGCCTGCACGTTCTCTTCCGTCACGTCGGGCGCCATGCCGTTGAACAACGGCTCCAATCCTTCGATCACTCTCTCGTATGCCTCCGTGATCGGCGCCACCTCAAAGCGGATGCCGAGGTTCGCCGCCAACTCGCGCGCGTCGCGAATGCTGTGGTCCGACGAGAACGGACCCGGCATCGCCACGCCGACAACGTTCTCTTTGCCGAGCGCGTCCACCGCGATCGACGCCACCAGCGTCGAGTCGATGCCGCCGCTCAAGCCCAGCAGCGCGCGCTTGAAGCCGCACTTGCGGAGGTAGTCCCGTGTCCCGAGCACCAGCGCATCGTAAACCGCTTCCATCTCGACGGCATGCGACTCGTGGTTGTCGCCCTCGCCGGTCTCGGTGTCGAAGAGCACCAGGTCTTCGTCGAAGGACTTCGCCGCGGCTCGCACGCGCCCCTCCGCGTCCATCGCGAAACTCGAGCCGTCGAACACGAGTTGGTCGTTCCCGCCCACCATGTTGACGTAAACGACGGGCCGTCGATGATGTGCGGCGAGCGCCTCGAACATCTCGCGGCGCAGCGGGCGCTTCGTCATGTCGTAGGGCGAGCCGTTGATCGAAACGATCAGGTCCGCGCCCTGCGCCATCAGATCCGCCACCGGGTCGCGCGTGTAGCGCGGCCGGTCCCAGTACTGCTTGTCGTTCCAGGCGTCCTCGCAGATGGTGAGCGCCAGCCGCGCGCCGCGAAACGTGCCGATTTGTTGGCACGCCGCGGGCTGGAAGTTGCGCCACTCGTCGAACACGTCGTAGGTGGGCAGCAGCATCTTGGTCTGAGTAAAGACGATGCGGCCGCCGTCAATCAGCGCCGCCGAGTTGGTCGCGGGGCGCGCCGCCGACGGCTCCGCGCGGCCCACGTAGCCTACGACCAGGCCCAGCGGAAGCTCGCGCGTATCGGTGACAAGCTGATTCAGCGCATTGGCCGTGCGCTCGAGAAACGACGGCTTCTCCACCAGGTCGCGCGGCGGATAGCCTGTCAGCGCGAGTTCGGGGAACACCGCCAGGTCCGCGCCGCGCGCGGCGGCGTCTCTGGCGAACTCGAGAATGCGCTCCGCATTGCCGCGCAGATCGCCCACCGTGTTGTTGATCTGGCAGAGAGCCACCTTCATGGAAGTAGATTCCTCATTGTAACGACCAGCCCGCTACACTGGCTTGAATGGGGTCTCGCAAAACCGGCTTCTGGGCTGACGTGCGCGCGGCCCTCGCCGGCGATGAACAGGACTATACGGCGCTGCCGCTGAATCGCGCCATTCTTCTTCTCGCCGTCCCTATGGTGCTCGAGATGGCGATGGAGTCGCTGTTCGGCATCGTCGACATCTTCTGGGTGGCGCAGCTCGGCGAGGACTCGGTGGCCGCGGTCGGGCTCACCGAGAGCATGATGGCCGTGGTCTACGCCATCGCGATGGGCGTGGCCATGGCCACCACCGCGATGGTGGCGCGGCGCATCGGCGAAAAGGACGAAGAGGGCGCGTCGATCGCCGCCGTGCAGTCGATCCTGCTCGGCGTTGTCTACGCTCTCGCCTTTGCCATCCCGGGCTGGTTCTACGCGGACGACCTGCTGCGCGTGATGGGCGCCGAGCCGCGCGCGATCGCGGAGGGCGCGGGTTACACCAAGGTGGTGCTCGGCAGCGTGCTCAGCGTGATGCTGCTGTTCCTCATGAACGCCATCTTCCGCGGCGCCGGCGACGCGGTGATCGCTCTGCGCGTGCTGTTCTGGTCGAACCTGTTTAACATGGTCCTCGACCCATTTCTGATCTACGGCTGGGGGCCATTCCCCAAAATGGGCGTCACCGGCGCTGCCGTGGCCACCGCAATCGGGCGCACTCTCGGCGTCGTCCTCCAGTGCGTCGCGTTCTGGCGCGGCCGCGGGCGCGTGCGTCTTCAGGCGCGCCATCTCAAGCCGGACTGGAAAGTGCTGCGGCGGCTGTCCCGGCTTTCCGCCACGGGTATGTTGCAGTTTCTGATCGCGCACGCGAGCTGGACCGCGCTGGTGCGCATCATCGCGACGTCGGGCAGCGCCGCCGTGGCCGGCTATACGATTGCGATCCGCATCGTGATCTTCTCGCTGCTTCCCTCGTGGGGGCTGGCCAACGCGGCGGCGACGCTGGTCGGCCAGAACCTCGGGGCGCGTAAGCCCGGCCGCGCCGAGAGCTCGGTGTGGCGCACGGGCTTCTACAACATGGTGTTCCTCGCCGCGCTCGGCATCGTTTTCATCGCGATGCCCGAGCCGCTGATCCGCATCTTCAATACGGAGCCCGCCGTCGTCCGCTACGGCGCCGACTGCCTGCGCGTGATCAGCTACGGCTACCTGTTCTACGCCTACGGGATGGTGCTGGTGCAGGCCTTCAACGGCGCCGGGGACACGACGACGCCGACCATCATCAACCTCGGCTGCTACTGGATGTTCCAGTTGCCCCTGGCCTGGTGGCTCGGCATCCGCATGCAATGGGGCGCCGGCGGGGCCTTCTGGGCGGTGCCGCTCGCCGAAGGACTGCTGACGGTGGCCGGGATTCTGGTCTTCCGCCGCGGAAGATGGAAACTCCAGCGGGTGTAGTCTCGTACTACTGAGATGACGATGTCCGTGCTGGCCATCGAACGGCCGCATCCGCGGCTGTGGACGTATTACGTGCTCGAGGCGCTGGCGGCGCTGCCGGCGGCCCCGGTGCTGCTGCCTTACCTGTACTTCCGGTACCACACGTTGCGGTACCGGTTTGAGGAGCAGGGTCTGCGGATGAGCTGGGGCATTCTGTTTCGCCGTGAGATTCTGCTCAACTACGCGCGCATTCAGGACATCCATCTGAAGTCGAACGTCGTGGAGCGCTGGCTGGGGCTGGCGCGGATCGAGATTCAGACCGCAAGCGGGAGCGCGGGCGCGGAGATGACTCTCGAAGGGCTGGTCGAGTACGAACTGGTGCGAGACTTCCTCTACTCGAAGATGCGCGGCGCTCCGGCGCAGCACGAGAGTCTGGCGTCGGTGTTGTCGGCGGCGGCGGCTGAGCTGCGAGCGATTCGGCTCGCTCTGGAGAAGCGCGGCGATGTTTGACGATGTGCGTGAATGCCTCTGCCGCTGGCTGCGCGTGCCGCCGAAGCCCGCGCCGCCGCACGGTTCGCCGGAATCGATCCGCGTGTTTCGCGCCGCGCCCAACTTCTACAAGTGGTGCGTGTTGACGTGGGCGATCACGCAGTTGGGCGTCGCCGCCGGTCTTGGGACCAGCGTTGTGTTTCTCGACCGCGCAGTACGCAAGGCTCCGCCGTGGGTTTACGTCGGATGGAAGGTGTTGGAGGCCGCGGCGGGTTTCGTCGCGCAGCTTCCGTTCTCGTTTCTGAAGCAGAAGCTCGATTACGAGATGCGGTGGTACATCGTCACCGACCGCAGCCTGCGCATCCGCTCGGGCATCTGGCAGGTGCAGGAGATGACGATGACGTTCGCCAACATCCAGCACATCGGCGTGAAGCAGGGGCCGCTCCAGCGCGTGCTGGGTCTTGCGGATGTCGAGGTGTCGAGCGCGGGCGGGGGCAAGACCGATGAGCACGAGAAGCAGTCCGGCCATGTGGCGGCGTTTGAAGGAATCGACAACGCCGGGGAGGTGCGGGACCTCATGGTGAAGCGATTGAAGCAGTATCGCGATGCCGGCCTGGGCGATCCCGACGCGGGCGCGCACGCACCGTTGTCCGAGATCGACGCGGCGCGCGAGTTGTTGAGCGAGGCGTCCGCGTTGCGGGCCGTCGTGGAGAAGTCATGAGAGACATCTGGCTGGATGTGAAGTTCGCCGCGCGGCTGCTCGCGCGCAGTCCGGGTTCACGGCCGTTGCGCTGTTGACGCTCTCTCTCGGATTGGGCGCGAACACGGCGATCTTTTCGGCGGTGCACGACATCCTGCCGCGGCCGCTCGACTATCCGGACTCGCACGAGCTGGTGCTGCTGGCCAGGAAGTTCCAGACCGGCTCCGGAAGCTCGATGACCATTCCGTCCTACGTGAACATCCGCGCGCACCAGAAGTCGTTCACCGATGTCGCGTTGACCGATGTTCTGGGAGTGGGCGTAAACCTCACCGGCAGCGGCGAACCGGAGCGCGTTCCGTCGACTCGCGTGTCGGCGCCGTGGTTCAAGGTGCTGGGCGTGGCGCCGCAGATCGGGCGCGGGTGCTCGCCGGGCTGCTCTATGGGGTCGGCCCACGCGATCCGCTGAGCTTCACGCTGGCGCCGGTGATTCTACTGGCGGTGTGCGCGGTCGCGGCGGCGGCTCCGGCGCTGCGCGCGGTCCGGGTGGATCCGGTGGTGGCGCTGCGGTACGAGTGACGTCCCGACAGATGCGGCAACGATGTCACTTGCGAAATCGCAGGTGTGCGTCACGTCGTCGCGTTCGCGAATATGAATGTCACTACGATTTGGAGAGACACAGTGGAGAATGCGGTCTCCGCTGCGGAGGCCAATCGCCGGTTTTCGGAAATACTCAGAAACGCCAGGCGTGGCCGCAGTGTCGTCGTGACAAGTCACGGCAGACCGGTAGTCAGGTTCGTGCTCGTTGTCGAGGACGAGCGTGCCGCTGAGAAAGCGCGCTCCGTGCTCTTTGCGCGGCTCCGAGAGCAACGCGTCGTGAAGGCCGGCCGCTTGACGCGAGACGAGTTGTACGGCGATCCGTCACGAAGATCGCCCTGGACCCCAACGTGCTCGCCTTCGCCGAAGGAAGCAATGGGGCGGTTATGCGAGACAAGGCGCTGGAGGTGATCCAGCGATTGCCGCAAGGAGAGGTCTTTCTACCCGTTCAGGCGTTGGGCGAGTTGTTCCACGTACTGGTCCGGAAGGCGAAGCGCCGGCCGGCGGGCGCAAGGCCGGCGGTTTTGGGCTGGCGCGACGCGTATCCGGTGGTCGATACATCCGAATCCATAACGGCGAGCGCGAAGGACTTGGCCGCCGATCATGGCCTCTCGATTCGGGATTCCGTCGTGCTGTCAGCGGCGGCGGAAGCCGGATGCCGTTTGCTGCTCTCGGAAGATCTCCACGAAGTGCTCACCTGGGGCGGCTTCACTGTGACCAACCCGTTTGCACGGGCGCTCCATCCGCTCTTGGCGGGCGGGTTGGCGGCGCGCGGGGAGTGACGCGCACACCCTGAAGGCTGTGCCTGGGGGCGCGTTGATCGGGCCTCGACGGTGCGCTATGAGTGGAAGGTGGACTTGCGGGTGGCGCTGACGATTGGGCTGGCGAGGAAGGCTCCTCCTTATGTGGAGGCGCTCACCGGGGCGGGGCTTGCTTGCGAGGTTCTGCTGCCGGATTGCGGGGTCGCGAGTCTCGATGGGTTCGCGGGGTTGGTGCTGGGGGGCGGGTCGGACATTCATCCGAAACACTATGGGCAGGAGATTGCCGGGACGCACGATCCGCACGAGGGGCGGGACCTTCTGGAGATGCGGCTGTACGCGGAGGCGATCGAGCGCGGGCTGCCCGTGTTCGGGATCTGCCGCGGGCTGCAACTGATGAACGTCGCGGCGGGGGGCTCGCTGTTTCAGGATATCGGGGAATCGCATCACAAGGTGGACCATCCGGTTGAGATCGATCGCGGGTCGCGGATTCGCGAGGCCGCGGGGACGGCGGGGTACGAGGTCGTCTCGCGGCATCACCAGGCGATTGACCGTTTGGGCGGGGGGTTGAAGATCACCGCGCGGGCGGCCGATGGGGTGATCGAGGGCATCGAGATGGAGGACCGCGAGTTCGTGCTGGCCGTGCAGTGGCATCCCGAGGACGGGGTCGGGCGGAGCGAGGCCGACCGGAGCCTGTTCCGGGCGTTCGCCCGCGCCGTCCGGGGGAAAGCGGGACGGATTTGAGGCGTGCGTTCACGGTCCGGCAATTCTTTTCGCGCAATGGCCCGCTGGCGGCGGCGCATCCGAATTTCGAGTTCCGGCGCGGGCAGGTGGAGATGGCGGAGGCGGTGGCGGCGGCGCTCGAAGAGAAGCGGCACACGATCGTCGAGGCGGGCACGGGCACGGGCAAGACGCTGGCGTATCTTGTGCCGGCGCTGATGTCGGGCAAGCGGGTGGTGATCTCGACAGGGACGAAGAACCTCCAGGAGCAGCTTTTCTACAAGGACATTCCGTTCCTGGAGCAGTTCTTTCCCGGGGGCATCCGGGCGTGTTTGATGAAGGGGCGGTCGAACTACGTGTGCCGGCAGAAGCTCTACGACGCGGAGAAAGAGCCGATCCTGACGGGGCTCGAGGAGGTGAGCGACTTCGCGATCATCCGCGACTGGGAGAAGACGACCGAGACGGGCGACCGGGCGGAGATCGAGAGCCTGCCCGAGGGGAGCACGGCGTGGAACAAGCTCGACGCGCGGGGCGAGCTCTGCGCGGGGCAGAAGTGCAAGCAGTTCGACCGCTGTTTCATCACGCTGATGCACCAGCAGGCTGCCGAGAGCGACATCATCGTCGTGAACCACCACCTGTTTTTCGCGGATTTGATGGTGAAAGAGAGCGACTATGCGGCGATATTACCGGAATATGAAGCGGTGATTTTCGACGAGGCGCACGAAATCGAGGACGTCGCGGGTCAGTATTTCGGGCTGAGTATCTCGAATCACCAGGTGGAGGACCTGCGGCGCGACGTCAACGCCGTGTTGCGGCGGAAGGACCTGCTGACGAGCGACATCGAACAGATCCTGGCGGCGCTGGGGGAGCACTCGGACCGCTTCTTCGCGCTGTTCCCGCAGAAGGAAGGGCGCAGCGGATTCGACAGGCACGAGGAGTTCGTGGACCGACACGGCGACCAGTACTCGCGGCTGGAAAGCGCGCTGGAGCTGCTGGCCACGCGGCTTTCGACGATCAAGGGCGCGCCGGAGGAGCTGATCCCGCTGCACCGGCGGGCGGTGGAGCTGCGGGCGCGGCTCGAGCAGTGGATGGCTGGCGGGGAGAGGACGTACGTCTACTGGGTGGAGCGGCGCGGGCGGGGGTGCTATTTGCAGGCGACGCCGATCGACGTCGGGCCGCTGCTGCGCACGCGCGTCTTCGACGAGATCCCGACGGTGGTGCTGACTTCGGCGACGCTGGCGGTGGGCGGCACGTTCGATTTCGTGAAGGAGCGGCTGGGGCTCGCGGCGCCGCGCGAGCTGATCGTGCCGAGCCACTTCGACTACGCGCAGCAGGCGCTGCTCTACGTGCCGCACCATCTGCCGGACGTGCGGAGCCCGCAGTTCGTGAGGGAGGCGGCGCGGGAGGTGCTGTCGATCCTGACGCACAGCAAGGGGCGGGCGTTCGTGCTGTTCACCAGCTACCAGCAGATGCGGGCGATTTACGAGATCGTGGAGCCCGAGCTCGACTACCCGGCGCTGCTCCAGGGAACGAAGCCGAACCGCAGTCTGCTTGCCGAATTCCGCACGACGCCGCACTGCGTGCTGTTCGCGACGGCGGCGTTCTGGCAGGGCGTGGACGTGCAGGGCGAGCAGTTGAGCTGCGTTATCATTGATAAGTTGCCGTTCGCGGTGCCAACCGATCCGGTGGTGGAAGCGCGCACGCGCGCGATCGAGGAAGCCGGCGGGAACGCGTTTTACTCCTACCAGGTGCCGCAAGCGGCGATCGCGCTGAAGCAGGGATTCGGGCGCCTGATCCGCAGCAAGAGCGACCGCGGGGTGCTGGCGATGCTGGACACGCGAATCACAAAGCAGCGCTACGGCCAGGTCTTCTTTGACAGCCTGCCGGGATACGGCTTCACGACGGATATCCGGCACGTGGAAGAGTTTTTCGAGAATGTTTGAGCTACGCGTCGAGCACAGTTTCCCGGCGGGGCATGCGCTCCGCAATTACGTGGGGAAGTGCGCCAACGTGCACGGGCACAATTACCGGGTGCAGCTTGCGGTGGAGGGTCCGCGGCTGGACGGGATCGGACTGCTGGCGGACTTCGGGGATCTGAAGAAAGCGCTGCGGGCGGCGGCGGAGACGCTGGATCACCGGTTTTTGAATGATCTGCCGGCTTTTGCGGAGCGGAACACTTCGGCGGAGAATATCGCGGTTTACTTCTACGAGGAGTTGAGCAAATCGCTGGGAGCGGCGCTCGCGGAGCGCGGGGCGCGGATCAAGGAGATCGTGGTCCAGGAGACGGACACGGCCTGGGCGATTTACCGGCCGGAGTAAGCGGGCGTGGGGATATACTGGCGATCGTGCGCTACGTGCGGCCGCTGGGTGCATTGAGTCTCGCTGCTTGCGCGGTTCATGGCCGGGCGACGGCTGACGTTGTCGTGCTCCAAGGACTGGTCGTCGACCGGCTGACGAGTCTTCCGGTGGCGGGCGCGTAATCATTGCGCGTTCCGACCGGATTGAAGGTTGGTTGATTCATAGGGCGCTTGAGACTCAGCTTTCCGCCGGCGATCAAGATCCGCGGGCTGGTATTGTTGCGGTTCTCACCGGGAACGACGGCGGATTCCGGTTTGCGCTCGACGGCCTCACGAGTTTCTATCTCTTCGCCGATGCTCCCGGCTATACGAGGCCGTTCTCCGGCCTGGGGCGGGAGGATTTTTACGAAGTCAGGCAAGGCGAGCGGCTTCCGGAAATCCTTGTGCGCATGACTCCGGCCTCGAGCGTTTCCGGCCGCGTCATCGAACGGGAGACGGGGCAGGGGGTGACCGGGTTGTCTGTGCGCATTCACGGGTATCGACCCGCCGGGCCGGGGAGAGCGCTCGTGCCGGTGGGCATCACCACGACAGGCGCCGAGGGGCGATTTGTGATTTATTGCCTGGCGCCGGGCGACTACTACCTGGAGGTGCGTACGCCGCTCGGGCAGCAGATCGGCGAACCGAAACCTTCTCGCGACTTTCCGAATGACATCCTGATGGGTTACTTGCCGTCGTGGCACCCGGGCGTGGAGCGCTTGGAAGAGGCGCTGCCCGTGAAGTTGCGGGACGGGGGCGATGGCAGGAGGTGGAGGTCAAGATCGGGAAAAGCAGGATCGCTGGCATTCGCGGGCGGGTGAAGGGCGCGGGGGATTCCGAGCGCGGCGAGGGCGGGGAGGCCGAGCTGACGTTGATGCGGCACGGCGTTTCGTCGGCTTCGCAGGCGATTCTTGCTCGGGGCGCGGTGAAGGTGGCATCGGAGTTTCAGATCGACGGCATTCCTCCGGGAAGTTACTGGTTGACGGCGCGGGGCATGGCGCGGTCTCTCGCAGAGCGGCAGCCGGCGGTTCTGGCGATCGAGGTTGCGGACAGGAATCTCGAAGGGTTGGATTTGTTTTTGGGGAAGAGGCTGCGTGTCTCCGGCCGGGTGCGCATTGAGGGCCGGAGCGATCCCAATCAGCCCGCGTTGCCGGTGGAGGACGCCCGCTTGTTGTTGAGGCCGCTGGTGCGGTTGTTTCCGGACGCACAGGCGCTGGAGGCTCCTGTTCGAAGCAGAGACGGAACCTTCGCGATCGAAAACGCTTTCCCCGACAAGTTTCTTGCGCAGGTTGCAGGCGCGCCCGCGGGGCTCGACGTCGCCGAGGTGCGCTACAACGGAGCGCGGGCGGCGCATGGGGTTGTGCAATTCGGCGCCGCGATGGAGCACGCGCTGGAAATTGTGCTGGCGCCGGCCAACGCGGCGATCAGCGTGGAAGTGACCGATGGTGCGCGTGCGGCCGCGGCGGCGACGGTGCTGGCTGTCCGCGAGCTTATCGCCGAAGATGTCCTCATTTACAGCGCGATGGTGTTGCGTCAGGCAACGGCCCATCGACATGGGAAGGCCACGATTTCAGGGCTTGTGCCGGGGCGTTACCGGCCGGTTGCCTACCCCGAGGGATTCCTTTGGGGGGACGACGATCAACTCAAGCAACGTCTGGCGGCTGGAGAAGCGGCGACTGTGGATGCGATGCGGATGGCGACGGCGCAGGTGCGCGTTTCGGGGCGGCAGTAGGCGTTACGTCAGTAGGGCGATGGCTTCGTCGCAGCGTTCGCGCAGGGCGGGGTCCGGGGTACGCCCCCGTACCCAGAGGGCGACGTCCAGGGGTGTGGCGTTGTGGTCCTTGTCTCTTGCGCCGGGCGGGGCGCCGCGTTTGAGGAGGAGCCTGATGAGATCGACGTGGGCGCCGTAGGCCGCGCAGTGCAGGCCGGTTTTGCCGTCGGGGAAGCGGAGGCCGGGGTCGATGCCTGAGTCGAGGAAGTACTCGACGACTGCCGTGCGGCCGTACCAGCAGGCGTACTCGAAGGCCTCTTCCTGTTGCCGGCGGGTTGCTTCGCGGAATTGACTCTTCACGGTTTCCAGCAGGCCCAGACCCGCGGCTCCAGTGATGTCGAGGGGCGCGCCGAGACTCGCGAAGAATCCGGCCGCTTCGGGCTGGCCGTTCGCAAGGCAGCTCCGGATGAGGGAGTGGCCGCGGCCCGCGGAGGAGGGCAGGTCCAACCTGGCCCCACGCTTGAGCAGGGTTTTGAGGAGCGCGATTTGTACGCCGGCGCGCCGGGGATGGATGCTTGTGGCCGCGAGGCCGAGCGTGGTGCAGCCACCGCCGTAGTCGCCGGACTCAGCGTCTACTTCCGCTCCGGCATCGAGGAGGAGA
Source organism: uncultured Solibacteraceae bacterium (assembly GCA_964472745.1). GTDB lineage: Bacteria > Acidobacteriota > Terriglobia > Bryobacterales > Bryobacteraceae > CAYYNC01. The sequence goes on from CAYYNC010000015.1 coordinate 17,552, forward strand.
TTCGCGATCTCCACGATGTTGGGCGGGGTTTTCTGGCGAAAATCTTCGATGCCGTTCGCGGAGACGTAGTGCAGAAGAGTGGAGCGATGTAGGCGGGTGGAGCGCCTTCTCACGAGGCCAGGGTGGGCGCGCAGCAGATTGCGGAGCGTTTCAATGTCGCCGTTGACTACCGCGTCAGCGGCCGCTTCGAAGTGCGAGACGGGCGAGTCCGGACGGTTCAAGGCCTGGACGTGCGTGGCGAAGCGGCGCCAGCTTTTGAAGCCGTGCTCGCGAGCGAGAAAGAGCTGCGCAGCGGCGAGGGTGCAGGATGCCGCGCGTGCATTCGAGTTGCGGAATTGCCGCCAACGCTTTTCGATGCGCTCGACTTCGGGTGCGGCGCCGAGCCATGTGGATGCCCAGTTGCCGATTGCGGCGCCTGCTTTGCAGGCTCGCTGAAGGGTTTTCGCGAGTTGGTTGTAGCGCGCGAGGTCGGGATGAGGCGGGATGGGGATTGCGTCCGACATGGCGATTCGCAGCTACAGTCCCCTCGCCTCATGGATATGGTAGCGCTTCGCGCGGGCCGGCTCGGGGATAGTGTGGGGGTTGGAGGGCGTGGGACGAGTTGTGGAGGCGTGTTCACTTTAGCTGTCGGCCTTTCTCTTGCCCTGAGCAGTCCGGCCCCCGGCGAGGCGGATTCGACGCCGCTCAGCGTGGTTCAGGCGCTGCGGTGGTTTGAGAGGAAGGGTGGGGCCGAGGGTTCGAGAATTCAGTCTCTCAGAGTATTGGCCGATCGCATCTTCGTGTTGACCGCGTCGCGCGATCAGTCAGAGGTGATCGAGCTGGATTTGGCCGGTTCGGCGAGCAGGCGCGCGCGGATTTTCAACGGTGATCACGATTTCGCATTCAACGAGAAGGGGGAGACGGCATTTGTGGGCAACCTGACCGCGGACCGCGCGGAAGTGCTGCGGGTGATCGCCGGAGGGGAGATCATGTTGAAGGCCGAAGTTCCGAGATCATTGAGCGGCGTGTTTTTCGACGGTGACCGGCTTCTTGGGATCGCGCCCGGGGAGATCCTCGCCATTCCGCCGGCGCGTGGAACGTATAAGATTTCATTTGATCCGGCAGCAGGGCCTCTGTATGCCGCCTCGGCCGGAAGTGTTTTCATCGTTGATCCGTCGAGTGCTGAGTATTTGCGGTTTGAGATTGCGGGCGGTATTAAATTTCGCAGAAGATTTGACGCTCCGGACGTGGAGGAAATTCTCCGCACTCGCGCCACTCCGGACGAGGCGGCCGTGGCGGCTATTGCGGCTGTCGATTCCGGTTGATTGGCGGCGTCGGTCCCTCGTTTCAAGCCGCCGGAGGGGGCGGTGGTGCTGAGGTTCGGGCGCGATGGGCGTGGGGCTTCCGGATTCAGGGCGGCGCCGCCGTCAGTTCGCGGTGAGAAGGCCCTGGAGTCGGGTAGTCATTCGGCGTTGGGGGCGAGCGGGCGGTATTCAGTGGTTTTATGCCGATTCAAAGATGGTTCTCAGGTTGTTGCCGTTTATCAGATGATGTTGTGATGACGGGCGGAACACAGGCTGAAGGCTGTGTCACCGGGAGAAGCGGGGGGCGTCGCGGGTTCCGGTGATGCGGACGTTGGTGATGACGCCGTAGCCGTCTTTGGCGAAGAAGGGGTCCGCCGGTTTGAGCACCCAGCGCTTCCAGCGGCTTTTCATCATCTGCGAGACTCGCGCCTGGATGTAGGCTTTGCCATAGAAGTCGAGGGCCTGCGTACGGAAGACGTAGTCGCCGGCGAGCTCGACTCGGGCGCCCGGGATCTCGAAGTCGAGATCGGAGAAGACGATGCGGCCTTGGGCGGTTTCGAAGACCCCGCGCATCTCGCTGGGTACTTCGGTGATGTCCTCGTCTTTCGGCCGGCCTTGGGCGCGGCGGCTCAAGGAGTCTATGCCTTCCTGAACTTTGGGGCTTGTGAAGCGCGCATCGGAGAGTTTGAACCTGCCGGCAAGCTGGACGCGCTCGCTGATTTCGCTTTTGCCAGGCGGGACGACAATGCGGCCGTCGAGGGCGACTCCGCCGCGCATGATGGGGACGGGGCCTTCCATGGCGAGCGTCAGGAGATCATCGAGGCGGCCTTTGGGCATGTCGACTTTGAGGTCTACGGTTTTGCCGCGCTCGCGGGTCCTGCGGGCGACGGCTCCGCGGACGGTGATTGGGGTCTGGCCGAGTTTCGCACGGACCGGCTGGAGGATTGTGTCGCCGTCGGTTCCGTCCACGATCGCGTGGAATGAGGTGCTGAGCGGGACGCGATTGCCAGACATCGTCAGGGCGAAGTCGGGCGTGCGCGTTTCGCCGTCGACGAGGATGCGGTGGAGGATTCCGCTGAATCTGCCGGTGGAGGCGAGTGTTCCGCTGATGCCGCGAAAGACGGAGAGGTCTGCTTTATCGAAGGTGTAGTCGCCGGTGAGCGGGGTGTCCGAGGGCTGTTCGCTGTTCCACGGGCCGAACGTTCCGCGGCAGCGGATGAGGCCGGGCGGCTTGGCGTTGGTGAGCTCGGCCTGGTAATGCATCGGGCGGCGCGACTCCCGCGGGGAGAGGAGGAGGTCGTGAATCTCAAAGATGAGCGGGGCGCGCGTGGGGTCCTTCGGGAGGAGGATGAGGCGGGCGTCCCGGGTGCGCATCTGCGGGAGGAGGATGCTGGCGGGGCGGCTGGATGATCGCAGTTTGATTGTGGGGCGGGAGCCTCGCGGGGGGACTTTGATTTCAAGACCGTCGAGATTGACAGAGAGGATCTTGACTGGGGGCGTCCAGAGCGAGGGGACGTCGACGTCAAAGTCCAGGCGGCGGAAGGCGACCAGGGGCGGGTGCGTCTCGTCGAAGCGGAGGAGGAGGTTTTCGAGGCGGGCTTTGATTCTGGCTCCGCGGCCTTGGCGGAGGATCAGTTCGAGGGGAGAGCCCAGGGGGAGCCGGACGGTGAATTTCGCAAGTTCGGCGCGGCAGCGGAAGCGGTCTTCGAGCCAGGCGATCGTTTGTTGACGAATCAGAGGTTCGAAGCGGCGGGCGATCAGGTATGCGGCTGCCGCCAAAGCGAGGATCGCCAGAGCGAAGAAGGCCGCGAGGTGGAGCCACCACTTCCGGGCGCGGCGGGGCACGGCAGGAGTGATGATACATCAAATGCACAGCCTGAAGGCTGTGCTACTGAACACACAGCCTGAAGGCTATGTTACCTACTTCTTGTAGTAGTCGGCGTTGATTTGGGCGAAGTGGGCCCATTTCTCCGGGAGGTCGTCGAGCGCGAAGATGGCGGAGACGGGACAGACCGGGACGCAGGCGCCGCAGTCGATGCATTCGACGGGGTCGATGTAGAGCAGCTCGGATTCGGCGAAGCCGGCTTCGTCCTTTTTGGGGTGGATGCAGTCCACCGGGCAGGCGTCGACGCAGGCCGTGTCCTTGGTGCCAATGCAGGGTTCAGCGATTACGTAAGCCATGAAAAGCCCCCTCTTGACTCGCGTACTGGCGCGGATTCTTCCGCTTCGAAGGGAGAGGATAGCATAGGGTGGGGCGGATGTTGCACTCCTGAATCGGAGCTATTGGATGAGGCGGCGGGTCTTTTCGAGGGCTTCTCTGGCGAGCGTGTACTCGGGTTCGATTTCGACGGCGCGCTGGAAGCACTCTTTGGCGCGGGTGTACAACTCCTGGAGCACGTAGGCGCGGCCGAGGTTGTACCAGGGGAAGTGGTAGGTCTCATAGCGCTTGCTGACGGTGGCCTTCTCCAGCCACGGGATCGCCTCCCCGGGGCGGCCGAGCTCGATGAGGTAGGCGCCGATGTCGTTGTACGGGTTGCCGAAGGCCGGGTCGACTTCAATGGCGCGCTTGCACTCGGCGATGGCATCTTCCAGACGCCCCTGGAAGCTGTAAGTCCAGCCGAGGAATGTGTGGGCCTCGGCGGTGGGGTGGACCGCGATGGACCGCTTGTAGAGCTCGATGGCGCGTTCGAGCTCGCCGCGCATTTGCAGTTTCCAGGCTTGGCGGAAGAGGTCGAGGGCCTTTTCCAGCGTCGAACCAGCCATTCACACCATTTGTATCGAAACGCAGAACTTCCTTCAACTTCAATAGGTTAGAATGAAGGCAGAATGATCGCGAAGGTCCGCAAAGCTGTATTCCCCGCGGCCGGGATGGGAACGCGGTTTCTCCCGGCGACGAAGGCCATGCCAAAGGAGATGCTGCCGCTGGTGGACAAGCCGCTGATTCAGTATGCGATCGAAGAGGCGATCCAGTCGGACGTTCATAATATCCTGATCGTCACGGGGCGGGGCAAGTCGGCGATCGAGGATCATTTCGACGTCAGCTTCGAGCTGGAGCAGATGCTGGAGTCGCGCGGGAAGAAGGACGTGCTGGCGGCGGTTCGCTCGATCAGCGACATGATCGATGTTGCTTACGTGCGCCAGAAAGAGGCTCTGGGGCTCGGGCACGCGGTTTTGAGGGCGAAGTACGTGGTGGGTAACGAGCCGTTTGCGGTTCTGCTTTCCGACGACGTCATCGATGCGGAGATTCCCTGCCTGCGGCAGCTGTTGGACGTCCACGAGTTCTACGGGGCTTCGGTGGTGGCGCTGATGGAGGTTCCGAAGGAGCAGATCTCGGCCTATGGCGTGGTGGATGCGGAGCCTGTTGAGCACAAGGGCGGGGGGAACCGGCTGTTCCGCATCCGCAACATGGTGGAGAAGCCGAAGGCGGATGAGGCGCCGTCGAACCTGGCGATTATCGGGCGGTATGTGCTGACGCCGGAGATCTTCACGTCCATTGAGGCGATCGGGCCGGGACGGGGAGGCGAGATTCAATTGACCGATGCGCTGCGGCACTTACTGCGCAGCAGGCCGATCTACGGATTCAAGTTCGAGGGACGCCGGTTCGACGCCGGCGACAAGTTGGGATTCCTCCAGGCTACAGTGGAGTTCGCGTTGCGGCGGCATGATCTGGGGGAGGAGTTTCGGGAGTATCTGAGGACGGTCAAGGTTTGACTCCGGTTCCGATCGAACTGCCCGTCCGGCCGAGCGAGGCCTCGGCGGTGGCCGATTTGCTGTTTCAGTCGGCGGAGGGTCGGGCGCTGACGGACGATCTTCGGACGCGGCTGGCGGGGCGGGTTTCGACTTTGGGGTTGACGAGCCTGCGAGCGCACTTCGGATCGCTGGAGGCCGATCCGGTGCATGCTTCGACTTACTATCTGGCCGCGGATGGGCTGATGGGAGAGGTTCCGCAGCCTCTGTTGCTGCACATGGCTCCGGCGAGCGCGCCGGCGAGTTCGCTGTTTCCGGGATCGTTGTTGATCGGGAGAATGCGGCCGGGCGGCGGGCGGGAGATTCTGATCAACTGCGCTCCGTTCGGGCCGCGGGATACGCGGAATATCGCGGTGTATGCAGAGTCGATGGGGCGGGTGTTTCTGCCCCGGCCGCAGGGGGCTCTGCCTGCGCTGACGGTGCGGTTGAGTGAATTCGAGATCTCGGGGGCGGCGGCGTTTCAGGCGTATCGCACGCACATGAAGTCGCGGGGGTTGAACCTGGCTTCGTTCGAAGCGGGGCCGCAGGCGGAGGATTTCTATGGGATCGTCTGGGCCGCTGTGCGGGCGGGTTGGCGCGAGGGATACTCGATCGGGGTTCACGATGACAGCGAGACGGTGGCGCTGGCTTCGCGCGTGATCATCGAGGAGACGGAGGCGGGGCGGTTTGCGGAGCGGTTGCGGCGGGCGCGGGAGGCGCGGCAGGGGCGGGCGGCGGATATCGAGCTGCGACTGCCGGCGGAGTTTGGAGCCCAGGCTTGCGGGGATCTGCTGGATGATTTGCGCGAGCTGAATTGCCTGCCGCACCTGGTTTCGTTCAACGGGCAACCCGCGGAGAGCTTGATTGAGGCGGTGCACGAGGGGGGTGTGCGCTTGAATCCGGTGGTGAATGTCGAGCCGCCGGCGGGGGAGAGCCCCGAGGAGGCGCGGAAGGCAGTTGCGGCGCGCATCCTCGAGGCGGCCGAGAGGGGACGGTGACGGTTACATGTCCATGTAGGGCATGGGCGGCGTGAGTCCAAGCAGTCGCTGATAAATGGTGAGCGCGCCGCGGTGGTGGGCCGTGTGGTCGGTGAGGGCGCTCATGATCGACAGGCGCGGGGCTTCGCCCATGATGGGGTTGGGCTTGAAAGGCGAGAGCCACTCCTGGTCGGTGTGGGCGCCGGCGATCTGCTGCGCTTTGCCGATGGCGCGGTTGAACCAGTCGCGGGCCGCGGTGACCGAGGGGACGGCGCGCACTTGCTTTTCCATCTCCCCGAAGTCCATGTTCCAGGTATCGGTGAAGGCGGCGTCGAAGAACCACTCGATGGTCTGGGCGACGTGGGCGATTTGCCCGGCGGCGGTGAACAGGCCTTCTTGCGGGGCGAAGGCGCTGTGCTCGTCGGTGAGCGGGCGGGTGGAGCGGTCGAAGAACTCTTTCATGTTCTTGATTTGGATTTGAAGGCTTTCGACGATCATTGGGATGGTCTCCTCACTTGAGTTGGCACGCAAAAATGAAACACACAAGCCACACAGCCTGAAGGCTATGTTACCAATGACCATAGCTCAGTTCGGGGTTTGGGGAAAGGGAAATTTGTGTAAATTTTTACAGTACTGGGCCGCGGCTCAGAAGACGTAACGGAGGCTCAGCATGACAAGGCGCGACGAGGAGTCGCTGCGGAAGGCTCCGACGTAGTTGAACGGGCTGTATGTGCTGCTGATGCGGCCGAAGGAGGCGCTGTTGGTGCTGGCCGTGGGGAAGCCGAAGCGCGGGGTATTGGTGGCGCCGAAGGCCTCCGCGCGGAAGTTAAGCCGGTGGGTCTCGGTGATGCGGAAGGCCTTCTGGATGCCCATGTCGAGGTTGAAGATGCCCTGGCCGAAGAAGGTGTTGCGGCCGAGGGAGCCTTTGCCTTTGCCGCCAGGGTCCCAGGGGCGCTGTGCGGCGGGTGTGCGGGCGTTGGGAGCGAAGGCCTCCATCGGCAGTTGAGCCGCAGAGTAGGGGAGCCCGGTGGTGGGGTCGATGCGGCCGTTGTCGACGCTGCGGCCGAACAGGCTCTGATCGAGGAGGATGGGGCGGTCGTTGGACCAGCCGTCGGCGTTGAGGTCGACTCCAGCCGTCACGGTGAAAGGGTTGCCGCTGGCCATTGTCGAGTTGGCGGTGATCTTCCAGCCGCCGAGGAGGACTTGGACGAGGCCCTTCGACTGCTTGAAGAAGGGCAGATCATAAGCGCCGTTGAGATTCAGCGAGTGCTTGCGGTGGAGGTCGCTGAGGCCGCGGTTGGTGATGGGGCCGTCCTCTTCGGTGATGGTGACGCCGGCGCTGACATCAGAGCCGGTGTCGATCGTGCGGCCGAAGGTGTAAGCGATCTGCCAGTGATAGCCCTTGTTGTAGCGCTTCTTCACTTCAAGCCGCAGCGCGTTGTAATAGCTCCACGCGTTGTTCGAGATCACCCAGACGTTGGTGTAACGCTGATCGGGGCGGCGCTGGTTCACGCGCTGCTGGGCGATTGAGATGAAGCCCGGGGCGGGATTGGTGTTCGTAAGATTGGGATCGATCTTGTCGTAGGCGACGCCGGTGACGGGGTTGGTGAAGGGGAAGCGGGCGCGGTTGGTCACCTGGTTCTGGAGCAGGCCGATTCCGCGCGTGCGGTTGTAGCCGATGCTGACGAGAAGCTGGCCCTTGAACTGGCGCTCGAGCGTGAGGTGGTACTGCTGGATGGCGGGCATCTTCAATCCGGGATCGACGCGCACAGTCTCGAACTGCGCGGCAGGCGCCTGGCCCGGGGTGAAGACGAAGCCTTGCGTCGGGTCGGCGACGTCGAAGCCGGCGTTGAAGCTGCGGAACAGGCCGTTGGGCGGGAGCGAACGCAGGCTCGCGCTGCCCTGCGAGAAGACTGACTGGAAGATGCGATTGTTGAAGAGGCCGAATCCGGCGCGGACGGCCGACTTGCCGGAGCCGCCGGTGATCTTCTGCCAGAAGCCGCGCTCGGGTCGCGGTGACCACGCGAGGCCCACGCGCGGCTGCAATCCGCTGAATGTGCCGAAGCCGTAGACGATACGGTCTTGCACCTCAGTGGGGGCGAAGACGACTTCCGAACGGAGGCCGAGGTTGAGGGTGAGGTTCGGTTTGATCTTCCAGTCGTCCAGGATGTACTGGTTCATCTCGCCGAGGCGGTTCTCGACGAAGAAGTTGCCGTAGCCTTTGGAGAAGCCGCCGGAGACGAAGCCGCGGAGGAAGTTCTCCCAGCCCTCGTAGCGCTCCGGCGTGCCGAGAGTGCCGGTGGCGATGAAGCTCCAGGAGCCGCGGCTGGAGTTGTCGGCGAGGTCGTCGAGCGCGAGACGGCGCCAGTCGACTCCGACGCGGACGGAGTGCCGGCCACGGATGAGGCTGAGGTTGTAGACGAACTGGTTGTCGGTCTGGAAGCGGTTAATGGGGAACTGGCCGGCGCTGCCGAGCGTGGTCATCGTTGGGAAAGCGGAGGGGTTGGAAATGCGGACGATGGGGACGTTACGGCCGTCGGAGATGTCCACGCGCGTGGTGCGCAGGCCGAGGCCGTAGCGGAACTCGCCCCAGGTGCTGACGCCGAACATGTGGGTCCAGGTGAGGGCCATGTTCTGCTGCTTGTTGTTTTGCCAGGCGGCCTCGCCGCGGACGAACTCGGCGGACTGGCGGCGCTGGCGGCTGTATTGGTAGCGGGCGGTGAACATATCGCGCTGATTGGGCTGCCAGTCGAGTTTGCCGGAGATGTCGCCGTCGGGCCAGTAGTTGCGGCGCTGGGCGGAGACGCAGTTGGGGCAGGCGGCGGGGTTCTTGGCGACCTCCTTGGGCCAGCGTTCGATGACGTCCTGAAGCCACTTGCGGTCGGCTTCGAGGTTGGGGTGCTCGGAAGGGCGGAGGCAGAGGCGGCATTCGCCGACCTCGACCTTTATGCCTTCGGGCCAGACGAAGCGGGTGTAGTTGGTGTACTGGATGTGCTTGGTCTGCTCGAAGGAGTGGAAGAAGAAGAGCTTGTTCTTGATGATCGGGCCGCCGACGGTGTAGCCGTACTGGTTGCGGCGGTACGGCGCGCGCGGCTGAACGGGCTGGCCGTTGGGAAGCGAGCCGAACGAGTTGCTGTAGAACGCGTTGGCGTTCAACTTTTCGTTTTGGAGGTATTCGTAAGCGTCGCCGTGGAATTTGTTGCCGCCGCTCTTGGTCTGGACGAGCACGACGGCGCCGCCGGCGCGGCCGAACTCGGCCGAGTAGGCGTTGGTGAGGACTTGAAACTCGCGGATGGCGCTGATGTTGACGTTCTGGCGGTTGGAGCCTTCCGAGGAGTCATCGTTGCCGACACCGTCGATCTGGAACGCGGCGGAGCGCGTGCCGGCGCCGTTGAAGGAGACGTAACTGCCGCTGGAGAGCGTGGGGTTGTTGACGCCGCTGAAGCCGCCGGAGCTTTGGAAGCCCGGCAGCATTTCGACGAGCGAGAGGATGTTGCGCGAGGACAGCGGGCGGTCTTCGATGACTTGCGTTTCGATGGTGGATTTGAGGTCGCCGCGGGAGACTTCCAGGAGCGGGGCGTCTTCGGTGATGGTGACTTCTGTGGCGACGCTGGCGAGCTGGAGGGAGAAGTCGAGCACGCGGGTGGCGTTGAGCTCCACCGGGGTTTCGCGCGACTGCCTGGCGAAGCCTTTCGCTTCCACCGCAACGGTGTAGGGTCCGATGGGGAGGAAGGTGAGCTGAAAGAAGCCCTCGGCGTTGGAGTTGGTCTGGCGCTTGAGGCCGGTTTCACCGTTGACGACGGAGATCGACGCTCCGGCAATGGCGGCGCCCGTGGCGTCGGTGATGCGGCCTTCGAGCGTGCCGGTGATGGTTTGCGCGAAGCCGGCCGCCGCCAGGAGGAAACAGAGGAAGAGTTTCAGTTGTTTCATGCGAGGACCTCAAAAGCGCTTCTCATCATACGCCGGGAGTGAAGGGGAGGCAATCGCCGGGGAGGCGCCGCGGTGGGTGTGGCGGGCCGTGCGTAGGGGATAATACGGGACATGCAGCGCAGGGAATTCTTGGCAGGGATGGCCGCGGCTCCGGCGGCGTTTGCCGCGGGGAGCGAGCCGCGTCTGGGAGTGGATCTGTTCAGCTTGCGGTCGCAAGGGTGGACGGCGTTCCAGTTCCTCGATTACTGCGCGAAGTTCGCCGCGCAGGTGGTGCATTTCTCCGAGATACGGTTCCTGGGGTCGCTCGAAGACGATCACGTGCGCAAGGTGGGCGAGCACGCGAAGCGGCTGGGGATCGATCTCGAGATCGGGATGCGGTCGATCTGCCCGACATCGACGGCGTTCGATCCGAAGCAGGGGACGGCGGAGGAGCAGTTGACGCGCGTGATCCGCGCGGCGACCATCGCGAAGTCGAAGATCGTGCGCGCGTTTCTGGGAACGGCGAACGACCGCCGGACGCCGGGCGGAATCGAGGCGCGGATCGAGGACACGGTGAAGGTGCTCAAGGCGGTGGGCTCGCGCGCGGCGGATGCGGGGATCCGCATCGCGATCGAGAACCATGCGGGCGATATGCAGGCGCGCGAGTTGAAGATGCTGATCGAGGAGGCGGGCAAGGACGTCGTGGGCGCGTGCTTCGATTCGGGCAACCCCGTGTGGGCGCTGGAAGATCCGCATCTGACGCTGGAGACGCTGGCTCCCTACATCGTCACGAGCCACATCCGCGACAGTTATCTGTGGAACACGGACGAGGGAACGGCTGTGAACTGGACGCGGATGGGCGAGGGCAACGTCGATATCGGCGGGCTGCTGAAGAAGTTCGTCGCGCTGTGCCCGGGCAAGACGATGTCACTCGAGATCATCGTCATGGGGCCGCGAATGTATCCGTGGCGCAAGGCGGATTTCTGGGAGCCATACAAGAACGTGCGGGCGGCGGAGTTTGTGAGGTTCCTGGCGCTGGCGGAGAAGGGCGCGGCGCGTCCGCAGCGTCCGCAGATACCGAAGGAGAAGGCCGCGGAGGCGGAGCGCGAAGACTTCGAGGCTTCGATGCGCTGGACCCGGGAGTTCTTCAAGTCGTGATGCTGCCGCTCGAGGGCAGGACGGCAATCGTTACCGGCGCGTCGCGCGGCATCGGGGCTGCGATCGCGCGGGCTTTTGCGCGGGATGGGGCGAACACGGTGATCTGCGGGCGGAGGCAGGAGACGCTCGACGAGGTGGCGGCGTCCATTGATGGTCCGGGGAAGGCGCTGGCGGTGGCGTGCCATGTGGGCGATGCGGAGGCCCTCAAGAGGCTGGTGGATACCACGGAAAGCACCTTCGGCCCTGCGGACATCCTGGTGAACAATGCGGCGACGAACATCCAGCAGGGCACGTGTCTGGATGTCAGCGAGGCGCAGTTCGACAAGATGGTAGAGATCAACCTGAAGTCCGCGTTCAGGCTGATTTCGCTTGTGGCTCCGGGGATGTGCGAGCGCGGGCGGGGATCGATCATCAATATCGCTTCTGTGGCGGGCTTGAAGCCGCAGTTCGAGAGTTTGCTGTATTCCATGACGAAGGCGGCGCTGGTCATGATGACGCGGAGTTATGCGCTGGAGCTGGGGCCGCGGGGCGTGCGGGTGAATGCGATCGCGCCCGGGCTGATCCAGACCAAGCTCAGCGAGTATTTCTGGAAGGACGAGGAGCGGAGGAGAAGGAGTTTCGGCGCGCAGCCGTTGCGGCATTTGGGGCAGCCGGAGGAGGTCGCGGAGATTGCCGCATTTGTGGCGAGCGATCGCGCATCGTATATGACAGGGGAGGTCGTCGTGGCGGATGGCGGCTTTCTGCTGACCTGAGGTGGATGATGACACGGCTGATTGCGGTATTGATTGCAGCGGGGCTGGCTGTGGCGCAGCCGCGCCCCGAGACCGTGCGGCAGGTGCGTGCCGCGATCAACGCTGGGGATTTCGAGCGCGCCGGGGAGGCGCTGAGCGCGCACAAGGCGCAGCACGGCGCGGACAGCCTCTATCTTGAGGCGCTGAGCTGGATGGGGCGGGGGAAGCTGGCGGCAAAAGATTATGAAGCCGCCGCCCGCTATGCCGAAGAAACGCGCAAGCGAGCGCTGGAAATGCTGAAGGGGCGCAAGCTGGACGACGACCGGTCTCTTCCGACGGCGTTGGGCGCGTCGATCGAAGTGCAGGCGCAGGTAATGAACGCGCGGGGCGAGAAGGCTGAAGCGGTGTCGTTCTTACAGCAGGAGCTGAGGGCCTGGCGCGCGACGAGCATCCGAACTCGCATACAGAAGAACCTGCATTTGATTTCGTTGGAGGGCAAGTTCGCTCCGCCGCTCGCGGTGGATGAGTTCATCGGCAGAAGGCCGCCGTCCCTTCCGTCTCTGAAGGGCAAGCCGGTGTTGCTGTTTTTCTGGGCGCATTGGTGCGGGGACTGCAAGTCGATGGCGGCGCCGCTGGCCAAGATCGCGCGAGACAATCCGGATCTTGTCGTGGTGGGGCCGACGCAGCCCTATGGTTACGCGGCGGGCGGCGTGGAGGCGCCGCGGGCGGAGGAAGTGAAGTACATCGAGGCGGTATGGCAGCAGCATTACTCCCAGATTGCGGGGATGACGGTGCCGGTGAGCGAGGAGAATTTCAAGTCGTGGGGCGCGAGCACGACTCCGACGCTGGTGCTGATCAACAAGCGGGGCGTCGTGCGGCTGTATCATCCGGGCAAGATGCCGTTCGACGAGTTACAGACGCGGGTTGCCGTCCTGCTGAGGTGAGATGCCGAAGGTTCTTTGGCAGCCGGATGCGCGCTCGGCTTCGAGGTCGAACCTTGGCAGATTTTGCGGGGGATTCGCCAGCCCGGCCGCGGCGCTGGAGTGGTCAGAGAGAGATCGGGAGGAGTTCTGGGCGGCGGTGTGGCGGTTCTGCGGAGTGCAAAGCGCGACGCCGTGGGGCGCGGTTCGCGACGGGAGCGGCTGGTTTCCGGGGGCGCGGCTGAACTATGCCGCGAACATTCTGCGGTATCGCGACCAGACGCCGGCGCTGATCGTCTTCGATCCGCACGGGAGGCGGCGCGCTCTTACATTTCGCGAGTTGACGGGCGAGGTCTCGCGATTCGAGCAGGCTCTGGCCGCGGCGGGTGTTAGAGCGGGCGACGTGGTCGCCGCGTGCCTGCCGAATATTCCCGAGGCGCTGATCGCGCTGCTGGCGGCGTCATCGCTGGGCGCGGCGTTTGCGGGCGCTCCGACACGCGTGGGCGTCGATGCGCTGATGAGGAGATTCGCGCTGGCGGCGCCGCGCGTGCTGGTCGGCGTCGATCTGCTGCCGCTGCTGGACGGTCTCAACACCGCGATCGCGAGCGTGCGTCAAACGATCGTGGTGACGATCGAGGACTTGCGGCCGGACTTGAGCTCGATTCCTCGCTGCCTGCGGTGGCGGGACGCGATGGCGTTCTATACGCCGCGGGCGCTGAGGCTGGAGCCTTTTCCGTTCTCGCATCCGCTGTGCATTGGATTCGACCGCGCTTCGAGCGCGTCGCGGACTCATGCGTCGGGAGCAGTGCTGTTGCGGCACCTGGCGGATGTCGTGCTGCATCACGATGTGCGCCCGACCGACCGCGTGCTGTGCGTGGCTCCGGTGGGGACGATGGCGTGGTACTGGTCGGCGGCGGCGCTGGCTACGGGAGCGACGGTGATTCTGGCGGATCCCGCCAAGGCTGGCGAGATCTGGGATCTGGCGGCGGCGGAGCGGGCTCAGGTGCTCGCGGTGCTTCCGGCGGATCTCACGCCGCCGATCGAGGAATTGGATCTCAGCTCGCTGCGGGTTGTGTTCACGGGCGTGAACCCTGTGGACGCGGAGTTGTTGGCGGCGTTGTGCCGGCGGCTACCGGGCGTGCGGCCGAGCGTGGGGGCGGGTGATCCGCTGAACCTGGCGTGCGAGGCGTTGGGGCATCCGCTGGCGCCTGTCGTTGCGGGAGAGCCGCCGCCGAAGGCGCTGGGAGGGTTGTTGGATTAGCGCAGGAACGGCGGGTCGAACCAGTCCCAGAGGCGGTGCGGGCTGAGCTCGATGCGCGCCGGATTGCTGTTCCAATCAACGCAGGGCCAGCACCAGGCGCCCTGCGCGTGGATGAAGACGCTGGCGGCGAGAGCGGCGCAGAACAGGAGCCGGGCGGGTTTGCGCAGCGCGATCCAGGCAGGGGCGAGCGCAATGGCGAAGAGCGAGGCGAGGTCGGAGAAGTAGCGCGGGCCGTAGGAGTGGCCTCCGAACCAGTCTTCGTAAGACGAGATAAGCAGGTAGTGCGCGATTGTCACGGCGGCCACCCACATGGCGGCGGGCCGCGTGTCTTTGCTGCGGGTCCACAGCCAGATGCCGTACAGGGAGAAGAGGAAAACCGGGCTGTAGACGAAGAGGCCGCGCGACGGGCTCACCAGGTTGCCGAGCAAGGCTTCGCCCAGGCGTGGATGGATGGAGAGCGAAGCGGTGGCCGCGCGTTGGACGAACGAGTAAGGCGCGAGGAGCGTTCCGTACGTCTGAAGGCTGATCGCCGTGAAGACGGCGGCGACGGGGAGCACGCCGAGAAGGAAGCGAAGCGCGTGTTTGCGGCTCAGCCGAAGCGCCCACACCCCGGCGAAGGCGAGTGGAATCGCGTTGGTAGGACGCACGAAGAATGCGAGGGCGAAGACAGCTCCTGCGGCGAGCCAGCGATTTCGCGTCATGCACAGGAGCCCGGCGGGGAGCAGAAGCATGGAGAAACCGTGCATCCAGAGCGCGCGGCTGCCTGTGGACCAGGCGGGTGTGGCGAAGGCGAAGACGAGCGCTATGAGGATGGCTGCGCGCGAGCCGGAGCGTCCGAGGACGACGAAAAAGACGGCGGCGGCGGCAGCGGCAACGATGACGGAGGCGAGGATCAGCTCGACGGGCATGGACGCCGCGGCAAGGTCGCCTTCGAGCAGGCTGCGGCGAAGGCCCGGCTGCATTCCCGCGGCGAAGGGCGACAGCAGCGGCCTGGCGGCGGCGAGTGCGGCGACAAATGGAGAGACCAGCAGGGGGACGGCAACGGGATAGAAGTTGTAGAGGCGGCCTCCGGAACATTGGGACGAGTCTGCGATCGGGTAGAGGCGTTCGCCGGAAGGCAGGACGCATTCGATGGCGTAGTATTTGTCGTGGCGGAGAAGGGGGTCGAATTCGTTGAGGTCCGCGTTGTGCTCGCGGATCAGGCTGAGGGCGGTGTGAACGGTCCAGCGCGAATCGAAGGGCGTGGCGACGGGGCTGGCGAGGTAAACGCAGAAGACGCCGGCGAATATCGCGGCGGCCAGTACCCAGGGCCGGTTCACGGCGCGGTGCGGATGACGCGGCGGCCCTCGATGCGGAACTTGCCGGAGAGCACGAGCGAGATCGCCTCGCTGTAGATGCGGTGCTCTTCCACGAGGATGCGCGCGGCCAGGCTGTCGGCGGTATCGTCGTCGAGGACGGGGACTGCGGCCTGCGCGACGATGGGGCCGCTGTCGATGCCGGAGTCGACGAAGTGGACCGTGCAGCCGGAGAACTTCACGCCGTAATCGATGGCCTGCTGCTGCACGTGGAGACCGGGGAACGAGGGGAGCAGAGACGGATGGATGTTGAGGATGCGCAGCGGGTACGCATCGAGCAGCGGCTGGCCGACGCGGCGCATGAAGCCGGCGAGGCAGATGAGGTCGATGCGCAGCGGAGCCAGGATATCCACCACCTTCTGAGCGTACGTGTCGGAGTCGATACCCTTGGATGGCAACGATAGCGCATTGATGCCGAGCTTGCCCGCGGTTTCGAGCGCTTTCGCCTCGGGGTTGTTGGAGATGACGATGGCGATGACCGCGTCGAGGCGGCCCTCGCGGATGCTGCGGGCGATGGCCTCGAAGTTGGAGCCGCGTCCGGAGACGAGGATGGCGAGGCGGTTCATATGTAGATGACGCGCTCCTTGCGGCCGCGGGGCAGGGGAACGATGCGGCCGATTTCGTAATGCAGTTCGTGCAATTTGTCGAGAACGCGGCGGGCCTTGGCGGCTTTGGCGCGCGGCACGGCGAGGATCATGCCAAGGCCGAGATTGAAGGTGCGGCGCCAGTCGTCCTCGGGGACGTTGCCGAGACGGCGCAGCAGATCGAAGACCGGCGGCAAGGGCCAGGCGCCGACGCGTACTTCGGCGGCCAGACCGGCGGGAAGCACGCGCGGCGTATTGTCAGTGATGCCGCCGCCGGTGATGTGCGCCGCGGCGAGGAGGAGACCGTCATCGGCCAGCTTGCGGATCGGCTTCAGGTAGCTGCGGTGGACCTTAAGCAGCTCTTGGCCGGCGGTGCAATCGAGCTCGGAGATGTAGGTGTTGGGGGTGTAGCCGGCGGTTTCGAAGAGGAGCTTGCGCGCGAGGGAATAGCCGTTGGTGTGGAGGCCGGTGGACGGCAGCCCGATGAGGACGTCGCCGGCCTTGAGCTTCGCTCCCGTGAGCAGGCGGTTCTGCTCGACGGCGCCAACGATGAAGCCGGCGAGGTCGTATTCGCCGGGGCTGTAGAGTCCGGGCATCTCGGCGGTTTCACCGCCGATGAGAGCGCAGCCGTTTTCCTCGCAGGCGCGCGCGAGTCCGCCGACCACTTGTGCGGCGACGTTGGCGTCGAGCTTGCCGACAGCGAAGTAATCGAGGAAGAACAGCGGCGTCGCACCCTGGACGGCGATGTCGTTCACGCAGTGATTGACGAGGTCGGCGCCAACAGTGTCGTGCTTGCCGGTCATGAAGGCGACCTTGAGCTTGGTGCCGACACCGTCGGCCGAGGAGACGAGCACGGGGCGTTTCCATCCGCTGAGGCGGTACATGGCGCCGAAACTGCCGATGTCGGCGAGGACGCCGCGGGTGAATGTGCGGCGGGCGGCTTGCTTGATGAAGTCGACAGCTCGGTCCGCTTCGTCAATGTTCACGCCGGCATCGCGGTAGCGGATGGACTTTCGAGTTGGCATTGCTGAATCTTCAGTCTAAAATACGAGGATTCAACATGCGTTCCACAATACTTGCACTGGGAGTGTTGATTTTC
Source organism: uncultured Solibacteraceae bacterium (assembly GCA_964472745.1). GTDB lineage: Bacteria > Acidobacteriota > Terriglobia > Bryobacterales > Bryobacteraceae > CAYYNC01. The sequence goes on from CAYYNC010000015.1 coordinate 34,555, forward strand.
GCAGCGCCGGACGCGCTGCGCGCCGAGCCGCCCTCGCTGATTGCGATCCGCAACGCGAAGGTGGTGACGGTGAGCGGGACAACCATCGAGAAAGGCACTGTTGTGTTGAGGGACGGACTGATCGCCGACGTTGGTGCGAACGCCAATGTGCCGGCGGCGGCCTATGTCATCGACGGCAACGGGCTGACGGTCTATCCGGGATTGATTGACGGTTTGAGCGCCTGGGGCATTCCGGAAGCAGCGGCTCCGGCCGCGGCGGCCCAGCAGGCGCGGGGCGCGGGACAGCGGCAAGCCGCGCCCGCGACGCCGCCGGGCGAACAGCCGCAGCGGGCGCGAGGGCCGGAAGACAGGCCCGCCACGACAAGCTGGCTGAAGGCTGCGGACCTGGTGCGGCCCACCGACCGCAGGCTCGAGAGCGCGCGAGCGGCGGGCTTCACAACAGCCGTGACGTTTCCGAAGCAGGGGATCATCGCGGGACATGGCGCGGTGGTGAACCTGGCGGGCGAGCGCGCGGGGAGCATGGTGGTGCATCCTTCGGCGGGACTTTACCTCACGTTGCAGAGCGGCGGATTCGCGAGCTTTCCCGGTTCGCTGATGGGCGTGCTGAGCTACATCAAGCAGGTGTGGCTCGACGCAGCGCATTACCGAATGGCGAAGGAGGCCTACGCGAAGAACGCGCGAATGCAGAGGCCGGAGTACGACCGCGCGCTGGAGGGCGTGCTGGAAGCGCAGCGCATCCTGCTGCCGGCGGCGACAAGAGTGCAGCTCGAGCGCATGACGCGGTTCGTGGCGCAGTTGGGCGCGCCGGCCGTGATCTACGGCGCGCATGAAGGGTATCGCGCGGCGGCGATTCTGAAACAGGCTGGCACGCCCGTCGTGCTGAACATCAAGTGGCCGGTGAAATCGCGCGACGCCGATCCGGAAGAGGAAGAAAGCTACCGCACGCTGGAGGTGCGCGACAAAGCGCCGTCGACGCCTGCGGCGCTGGCGGAGGCGGGCGTGAAGTTCGCTGTTTCGAGCGACGGCCTGGAAACACCGCGCGAAATGTTGCGCGCGCTGAAGAAGTCGATTGACGCCGGATTGAAGCCCGATCAGGCCGTTCGCGCGCTGACGCTGAGCGCGGCGGAGATTTACGGCGTGGCCGACCGGCTGGGGTCGATCGAACGCGGCAAGATTGCGAATCTCACGGTGGTCCGTGGCGATCTGTTTGACGAAAAGGCGAAGGTGGAGATGGTGTTCATCGACGGCGTGAAGCATCTGCCGGCTCCTGAGGCGCCGCCGGGGCCGGGCGCGGGTCCGGGCGGGCGTCCGGGCGGAGAGGGGAACTGATCATGAAACGAGTAATTGCAGTTTTGTTTGGATGCGCCTCGGCTGCCGCGGCCCAGGACGTCATCGCGATCAAGGGCGGGACGGTCCATACGGTCACGAAGGGCACATTCCAGGGCACGGTGATTGTGCGCGACGGCAAGATCGCCGGGGTTGGCGAGAACGTGCTGGTGCCGGCGGGGGCGCGGGTCATCGACGCGGCGGGCAAGCACATCATCCCCGGAATCATCGACTGCCACTCGCACATCGCCGTGGACGCGATCAACGAAGGCAGCGTGTCGGTGTCGTCGATGGTGAGCGTGGGCGATCTCCTCAATCCCGAACAGGTGTCGATCCAGCGGGCGCTCGCCGGCGGCGTCACGACGGCCAACATTCTGCACGGCAGCGCGAATGCGATCGGCGGGTTGAACGTCGTGATCAAGATGCGCTGGGGCGACGAGGCGCAAGGGCTGGTGATGGCCGAAGCCAAGCCCGGCATCAAGTTCGCGTTGGGAGAGAACCCGAAGCGGCAGGGGCAGGGCGGGCAGACTCCCGGCGGCGCGGCGCCGCGCTATCCAGGCACGCGGATGGGCGTCGAGGACGTGATCCGCTCAGCCTTCATTGAAGCGCGGCAGTATCGCGATGCGTGGAAAGACTATGAGGCCCGCAAGGCGAAGGGCGGGCAAGGGATCCCGCCGCGGCGCGATTTGAAGCTGGAGCCGCTGGTAGAAGTGCTGGAGGGCAAGCGGCATGTGCACGCGCACTGTTACCGCGCCGACGAGATCCTGATGCTGCTGCGCGTGGCGGAGGAGTTCGGCTTCAAAGTCCGCACGTTACAGCATGTCCTCGAGGGTTACAAAGTGGCCAAGGAGATCGCGGCGCACGGCGCGGGGGCTTCGACGTTCAGCGACTGGTGGTCGTACAAGATGGAGGCCTGGGACGCGATTCCGTACAACGCGGCGATCATGCACAAGAAGGGCGTGCTGGTCTCGCTCAACTCGGACAGCGCCGAGCTGATGCGCCGTCTGAACACCGAGGCCGCGAAGGCGATGAAGTACGGCGGGCTGACCGAGGACGAGGCGCTGGCGCTGGTGACGATCAACCCGGCGAAGCAGTTGGAGATCGACCAGTATGTCGGTTCGATCGAAACAGGCAAGCAGGCGGACCTCGTGATCTACGATAAGCATCCGCTGTCGATTTACTCCAAGGTGGAGAAGGTCTTTATCGACGGCAAGCAGTATTTCGACCGCGACCAATCGCTGACCGAGAACAAGAACCGCCAGACCGAGAAGCAGCGGCTCATCCTCAGGGAGAAGGAGAACGAGAAGCGGGCGGCGCCGCCGTCGAGGAGGTCGTCGTGAAGAACGCGCACCTGACTTTGTTCGCGCTGGCCGCGGCCGCGTTCGGCGGCCAGAACGACAGCTTTCTGATTCGCAACGCGGAGGTCTATCCGGTCTCCGGGCCAAGAATTGAAAACGCCAGCCTGCTGGTGGTGGACGGCAAGATCGCCGAGATCGGGCCGAAGATCCAGACGAAACTGAAGGTGCGGATCATCGAGGGCAAGGGGCTGCGCGTCTATCCGGGCATGATCGATTCGGGCACGGTGGTGGGCCTGTCGGAAGTCGGGTCGGTGCGTGAGACAAGCGACACGGGCGAACTGGGCACGTTCAATCCGCAACTAAGGCCGCTCATCGCAGTGAATCCGGAGAGCGAGCACATCCCCGTGACGCGCGCCAACGGAATCACGACCGTGGCGCTGCTGCCGGCGGCGGCGGGGGGCTTCGGCGGGGCCGGCGGCGGAAGCATGATCGGCGGACAGATCTCGCTGATCCACCTCAACGGTTGGACGTGGGAAGAGATGGCGGTGGTGCGGTCGGCGGCGATTCACCTGCGTTATCCGGAGATCCGCAGCGTGTCGTTTAATCCGGACACCATGCAGGTGACGCGCGGGAACTACGCGACCGGCAAGCGGCAGCGCGACCAGTTCGTTCAGGAACTGAACGAGTTTTTCGAGCAGGCGCGGCGTTACCAGACGGCGAAGAAGGCGAACGAGCCCGGTCTCAAGGCGGACCTCAAGCTGGAGGCGATGCTGCCGCTGCTCGAAGGGAAGCAGCCTCTGGTGGTTTTCGCGGAACGCGAGCGTGAGATCAAAGAGGCGATCGCCTTCGCGGACAGGCAACAGGTGAAGATCATCCTGGCCGGAGTGAGGAGGCCCGAAGGAAGCATCGAGACGATCGCGAAGCGGCGGATTCCGGTGATCCTGGGGACGACGCTCGCTCTGCCGCTCGAAGAGGACGACCCCTACGACGAACAGTTCGCTCTGCCAGGCAAGTTGCAGAAGGCCGGGGTGAAGTTCGCATTCGCCAGTTTCGGGACGCAGTTCGCGCGCAATCTGCCTTACGAGGCCGCCGCGGCGGCGCCCTTTGGCCTGACGCCGGAGGAGGCGCTGCGTTCGGTGACGCTGAACGCGGCCGAGATCTGGGGCATCGCGGACAGTTACGGTTCGATCGAGAAGGGCAAGGTGGCGGATCTGATCGTCACCGACGGTGATCCGCTGGAGATCCCGACGCAGGTGCGGATGATGTTCATCAAGGGAGAGCAGGTGGATCTGGAGAGCAAGCACACGCGGCTGTACAAGAAGTACCTGGCGCGGCCGTAGGGGGATCAGTCGATGTATCCGCGCCAGGTGTTGCCCTTGGCGTCGCGCAGAATGATGCCGTAGCCGTCGGAGATGCCGGTGACGTATTGGCCTTTAGCGTCGCGGAAGCGGTAGCGGATGCTGTCGTCCTGCTGGCGTTCGGCGACGCCGAGCCATTCGTTGCCAAACTGGTCGCGGAGGCGGATGAAATCGCCGTCACCGGGGCCGGAGACGACGCGGCCGCCGCTGGCGAAGCGGAAGAAACCGCTGGGCAGGGAGGAGTTCGCGCGCCGCCTGCGATAGAGCATCTCATAGGTAGAATCGACACTGAAGCCATGGATCTTGAGGGAAAATTCGCGGCCGGAGGCACAGTGTGAGAGCCGTAGTGCAGCGGGTTTCTTCGGCGCGGGTGGAGGTGGACCGCCGGGTGACCGGGGCTATCGAGAACGGTCTTGTGGTCCTGCTGGGCGTGGCGCGCGACGATGGAGAAGCGGAGGCGGACTACCTGCTCGACCGCGTTCTCGGTCTGCGCATCTTTCCCGACGCCGGGGGCAAGATGAACTTGAGCGTGCTGGATACGGGGGGCAGCCTGCTGGTAGTTTCGCAGTTCACGCTGTACGGCGACACGCGCAAGGGCCGGCGTCCGGGATTCGACCGCGCGGCGCCTCCCGAGCAGGCCAAACGGCTCTACGAGCGCTTCGTCGAGCGGGCGCGGGCGCGGGGCGTGCGCACGGAGACCGGCGTTTTTCAGGCAATGATGTCGGTGCACCTGGTCAACGAGGGCCCGGTGACGCTCCTGGTCGAATCGAAGAACGGCTGAGAGGGTTCTCAGAGACCTTCCCAGTTGGTGCGCGCGATGACTTCTTCGATGGGCCCGTCGGCGGTGATGCGTCCGCTGTCGAAGAAGACCGCGCGGCGGCAGAGGGCGCGGGCGAACTCGACGTCGTGGGTGACGAGAATTTTGGCCAGTCGCAGCTCGGAGAGCAGCGCAAGGAGCTGGCGGCGCGCCGGAGGATCCAGGTGCGTCGTGGGCTCGTCCAGGACGAGGATTTCCGGGCGGCAGGCGAGAATGCCGGCCAGGGCGACACGCTGTTTCTCGCCTTTGCTGAGATGCGAGGGCGGCCGGTCGAGATCGCGCGTGATGCCCACTCGTTCGAGGGCCGTGCGGGCGCGGCTCACCGCCTCTTCGGCGGCGCAGCCTTCCTGGAGCGGGCCGAAGGCGGCGTCCTCGAGCACAGTCGGCAGAAAGAGCTGCTCCTCGGGGTCTTGAAAGAGGAAGCCGACTTTGCGGCGGATCGCGAGCAGGTTTCCGTCTTCGAGCGCCAGCCCGCAGACTTTGATCTCGCCCGCTCCGCGCAGGATGCCGTTGAGGTGCAGAAGAAAGGTGGTTTTGCCCGAGCCGTTGGGGCCGAGCAGCGCGACGCTCTCTCCGGCGTCGAGTCGAAAGTCCACGCCGCGCAACGCATCGGTGCCGTCATCGTAGCGGTAGGTGAGGCCGCTGACTTGCACCACCGGGTTGTCGCTCACAGCGCGCCTCCGGCCGCGCGCACCGCCAGGGCGGCGAGGATTGCTCCGCAGACGAAAGCGCCATCGGCGGCCGAGAAACGCAAGGGGCGCAGCAGCGGCCACGCCTGGCTCGCGTTGCGCGCGAGCATGGCGCGGTGGATGCGCTCGGCGCGCTGGTAGCTGGAAGCGAACAGCGAGGCCACGCTGGCGGCCGCGATGCGCCAAACTCGGTCGCCGCCGCGCGCGGCGGCCGCCGTTCGCACGCGACCCGCCTGCTCGGCGGTGACGATGAGGTAGCGCCAGATGAAGTGGATCACCTGCACGAGCACGGCGGGCGCGCCCATGCGGCGGAGTCCGGCCAGCAGCCGGTCAAGCGGCGTTGTGGCCGTCAACAGGACTGCGGTGAGAGCGGAGAGATAGGTTTTGACCAGCAGCGTCACGGCGCGCAGCCCGTCACCCTGGAACCAGAGCAGGAGCACGAAGAGCGCTGTGAATGGCAGCACCAGCGCGGCGCGGAGCAGGATCTCGCCGAGCGGAAGGCGCGCGACGGCCGCTGTGGCCAGCAGGAGAGCGAGCGCGCAGGCGGCCATCAGCGCGAGCTCGCGCGCGCCGCCGACCGGCTCAGCCGCGAGGGCGATGAGCAGGGTCAATGTGGCGAGGATCTTGGCGCGGGGGTCGCGCCGGTGGAGGGGGCTCGTGCGGCGGCTCCAGTCTTCGAGCGACCGGCTGAGAGGAATTCCGCGGCCACGCACGGGTCAGGCGCTCCGCAGGCGGGCGATCCAGCGCGCGGCCAGAAAACATGCCAGCCACGTGATGGCCAGCCCGATCAGCCCTGCGCCGGCGCGCCTCAGCCAGGGGTTGTCGACCGAGAGGATCTCGTAATCGGGCAGCGGCGCGGCGAGGGTGATGGTCCCGCGGTCATCGAGACCGACCAGGCCCGCGACGCGCTCCAGGCCGTCGGGCAGCGATGAGGCGACGAGGAAGCCCGCGGCGGCGATGAGAATCGCGACCGCGCCGAGGAATCGAAGCGCGGCGCGGCTTTCCGAGCCCGGCGCAAGCAGCCAGCGTGCGTTCATGCGCTCGAGCGCCGTCAGCACGGCCACGGTAATCAGTCCTTCCAGCACCCCGGTGACGAGAAAGACGCCGACGGCGAGCGCGAGCGCCTCCTTCGGCAGCCGGACGCCGGAGAGCGCCAACTCACCGAGGCAGAGAAACGCGGAGACGAGCACCGACAGGAGTCCGCCGAGGAACATGCCGGCCTTCCTGAAGCGGCCGGCGGAGAATGCACGGTAAGCCCAATATCCGGCGAAAACGCCGGCCACGCCCATGTTGAAGACGTTGGCGCCGAGCGCCAGCAGGCCGCCGTCCTGGAAGATGAGCGCCTGGATGGCGAGGATGGCGGTCATGACGATGACGGCCGGCGCTGGTCCCAGGGTCGCGGCCAGCAGCGCACCTCCGACGAGGTGTCCGCTGGTTCCGGCGCCGACCGGGAAGTTGATCATCTGGGCGGCGAAGACGAATGCGCCGGTGACGCCCATCAGCGGCACGCGTGATTCGTCGAGCGCCGATTGGGCGCGGCGCGCCATGACAGCGGCGGAGATTGCTCCCGCGGCGGCGAGTCCGCCTGCGATCGGCACAGCCAGAAATCCGTCCGGGATATGCATCAGGTCACAACTATCGTATCTTGATCGAGCGCGTAGACGGCGGCGGGGGTGTGTTAACTTGGCACAGGTGTTCAGGCCGCGCATCGCCGTCGTTACGCCGCTTTTTCCGATCCGCAGCGAGATCTATCGCGGGCAGCCGATCTATCTGACAGTGCGCGAACTCTGCGCTTGGTCGGAAGTGGGGGTGTTCTCTCCGGCGGCAGTCTACCCTCGGCTGCGCGCACTCCAGCCGCGCAACTATGTGTTCAAGCGGGCCGATCCGGCGTGGAAGCCGGAGGGCATCCCGCAGCTCCAATACCTGGAGTATCCGGCTTTGCCGGTGGCGGGACGTCTGACGAACGGCTGGCTGAGCTACCGGGCGATGTTGCCCGCGCTGCGGGCATTCGGGCCCGATGTCATCCTTGCTTACTGGTTGTATCCGGAGGGCTGGGGCGCGGTCAGGGCAGGAAGACAACTGGGCATTCCCGTAGTGGCCGGATCGCGGGGCTCAGATTTGCTGAAGATCGCCGATCCGTGGACTCTGCGGATGACGAAGAAGGCCGTTGCCGGGGCCGTGGCGATCGTGACGGTGAGCGAAGAGCTGAAACGGCGAGCGATTGAACTGGGCGCTTCGGCGGAGATGGTCCACGTCATCCTCAACGGCTGCGACACTTCGATTTTCCGGCCCGCGGATCGCCGTGCAGCGCGCGAGTCGCTGGGTATTCCGGCGGATGGCAAGGTCGTTCTGTTTGTGGGCCACCTGCTGCCTGGAAAGGGAGTCATGGAACTTCTGGAGGCATTTCGGACGCTGGATCCTGAAGTTTCAGACAGGCTGGTGTACGTCGGCGAAGGCCGCATGCGGGATGCCCTCGCGGCAGCGGCCGGCTCGATGGGAGGAAGGGTGATTCTCGCAGGAGGCGCTCCACCGGAGGGGGTTGCGCAGTGGCTCGCAGCGTCGGATCTGCTTGCGCTCCCAAGCTATTCCGAAGGTTGCCCCAATGTCGTGATCGAAGCGCTGGCCTGCGGGCGTCCCGTAGTTGCCACGCCGGTGGGAGCAACCCCCGATCTTGTCGCCGAAGATTGCGGCATCCTCGTCCGCCCGGGAGACATCGCGGCGCTCGCGGCCGCGCTGCGGCAGGCGCTGTGCCACGCCTGGGACCACGAGCGCATCGCGACCGCCCACCGCAGGCCCTGGACCCAAGTTGCGCGGGAGACCTTCGAAGTCTGTCTCGGCGTAGTACAAAAAGCGCAGGAGCGGCCGGGAAGCTTCGGTTAGACTAGCGTTTATGGAATACAGCGCGGAGACCGCCAGCCCGGCGGTCTTAGGGGAGAGGACATTTCCGTGGGCGGCGATCGCCTGGGTGACGGCCCTCGTCATCATCCTGTACTTTCCGGTCCTCTCCGTCATGTTCAAGGAGTTCGCAAGCGACGACAGCATGGGGCACGGCTTTTTTGTGCCCTTCGTGGTTGCCTATATCGTCTGGCAAAGGCGCGAACAAGTGCTCAGCACGCCGCTGAAACCCCATTGGTCGGGGTGGGCGCTGCTGGCGTGGGCTTTCTTTCAGGTGCTGATCGGGACACTGGGCGCTGACTTTTTCGTCATGCGCACATCGATCCTGGTGACCACCCTCGGGGTGCTGCTCGTCACCTGCGGTCCGCCGATGATGCGGCCGCTGGCGTTTCCGCTGGTCCTGCTGCTGTTCATGATCCGCATTCCGCTGTTCATCTACAGCCAGATCACGTTCCCGCTGCAACTTCTGGCTTCGCGGCTGGCGGAATTCACGCTGATGCTGGTGGGCATCCCCGTTCTGCGGGAGGGCAATATCCTCGAGCTGCCGAGCCAGAAGCTGAACGTCGTCGAGGCGTGCAGCGGAATGCGGTCGCTGATGTCGCTGGCGTTTCTGGCGCTGGTGTACGGGTACTTCTTCGAGAAGAGGATGTGGGCGCGGGTCGTCCTGGTGGTGATCACGATTCCGATTTCGATCTTCGCGAACGCCACGCGCGTCTCGCTCACGGGCGTGCTCAGCGAGGCGAATCCCGAACTGGCGAGGGGGGTATTCCACTCCTTCGAAGGGTGGGTGGTGTTCATGGTGGCCCTGGGAGCATTGCTGCTCATGCACCAACTGATGAATTTGCTGGCGCGCCGCCGCGGCCGGAAGGAAGCACACCGTGGGTGAAATCCTGAAGAGCCGGACGTTGATCGTCCTCAGCGTGATCCTGATCGCCCAGGCGGTGGCCTATCATGCTTATCCGAAGGTGGAGGCGGTGCCGCTGGCGCGGCCGCTGTCCGAAGTTCCTAAGCTGATCGGGACCTGGCAGATGGTCAACGAGAGCGAGCTGGACTCGGAGGTGCAGGAGCTGCTCAAGGCGGACGACTCGTTGAACAGGGTCTACGCCGACGGGCTGTCGGGCCGCAGCGCTTCGTTTTACGTGGCCTACTTCAAGACGCAGAGAACGGGCGTTTCGCCTCACTCTCCGAAGGTGTGCCTGCCGGGTTCGGGCTGGGTGCCGAGCGAATCGGTGCGCGTTTCCATCGACGTCCCCGGCTGGGAAGGCCCGATCACCGTGAACCGGTATATAGTGGCCAAGGGCGACTTGCGCAGCGTCGTCTTCTACTGGTATCAGACGCACAACCGCGTGATCGCCAGCGAGTACGCCGCGAAGCTCTATACCGTGGCCGATGGACTGCGTTACAGGCGCAGCGATACATCGCTGGTGCGCGTGATCGTGCCGTTCTCGGGCCCTGACGACACAGGGGCTGAAGCCGCGGCGATCGGCTTCGTCAAGACGGTCTTCGGGACCCTGCGCGAGTTCTTGCCGAAGTGATGGCGCGCCGCTAGAAGACAACGAGGTCGGACGGGTGCCAGGCGATGCCGACCGATGCGAAGGTCTGGCGCAGCGAGCGATTCGCCAGCTTGCTTTCCCCGCGTCGATAACCGCCCGTGAAACGCAGGTGCAGGCCGGAGAAGATACGGCGCGAGTAGGTCGCTCCACCCTGCCAGAGATCGAGACGGGCGCCCATCTGCATCAGGCTCTTCTGCCGCATGTAGACCCCGACGAAAGAGAGCGAGTCATTGGGGGACAAGGGCCGGGCGAACGATCCCATGATGCGGTCGCGCGTCGAAGTCAGCAACACATCGGTTCCGGGGATCATTCCGCGCCATACGGAAAGCTTGAAGTCTCCCTGCCGGAAGATGTGCGATAACTGGGCTCCCCCGGTGAATCCTTTGCGCTCTCCAACCTGGATTTCGTAGCTCGTCGAGATGCCGAGAAGCTCTGCAACCTCGGGGTCCACCTGCACCCGGCCGACGAAAGTTCTGTCCAGGTGCTGAATCCCTCCAAAAACGCCGAAGAACGTGCGCTCCGCCAATTGGTATTGGAAGCCGCCGAGACCCGTTTGAATGTCGCTCGTGCCGAAGCGGCGCACATAATCGAAGCGGCCGAAACCATAGCTGGCCACGAACGCCAGGCGCCGGGAAAGCTGATAGCTGGCCGATCCCATCGCATTGACGGTGTTGAGGTCGTGGAGCCGCACCAGGTCTCTACGGACGAAAATGCCGCCTCCGACGAGGGAAAAACTGAGACGGTTGGTGGGGTTGATCGACACGCCGCCGTTCGATCCGTAGAAGTTGGTCCGCTGGTCGTAGATGTCGGAGTCCACGATTCCATTGACGGCCGGATCGCCGGCGCCTCCGCCTCCCAGAAGGCCGTAGGAGAAGATGCTTGACATCGGCCCAATGCCGAGAGCGCCGAATCCCCCGAAGCCGGCGCCGTATCCGAAGCCGCCCATCGCGCTGCCGGCGATCTGATTGAGCTGGAGGGAGACTCTCCTGGAAACCTGGTGGTTCAAGGCGAGCGCGCCGACGTGGCTGCTGCGGAAACGGTTGGCGATGACGGTGCGGGTGGAGTAGTATGCGCTGCCCATATATGCGCCCGTCAGGCTGGTACGGCGCCAGAGTTTCGATGCGGCCAGGCCGCCGAGGACGCCGCCCATGACGTTATCGCGCCGCTGATTCCCGAATATGGTGGAGCCCTCGAGATTGCGGACGTAGACTCCGTTGGCGGAGATCCAGGGCCGTATCCCCACTTCCCGCGCGTCGCCGAGACGGATTCCGGATCCGATCGAAGAGGGGCCGCCAAAGCCTCCGACACCCCCCAACTGGGCGAAAAGCGGAACGGCAAGCAGAGCCATCGCGAGCGGAAGTGTAGTTCGTGTCAAGGGTAAGGTTCTCCGAAAAACTGACTCAATCCCGTCAGACAACGAAGCCGGGCGCCATCACCCCGGCCTCTCAGATTACTTGGCTTCTTCGAGAATACACGCCGACGGAACCCCATACAAGCAGCGCCGGAAGCCGGGGCTGCCGCCCCAGCAGCTAGCGCGTTCCGCTGAGGCAAACGTCGAGGACTCCGGGATGGGAGAGTCCGGATTGGATAAACTAAAACTGCCGGGTGACGCGCGGGATTATACGTCTGATTACCTGCGCGGCGGGACTGTGTCTCGCCGCAACGCCCGCCCTCTCCCAGCAGTCCGGCGGGCAGTTGGACGCAAGCCCTTCGCTGTTCGCCGTTCTGGCGGCGATCAATGCGGCCGGCTACGACGCCGAACTAAACTCTCCCACCACGCATCCGCTGCGCCATCAGATCAGGCAGGCGATCGCGCAGCGCAGTCCAAAATCGCTCGAACGCATCAGGAGATTTTACGAAGCGCACCGCAGAGAGGACGCCACCTCGGATCTGCGCCAGTACGTGAGCTTCGCGCTGACCGTGGACGGACCGCCGTTGTTCCAGCCCAAGTTCCCGCCCAACCGCATGCCGCCTGACGCAGTGGCGCTCGAGGGGCTGGGCGAACTGCTTGTCGAGTTCTGTCGAGAAGCGAACCTCGACGAGCTTTGGGCCAAGGCGCAGCCGGCCTTCGACGAGGCGATCGCGCGCTATCACGAGCCGGTCACCAACGCGATCCTGGAAGCGAACGTGTACTTGAGGAATCCCACAAACGGCATGAGCGGCCGGCGCTTTCAGATCTACATCGACCTGCTCGGCGCCCCGAACCAGGTGCATGCGCGCAGCTTCGGCGATGAGTACTTCGTCGTCGTCACGCCTTCCGCTCAGCCCCGCGTCAAAGACATTCGCAGAGCGTACCTGCACTATCTGCTCGACCCGCTGGCCATCCGCAATGCGCTGATCATCGACAAGAAGAAAGACATCTGCGACCTGGCGCGGGCCGCGCCGGCGCTTTCCGAAATCTATCAAACCGACTGCGTCCTTCTTGCCGGCATGTCGCTGGTGAAGGCGGTGGAGAGCCGCCTGGAGCGCGCATCGGGCCCGGCTATGGTGGACCAGGCGATGAAGGAGGGCTTCGTCTTCACGGCCTATTTCGCCGAGGCGCTGCAACGCTACGAAAAGCAGGAGCAGTCCCTGCGGCTCTACTTGCCCGGGATGATGGAGGCAATCGATCCGGTCAAGGAGGACCAGCGAATCGCCGGCGTGCACTTTGCCGCGAGGCCCGCGGTGAAGACCGTCAAGACAGCGCCGCCCCCCGCTCTTGAGCTGACCGAGGCCGACAAGACGCTGAACGCCGCGGAAGAGCAGTATCGTCAGAAGAACTTCGGGCCGGCCAAGGAGCTATTCCGGCAGGCCCTTCAGATGCAGGCCGCGAATTCGAAGCGCGCTAAAGCGTCGTTCGGATTGGCCCGCATCGCGGCACTGGAAAAAGACCCTGAACTGGCTCAGCAACTGTTTGAGAGAACGCTCGAACTGGATCCGGAGCCGTTCGAGCGGGCGTGGTCGTATGTCTACCTCGCCCGCCTGGCCGTGGCAGCCGGTGAGCCGGAAACGGCCCGGAAACAGTATCAGGCCGCACTCGCCGTGCCCGGCGCGAGCGAGGGGGCCCGCAAGGCGGCCGAGCAGGAGTTGCAGAAGCTCGACCGTCTGAATCAACCTTGAGGAATAACATGAACCGTCCGATCATCCTGACCATCACCCTGGCCCTGGTCGCCGCTCTCGTTCTCCCGGGCCAGACCGCCAACCCCAAGCAACCGCAGCCGAAGTCGCAGAAAGAGCTGGAAGCCATTCAGGCCATTTTCTCGGCCCAGGACTTTGAGTCCCGCATCGCCGCCGCCAACAACCTCATCTCCAAGTTCGCGGACACCGAGTTCAAGGCCACGGCCTATTACGTGGCGGCCGATTCTGCGATGAACAAGGGCGACATTGATCAGGCCATCGTCTACGCCGAGAAATGCATCGAAGCCGACCCGCAGTTTTACGGCGCGATGCTTCTGATCTCCCGCGCACTTGCTCAACGGACGCGTGAATTCGACCTCGACAGGGAAGAAAAGCTGGGCCGTTCGGAGAAGCTGGCCAAGCAGGTCATCGAGATCCTGAAGACCGCGCCGAAGCCGCGCCCCGACGTTACCGACGAGCAGTGGGAAGGCTTCAAGAAAGAATTCGCCGGCCAGGCCTACGAAGCGATCGCCATGGGCGCCATGGTGCGCAAGAACTACCAGGCGGCGGCCGACAACTTCAAGCTCGCCGCCGATTCGAGCCCGCAGCCCGACCCCGCAACGCTCGTCCGGCTGGGCAACGCCTACCGCATGCTCAAGAAGTTCGACGAGGCGCTGGTTGTACTGGACAAGGCGCTGGCCGACCCCAATGCGGTGGCGGCCGTCAAACAGGCCGCAACCCAGGAGAAGAACAGCGTCAATCAGGCCAAGGCCGCTGCGACCAAACAGCCCTGATCCAATGCCCCACCAACTCGAGGAGTTGGAGCGGCGGCTAGGGTATTCGTTCACCAACCGCTCGCTCCTGCTGCGCGCGCTGACACACAAATCCGCGGCCACTGAGCAATCGCCTGGAAACGGCGCGGCGGCGGACAACGAGCAGTTCGAGTTTCTGGGCGACGCCGTGCTGGGCTTCATCGCCAGCGACTATCTGATGCGCCGGTTCCCTTCGCACGGGGAAGGGGTGCTGTCGCGACTGAAGGCGCATGTGGTCAGCGCGGCATTTCTGTATCAGGCCTCCGAAGAACTGGGCATCGGAGGCCACCTCCTTCTCGGCCGCGGCGAGGAGCTCAGCGGCGGGCGCGCCAAGCGTGCGCTGCTGGCCAACGCGATGGAGGCCATCATCGCCGCGATCTACTTCGACGCGGGACTCGAGCCATGCCGCGAATTCGTGGAGCGGCAACTGTTGTCGCGGCTACGTCTGGACGAGCCTTCAGTCAACCCGTTGCCGCTCGATTCCAAAAGCGCGCTCCAGGAGCTGGCGCAAGCGAGAGGCCTGCCCATGCCGCGCTACTTGATCGTCCGTGAGTCCGGCCCCGAGCACTCGAAGACGTTCACCGTTGAGGTGCGCGTAGGCAAGAACTTCGTCGCCTGCGCCGAGGGCCATTCGAAGAAGGCGGCGGGACAGAGGGCCGCTCAGGCGGTGCTTGAAATGCTCGGCCAGCCTGGCCCGCAAACTCACTGAGCCGAGGCCTGGTGCGGCTCGCGCAGGTTCCCGGTTTCGTTGAGCACAACGATGTCCACGCGCCGGTTGCGGGCGCGGCCCTCCTCGGTGTCGTTTGAAGCGACAGGCGCGGTGTCTGCGAAACCGGCGATCGCCATTCGGTTGCGGGGGATGCCGAAACGGCCGGCGAACAGATCGAGCATGGCGATGCCGCGCGCCGCGGATAGTTCCCAGTTGCTGCGGAAGCGGCTTGTGCTGATGGGCTTCGAGTCGGTGTGTCCCTCCAGCCGGATCGGATTCGGGTGCTTGCCGATCTCGGTGGCGATGATTGCGAGAGTGGGCAGGGTTCGCGGGTCCACCGTGTCGCCGCCGGAGGGGAAGAAGGTCGCCTCCTTGAGGCTGATGACCAGGCCGCGCCGTTCCATTCGAACCTCGACGCGGCCCATCGCGATCTCTTTGCTGAGGGAATCGTTCAATTGCTGGAGCGAGGGCAGCAGCTCGATCACGCCGGCCTGCTCGTTCTGCTGCTGGAGGATTTGCTCCGTTGTGGGCTTCTCCTTGGGCGGCTTGGGGCGCTGGGGCTTGCCCATCAGTTTCTCGAGCGCGCTCAGAAGCCGCCCTTCCGACAGGGCCTGGTGGAAGGCCTCGGAGATCTGCACGGCGCGGACTTTGTCGGTTTGGGAATGCGCGTACATCATCACAAAGAAGGCGAAGAGCAGGGTGATGAAGTCGGCGTAGCTCACCAGCCATCGCTCGTGGTTGGAATGCCCGTGCTGTTGCGGCTTCTTCCTCATGCGGGCTCAGGCCTCCGCCGTTTCGGTCGCCGCCGTAGGTTGTCTGCTCTTTTCACGGCCGGGGACGGCCCACGCCTCGAGCCGCATTCTGAGGAGCTTCGGGTTGAGCCCCTCGACAATGCCCAGGACGCCTTCAAGCATCATCTGCTGGCGTTCGGCGTGTTTCTGGGCGCGCATGCGGATCTTCTGAGCCACGGGCAGAAAGAACAGGTTGGCCGAGCCGACTCCGTAGATCGTGGCCACGAAAGCCGCGGCGATGCCGTGGCCGACCGCGGTCATGTCGGATAGCTTGTTCATGACGATGATCAGGCCAAGGACCGCGCCGATGATGCCGATGGTCGGCGCGAAGCCTCCGGCGGCGTCGAAGACCTTGGCCTCCTGCTCGGCGCGCTGCTCGTGGATTTCGATTTCGAGCTGCATCATGGCGCGGATGTCGCTCATGTCGATCCCATCCACGGCCAGCAGGGCGGCCTTTCTCAGAAAGGGGTCCTCGATCGCCAGCGCCTGGTTTTCCAGAGCCACGATGCCCTCGCGCCGCGCCTTGGTCGCGAATGCCACGAGGGTTTCCACAAGCTGCCCGGAGTCGTCGGGGGGCTCGAAGAAGACCGCGCGAAGCCGGGATGCCGCCCGGCCGACGAGGCTCAACGGACTGGCCACGAGAGTGGCGCCGATCGAGCCCCCGAGAACGATCAATGCGGCCGACGGCCCGACCACTCCACGCGGGTCGCCGTGCTCCAGCAGGTATCCGCCCAGGATGCCGGCCACCGCAATCAGCAGCCCGGCGAAACTCCCGATGTCCGGCTTCGCGCGCGGTTTAGCCCTCTTCCCCGCCACGACGGGCGCCTCCCTTCGATCAGGCCAGCTCGCAATCCTTCGCGCCGGGGCCCGGCAGAGGACCGCTCCCGAGTACTGTCCGCCTCATCTCGATGACACGGCGCGCCACTTCACCGGCCGGTTCTTCGACGACGATGCGGGTCCCGGTGGTGAGCGCGATCACCGTATCCGGGGTGCTCTCGACGTGAACGATGAGGTCCGGATTGAGGTAGAACGGCTCGTGATTGAGGCGCGTCAGGCGGATCATGGCCCTGAGAGCTTATCGGCCTCATCCGCCGAGATCTGGCGGGAAAGTGGCGGGCTATGAAGGGCCTAACTAAGCAGCGCGAGGATTTCTTTCAACTCCCGGCGAACGGCGGCCAGCTTACCGGCATCGGGCGAGGCGCCTGGAAAGAGTGTCGCCTGCGCCCGCGACTCGATCAGCGGGGCTTTCGGCGTCTTATGGCGCTCGTTCAGCGCCTGCCGCGCCCCCTCGATCGTGTATCTCTTTTCGTACAGCAGGCGCTTGATCTGGAGGATGTTTTCGACGTCCTTTCGCCTGTACAGTCGCTGGTTGGTCCCCGATTTTTTCGGCGCGATCTGGCTGAACTCCGTTTCCCAATAACGGAGTACGTAGGCGGGGATCCCGGTCAACCGGCTGACGTCGCCGATGCGGAAATAGAGCTTGTTCGGAATCTCGACGGCCTGGGGCGTCGTTGCTGCGGTTGCCATCTTGCGACCGTGCCTGACTGCATCCTAAACAATCGCCGCCCGAAGGTCAACCATTTTCCCACAGAATTGTTTGCGTCTGCGCGAATTCTTCGCCGCGGCGCGTTCGGCTACGATAATGGCAGCCATGAACGCGATCGCAGGCATCCACCCGGTGCGGGAGGCGCTGCGAGCGGGGCGACCGCTCGACCGGGTGCATATTGTCCGGGGAGCCGCGGGGCCGCGGCTTCAAGAGATTGTTGACCTTTGCCGGGAGCGCCGCATCCCGGTCCGCTTTGAAAGCCGCGAGTCGCTGGACCGGATGGTGAAGGACCTTCCGCACCAGGGGGTTATCGCCTACGGCGCCGCGCACCGTTATGCGGAACTCGCTGATTTCCTGGACCGTGACGGGCTCCTGGTGATTCTGGATGGCGTCGAGGACCCTCACAACCTGGGGGCGGTCATCCGCTCCGCCCACGCCGCCGGGGCGGCCGCCGTCGTCGTCGCGGAGCGCCGGAGCGCGCCGCTCACCGGGACGGTGGCGAAGGTCTCCGCCGGCGCGCTTTCATACGTTCCGGTGGTCCGCGCCGGGAATCTGAACCGCGCGCTTGAAGAACTGAAGGAACACGGCTTCTGGATCTTCGGCCTCGACGAGCGGGCGGAGACAACGTGCTGGGAGGCGGAGTTTACACCAAGAACAGCGCTCGTGTTGGGCGCCGAAGGCCACGGACTGCACGAGCAAGTGCGCAAGCACTGCGATTTCCTGATTCGGATTCCGATGCAGGGCGCCGTGGCCTCGCTGAACGTCTCAGTCGCCGCGGGAATCGTTTTGTTTGAGTGGGTTCGCCGGGGGCGCGCCGGGGCGGCAAAGGGCGCATAGTACAATCAAAATTCATGCGGATTCGCCGGTTTTCCGCCTCTTTGACGGTGCTTTGGGGCGCTGCCGTTCTTTTCGGCCGCGAGCCCGTTCGAACCCGTAAAGCGATGGTGGTGGCCCAGGAACCTGTGGCCACCGACGTCGGCGTGGCGGTCCTCAAAGGTGGCGGAAACGCCATCGATGCGGCGGTGGCGGTGGCGTTCGCGCTCGCCGTCACGCATCCTTCGGCGGGCAACATCGGCGGAGGCGGATTCATCCTCGCTCGTTTTTCCGACGGACGCACGACGTTCATCGACTTCCGGGAACGCGCGCCCGAGACGGCCTCTCGCAACATGTATCTCGACGACGCGGGCAATCTCACCGCAGGAAGCCGCGTCGGCTGGCGAGCGGCCGGCGTGCCGGGCACGGTCAGGGGCCTGGAGTATGCGCACCGCAAGTACGGCTCGAAGAATTGGCCGGACCTCCTCGCCCCCGCCGTCGAGCTGGCGCGCCAGGGGGCGGTGCTCTCGTATGCCGAGGCGAGATCCATCTGCGGCGCCAGGAAATTGTTGGAGCGGTTCCCCGAGTCGAAGAGGATCTTTCTGAAGGGCGGCGCCTGCTTCGAAGCGGGCGAGAAGCTCGTGCAGCCTGAACTCGCCGCGACGCTCACGCGCATCGCGCGCGATGGAGCGCGCGATTTCTACGAGGGCGAGACCGCCCGGCGCCTGGCGTCGGAGATGGCCTCCAACGGCGGGACCATCACGCTCGAGGATCTCAAGCGGTACGAGGTGGTGGAACGGGCTCCGCTCACCGGGCGCTACAAGGGCTACGACATCATCACCGCGCCGCCGCCGTCCTCCGGGGGGATTGGCCTGCTGCAAATGATGGGCATGCTGGAGGGCACGGGCTATGAAAAAACGGGGGCGGGCTCGGCGGCGGCGATCCACTTCCTGGCGGAAGTCATGCGGCGCTACTACGCCGACCGCGCCGAGTATCTCGGCGACCCCGATTTCGTCAAGGCGCCTGTCCGCGGCCTCCTGAACAGAGACTACGTGCTGAAGCTGCGTTCCTCGATCGACCCCGCCCGCGCCACGCCGTCCGATACGCTGCGCGCGGGCAACGCGCCCGACTACGAGAGGACCGAAACGACGCACTTCAACGTGGTGGACGAGCACGGCAATATTGTCGCGTTGACCTACACGATCAACGGCAGCTACGGCAACGGCGTCACCGTTCCCGGCCTCGGGTTCCTGCTGAACAACGAGATGGACGACTTCGCCGCCAAGCCCGGTGAACCCAACATGTTCGGCCTCGTGCAGGGCGAGGCGAACGCCATCGCGCCGCGCAAGCGTCCGCTGTCGTCGATGACGCCCACCATCGTGCTTCGCCGCGGCAAACCTTACATCGTCGCCGGCGCGCCCGGCGGATCGCGAATTATTACCGGCGTGACGCAAGTGATCCTGAACGTGCTCGATTTCGGCATGACCATCCAGGAGGCCGTCGATCAGCCCCGCTTCCACCACCAATGGAAACCCGACCGCCTGATGATGGAAAAAGGCTTCTCACCCGACACCATCGCGCTGCTCGAGCAGCGCGGGCACAAGGTGGAGCCCATCGCCACGGTAGCCTCTGTGGAGGCGATTGTCTTCGACGGCGGCTGGATTCAGGGCGCGCAGAACGGACGCTCCGCCGGCAAGGCCGCGGGGTACTGAGGATTTCATGGACCGAGTTCTGTCCACCCATCTGATCGTCGGCCACCGCCTGAACACGGTGTGGCTCGAACGAATCGCCGAAGCCGGTATTCCGGCGGTTGAGATCTTCTGCGCGCGGCAGCACTTCGACTATCGCAACCAGGCCCAGGTGAACGAGCTGGCATACTGGTTCGCCGACAGCTCGCTGAAACTCTGGTCGCTGCACTCGCCGATGTACGACGACGACTGCTGGGGGCGCACGGGCCCGCAGTCGGTGATCACGCTGACCGAATTGTCCAAGCCCCGGAGGCTGAAGTGCGTCGACGAGATCAAGCGCGCGCTCGAGGTGGCCGAGAAGATCCCCTGCCGCTACCTGGTGCAGCATCTGGGCGTATCGGGCGAGGAGTTCGACGAGAAGAAACTCGAGGCGGCCATGACCAGCCTTGAGGAGATCATCCTGTTCGCGCACAACCGCGGGGTCGAGGTCCTGATCGAGAACATCCCCAATCGCCTCTCCACCGCCGAGCGGCTGCGGTTTTTCAACGAGGTGACGCACCTCAACCTCAACTTCTGCTTCGACACCGGGCACGCGAACATGGCCGACGGCGTGGAGTCGTCGTTCCTGCTCATGGCCGATCGCATTCGCTCGACGCACGTCCACGACAACGACGGCGTCAGCGACACGCACCTGTTCCCGCTGCTGGCCGAGGGCGGCGCCATCGACTGGAAACAGACCATGGAGCTGTTCCGGTCGCGGCCGGGCCGCTTCCCGCTCCTGCTCGAGCTCAGAGAATCGCCGCAGTTTCCGAATTCAATTGACGCCGCCCGGCAGGTCTTTGAACGTCTGGAGAACCTCTAATGGCCGAATACCGCCGCATCCGGATCGCCGATGCAGCCCGCCACGACGGCGAGGCTGTCGAGATCGCGGGCTGGCTCTACAACCTTCGCAAGTCGGGCAAGATCATCTTCCCGCTGATCCGGGACGGGAGCGGCATCATGCAGTGCGTGGCCCTGAAGGCCTCGTTGCCTGAAGAGACTTTCGAGATGCTGAAGGGACTCACGCAGGAGTCGTCGGTGATCGTCCGCGGCAAGCTGCGCGCCGAGCCGCGCGCGCCGGGCGGCCACGAGATGGACGTGGACAGCGCCGAAGTGGTGCAGCGCGTCCCAGAAGAACGCCCCTACCCGATTACGCCGAAAGAGCACGGCATCGACTTCCTGATGGACCACCGCCATCTGTGGATCCGCAGCCGCCGGCAGCACGCGATCCTGGGCGTGCGGCACGAAGTCATCAAGGCCATCCGTGATTACTTCGACTCCAACGGTTTCACGCTCGTGGACACGCCGATCTTCACGCCGGCCGCATGCGAGGGGACGACCACTCTCTTCGAGGTCGATTACTTCGAAGACGAGAAAGTGTACCTCACGCAGTCGGGCCAGCTCTACAACGAGGCCACGGCGCTGGCCTTCGGCAAGACCTACTGCTTCGGCCCGACATTCCGGGCGGAGAAGTCGAAGACGCGCCGCCACCTCACTGAGTTCTGGATGGTGGAGCCGGAAATGGCCTACGCCACGCTCGAGGACGTCAAGCAAGTGGCCGAGGAGCTGATCTGCTTCATCACCGGCCGTGTGCTGGAGAATCGCAAAACCGAGCTCGCCACTCTGGAGCGCGATACGTCGAAGCTGGACTCGGTGAAGGCGCCCTTCCCGCGGATCACCTATGACCAGGCGGTGGAGATCCTCCAGCGCAAAGGCAGCGAGATCCAGTGGGGAGGCGACTTCGGCGGGACGGACGAGACGCTGCTCAGCGAGGAGTTCGACCGGCCCGTAATGGTGGACCGCTACCCGTCGCAAGTGAAGGCCTTTTATTTCGAGCCGGACCCGGGGCGGCCCGAGGTGGCGCTGGGCGTCGATGTCATCGCGAGTGAAGGCTACGGTGAGATCGTCGGCGGAGGGCAGCGCATCCACGACCTCGCCTTGCTCGAAAAGCGCCTGGAGGAGCACCACCTTCCGCGCGAAGCCTTCGAATGGTATCTGGACCTGCGCCGCTACGGCAGCGTTCCGCACGCCGGCTTCGGCATGGGCGTTGAGCGAACCGTGGCCTGGATGTGCGGCATCGAGCACATCCGCGAGACCATCGCCTTCCCGCGCATGCTCTACCGAACCCGTCCCTGACCCGTATGGCGAAACAGCAGGCCATCGCGATCATCGGAGCGCCGCTCGATCTCGGCGCGGGGCGCCGCGGCGTGGACATGGGACCTTCGGCGTTGCGAGTGGCCAATCTCAACGCGCGCCTCGCCGAGCTTGGCTACCGCGTCGAGGACCTCGGCAACGTGGCCGTCGAGCAGCCCGAGAGCCTGAAGCCCGGACCGCGCAACGCGCGTTACCTCAGGCAGATCGCCGGCACCTGCCTCGAGCTGGCCGCGCGCGTCGAGCAGGCGGCGGCCGCGGGCAAGTTCCCGCTGGTTCTCGGCGGCGACCACTCCGTCGCCATCGGCACAGTCAGCGGAATGTCGGCTAACTACCGCAAGCAGGACAAGATGCTGGGCGTCATCTGGATGGACGCGCACACGGACATGAACACGCCAAGGACATCGCCCAGCGGAAACGTGCACGGGATGCCGCTTGCCTGTATCGTCGGTTACGGCCCGCGCGAGCTCACCGGCATCAATGGGTACGCGCCCAAAGTGAACCCGCGGAACGTTGTGCTGGTTGGCGTCCGCGACGTGGACCTCGACGAAAAGCCGGTGGTTCGCAAGAGCGGCGTCCGGGTGTTTACGATGCGCGATATCGATGAGCGCGGTATGCGCGCGGTGATGGCCGAGGCGGCTCAGATCGCGCTGGACGGCACGGACGGCATCCACCTGTCACTCGACATGGACGGCGTCGATCCGGACGAGGCGCCCGGCGTCGGCACGCCGGTGCGCGGCGGATTCTCTTATCGCGAGGCGCACCTGGCGATGGAGATCCTCTGCGATACGCGCATGCTGCGCTCCATGGAGGTGGTCGAGGTGAATCCGGTGCTGGACACGGCGAACCGCACGGCGCTGCTGGGCGTCGAGCTGGTGATGAGCGCGATGGGGAAGAGGATTCTGTGAAGACGCGCGTGGCGGTTGTCTACGGCGGGCGCAGCGGGGAGCACGAGGTTTCCATCCGCTCCGCCAACGCGATTATGGCGGCCCTTGACCCGGCGCGCTTCGAGGTCGTTCCACTGTTCATCACCAAGGAGGGGAAGTGGCAGCCGGCGCCGCTATTGCCCGAGCCCGGCGCGAATCCCGGCGTCGACGTCGTCTTCCCGGTGCTTCACGGCACGTTTGGCGAGGACGGCACGATTCAAGGGCTGCTCGAGATGGCCGCGCTGCCGTATGTTGGCGCAGGCGTTTTCGCTTCCGCGGCGGCGATGGACAAAGAGCACTTCAAGCGGCTTTGCGTAGAGCGCGGGCTGCCGGTGGTCGACTACGTGGTGCTGCGCAAGTCCGATCTCGACGCGCGAGCCGCGGCGGGCAAGTTCGGGTTCCCCGTATTCGTGAAGCCGGCGAACCTCGGCAGTTCCGTCGGCGTGTCGAAGGCGCGCGACATCGTCGAATTGGAGAAGGCGATCGCGGAGGCTGCGCTGTACGACACCAAGGTGATTGTAGAGCGCGCGATCGTGGGCCAGGAGGTCGAATGCGCCGTCCTCGGCAACGACGATCCGTCTGCATCCACTCCTTGCGAGATCCTGCCCTCGCGCGACTTCTACGATTACGAAGACAAATACATTCTCGACGCCGCCCGCACCGAGATCCCGGCCCGGCTGTCGGCGGAGCAGACGGCCGCGGTTCAGCGCCTCTCCATCGAGTGCTACAAGGCCGTGGAGTGCTCCGGAATGGCGCGCGTCGACTTTCTCGTCGCCCGCGCGACCGGGGAAATCTACATCAACGAGCTCAACACCATCCCCGGTTTCACGTCCATCAGCATGTACCCCAAGATGTGGGAGCACGCGGGGCTGCCGTTTCCGCGTCTCGTCGAGCGGCTGATCGATCTCGCCCTCGAACGCCACGCCGCGCGCCAGTCCCTGCGCTTTGAGCGTTGATGAGGGCCTTCGTCGCATTCCTCTTCGGCTGTGGGCTGGCGACGGCGCAGGAACGCCCGCTGCCGGATACGGATGCGCTCGAGGCGCAGCTCAGGCGGTTTCTCGAGGTGTGGTCTGTGGTCGAGGATCACGCTGCCGAGCCCGCTGATCCCGATACCGCGTTCTACCGCGGCGCCATCCCCGGCATGCTGCGCCAGCTCGATCCGCACTCCGTCTTCTTCGACAAGGACCAGTTCCAGCAGTTGAAGGAGATGCAGGAGTCGGTGACGCGCGGGTTCGGCTCCATCGTCTCGGTGCTCCCCGGCAGGGTGTTCGTGCTTCAGACGCAGCCCGGCTCGCCGGCGCAGAAGTCGGGTCTCTCGCCCGGCGACGAAATCATCTCGATCAACGGCTACCCGCTGTCGACGCTCGACATGGACCAACTGGTTCAGCTCCTCGGCTATGCGCGCCAGCAGCCGGCGCAGATCCTGGTCCGCCGCCAGGGCTCGGCGAAGCCGCTGCCGTTCACGCTGACGCCCGCCGAATTACAGACCAGCAGCGTCGACCGCGCTTTCTTGATCGAGCCCGGCATCGGGTACGTCCGCGTCACGAGCTTCGATCTCAAGACGGCTCACGAGCTGCGCGACGCCATCGAGAAGCTGGGCGGCTCTTCGCTCGCCGGCCTGATCCTCGATTTGCGGGAAAATCCCGGCGGCGTTGTCAACGCCGGGCTGGAGACCGCGTCGATGTTTCTCAAGCCGGGCCAGCGCATCTTGAGCGCGCGCGGCCGCAGCGCGCAGGCTGAGAACATCGACGTTCCGCCGTCTGCCATGCCCTACGATTTCAAACTCGCGATGTTGGTGAACGGCCGCACGGCGAGCGCCGCCGAGATTGTCGCCGGCGCGATCCAGGACCACGACCGCGGCCTGATCCTCGGCGAGCCGACATTTGGGAAGGGCCTCGTGCAGCGCGTGTACCCTTTGAGCGGAGACACCGGCCTGGCCCTGACCACGGCTTTCTATTACACACCGAGCGGACGTTCCATTCAGCGGCCGCTCCGAAACGTCGAACTGGCCGAGGCGACGGACCCGCAAGGGCGTCCCGCATACAAAACCGACTCCGGCCGCCCAGTGAAAGGCGGCGGCGGCATCGAGCCGGACGAGATCGTCTTTCAGGAGCCGCTCACCCGCCTCGGCCAGGTGCTCGACGGCAGCGGCGTCTTTCCTTCCTTCGCGGGCGAGTGGCTCGCGCGTCACAAGGATGAGGTCCGCCGCGGGATGGAGTTGACCCCCGCGATTCTGGATGAGTTTCAGTTCTTCCTCTCGCAGCGCAACATCCGCCCGTCGATCGCCGAATGGTCACGCGAGCGCGAGCGCATCCGCGCGCGGCTGCTGCAAGAGATCCTGAACCAGGCGCTCGGCGTTGAAGCAGGCGATGAGATCGAGCTCCGCCGCGACGCCGTCGTGCGCCGCGCCCTCCAGCGCCTGGGCAATTGAGCGCGCCGGCGCGGGCCTCAGCTCTTTTTCGACGTCACCGCGGCGAATGCCGCAACCTCCTGCTCGACTTTCCTGCTTCCGCAATTCGGACAGGCCGGCTTCTCCTTCTCCAGCTCGTCCATGTGCATCACTTTCTCGAATTCCTTCTTGCACTCCTGGCAGATGAAGACGTAATGAGGCATTCACGACCTCCTACCCCATTCCATACAACATCCGGAGTCGGATTGCATTCGCGGCGGGTCAGCGTGCGGCGAGCATCGCGGTCAGCTCAGGGTCCCTTGATCCCAGGGAGAGAGCCTGTTTCCGGATCCCTTCCGCCTTCGCGTTCTCTCCGTTCGCGTGCAGCGCCCGCGCGTACGAGGAGAGCGTGTAAACGTCCTTGCGACGCGCGTACTCCATCTCGGCGATCCGGAGCGCCTCTTTGGGCCGCTCACCGCGCCCCAGGTAATACGCGATGAGTTCGCGGTTGGCGTTGTCCCACGCCTCCATCTCCTGGCGCGCCGGCTCCTCGAACCTCTCGTAAGCTCGTGCAGCTTCTTCCGCGCGGCCCGCGCGGTCCAGCGCCGCCGCGATGTGCGCGAGGTTTTCGGGATGCGGCGCGAGCGTGTAACGCTTTTCGAGCAGTTTCACCGCGTCCTCGTGGCGCCCCTGCGCCGTGCGGATCTCAGCCAGCTCGCGCAACGCGTAATGATAACCGGGAAACAGCTTCAAGGCGGCCTGTGCAGCGCGATCGGCCGCATCCAGCCGTCCGGCCAGCCGCTGCACGCGGGCGATGTGGACCGCGATCCACGCACGCTCCTCAATTTCCCGCGCCGGCGTGTAGCGGAAAGCATCCTCGAGCAGCATCAGCGATCCCTCGAGGTCGCCGAACAGCTCGCGCAAATGCGCGGCGCGTGTGAGACCCGCCACAGCCGCCGGCCTCAGATTGAGCATCCATTGCACGGCTTCCTCCGCTTCTTTGTACAGGCCGAGCTCGACGCAGGCGTCGGCCAGCATCCCGTAAACCTGCAAGTCGTCCGGGATGCGGCGGTTCAACTGCTTCGCACTCTCGTACGCTATTGCGAACTCGTGCTTGCCGAGCAGAATCCACGTGGCCGCCTTCTGCGCCTCGAAATCGGCCGGGCTCAGCTTGAGCGCTCGCCCGGCCGCCCCGCGGGCCTTCTCGTAGTACTCGGGGTTCGAGGTCTCCCTCGCCCGCCGCGCGTACGCCATGGCGAGCTCGGAGTACAGCCGCTGCTGTTCCGGCTGGGCCTGAATCGCCGACTCCAGCGATCGGATCAGCCGCTCCGCGGGCGAAGAGGAGGCCCCCGCAGGGACCTCCCCCGCACCCGCGAGAGCCGCCAGCGCAGCGAGTAGAACCAGCTTGTTTCTCGCGGAATGCATGTGTATCCTCCGATTCGGTTTCTGAGCTACTCCACCGGGCCGCCTCCGGGTTCGCCCGGATCGACATGGCGCCGGTTGCGTCCGCTGGGCGCCGGCGCGAGGTACGGGAACTCGCTCCGGTACGGCGCATCATTCACGTTCACTCCATCGCCGAGACGGTTGTTGGGGAACACGTTGAACCCTGGCTTGAGGACGCCGGCGACGACGCGCAGTGCGACATCCGTCACGTCGTCGGCCAACCTGCGGCCGTTGGGGAACCCCGCGGGGTCGCCGCCGAGCAGCCCCAGCCGGTTGGCGATGGCCTCGGGCGTCGCGGGCACGCCGGTGTTCAGTCGCAGCAGGTCCGCCACCGGGCCCGCCGGCGTGCCCGATGCGGCGATAGGCGGCGCGTAGGTTACGAGCGGAAGCAGGTCCGTGCGAGGCGGGGCCGGAATCGCCACCGCTCCGGCGGTGAGCGCGTTCAACACGCGCGCGA
Source organism: uncultured Solibacteraceae bacterium (assembly GCA_964472745.1). Taxonomy (GTDB): domain Bacteria; phylum Acidobacteriota; class Terriglobia; order Bryobacterales; family Bryobacteraceae; genus CAYYNC01. The sequence continues at coordinate 61,351 of CAYYNC010000015.1, forward strand.
GCGCCGGGTCGAGCAGGAACGACGCGAACTGGCTGTCGTTGGCCGGCTCGTCCATGCTGAAGCGGTCCTTCGATCCGGTGCCGATCAGTAGCTCGTTCACTAACGGATTGCCCATCCGCTGCACCTGGCGGAGATTGCCGGCGTTCCCCGCCGGGTCGGGCGAGCGCCGCACCGTGACGGCCGGCCGCGACGTCGTCGCCCACATGCCGATGGTCGCTGCGGGCGAGGTGGCCGGCTCCAGCCTGCCGGTCGAGGTGACCATCTCAATGGGCAATTCGATCGCAACCGCGTTTACCGCGTAGCCGGACACCGTATCGCTCGCGAAGTTCATGGACGCGTTGTCTTCGGCGTCAGTCAAGACAGCAGGAACGCCGCTGCCCAGCTTCCGGAGATTGACCGTGTCAAATGCAGCCCCGAGGTCGATCCAGAACGCGTCGTCCACGGCGCCCGCGAACACGCTGACGCCGCTGGGCAGCTTGTACGTACCAGCGCTGTAAAGGGCTTCGTAGTCCATCGTCCGCGGCCCCACGTTGGCGGGTACCGCGTAAAAGGGCGAGCCGTCGGGGTGGGCGATTGGCATCTCGACCCCGCTCGCGCGGTACATCGAGACGTGATAGCGCTGTCGCTGGCCGAGTCCGGCGTCGTTGAACGACTTGATTTGCGGCGGCACAATCAGAGTGCCCGGCGGCACCGGCGCCGGGGAATTGGAAGGAGCCTTTGCGCCGTTGGGGCCGATGCCGGCGTAAACCTGGAAAAGGCCCGGCAGCCGCTGCTCGGTTTCGAAGGTGAAGCGGATGATGATGTCCGCCTTGGCGTCGTGGTTGTTGTCGATGTTGATGTCGTAGGCGATGTTCGAATCGAACGGGAACCAATTCGGTCCATTGCCCGGCTCGAGCAGCGGATCGACGCACATGATGAATGTCACCTTCTTCGGCTGCTCGCCCGGCTGGGTGTTCGGCCCGTAGCTCACGAACGCATAGACGTCCGTGATGTCGGCCTTGTGATCAAGGGCCGTGATCGGCGCCTCGCGGTGATTGGCGGCCGTGGCCTGCGGCGGGAGAAGCAGCAGAGCGCACAGTAGAAAGATGAGTGGTTGTCTTTGGTTTTGCACCAGCGTCCCTCTTCGATGAAGTCGAGGCCGCGCAAGCGGCCTTCCACGCTCATCTACGGAGGAGCGCGCCGGATTGGATTTCAGGTTTCCGCAAGAATCTCGTCGTGCGGCGAGGCGACGATCAGCAGCACGCAGCCGTCCCTCGTACTGATCGTCCCGTGGATGGTGCCTGCAACAGCCGCCTCAAAGTCGCCGGCCTTCAGCGTCAGCTTGTCGCCGAACGACACATCGCCCTCGACCACCAGGCAAAGCTCTGAAGAGGTGTGGCGGTGGGCGGGATAACGCGAGCCCGGCTCCATCTTGAGCAGACAGGTGACTACGCCCAGATCGCGCGCCGCAAACAGCTTCTTCACAGAGACGCCTGGAAAGGGAGAGGGGGCCCACCGGCCCTCGTCTGACCGGACGACATGCATGCCATGCCAGGCGCCCGAGAGCGTCTTGTTCAGCACCTTGGCCTTGAGCGAACGCGGAGGATCGACGCCCGGCGCGGCAACCCCAAGCTGCGCCGCCGATTCAGTGAACTGCCGCACCTGCTGGCGCAGCGATTCGTCTTTCTCCAGTTGCTCGGCGAACTCGCGTTTCTCTTCCAGGTCGAGCAGGTCCAAAACATAGAGCGCGGCTCTCTCCTGCGGATCGCTGTCGTGTTTCACAGTGCTCCTCTCAGCGGCGCGAGCCGGTCCCGAAGCTTCAGCATACCGAGGCGGATGCGGGTCTTGACTGTTCCCACCGGAAGTCCGGCGCAGGCCGACAATTCAGAATGTGACAACCCTTGATAGAACGCGAGCTCGATGAGGCTCCTCTGGTCCTCGGATAGCTCGGCCAGAGCCTCGCGCACCAGACGCCGGCGCTCCGCGATGAACGCCGCTTCCTCGATGCTCTCCTCCGTCGTGGCAAGATTGCGCGATGCCTCCATTGTCTGCTCGAGCGACGGCCTGTTACCCCTCGACCGGACGCGGTCCAGGGCCCTGCTGCGCGTCATCATCATGAGCCACGCCAAGACCGATCCTCGCCCGGCATCGAAGTGCGCCGCATTGCGCCACACCTGTGAGAAGACGTCGCCGACCACTTCCTCAGCGTCCTCTGCGTTGCCCAGAATCCTCATCGCCAGGCTATACACCAATCTGCCCGTGCTATCGTAGAATTCACCCAGCGCGCGCTCCTCGCGCGCCTGAATCCGGGAAATATACTGCTCCCATTCGGGGACAGTGTGGCCCCCGATCGCTGCGCCTGCGGCTGCCATCTCCCCGTCAGATACGCGCGGCGGCCCGTCTTTGGATTCATTTGCCCCCACTGTTTTTGATCCGGGCCGATCCGCCGGCTCCTACCCCTCCCTCGCAGGCGCTCCCAGTCTAGCAAAGAATCCGATCTCCTCTCATGCTACGTAGAATTGGTGCATGGCGCGGATTGCCGCTTCGCTAATCTCCCTCGTTGTTTCCCTCACTGCCCAGGACCAGTCGGCCGTCCCCATGCTCCATCAGTCGGTCACCATCCGCGCCACTGCTATCGAGCCCGCCTACGACCGCCGCAACACTGAGACCATCCGCAAGACCCTGCTCTCGCGCGACGATCAGTTCTCTCATCTGCTCGACGCCGGCATCAACGCCGGTCAGCACGAGGGCGGCGGCAAGTCTCTGGAGATCCGCCGCTTCGGTTTCAATCTCGATCACGGCGGCGTCAACGGCGGGCTCAAGGTGCTTGTGGACAACGTCCAGGCCAACCAGGCCACGCAGGGTCACGGCCAGGGGTACCTCGGCACGCTGAAGTCGCTCACCCCTGAGCTGGTCGACGAAGTCGACATCGTGAACGGACCCTTCAGTCCCGAGTACGGCGATTTCAGCGGGTTGGGCGTGGTTCATATCCGGTTGCGCCAGTCGCTGCCCGACATCCTGACGCTGCGCGTGCAAGGCGGGTCATTCGATTCCGCGCGCGGTTTCCTCGGCTTCAGCCCTTCGTACTTGAAAGGAGACGCCGTCATCGCCTACGATGGCTCAGTCACCAACGGCCCCTTCATCAAGCCGCTCGACTACCGGCGCGATAACTTCACCAACAGTTGGACTCATCGCCTCGACGACCGGCGTACTGTCACACTCCGCGCCAACGCCAGCCGCAACGGTTTCCGCTCCTCCGGGCAGCTTCCCATCGACGAAGTCGCCGCCGGCCGCCTCGACCGCTTCGGCTCCCTGGACCCCGGCGACGGCGGCCGCTTTCGCGATTACACACTCGGCGCCGCTTATCGGATGACCCAGAAAAGCGGCGCCGTCTGGAAGCTCGACGGCTTTGCCGCCCGCTCTCTGTTCGACCTGTACTCCAACTTCACCTTCTTCCTGAACGATCCCTTGAATGGCGACGGCATCCAGCAGCACGATTCGCGGCTTCAACAGGGCGCGAACGCGCAGTATTTGAAGCCGTGGAAAAGAGGCGCGCGCGCCGGCCTTTTCACCACTGGCGGGAACTTCCACGCCAACCAGATCCGCGTGGGACTCTATCCGCGCATCGGCAGAACGCCGCTCGGCGCGACAACCAATGCGAACGCCGGTGTCGTCAACGGCGCGGGCTATGCGCAGAGCAGCCTCCAACTGCTCGACGGCCGACTGACGGCAACGGGCGGAATGCGCTGGGACCTTTTTCGCTTCGACGTGCAGGACCGGATCGATCCCACGCTCAGCGGCGCCCGCAATTCTACTGCGATCCAGCCCAAGGCCGGGCTCGCGTGGCTGCCCGTGCTGCGCTGGCCCCTCACGCTGCACTTGAGTTACGGCCGCGGCATCTCATCGCTCGACGCACGCGGCGTCGTCCGCTCCCCCGGAAGCCGCACTCTCGCCACAACCGACTTCACGCAGGCTTCCGCAACATGGGCCGTGAGCCGCTGGTCGCTGCTCGGCAGCCTTTTTTGGATCGAGCGCTCGAATGAACTCGTCTACGTTCCCGACGACGGCTCGCTCGAGTTCCTCGGGCCGAGCCGCGCTTACGGCTGGGAGGGCAAGCTGTCGATCGGCCTCACGCGCCATCTGAGCTTCAACGGCGGCATCACGAGGGTGGTGAATGCCTACTACAAAGGCGCCTCACCGCGCCAATACGTGGATCGCGCCCCCCACTTCACCGCCAACGCCGCACTCTCGCTCGCCATGTGGAATGGGTGGAGCGCCTCTCTTCGCATGCGCGGGATCAACGGTTACCGCCTCGATCCCGAGGACGCCGCCCTGCGCGCGGCCGGCCACACGGTCTTTGACTTCGGCGTCATGCGGCGCATCACGCGCAACATTGACTTCAATGCATCTCTCGACAACCTGTTCAACCGCGCTTATTGGGAAACCCAGAACTACTTCGAGTCGCGCCTCCAGGGCCAGGACCCGGCGTCCCGCATTCACGCCACTCCCGGTTTCCCGCGCACTGTGACAGCCGGTCTCACGGTGCGCTTTGGCGGCAAGTAGCGCTACGGGTAGCATGAAAGGATGAAAGCTCTAATGGCCCTCGCCGCAATTTCTGCGGCGCCGCTTCTCTGGAGCCAGCCGCCCGCGCGCATCGGCGTGGTGGAGCGCATCAAGGTCCCTTCGAAATCGCTCGCGGGGAATCTTGCGGGAGATTCCTCGGTCCGCGATGTCTCCGTCTACCTGCCGTACAGTTACAGAACCAGCCGTGGCCGGCGCTACCCCGTGCTCTACATGCTGCACGGCTTCACCGACAGTGACGAGAAGTGGTTCGGATACGTGAAACACTGGATCAATCTGCCGTCCGTGCTCGACAAGGCGTTCTCGGCGCCCGGAGCGCGGGAGATGATCGTCGTCATGCCCAACGCCTTCAACCGCTATCAGGGCAGCCTGTACTCGGCTTCGGCCACGATCGGCGATTGGGAGGAGTTCATCGCCGGCGAGCTCGTGGCCCACATCGACCGCACCTACCGCACCTTCCCGCGCGCCGAGAGCCGAGGTCTCGCGGGCCACTCCATGGGCGGCTATGGAACTCTCCGCATCGGCATGAAACGGCCCGGCGTTTTTTGGAGCCTCTACGCCCTGAGCCCGTGCTGCATGACGCCGCCGAATCTCCAGCAAGGAGGCCGCAATACGGCGCGGGCCGAGGCCATCAAAGATCCTTCCGAAATCGAGAAGGCCGACTTCTTCACCAAGGCCACGCTCGCCTCAGCCGCCGCATGGTCGCCCGACCCGAAGAACCCGCCCCTATTCCTGGCGCTGCCCTCGAAGGAAGGCGTGTTCCAGCCCGCCATCGCCGCCAAGTGGGCGGCCAACGCAACGCTCGCGATGGTGGACCAGTACGTCTTCAGCCTGAAGCGGCTGAAGGCGATTGCAGTCGACGCCGGCGACAAGGACGAGCCTATCGCCTCGAGCGTGCGCGCGCTCGACGCCGTCCTGAACACTTACAGCATCGCCCATGAATTCGAGATCTACCCGGGCGATCACCTCAACCGTATCGCGGAACGGATCGAGACCAAGGTCATCCCGTTCTTCTCGGCGAATCTCTCGGACCAGCCGAGCCGCCCAACAGCAAGGAGATAGCCCCGCGCCGGGAGTCTCGCTGGCCAGCAGCGCGAAACCGCCAGGCGCGTGATCGGGCGCGATGATGGGCAACGTGTCTTCCTTGCGCCCCGGGCGCGCGGCGGTCCACTCCAGCGCCACCTTCACTGATTCATCGAAGGCCGGCATTTCGCCGTACTGATACTCCGGGTCTTCGGCGTGATTGGCGGAGTCGATCAACGAGCCTTCCACCATCAGGAAGAAGCCTCGCTTCTGCTTCTCCAGAAACGCCGGCGCCGCGTGCGTCATCTCGGCAAGCCGCGGCTGCGGCGTCGGGTCGGGCCGCTGGAATTCGGGCGTCAGGTTCTTGTCCTCGAACAGCCCACGGATTCGATTCGAGTTCGCGGCGACCGCGCCCCGCATCTCCTCGCGCGTGGTGACGCAGGCGTATCCCTGGGACTGCGCCGCAGCGATGTGGTTCCCCGGCGTGGGGCAGCCCGGGGTCAAGGCCGTAGTGTTGAACGTAGTTCGCCCGCCGCCGAGCAGGACGTCCGGCTGGCTCTCCATGACGAACTGCCGGGCGATCTCGTTTTCGCACTTGCGCGCCGCCGGGTGGGCGCCGAACGACGACGCCGCGGCGTGCGTCATTGCCGGCGTGGCGACCAGGCCCGTCGCCATGCCTTGTTGCCGAATACATGCGCAGGGAGCCCGCGCGGTCGAGCGTCTCGAGATAGAGAGGCGCGCCGGAACCCCCATTCAGCCGGGTGCGCGTGGCGGTCACGTTGGCCAGCCCCATGCCGTCCGGGATCATGATGGTCACTTACTTGGCCGGCCGGTTCACCGGCCGGGCGGTTGAGAGGAAACGGCGGATGTCCCGATCAGGGCCGCTGCCGCAAGAACAAACGCGCACTCGAGTTTGCTTACGACGATCCTCCTGGACTTTCCCCGTTTCCCCTGCCTCCAGCCCCGGCGGGAAAAGCTGAATTCTGTGCTGCGAGCATGTCACCAGATCCAACGCTCCTGATATTTCAATTCCGGGCTCAGCAAAAGTTTCGGCAAAGCGCATCATCCGCCAAGGCCGGCTGCGGCCCAGGGCGATCGGATTGCGGTATAACGCACCTATGAGAGCGCTAACGCTGGTCGCAGTTTCGGCTCTCGCTGTTCCTGGCGCTGGGCCTCGCAAGACTTTGTTCCTGGATCGGAGGGGAGGCCTCGATAAGTGAATCGAAGAAGCCCGCTGACCTTGGCGCGGGCCCGATCCGCTACGTTCTAATCTGCGCACCTCGAATCGGGAGAAACCATGTTGCCCAAAGCCGTGCTCCGGCCTTTCCAGGAGTTCGTCAAGCTGGAGGCTTCCAGCGGAATTCTCCTCTTCGTGTGCGCGATGGCAGCCCTGGTTTGGGCCAACTCCCCCTGGGCCGCCGTTTATGACGCGATCTGGAAAACGCCGCTCAAACTGGGCTTCGGTGACTACGCCCTCACCAAGCCGCTGCTCCTCTGGATCAACGACGGCCTTATGGCGGTCTTCTTCTTTCTTGTGGGCATGGAGATCAAGCGCGAGCTGCTCGAAGGAGAGCTGACCTCGCCGCGCCAGGCCGCGCTCTCCATCGCCGCCGCGCTCGGCGGCATGGCCATTCCAGCCGCGCTGTATCTTGCAGTGAATGCCGGCGGCGAGACCGCAGCGGGTTGGGCGATCCCCATGGCCACCGACATCGCCTTCGCCCTGGGCGTCCTTGCAGTGCTCGGGAGCCGCGCGCCGCCCGCACTCAAGGTGTTTGTGACCGCGCTGGCGATCGTCGACGACCTCGCCGCCGTGGCGGTGATCGCGCTGTTCTATACCAGCCAGATCCGCTGGCTGTATCTCGGGATTGCGGCGCTGGTGTGGATCGGGCTGGCCGCGATGGGCCGGGCCCGCGTGCGATGGGCGGCGGCGTATATCCTTGCCGGCATCGCGCTGTGGCTCCTCACGCTGCTTTCCGGAGTGCACGCCACCATCGCCGGAGTCCTGCTGGCCTTGACGATCCCACTGCGCGAGCCCGCGCTTCTGCCGCGCTTTGAACACTCGGTTCATCCCTGGGTGGCGTACCTGATCCTGCCCGTGTTCTCGCTCGCGAACGCCGGCGTCTCGTTGAGCGGCGATCTTTTTGAGGCCCTCTCCCGGCCGGTCGCCGCGGGCGTCGTGCTCGGCCTCGTGGCGGGCAAGCCGCTGGGAGTCGTGCTGTCTTGCTGGCTTGCAGTCCGAACCGGGATCGCCGAATTTCCGCCGGGTTTGGGGTGGCCGCAACTGTTTGGAGCGGGTTGTCTCGCGGGCATCGGATTCACGATGTCGCTTTTCATCGGCGGTCTCGCCTTTGCGGAACCGCGGCATCTCGATTCGGTGAAGCTCGGAGTGCTCGCCGCGTCGCTCAACGCCGGCGCCGCCGGCGCCGCGGTCCTGCTGCTCAGCCACACTTCTACGGCCCGCGCAGACCGCTCAGTGTGACCTTCAGCGGGTAGTGGTCGGAGGCGCGCGTCTCGCGGAGAACGCCGCCCTCAGTAAAGCGGAGATCGCCCCGAACAAAGATCCAGTCGAGCGCAGCGCCGCGGAGCGTTGTCGCTTCCCCTCCAACGGCGGCGCTGAAGCCGCTGTCAAGGATTGCGCGAATGACGGGCGATGACGGCCCTGATACGTTGAAATCGCCGGCGATAACAACCTGTGCGTCGCCGGAATGCCGTGACGCATGATCAAGCACCTCCCGCATCTGCGCCACCCGCAGACTCTCCGGCCCGCGGCTCTCCAGGTGCACGTTATACACCGCGACGCCGCGGCCCTGGACGTCGATCTCCGCCGCCAAAGCCAGCCTGCCGCCGATTCGCCTCTGAAAAAGGCCCCAGTTGGGCAGATACCAGCGCGGCGCCCAGAAGTCGGATTGTTGTTTGAACTGAATCACCGCGGGCGGCCCGATGGGCCAGGCGGAGAGAATCGCCTGCCCATGATAGGCGGGCGAAGAGCTCGTTCCCTGGCCCAACTCCTGAAACTCCGCGGCGAAGACGTAGTTCATCCCGAGCTTGCGCGCCAGGCTCTCCGGAATCTCCCGCCAACCGCTCCGCCGCGCCTTCCAATCGACCTCTTGCAGCAAAAGAATGTCCGCGCTTTCCCGCACCAGCGCGGCCTCGATGCCCGGGTACTGCAAACCGCGCTCGATGTTCCAGCTCACCAGCTTGAGCTGCTTCGGCGCGGGCCTCGGCGTGACGGAGTGGCCGCCGCTGCGCACCCGCTGATGAAGATCGGCCGCAGTCCCCGCTGGTTGGGCCGCGGCCAGCAGGACCGCCACAGGCAGTCGGATTGCGCTGGCGCGTAGTCGCCGTTTCAAAACCGGAACCATCCCATCTTCCCGCAGGATCGCACTGTTGACCCATTCCACGAAAGGATCGAGAGCGCCGCGGCCGGGATTTGACAGCCAATGCAAGCCGACGATATTCTCTGTTATGCGAGAGGTCGGCCGGACGGAAGGTCCGGTCGCGCCAAGAGGGAACCCGGTGAGAATCCGGGACTGCCCCGCAGCGGTAAGCGGGAACGAAAGCCGCACCAAAGGCACTGGGCGCCGCAACAGGCGCCTGGGAAGCCGCGGCCGGTAGAAAATTTCCTGCAAAAGGAAGCCCAGCCCGCAAGTCCGAAGACCTGCCTTTCGCCCGGCCCCAAAAGCCGGACATCGAATGCTCTCGAGGGAGGGGCGCATGAAACGCGTCTTCGCAGGTCTTCTTTTGGTTGCTTGTTGTGTGCACTCGCAAGAGGCCCGGCAAGTAACGATCCTCACCGGACGGGTGCTCGACCCTTCCGGCGCCGTTGTGCCGCAAGCGACAGTACGGCTTTACAGCCGCGACAATTCCGTCCAGCGGACAGCGCTGAGCGATGGCCAGGGCATCTACCGCTTCGACCAACTGCCCGCTGGAGAGTACCTGGTGCAAGCGAGAACCGCGGGCCTGGATCAAGGCAATCCGGTGGACGTGAAACTCGCAGGGCGGCTGGTCACATTGGACCTGTCGCTCGAAATCCGCGGGCTCTCGACGCGCGTGCTTGTGACAGCGTCCTCGACGCCGCAGTCCACGGTGGAGACGGGCAAAGCGATGGACATTGTGGACAGCACAGCGGTCGCGCGCCGCGAAGAGGTGCTGTTCAGCGAGGCGCTGCGGCATGTCCCGGGATTGCGCGTGCAGCAGTTGGGAGGGCCGGGATCGCTCACGCGCATCCTCGCGCGCGGCCTGCGTGCGGCGGACACCGCGGTGCTCGTCGATGGGATGCGCTTCCGCGACCCCGCCGCCGTCCAGGGCGATGCAACGGCCTTCATCGGCGACCTTCAAATGGTGAACTCCGATCGCGTGGAAATCCTGCGCGGATCAGGATCGTCGCTCTACGGCACGAACGCGATCGGCGCGGTGTTGAACCTCGTCTCCGATCAGGGCGGCGGCCCCGTGCGCGGAGAAGTCGCAGCGGAGGGCGGCGGACTCGGCGTGGTCCGCGGGCTGGCGCGTATCGCGGGCGGCTTGCGCGAGGATCGCGTGCAGTACAGCGCCGGACTCGCGCACCTGAATGTGATCAATGGAGTGGACGGCATCGAACGCGTGCGGAATACGACGGGACAGGGGTTCGCGCAGTGGCGGCCCTCCGCGGCGGCGTCGCTGGCGGCAAGAGTTGTCGGCACACTCAGCACGGTCGGGGTCAACTCATCGCCCTTCGCCGCGCCGGCGTCGAGCCTGCCTCCGTCGGGATTCGTGCGGGCGATCCCGCTCCCGCAAGCTCAGGTCAGGCTCGGCGATCAAGGGAGGCCGTTCTCCTGGGGAGGCGCTACCTTCGCGCCGAACTTCTTCGATCCGGACAGCCGCAGGATCGCGGATTTCACGACGACGATGCTCACCTGGACGCAACAGGTCGCCCCGCGCGTCAGTTACCGCGCTTCCTGGCAAGGCATGCAGAGCAATCGCGATCATCGCGACGGTCCGGGAGGCCAGGGCTATCAGCCGCTGTTCAATTCCTCGACCGGTTTCAGCGGCCGGATCGATACTCTCAACGGCCAGCTCAACGCCGCGCTCAACCGCACAAACCTTCTCACCGCCGGCTATGAGTTCGAGCGCGAGACCTTCAATAATCCCAACCGGGACGAGAACCCCGACCCGGCCGCGCGAGTGAACGCGCGCAGCGAGATCCGCCAGCGGTCCAGCACGCTTTTCGCGCAGAATCAGTCCCGGCTTTTCGGCGAACGGCTTCAGTTGAGCCTCAGCGGGCGCTGGCAGCGCTTCAGCCTGTCACGGCCCATCTTCGAGGGCGGCGCGCCGCAGTATGAGCGCGCCGACCTGAACGCCCCGCCGAACGCCTACACCGGCGACGCCGCCCTGGCCTACTTCATGCCGCGGAGCTCGACCAAGCTGCGCGCTCACGCGGGCAACGGGTATCGCGCGCCCGCGCTCTACGAGCGTTTCGGCGCGGCGTTTTTCTTCGGATCGTTCAGCCCGCTCGGCGATCCGCGGCTGCGCCCCGAGCGCACCATCGCCTTCGACTTCGGCTTCGACCAGTACTTCGCCAACTCGCGATTTCGAGCCAGTGCGACATACTTCTACACGCGCCTGCAAGAGGTGATCGGCTACACCGCTCTCTTCAACGATCCATTCGGCCGCTATGGCGGCTACGCCAACGCCGGCGGAGGGCTTGCCCGCGGAGTGGAGATGTCGCTGGAGGCGCGGCCATGGCGGACAATGCTCGTCCAATCGGGCTACACGTACACCAACGCCGACGAGAAGACGCCGTTTCTTACCGGCGGCGTGCTCTCCGCCATCCGCGTCTTCCCTCACGCATTCACGATGGTGGCCACGCAAGAGTTGACGCGCCGGCTGCAAGTGACGGCCGACTTCATTGCCGCCGGCGACTATGTCAGCGGCGTCTTCTATGTTTTCGAGTCCGGCGGCAACCGGCCTTACCTGTTCCCCGGCCCGCGGCGGCTGGACCTGGCGGCCAACTACAACCTGCCGCTGGGAGAACGGCGCACGCTGCGGTTCTACACACGCGTGGAAAACGTGCTCAACCAGCGCTATTTTGAAGACGGATTCCGCACCCCTAGCGCCTGGGCCGTCGGCGGCTTGAAGCTGATGTTCTGACTACATCCGCGGCGCGTAGTAGCCCTTGCGGCAGCGGACAATCAGGTCCTTGCGGTCGCGCACCCTGACGTCGACCTTGTGATAGAGGCCGTCGGTTTTCAGCGGCTCCGGCCGGTACAGGAGGCTGTACTGGCTGCGCAGCTCGTTGGCGATGTTCTCGAAGTCCTGGGCGAGGTCCTGGGCCTTGAAGGGGAAGAAGGCAATCCCGCCGGTTTCCTGCGCCAGGTACTTGAGCACCTTGTCGCCGTCGGTCTCCGTACGCGTGATGTTCGTCGATATTGAATAGACGACGACTTCCGATTTGTGCGCGAACTCCAGCGCCTGGTCGCGCGTGTAGTGGCTGGCGTTGTCCTCGCCGTCTCCAATCAGAATGAGAGCCCTGCGGAACTTGTGGCGCGGCTGGTCCTGCGCCAGCTTGTCGCGGCAGGCGATGGCGATCGCGTCGTAAAGCGCCGTGCCGCCGCCGGGACGCAGCGCGCGCAGCTTGTTGACCAGCAGCTCGGTGTCGTCGGTGAGATCCTGAACCAGCTCCGGATTGGTGTCGAAGCTGTAGACCAGCGCTTTGTCGCGCCCCTTGCGGATCACGCTTTCCAGGAATTGGCCCGCGGCCTCGATCTCGAACTTGAAGCGGTCGCGGATGCTGTTGCTCGTGTCCACCAGCAGCGCGATGCGCAGCGGCAGGTCGGTCTCGGCGACAAACTCGAGGATGCTCTGGCGCCGCTTGCCCTCGATGATCTCGAATTCGTCTTTGGTGAGGTTGTTGACGAAGCGGCCCTTTCTGTCGGAGACAGTGAAGAGCAGGTTGACTCGGGTGACGTCGAGGGTGATCACCTGTTCGCGGTCCGGCTTGAGCGGGTCCGGCGGACGGCTCTGCTGGCCGAACAGCGCCCCGCCCGCAAGCGCGGAGCAGAATGCTCTTCTTGTCCTCGTCATCCTGACCCTATTTTAGGCTGGTTTGAGCCGCCGCATCCAAGCTTGGAGCTCCGGCGCGAGCGGCGCCTCCAGGGTGATGCGCTGGCCGCTCGAGGGCGAGCTGAACGCAATGCGCCAGGCGTGCAGCCACGGGCGGCCGAGCGGCGGCAGGTCGCCGGGGCGCGCCGCGGCGCCGTAGAGCGCGTCGCCCGCGATCGGGTGGCCGATGGCGGATAGATGGACTCGGATCTGGTGCGTACGTCCGGTGCCGATGCGGACCTCAAGCAGGGTGAAGCCGGCGAATCGCTGCTTGACGCGGTATTCGGTATGCGCCTGGCGGCCGGCGGCCAGCCGCGCGGTCATTCGCGTGCGCCGCACGGGATCGCGCGCGATCGGGCGGTCGATCGCGCCTGCCTCGGTTTTGACGCGGCCTTGAACGAGCGCCAGGTACCACTTTTCGACGCTGCGGCTTGCGAACTGCGCGGCCAGGCTCTGGTGCGCACGGTCGTGCCGCGCGACGAGCAGCACGCCGCTCGTCCCTTTATCCAGCCGGTGCACAATGCCCGGGCGGAGCTCGCCTCCGGCCCCCGACAGCGATCTGAAGCGATGCAGCAGAGCGTTGACAAGAGTGCCCTCGTGCACGCCGGCGCCGGCGTGCACCACCAGCCCGGCCGGCTTGTTGATGGCAACGACGTCTTCATCCTCGTAGATAATGTCGAGGGGGATGTCTTCGGCGAACGCCTTGAGGGGCTTGGGCTCGGCCGGGTCGACATGGACCGACGCGCCCGCGCGCAGCTTGAGCGACGGCTTGGCCGCGCCGCCGCCGACGAGCACCCTGCCGCATTCGATCCACTGCTGCACGCGCGCCCGGCTCACTCCGCTCATGCGCGCCGCGACGAAGTGATCAAGACGGACTCCAGCCTCCTCCGTGGAGACGATGAAATTCTCAGCCACGACTCCAGGCTACACGGCGGATCGTGCGACAATCAGCGCAGATCCGGGACACAGAAGGAGGAACTCGCGATATGCGGCAGTTCTTTGGACGCGTGTTTGCGGTGATCGGAGCGATCACCGTCGTCCTCGTATTGCTCCTTTTTGTTTTCATAGCCGTGGCCGGCGGCGGCAAGAAGAGCGTCGCCGCGAATACCGTTCTCGAACTCGACCTCACGGCCGGTGTCGTCGAAGACGTCCTCGACGACCCGGTGGCGCAATTCAGGGCGAAGAGCGCGCCTGCGCTGCGTTCGCTCGTGGAAGGACTTCACGCCGCGGCGCGGGATCCCAAAGTGAAAGGCCTGATCGTCAAGACCGGCAGTTCGCCGATCGCGCCGGGGCACTTGCAGGAGATCCGCGACGCGCTGCTCGACTTCCGGGCGGGCAGGAAGTTCGCGATCGCATGGGCGGAAGCCTTCGACGCAACGAACCGGGGTTTCTTCTCCTACTACCTCGCTTCGGCTTGCGATGAGGTGTGGCTCCTGCCCGGCAGCTTCTTCGGGGTTACCGGCATCGAACTGGAAGGCGAGTTCATTCGCGGCGCGCTGGACAAACTCGGCGTTGTCCCTCGTTTCGAGCACCGGCACGAGTACAAGAGCGCCAGCGAGTTCTACACGAACAAGGCGTGGTCGGATCCGGCGCGCGAGGCCGTCAACCGCGTCAAGGAGTCGGTGTACGGGCAGATGATCCGCGGCATCGCACAGGGCAGGAGGATGACCGAGCCGCAGGTGCGGGAGTTGATCGATACCTGTCCGCTCCTCGCCGGCGAGGCGCTGAAGTCCAAGCTGGTGGACCGGCTCGGTTACCGCGACGAGGCCTACGCGGCGGCGAAGTCCCGCGCGGGCGACAGCGCCAGGCTGCTCTACTTCGGGCAATATGTGGGGCGGGCCAATCTGCCGAACCGGAAGGGCCCGCGGGTGGCTTTGATCTACGGCAACGGCCCGATCCTGCCGGGCAAGAGCCAGTACGATCCGCTCGAGGACACGCAAACCATGGGATCGGACACGGTGACCAAAGCTTTCCGCCTGGCGCGCGAGGACAGAGAGGTGAAGGCGATCCTGTTCCGCGTGGACTCGCCGGGCGGCTCGGCGGTCGCCTCCGATGCCATTTCGCGCGAGGTGATCCTGGCGCGGAAGGCGGGAAAGCCGGTGGTGGTGTCGATGAGCGCAGTGGCCGGTTCGGGCGGATATTGGGTCTCGATGGATGCCGACCGCATTGTTTCACAGCCCGCGACGATCACAGGCTCGATCGGCGTTCTCGGCGGCAAGCTGGTGACGAAGGGACTTTGGGACAAGCTTGGAATCAGCTTTGACTCCGTCGCTTCCGGCAAGAACGCCGGCATGTTCAATGGCATCCGAGACTTCTCTCCGGCGCAACTGGAACGCTTCCGCGCCGAGCTGGACGCGATCTACGAGACGTTCACTTCGCGCGTGGCCGCCGGGCGGAAGATGCCCAAGGAGAAGGTTCTGCAAATTGCTAAGGGTCGCATCTGGTCCGGCGAGGACGCCAGGCCGCTCGGGCTTGTGGACGAGCTGGGCGGCTTCAACATCGCAATCGCCGAGGTGAAGAAGCTGATCGGGTCCAAACAGACCGACAGCATCGAGCTGAAGGTGTATCCGCCAAAGAAGACGCGCTTCCAGGCCCTGATGGAGATACTCGCCGGAGAGGGCAAAGAGAACAGCGAAGAGGCTGCGCTCGGCGCGCTCGTGCAGGCGCTCGATGCGCTGCGGCCGGCGGTCCGCGCCGCGCGCGCGGCAGGGCTTACGAGCCGGCGAACCGGCGAGCTCGAGATGACGATGCCGGTCTGGTAGGCGCGTCGATGTGGCCGCGCCTCGTCTGGGCTGTCATTCTGCTCATGCTGGCCGGCACGCGGCTGGCTAATTTGGATGTGGTGTGGGTGGAGGAGGGCTACCCGTCGGCCGCCGCGGGCGAGATGCTGCGCGGCAAGGCGCTCTATCGCGAAATCTGGTTTGACAAGCCGCCGCTGTTCCCCGCTGTCTACATGTTGTGGGGCGGCGGCATCGGCTGGCCGCTGCGACTCGCGGGCATCTTGTTCGGGCTCCTCGCATCTGTGGCGGCGTGGTTCGCCGCCCGGCGCCTTTGGGGCCGGCGGGAAGGCCTTCTTGCAGCGCTGTTGACCGCATTCTTGCTGTGTTTCGACACAATGCCGGCCGTGATGGCGTTGACGCCGGACCTTCTGTCCTTGCCGCTGCACCTTGCGGCTGTGGGTCTTGCGGCCGCTGGCCAACCGTTCGCCGCGGGCGCGGCGTGCGGTATTGCGCTGGGATTCAACACCAAGGCGGTTCTGATTCTCGCCGCATGCGCGCTCTGGCAATCGAGAAATCTTCACAAGCTGATTGCGGGCTTCGCATTGCCCGCAGGCGCAATCGTGTTGTGGCTCGCGGCGGCCGGTTCCCTCGACGATCACTGGCGCCAGGTGTGGGCCTGGGGCGCCCGCTATTCAGCCGACACTCCTTTCCAGAACCCCCTTGCCGAAGGGCTGCGGCGCACGTTCAACTGGCTCGGCTTCCGCGCCGCGCTCGTGATCGGCGCGTGGTTCGCGCTGCGCCGCGAAACTGAACGGCGCAGGCTGCTTGCCTGGATCGCAATCAGCCTCGCCGCGGCATGGCTGGGATTGAGGTTCTTCCCGCGTTACTTCTTCCACCTGCTGCCGCCGCTCGCGCTGCTGGGCGCGCGAGGTCTCGCCACCCTGCCGCGCCAGGCCGCCATCGCCATCGCCTTCCTGCTCGCCGTGCCGCTGATCCGCTTCGCCCCCAGGTACGTCGAGCTGGCGCGCGACCAGATTGAAGCACGGCCGCACGCGTGGCGCGACCTCGCGCTCTACGAGGATTGCCGCAGAGCCGCCGCGGTGATCGAGGGCGGGACGTCGCTCCTCGTGTGGGGTTACCGGCCGGAGATCTACCCGCTCACCCGTATGCGAGCGGCGACGCGGTTCCTCGATTCGCAGCCGTTGAACGGAGTGCTCGCTGACCGTCATCTGCGCGATGTGCGCCCCACCTTTCCCGGCGAAGCGCAAGAGAATCGCGACGAGGTTCTGCGCGGCGAAGAGCCGGAATGGATCGTGGACGGGCTCGGGCCGCTGAATCCTGCGCTCGCCGTGTTCGGCCCGGCCGGCCTGGGGCCGTGGAAAGAGAGATACGCCCTCCACTCGCGGCTTGCTACCATTGCCCTTTATCGCCTCCGCTGATGCACCCGCCCACGCTTCACGCCGCGGCCGCCCTGCTGTTGCTGTGCATCGTGTACGCGGCCGCGCGCTACCACGTATTCGGCGCGGTCCCGTGGCTCGACTTCCTCCCTTTCGTTCTCAATAAAGCGGTGAGCCTGGCAGGACTCATCCTGCTCTCGGCGGCGTACCTGAGAAAAGGAAACCCCGCAGCCGCCAGAACGCTTGGCGTCTCGGGTTTTGCATTAACATGCCTCCATATCGCGATTTCCGTTCCGCTCCTGGGAAGACGCTACTACCCGAAGCTGTTCGCGGGAGACCTCCTCACGCCGGCCGGGGAGTGGTCAATGATCACGGGCCTGGTCAGCTTTCTATTTCTGACCGCGCCGGCCCTGACCTCACCGAAAGAGATGATGGCCGAGCTTGGACGCGGCAGATGGGAATTGATGCAGCGCGCAGGGTATTGGGCGCTGGCTGCCGGGGCGGTGCACCAGGCGTTAATCGGGTTCCCGGGGTGGTTCACTCCGGGGCATTGGCCAGGATACCTTCCTCCGATTACGCTGTTGGGCGCGATCACCGCTCTCCTTCCGGTGATCGCCCGTTTGCGGCGCGCCGTGAAGGAGCGCAGCGCAACCGGCGGGCCGGATGCGGGTTGATAATAACAGCGATGCACAAGACAATCTCCGCTTTAGTGGTTCTGGCGGCATCCAATGCCTTCTGCCAAATGCCGCCCGTCACCCCGCCGGTGGAACGCGTTCCATTCGTGCAGCTCGTCCGTTACCTGGAGTTGACTCCCCAGCAGGGGCTCGACCTTGTCCGCATCAACGCGGAGTTGCAGCGGTTCCTGAGCCAGAAGCAACTGCGGGTCGTACAGGTCCGCCAGGAGATCGTGGAAGAGACGCGGCGGGAGACCGTCGACCCCATGGCTCTCGGCCTGCGCTACGCCGAACTGGAGGCGATCTGCCGCGAGGCGCGGGCGAGAGACAGCCAGACGATGCGCTCCGCGCGAGCCATCTTGCAGCCGCCGCAACTCGAAAAGCTGAAGGTGCTTGAACAGGCTGTGGCGCTGCTGCCGGTCGCAGGAGAAGCGGCGGAGGCGCACCTGCTTGGCGGCAATGCCGGCGTTGGCGTCCGGCTGCTGATGCCTGCCGACAGGCTGCTGCCCGGCTGTCTGGCGCCGGCGCAGGACGTCATCATTCGCCCTGTAGCGGCGCCCGGGCCGATGGAATAATCGCCAGCTTCGGCCGGTGCGCCCGAAAAACTGCGTCTCGACGAGTCAGCCTGCCCGCTCGCCGGCGCGCCGTGGTTGTTCGGGGAGGGCGTCAGGCGGCCACAGGCCTTCCGGGCCGCGCTGCCGCCGCTGCTGCCGGACCAGCGAAAACAGGCGGTCCTGCGAATCCCGGCCGCCTTCGCGCGTCGGGGGCGGTACTCGTCTTGATGCCCGGCGCGGCGGCATTCGCGGATTGCTTCCCGGGTAACGGATAATAAGAACAAGGCGAGCTGCCGTCGGGGAAGGACTGAATCCAAATGATTACTCTTCGCGCGGTTTTGTGCGCCGCGCTCTTGCTGGGCGTGGCGCTGCACGGCCAAACGGTGCGGCCGAAAGCCGGTCCTGTCGAGATTATGCGCTCGAGCGAGATTCGCGCGGGCATGCAGGGAGTGGCGTGGACCGTCTTCCAGGGCATCGAGCCGGAGCCCATCCCCGTCGAGATCATCGGCGCGTGGAAGAACGCCTGGGGACCGCGGCAGGACGTGATTCTCGCCAAACTCGGCGGCAAGGCCGCGCGTACGAACGTCGCGGGCGGGATGAGCGGCAGCCCGGTGTACGTGGACGGGAAGCTGATCGGCGCCATCGCTCTTCGTATCAGCGTCTTCTCGCCGGACGCGATCTGCGGAATCACGCCCATCGAGCATATGCTCGAGATTAACGAAATCGACAACAGCCGGCCTTCAAACGCCAAGGTTCCGGCGCAGGCGTTCTCGCCCCAGGGGCTCGACCTGCCGGCGAACCTGCTGGCCGCGGCGTCGCCCCGCATGGCGGACTTCGGCGCAAAGCTGGTCCCCATCGAGACCCCGCTGAGTTTCGCCGGTTTCAACGAGTCCACCCTGCGCGAGTTCAAGCCGTTCTTCGATCAGCTCGGCATCAGCGCCGTGCAAGGCGGCGCCGCCGGCGGCGCGCGCGGCGCGCGCCCCGTGGACGGCTGGCAGAACGCGCTCCAGCCGGGTGACGCCATCGCGGGCGTGCTGGTTTCCGGCGATCTCAACGTCACGGGGCTTGGCACGGTGACGTATAACGACGGCCGGCGCGTGCTCGCCTTCGGCCATGCGTTCTTCAACCTCGGCCCGCTCAGCATGCCGATGAGCCGCGGCGAAGTGCTGACGGTGCTCAGCTCGCAATTCCAGCCGAACAAATTCGCCAATGCCGGCGACATCGTCGGCGCGCTGCGGCAGGACCGTCATTCGGGCATCCTGGGGGTGCTGGGCGAGAGCGCAGAAACCATCCCCGTTTCCCTCACCGTGAAGAGCGCCCCGGTGCCGGGGGGCGCCGCCGCCGAAAAGAAGTACAGCTTCGACGTCTTCGTGCATCCCCGCTGGACGCCCTTCCTCATGCTGCTGACCACCTTCAACTCTCTTCAGAACGTAAACGACGGCACGGCGGATGAGGCGACGTACAGCCTCAAGGGACGCGTGGAGTTCGACGGAATCCAGGCTCTGAACTCGCAAACGCTTGTGACAGCCGGTGACGCCCCCATGCCTCCGCCGATGCAGTTGGCCACATGGTGGGCGGAGAAGTTCAACCGTCTGATGGCCAATCCCATCTCGATGCCGAAGATCCGCAGCGTGGAAACCGTGGTCGAGGTCCATCCGCAGAAGCTCATGGCTACCATCGATGGAGTGACGCTGGCTTCGACCGTAGTCGACCCTGGCGCCGAGGTTCAGGGACGCGTCTGGTTGAGGCCCTGGCGTGGCGAGCGCTACCCGTTGGAGTTCCGCTTCAAGCTGCCCAAGGACATCGCGCGCGGCGAGCATCGCCTGCTGGTCTCCGACAGCGACACCCTGAACCGCGCCCAATCGATGGCGGGGAGTCTGAACCGGTCGCTGTCCCCCGCCGAGATCGTCTCGCTGGCCAACCAGGAGCGGTCGAAGAACCAGGTCCACGTCTCTCTGGTCGAGGCGCGGCCCACGGCCTATGTCGACGACAAGGCGCTGCCCGCTCTGCCGCCCTCCGTGCTGAACGTGCTCCAGAATTCGCGGCCCGCGATGCAGGTCTCGACCACTCCGGACACGGCGCGTGTGCAGCAGACGCTGTCCATCGACCACATCGCCGGCGGCAGCGCTACGGTGCGCCTGAGAGTGAGATAGGAAAACCCTTCAAAAATGACTCGACATTTCCGGTGGATGATTGCGGCCGCAGGCGTGTGTGCCGCGGCGCTGGCGGTGGAGACCAAGACCTGGACGCAAAGCGAGTTCTCGGAATTCGAGAAGGGGACGATCCGCGGGCTCGCACTCTCTTCGAACGGCAGGCTGACGCTGGCCCCCGAGTTCACCGAGCTCTTTGACACCGGCGCGACGCACCTTTGGTCCGCGGTCGTGGATTCCAGGGGCCGGCTTTTTGCGGCCGGCAGCGAAGGCAAGATCTTCACCGTCGACCCCGCGGGCAAGGGGCGTTTGCTGGCCGCCGTGACGGAGCAGACCGTCTACGCGCTCGCATTGAACTCCAAAGATGAGCTCTTTGCCGCGACAGCGCCGGGAGCGGCGATCCTCCGCGTCAGCGGCGAAGGCGGAATCGCGCCGTTCGCCAGGCTTCAGGCGAAGTATGTCTGGGCGCTGGCTTTCTCGCCCGACGGATCGCTCTACGCCGCGACGGGAGATCCCGGCCAGATCTGGCGCATTGCCTCAGACGGCCGCGCGACGCTGCTGTTCGACTCCGAAGAGACGCATGTCCGCTCGCTGGCTCTGGATTCCAAGGGCGATCTTTATGCCGGCACGGAGCCGGGCGGGTTGATCTTCCGCGTCAACCGGAAAGGCGAGGGGTTCGTCGTTCACCAGACCGGCAAGCGTGAGGTGACCGCGCTCGTCGCAGCCCCCGGCGGCACGATCTGGGCCGCCGCGGCGGGCAATCGCGGCGCGCCGTCAGCTCCGCTTCCCTCCGCCGCTCCTGCACCCGTGCCCTCGACTTCGCCCGCCACCCAGACCACGCCCGCCCAGCCCGGGCAAACGCCGGCGACGACGCCCCGCCCTGCAACCACGGCGCCTCCACCTATCGCGCCGCCCGCGGTGACTGGCGGCAGCGAGATCTGGCGGATTGCGCCGGATGGCGAGCCCCGCCTGATGTGGAGCCACTCGCAGCACTTGGTGTATTCGCTGGCGCTCGATTCCGCGGGCCGGCCCATCGCCGGGACCGGCAACGAAGGGCTGATCTTCCGCGTCGACTCCCAACAGGTGCACACGCGGCTGATCGACGCCGACCCTGCGCAGGTCACCGCTCTGGCGCCGTCGCGCGGCGCGGTCTACGTTGCCACCTGCAACCCCGCGAGGATCATGCGGCTGGGTCCCGGCTCGGAAAAGCAGGGCACGATCGAGAGTGAACCGTTCGACGCGAAATCGTTCACCTATTGGGGACGCCTGCGATACGAGGGCGAAGCGCACGGCGGGGCAATCAAAATCGAGGTGCGGAGCGGCAACCTCGACCAGGCGCAGAAGCACTGGAGTCCCTGGGCCGCGGTGGATGGCGCATCCGGGTCGCGCATTCCGGCGCCGCCGGCGCGATTCCTGGCATGGCGCGCCACGCTCGCCGCCGCGCCCGGCGGGCAGAGTCCCGTCCTCAGCCTGGTGGAGGCGGCCTATCAGCCGAAGAACGTCGCTCCCGTGATCGAGCGGATTGAAATCACGCCCTATAACCACAAGTTCCCCTCATCGCCGAGCAGCCTGACGGCGAGCAGTTCCCTGACGCTGCCGCCGATCGGCCAGGTCCGCCGCAGTGGACCGAACTCGCCCTCGACCGACGGAACGGGCTCGGTAACGCTCAATTACGAGAAAGGCTGGGCGGGCGCCCGCTGGCGGGCGTCCGACGACAACGGCGACAACCCCGAATACAAACTCGAGATCCGCGGCGTTGATGAGAAAGAGTGGAAGCCGCTGAAGGAAAAGATCGGGCAGAGCCACTACAGTTTCGACGCAACAGGTTTTCCGGACGGCATGTACATCCTCCGCCTGACCGCGTCCGATCAGCCGGACAACTACCCCGGCCAGGGCCTGGAGTCGCAGATCGAGAGCGATCCGCTCATCATCGACAACACCCCGCCCGAGATCAGCGGGCTGACCGCGCGCATCGAAGGCGCCAGGATCCGCATCCGCTTCCACGCCGCCGACAAGCTCAGCGCTCTGCAATCCGCCGAGTTTTCGGTGAACGGAGGCGAGTGGATCGCTATCCCGCCGACAACGAGAATCACTGACTCGCCGGCCCACGACTACGAGGCCGAGACCCCGAAGCCCGCGGGCTCGGAGTTCACCGTCGCGGTGAAAGTTTTCGACGAGCGCGACAACGTCGCCGTGCAGAAGTTCCTGATCCGCCCATAGCGGCGCCCACAGAAAAAGGGCAGCCGGCCTCGGCTGCCCATCGTTCCACTGGGGTCGTACCCTCTGCGCTCGCCGGACTGATCAGCCGACGTGGGTTCCGACCATCTTCACAAGCTCGCCCTTGCCCACCGCGCCCACGCGTTGATCCACCACCTGACCGCCCTTGAAGAGCAGCAGTGTGGGAATTCCGCGAACGTTGTAGCGCGTGGCGGTTTTCATGTTCTCGTCCACGTTCACCTTGCCCACTTTCACCTTGCCCTGATACTCCTCGGCGAAGGCTTCCACCGTCGGCGCAATCATGCGGCACGGGCCGCACCATTCGGCCCAGAAGTCCACCAGGACGGGGACGTCGGACTTGAGCACCTCTACGTCAAAATTTGAATCGGTGAATTCGATTGTATTCTTGCCGGCCATCTGTGCTGAGTTCATCTCCAATCGCTTGGATGTTCGCTGCCCCCGGATGGATTCAGGCTCGTCCGAGGAGCATGCGGTACAAGTCGGAATAGGCCCGGGCCGAGACCGTCCAGGAGAAATCCTTGGCCATCCCGCGGAGCATGCGCTCCCTCCAGCTCTCGCGATCGGCGAACGCCTCAACCGCCCCTTTCAGGGCCGCTTCGAGCGCCTCCACCGTGTAATCGGAGAACTTGAAGCCCGTGTCTTCCTGAATGGTATCATCCAGCCCTCCGGTGGCGCGGACCACGGGGACCGTGCCGTACTTCAGGCTGTAGATCTGGTTCAGGCCGCAGGGCTCGTACAGGCTCGGCATCAGGAAAATGTCCGCGCCGGCTTCGATCT
This sequence comes from uncultured Solibacteraceae bacterium, assembly GCA_964472745.1. Classification (GTDB taxonomy): domain Bacteria; phylum Acidobacteriota; class Terriglobia; order Bryobacterales; family Bryobacteraceae; genus CAYYNC01. The sequence continues at coordinate 84,521 of CAYYNC010000015.1, forward strand.
GGTGCGCCAGCGCGTTGTTGTAGCCCATCCACACGCCGGCTTTGTGCGGCATCCACATTCGCCACTCGTTGAAGATCCTCTCGTACTCCGCATCTCCGCTGCCGAGGATCACGAGCTGGACATCGGTGTTGGAGAAGAAGGCGGCCGCGCGGGCGATCAGATCGAAACCCTTTTGCGGCGCAAAGCGCGACACGATCCCGATCAGGGGGCGGTCGTCCACGCGGTCTTCCGGCAGATTGAATTTGCGCAACAGGTCGAGTTTGCACTCGCGCTTGCCGGAGAGGTCTTCCGGCGAGTAGTTCCGCGCGATGAGAGGATCGGTCTGCGGGTTCCACTCCGAATAATCCACGCCATTTAGAATGCCCGTCAGAGCGGCGGACCGCGACCGCAGTATGCCATCCAGTCCAAAGCCCCCCGCAGGAGTCTGAATCTCTTTCGCATATGTCGGGCTGACCGTGGTCAGCCAGTCGGCCATCGCGATGCCGCCCTTGAGCATGTTGACGTCGCCGTAATACTCAAGCTTGTCGGGTGTGAACCAGCCCCAATTCAGGCCGAGATCGGGAAACTGGTCCCTGCCGAAGCGACCGTGATAGCCGAGGTTGTGAATGGTCAGCACGGTGCGTACCCCGTAGAACAGGGGGTTCATATGCTGCTGGTCCGCTTTGTAGACCGGGACGAGCGCAGCCTGCCAGTCGTGGCAGTGCAGAATGTCGCACTGCCATACGGTCTGGTGGATGCCCAGCGCCGCCAGCGAAAGCAGCGAGAAGCGGCGGTGATTGTCCGCAAAGTCCACGCCGCGCCAGTTGTAGAGGCCCTCGCGGTCGAAAAAGTACGGCGCCTCGACGAAGTGAAACCTCACTCCGTTCAACAGCTTGGTGCGAATGTCCACGCGGTAGGGCGTGGCGCCGGCGTACACCACCATGTTTTCGTAGACAGGCTCAGTCTCCTCCCAGCGGATCGAGCGGTACCGCGGCATCACCACGGCAACCTCGTCGCCGATGGACTGTAGAGCGGCGGGCAGCGCGCCCGCGACATCGGCCAGTCCGCCCGTCTTGGCGAATGGCGTGGCTTCGGAAGCCACCATCAGAATGCGGCTCATTTCGCTGTCAGTCTACAAAAGATGCGGCTCCGCCTGCGCATCGGCGGAGGACTGCTCCTCCTGCAACTCTCTCGCCCGGCGCGCCGACCAGTCCGCTCCCGCCAGCACAATCAATGCCGCCAGGAAGCTCCATGTGACGATAGTCACCGAATTGACGAACGGCCCATACTCGCGCTTGAACTTGGCGTACAGCCACGGCCAGATGGCAAGGTTGATCCACTTCATTGCTTCGAGCAGCAGACCGATCACGGCGGCGCGCGGAAGGATCAGCCGCGCTGGCGCCCTGGTGTTGGGCAAGCGCCAGTAAATGAGAAAGAGAATCAGCACCGTGATTGGAATCGACGCCAGCTTGAAGGCGGTCTGAACGAGGATGCCAGGCGCATCGCCGGCTGTTCCGCTGAACATCCCCCACAAGTTCCGCGCGGCGCCGGTGAGAGCCGCGGAAATCAGAGCGAGCGTGCCGCAAGTGAAGATCAGGCCCATGCTGACGGCCTGGTTCCGGAGCAGCGAGCGGTTCTGCTTCACGCCCCAGGCGCGGTTCAACGCTACTTCGAGTGGCAGGAAGACACCGTTCGCCGTGAACAGCAAGAGCAACACAGAAACCCACTCCAGCCGCCGGCTCCACGACAAGCTCACGCTGAGGTTGTAGCTCAAGAAGCGTCCCGTCTCGCCTGGGAAGTAGTCCTTAATGGCGACATACACGGCTTCGATCGCGCTGTCCCAGCCGAAGACGTGCTTGAACAGGGAGAGTATCACCAGCATGAAGGGATAGAAGGCCAGCAGCACGTTCGCCGCGATCGAAAACGCGTACACGTGGACATCGGGCTCGAGCAGATAGCGGCCCACGGGCCGCCAGTCGTGCCTGAGCTCCGAGGCGGCAACCTGGATGTCCTCACGCAGCGAGAGCACGGGCGCTTCTTCCAGCCTAGCAACCCTGCTCTCTCCCCCGGCGGCGTCACCATCGTCTCCGAGCCGCGCCCGTCAGCCAGCGGGACCGGAATGAAAGCCCGCCCTCAAGACCGGGAACGGGCGCCGCGAAGTCAAGGCCCCGCCGCGAAAGAGCCCGCTCTCAAGACCGGGAGCCGGCGCCGCGAAGTCAAGGCCCCGCCGCGAAAACGCCCGCCCTCAAGACCGGGAACGGGCGCCCCGAAGTCAAGCTCGCGCCGCGAAAAAAGCCCGCCCTCAAGACCGTGAGCCGGCGCCGCGAAGTCAAGGCCCCGCCGCGAAAAAAGCCCGCTCTCAAGACCGTGAGCCGGCGCCGCGAAGTCAAGCTCCCGCCGCGAAAACGCCCGCCCTCAAGACCAGCAACCGGCGCCGCGAAGTCAAGCTCCCGCCGCGAAAAAAGCCCGCCCTCCCTGGGGAGAGCGGGCTGGACTAAGTCAGAGCTGCGTCTTGTTGTTTAGTAGTCCATGTCGGGGCCGTGGCCGCCGCCCGGAGCCGGAGCCGGCTTCTTTTCCGGGATCTCGCAGACCATGGCTTCGGTGGTCAGCATCAGCGCGGCGATCGACGAAGCGTTCTGGAGCGCGGTGCGGGTCACCTTGGCGGGGTCGATGACACCGGCCTCGACCAGGTCCTCGTAGTTCCCCGTCTGGGCGTTGAAGCCGTAGTTAGGGTTGTCGTGGCCGAGCACGCGCTCCACCACGACGGCGCCCTCGAAGCCGGCGTTGCCGGCGATCTGCCGCAGCGGCTCCTGCGAAGCGCGCCGGATGATGTCGATGCCGATCTGCTCGTCCCCTTCGCCCTTCAGGTCGTCGAGCACCTTGGCCGCGCGAACCAGCGAAACGCCGCCGCCGGCCACAATGCCTTCTTCAACAGCCGCGCGGGTGGCGTGCAGGGCGTCCTCGACGCGGGCCTTCTTCTCCTTCATCTCGGTCTCGGTGGCCGCGCCGACCTTGATCACCGCCACGCCGCCGGCGAGCTTCGCCAGCCGCTCCTGGAGCTTCTCGCGGTCGTAGTCCGAAGTGGTCTCGTCGATCTGGGTCCGGAGCTGCTTGATGCGGCCCTCGATCGCCTTCTGGCTCCCGGCGCCGTCCACGATCGTGGTGTTGTCCTTGTCGATCGTGACGCGCTTGGCCTTGCCGAGGTCCTCCAGGCGGACGCCCTCCAGCTTGATGCCGGTCTCTTCCATGATCGCCTTGCCGCCGGTGAGGATCGCGATGTCCTCGAGCATGGCCTTGCGGCGGTCGCCGAAGCCCGGCGCCTTCACCGCGCAGGCGTTGAGCGTGCCGCGCAGCTTGTTGACCACCAGGGTGGCCAGCGCTTCGCCTTCCACTTCCTCGGCCACGATCAGCAGCGGACGGCCCGACCGCGCGATCTGCTCGAGCAGCGGCAGCAGGTCCTTCATGTTGCTGATCTTCTTCTCATGGATCAGGATGTAGGGCTCTTCCAGAACCGCTTCCATCCGGTCCGGATCGGTGATGAAGTAGGGCGACAGGTAGCCGCGGTCGAACTGCATGCCCTCGACGGTCTGCAATTCGGTGTGCATCGTCTTCGACTCTTCGACGGTGATGACGCCGTCCTTGCCCACCTTCTTCATCGCCTCGGCGATCGTGTTGCCGATCTCCTGGTCGCCGTTGGCCGAGATCGTGCCGACCTGCGCGATCGCCTCGCCGGAAACCGGCTTGGCCGCCGCCTGCACCTGGTCGACGATCTTCTCCACCGCCTTCTCAATGCCGCGCTTCAGCGCCATCGGGTTTGCGCCCGCCGCGACGGCCTTCACGCCTTCGCGGAAGATCGACTGCGCCAGGATCGTGGCCGTGGTGGTGCCGTCGCCCGCGACGTCGGAGGTCTTCGAAGCCACCTCGCGCACCATCTGCGCGCCCATGTTCTCGAGCGGGTCCTTCAGCTCGATCTCTTTCGCCACCGTCACGCCGTCCTTTGTGATGGTGGGTCCGCCGAACTTCTTCTCCAACACCACGTTGCGGCCCTTCGGGCCCAGGGTCACCTTCACGGCGTCCGCCAATTGGTTGACTCCGCGCAGAATCGCCTGACGGGAGTTCTCGCTATAGACAATCTGCTTCGCTGCCATCTTGATAATCTCCTTGGGGGAATCTCCAGCCTCTGGCTTATTTCTCGAGAACGCCGAGCACCTCGTCCTCGCGGAGGATCAGGTACTCGTCGCTGTTGATCTTGATGTCGCTGCCGGAATACTTGCCGAAAAGGATGCGATCTCCGGCTTTGACGTCGAGGGGAACTACGCTGCCGTCTTCCAGGCGCCGGCCACGCCCCGTAGCCACCACCTCGCCCTCCTGGGGCTTCTCCTTTGCCGAATCCGGGATGATAATCCCGTTCTGCACTTGCTCCTGCTGTTCAATGCGCCGCACGACCAGCCGATCGTAGAGCGGACGGATATTCATGGATCTCACAACCTCCGTTGGTTCCGAATTCTTGGGGAATCCCGGCCCGGGCCCGCAAACGGGCCAGCCACCCCCCACTATTAGCACACTTGCCTGAGGAGTGACAAGGGTATTTTATATATCATTGATAATAAAATAGAAACCAGCATCAATCAAACCCGCACCGCCTCAGCTTCCGACCACATGAAGACCCCCCTGAAGAGAAAAAGTGAGTCGCGCGCACTAAAGCTCAGGCTCTCCCGTCCACCCGAATATTCCGACCGCGAATGATATTCTGAGGATGCTATGTTGAGGGGCGCCCGCTGGCTGCTGCTGCTCGCCATCGTCGCGATCGTTGCCGGCGTCGCCAGCCTGTACCGTAGCAAGCAACGCAAGCAGATCCTTGAGCGTCCCCGCGTCTCCGCCCCGCTGCCCCCAAACACCTCCGCCACGGCGGAGGAATGGCAATACGAGATCAAGGAAGGAGACGAGGTCAAGGTCCGGGTCCGGGCCAAGAGCTTCAGCCAGATCAAGGAGCCCTCGACGTTCCTGCTCGAGCACATGCGGATGGAGGTTCGCGACCCCAAGAACGGCCGGTACGATCTCATCCAAAGCGAGAGCGCCAGCTTCGACATCGCCGCCGGGACGATGTACAGCGACAAGGATGTCGAGATCACCAAGAACCTTCCCCTCGACGCCTCGGCTCCGCTGGGACGGATTCTGAAAATCCGCTCGTCGGGGGTTTCGTTCGAGAACAAAAGTCAGCGCGTGTGGACGGACCGCAAAACCTGCTTCGAGTTCGACCAGGGCGGCGGCGAGTCCGTGGGCGCGACCTACGATCCAGGCGCCAAGGAACTGCGTTTGCACAGCGAAGCGAAGCTCGAATGGCGCGGCGATGGCAAAAAACCGCCCATGAAGGTCGAGGCTTCGCAGATCGTTTGGCAGGAGCGAGCCTCGGAGATCTACCTCTCGGCGCCGGCCCGGTTGGCGCGCGGCACATTCGAGATGAACTCTCAGGGCGACGCGGTGGTGATCCTGCGCGACGGAGCGATCGAGAGGCTCGAAGCGCAGAAAACGCGCGGCGCCGACCGCCCCGAAGGACGCGAGATCGAATGGGTCGCGGATAACCTGCTCACGCACTTCACCGAAAAGGGCGAGGTGCGCCAGGTAATCGCCAGCACGAATGCGCAACTGACGTCGCGCACGCCCACCGGCGTGACAACGGCGTGGGCGGACCGTTTCGATCTCGACTTCGAGCCCGGCGATGGAGAGAGTGCGCTCAAGAAAGCGCGCGCAACGGGCCGGGCGCGAGTGGAGCTTCAGCCGCTTGCCCGCGCCGGTCAGCCGCCCAAGCCCGTGAGGAACATCGCGAGCGAAGTCATTGAGTTGACCATGCGCTCCGGCGGCAAAGAAATCGAAGAGGTCCAAACGCACACTCCGGCCGAGATCACATTCCTGCCGGCCCGAAAGGGGGACCGCCGCCGCCAGTTGAACGGCGAGCGCATCTACCTCTACTACGGCCCCGAGAACAACCTCGAGCGCTTCCGGGCGGTGAACGTCGTCACACGCACGGAAACCGGCGCGGAAGACGCGAAAAAGGGCGTTTCGGTGACCAAAAGTCGCGATTTGGAGGCCTTTTTTGATACAAAAACGGGCCAGATGAAGCAGTTGGAGCAGTGGGGCGACTTCCAGTACGAGGAGGGGCCGCGGCGCGCCCGCGCCGCGAAGGCGGTCCTCGATAACCCGGAAGAGCTCATCACGCTGCGCGAGACGGCGCGCGTCTGGGACGACACCGGCTCCACGGCTGCCGACACAATCCTGCTGAATCAGAAGACCGGAGAGATGCAGGCCAACGGCAACGTTACCTCCACGCGACTGCCCGACAGGAAGCAGGCCTCGGGAGGCATGGTGTCGGCGAGTGAACCGCTGCAAGCGCGCGCCCAGCGCATGACGACCGCGGACCGCAACCGCCTGATCCGCTATGAGGGCGACGCCGTGCTGTGGCAGGGATCGAGCCGCCTGACGGCGGACAGCGTGGCAATCGACCGCGCCAACGGCCGGCTGAAGGCGGAAGGCTCTGTCGTGAGCACGATCCCCGACGAGCGGGGCGCAACGGCTCCACGCGCGCAGGCGGGCAAGGTCAGCGTGATCCGTGCCGCATCGCTCGATTACGACGACAAGCAGAAGCTGGCCTACTATGCCGGCGGAGCGAGGCTCGAGCGGCCAGGCATGACTGTGCAGTCGCGCGAGATGCGCATCTGGCTGCGCGAGGAGAAGAAAACGGGCGGCGCGGTGGAGACCAAACTCGACCGCGTATTCGCCGACGGCAAGGTCGAGATCGCAGAGAAGTCGCCCGACCGCACACGCACTGGTCAAGGCGAGCACGCCGAGTATTATCTCGACGACGAGCGCGTGATCCTCAGCGGCGGCGATCCCGTCGTCGCCGACTCCAAGCGCGGCACGAGCCGCGGCAGCGTGATCCGCTGGTTCGCGCGCACCGACAAGCTGGTGGTCGACAACAGCGGCGCGGGCCCGGCCGTGAGCCGCATCAAGCGCCAGAGCGAACGGTAGCGCGGCGGAATTCCCCGGCGGCCCCGACTCGGGCATAATCGGATTTGGCCTTGCCGATGACACAGGTGACCCCCGTCAACGGGGACGAAACGCGGATCTGCACACTGCGGACCGAAGAGATCGCCAAGACATACCGCGGGCGCAAGGTGGTGGACTCGGTCTCTCTGTGCGTCGAAGTGGGCGAGGTGGTCGGACTGCTGGGTCCGAACGGCGCCGGCAAGACGACGTCGTTCTACATGATCGTCGGCCTGATCAGCCCCGACTCGGGCCGCGTGTTCCTCGAAGACCGCGACATCACTTCGCTGGCGATGTACCAGCGCGCGCGCTCCGGAATCAGCTATCTGCCCCAGGAGCCGTCGGTTTTCAGGAAGCTGACCGTCGAGGAGAACCTGATCGCGATCCTGGAAACGCTCCCGCTTTCCAGCCACGAACGCCACGAGCGCCTGTCGCTGCTGATCGAGCAGATGGGGCTTGAGAAAGTGCGCCGGAACAAGGGCTACATGCTTTCCGGAGGCGAGAGAAGACGCGTTGAGATCGCGCGATCGCTGGCCATCCGCCCGCAGTTCCTGCTGCTCGACGAGCCGTTCTCGGGCATCGATCCTATCCAGGTTCTCGAGCTGCAAAGGATCATCGCGGGGTTGCGCAACAGCGGCATCGGGATCCTGATCACCGACCACAACGTGCGCGAGACCCTGGCCGTCACGGACCGCGCATACATCATCAATAACGGAAGAATCTTCCGCGCCGGCACGCCGCAAGCCCTCACGATGGATCCCGAGGTCCGCAGGATCTATCTGGGCGAGGCGTTCGACCTCGGCCGGGGGCCTGTCTAAGCTCTTCATTTGAGGGTCGATCCCAGCGCTGCGGTGCTATCATGAGGTCAGCATGAGCCTGCTCTCTCCGCGGCTTCAGATCTCACTCAAACAGCAGCAGAAACTGACGCCCGCGCTCGTCCAGATGGTGCACCTGCTCCAGCTCAACCGGCTGGAATTGCGCGAGATGATCGAGCAGGAGATCGCGCAGAACCCGGTTCTTGAGGTCACCGAAGGGGGCGACGAGCTCACGCCACAGGAAGTGCAGGAGGTCCTCGAGCGGGAGCGGGAGGCCACGCCATCGGACAGCGAAGTCCTTCAGGTGACGGCGGAGGCGGTCCAGGGCGCCCTGGAGAGTTTTGAAGAGCCGGCATCGGCGTCCGAGAGCGAAGCTTCTCCGGCCGCTGAATACGACGCGACCCCGGCGGCGCAGGCGCCCGACCCCGGCGCCGACGCTTTCAACGAGGTCGATTTCGACAACTACTTCCAGGAGTTCATGGACCCCGGCTTCAAGAGCCCCTCGGTCGAAGATCCCGACAAGCCCGGATTCGAGACCTTCCTCTCATCTCCCGTCACGCTGACGGAGCACTTGCGCCAACAACTGGCCCTCATGGTCCTTGAACCCGCGGTGCGCGACGCCGCCGATGCGATCCTCGGCAACCTCGAAGAGACGGGTTACCTCGGGAGCGCGCTCGAGGAGATCGCGGAAGCCGAAGGCCATGCAATGGGCGATCTCGAAAAGGCGCTAAAGGCGGTCCAGAGTTGCGATCCCGCGGGCGTGGCGGCCCGCTCCTTGCAGGAGTGCCTGCTGCTGCAACTGGAGAGCCGGGGCGCCCGCGACGGAGTGGCGTGGCTGATAGTCAGGGACCACCTGAAGCTGGTGGAGTCGCGGAGCGCGAGAGAACTGTGCCGGTTGCTGGGCCGTCCCGCGGATCACATCCAGATCGCTCTGGATGTGATCCGCCACCTGGATCCCAAGCCCGGCCTGCGCTATTCGGGCCCCGGCGCGCGGCACGTCGAGCCGGACGTATTCATCGTGAAGGAGGGAGACTCCTACGTCATCCAGATCAGCGACGACGAGCTGCCGCAATTGCGAATCAACGGAAGCTACCGCCGCCTGCTGGACCCGGCGGCGGAGCCTAACAGGGAGACGCGCAACTACATCAAAGAGAGATTCCAGAGCGCGCTGCAACTGATCCGCAACGTCGAGCAGCGAAAGCAGACGATCCTGCGCGTATGCCAGTCCATTGTGCAGCGCCAGCGCGAGTTCCTCGAAAACGGAATCGACTGTCTCCGCCCGATGATGATCAAGGAGGTCGCCGAGGAGATCGGCGTGCATCCTTCCACGGTGAGCAGAGCGGTTGCCGGCAAGTACGCGCACACACCGCAGGGCGTGTTCGAGCTGCGCAACTTCTTCTCGGAAGCGGTGCAAGGACCTTCAGGCGGAGAAATCCCCCTGCAAACGCTGAAACGGATGGTGAAGAAGATGATCGACGAGGAAGACCGTTCGCATCCGCTCACCGACGACCACATCGCCGCGCGCCTGCAAGAGCAGGGGATTCAGGTTACCCGCCGCACGGTGGCAAAATACCGTGAGGACATGAAGATTCCCTCGACCCACCACCGCCGCGTCCGCGACTGATCGCGCGAAAGCGGCGGCCTTCCTCTGGATCGAGGAGAAAGGCAGAGTCATGAAAATCACCTTTACCGGCAAGCGGGACAAGCTGACGCCGTCCCAGGAGAGAAAACTGGCGATGGCTTTCGGCCGGCTCTCGAAGCAACTCGAGAGAAAGGGCGAGAAAGCGGCGCACGTCGCCTTCAGCGACCAGCGACACCTGAAGATCGCCGAGTTGCGTCTCAACTACTACGGACATCCGCTGGTCGCGTCCGGCTCGGGATCCGATCAGTACACGGCCGTGATGGATGCGTTGGAAAAGGTGGAGAAGCAGGTTCTGAAGAATCGCGCCAAATGGCGGGAAACGAAACGTGAGACGCCGACCCGCATGGCGAAAGTCGGGACCCTTCCGATTCCTCTGCCCGAGCCGGCGGCAGAGCAGCCGGCTCCGCCGAAGCAGTCCGGCAAGGCGAAGAAGGGCGGCCGCCCCGTGAGGGTTGTTCAAGCGTCCGCGGGCGTCAAAGGGAAGCCCATGACCTTCGAGGAAGCCGTGATGGCGCTCGACGAGGATCAGGACTACATGGTGTATCGCGACGCGGAGACGGACAAGATCAGCGTCGTTGTCCGCCGCCGTGACGGCATGGTGGACCTCATCGAAGCATAATCCGGGCGCAGGCATGGCCCAACGTCAAGTCAAGAGAAGCAAGCCGGGCGCGCGTCGCGACGCGCGCCCTGACCCGCCGGAACTCCTGATCATTTCAGGGCTCAGCGGCTCGGGGAAGGCGACAGTTCTCAAAACCCTCGAGGACAATGGCTACTATTCCGTCGATCATCTCCCGTTGGAGCTCCTGCCGAAATTCGCCGAGCTGACCAAGGGATCCCCAAGCGTCCGCGGCGCGGCGCTGGTGATCGACATTCGCGAAGGCGAGAGCCTGCGGCGGTTCCCGGCGATGTACGAGAAGCTGCGCCGGAGGTTCAGAACGCACCTGCTCTTTCTCGACGCGAAGGACGAGACGCTGGTACGGCGTTACAGCGAAACCCGCCGGCCGCACCCGCTGGCCGCGGAGAGCGTCCTGCGCAGCGTGCGCCGCGAGCGCGAACAACTTGAGCCGATCCGGGCGCTGGCCGACGACGTCATCCTCACCGACCAGATGAACGTTCACGAGCTGCGCAAGCGGATCGTGGACACCTTTTGCGCGCCATCGGCCGGACCCGCCCTGCGCGTCTCCGTGCTCAGCTTCGGTTACAGGCATGGCGTCCCGCCGGAGAGCGATCTGGTGTTCGACGTCCGCTTTCTCCCGAACCCGAACTATATCCCCGAGTTCAAGCCGTATTCGGGGAAGAACCGCGTCGTCGCGCGCTACATCCGCGGCTTTCCGCAAACCCGCGAATTCCTCGAACGCACCGGCTCGCTGCTCGAATTCCTGCTGCCGCACTACGTCGCCGAAGGGAAAACCTACCTCACCATCTCGGTCGGCTGCACCGGCGGAAGGCACCGCTCGGTGATGATGGCCGAAGAGATCGGAAGCAGGCTGGCCGATCTGGGCTACAACGTGCGCATCTCGCACCGCGATATCAACAAGGGCTAGCGTGCGCCGCCTCGCCATTTCGGCCGCCCTGCTGATTCCATGCTTCTGGCAGTCGCGCATTCAGGCCGGCGACCTCGCCAGTCACGTGTACAACGCGTGGCTGGCAGGCATCGTCGAGCGCGAGAAGCTGCCCGGCTTGGAAGTCGCCTGGCGCTGGCACAACATCCTCTTCGATCTTCTGCTCGGCGGGCTCGCGGCCTGGATTGGCAGCGCGGCCGCGCAGCGCATTGCGGTCTCGCTGGTGGTGCTGGTCTTCTTCTGGGGGGCTGTCCGTTTTGTGCAGCGCGCCGCGGGAACGTGCCCCTGGCCGGTGCAACTGATGCTGGCGCTGTTTAGCTACGGCTACGTATTCCACCACGGCTTCTTCAACTACTACCTGTCGCTTGGGATCTGCTTCTGGATTCTGAGCCTGCCGCGGGACGGGGATCGCGCGGAAGCGTGGGCCGCGGCGGCTCTCGCGCCGCTGGCGGCGCTGGCGCACCTCATTCCGGTCTTCTGCGCGGCCGGACTGCTCGTTTACGACCTCGCCGCGAGGCGCCTCAATCTTCGAGGGAGATTCGCGCTCTTCGGGGGCGTTGTCGCCTCACTGGCCGCGATCAGAATCTATCTCTCGGCCACCCGTGAGACGATCATGCCGGCAAGCGGGGTGATGTTCGCCGGCGCCGACCAGCTTCTGCTCTTCAGCGCGCCGTACGCCATCGCCACCTCCGTCCTGCTTGTGGTCTGGATCCTGCTGTTCGTGCTGCTCTGGGAGCAGGAGGGCTGGCGCGGCATCCTCGAATCGCGCGCCGCGGGACTGTGGGCCGTGACGATCGCCGCGCTGGTCCTGCTCCCGCGCGGCTTCGACCTGCCCAACTTCCGCCACGGCATTGTCTATCTCACTGACCGGCTCTCGCTGCTCACCGCCGTCTGCTTCTGTGCGCTACTGGCGCGCCTGAGATTTCCGAAACCCGTGGGCCCGATCCTGGTTGCGGTCGCGGCCTGGTATGGGTGGCTGATCTACGCCGACGCCGCCGAACTCAACCGGCAGGAAGACAGGATCCGCGAGGCCGTTGTAAAGCTCGCGCCGCGTTCGCGCGTGATCGCCTACTTCGGCAACTCCGGCAGGCGGCTCGAGCCGCGCCTGCATCTTCTCGACCGCGCCTGCGCCGGCCATTGCTTCAACTACGCGAACTACGAACCCTCGACATGGCAGTTCAGGGTGCGCGCCGTTGCGGACAACCCCGCCGCGCTGGCAGGGTTCAAAGACGTGGCGGAGCTGGAGGGCAAAGGCCGCTATCGTGTGCGGGCCCAGGATCTCCCGCTCTGGCTCCTCACCGACGCCTCCCGGCCGGGCGAGTTCGTCCTCGGCCAACTTGAAGCGGGCGACCTGGTTGCGGAGGCCGCGGCGCGCTTGCGGGCCGCTTCCGCCCCTGTGGGAAACTCTCCCCCGCTGGTAAGATGAAAATAGTCCGCCTGACATGCTGGCCACTCAGACCATCGTCGACGAAATCCTGGAGTTGAAGCGTGAGCGGCGCGCCGTGTTGCTGGCGCATCATTACCAGGACGCCGAGATCCAGGAGTTGGCGGACGCCATCGGCGACAGCCTCGAGCTGGCGCGCAAGGCCCGCGGCTTCGAAGGTGAGGTGATCGCCTTCTGCGGCGTCTGGTTCATGGCCGAGACCGCCAAGGCGTTGAATCCCGACAGGATCGTCGTTGTCCCCGACCGCGAGGCCGGATGCAGCCTGGTGGATGCCTGCCGGGCGGAAGACCTGCGCGCCTGGAAGGCCCGCAACCCCGGCGCGGCCATCGTCAGCTACATCAACACTTCCATCGAAGTGAAGGCGGAAAGCGATATTCTCTGCACCTCGCGCAACGCGGTGCAGGTGGTGAACTCGATCCCGCCCGAACAGCCGGTCCTCTTTCTGCCCGACATCAATCTGGGCAACTACGTGAAGCAGCAGACCGGCCGGGAGAACATGAAGATCTGGCAGGGCGCCTGCATCGTCCACGCCACGTTCCCCGCGCGGCGGCTCACGACCGCGCGCGCCCAGCACCCCGAGGCGCTGGTGGCCGCCCATCCCGAGTGCCCGTCGGAAGTGCTCAGGCAGGCGGACTTCATCGGCTCGACTACGGCCATCATCGACTGGTGCTCACGCCAGGACGCGGAAGAGTTCATCGTGATGACGGAGAGCGGAGTCCGATACTCTCTCGAAGGCCGTAACCCGGGCAAAAAGTTCCATTTCGTGGCCAACGAGAACTGCAATTGCAGCGAGTGCCCGTACATGAAGCGCAACTCGCTCGAGAAGCTCCGCGACGCGCTGCGCGACCTCCAGCCGCGGGTTGAGATTCCGGCGGAGATCATTGAACGCGCGCGCATACCCATCGAGCGCATGTTGGCGCTCAAATAGATCCGGGACGATCCACCATGCCACAGGAGACCCCCGCCTCGCTGCTCGACGGCTACGGGCGGCTCCACGACAATCTCCGCATCTCCGTCACCGACCGCTGCAACATCCGCTGCTTCTTCTGCATGCCGGAGACGGACGTGCATTTCGTTGACCGCACGGAGATTCTCAGCTTCGAGGAAATCGAGAGATTTGTCCGCATCGCGGTCCGGCTCGGCATCACGAAGCTGCGCGTGACGGGCGGCGAGCCGCTGGTCCGTAAGGATTTGCATGTGCTCGTGCGGAAGTTGGGCGCGATCTCCGGCATCCGCGACATCGCGCTGACCACGAACGGCGTATTGCTCGCCGGGCAGGCGCAGGCGCTCTACGACGCCGGACTGCGCCGGCTCAATGTGCACCTGGATACGCTCGACGGCGAGAGGTTTCGGGAGATCAGCCGGCGCGACGAACTTGGCCGCGTCCTCGAGGGAATCGCCGAAGCTAAGCGGATCGGCTTCGGGCCCATCAAGATCAACGCCGTGGCGGTGAAGAACCTCGTCGAGCCGGACATCGTGCCTTTGGCGCGCTTCGGCCGCGAGCACGGCTTCGAGGTGCGCTACATCGAGTTCATGCCGCTGGACGCGCAGGGGCTGTGGGACCGCGGCAAGGTCCTGCTGGCCGACGACATCCTGAAGATCCTGGCGCGCGAGATCGGGCCATTGGAGGAGATCCCTGACGCCGACCCGCGCGCGCCCGCCCTGGAGTATCGCTTCGCTGACGGCATCGGCAAGATCGGCTTCATCGCCTCGGTGAGCCGGCCCTTCTGCCTGAACTGCAACCGCATCCGCCTGACCGCGGACGGCCATCTGCGCTACTGCCTGTTCGCGATCGAGGAGACCAATGTGAAGCAGCTTCTGCGCGGCGGCGCCGCCGATGAAGAGATCGCACAGTTGATCCGCGACACCGTGCGGCGAAAGTGGCTCGGCCACGAAATCAACACCTCGAAATTCGTCCCGCCTCCGCGGCCGATGTACGCCATCGGCGGATGATGATGAATCGCGAAAGGCTCCTCGCCTGGGGCTGTTGTCTCGCCTGTTGCGGCGTTTTCGCCGTGGCGGGACTGATCCTGCTCCCCTACCCCGGCGTGCAATACGACGAAGTCCTGTTCGTCACCGCGATCTACAATCCACAGCACGTCGAATACACCCTCAAGACGCCGATCGGGCGGATCCCGCTGATGCTGATGACCTATGTCGGAACGCTGAAGGCGGCGCTCTACGCTCCGCTTCTGGCGTGGTTCGGCGCCGGCGTTTTCGTCTTGCGCCTTCCGCCTCTTGCCTTTGGCGCGCTCTCCATCGCGATCTTCTTTTTCGTGGCGCGACGCCTGGCCGGGACCGCCGCCGCGGCGCTGGCGTCGCTGCTGCTCGCAACAGACGCCGTATACCTGCTGACCTGCGTCTTCGATTGGGGACCAGTGGCCATCCAGCACGTGCTCTTCGCCGGAGCGCTCTATTGCGGAGTGCGGTATGCGCAGGGTCCACGCGCGATCTGGCTCTTCCTGGGCGGCCTGGCCTCCGGCCTCGCGCTTTGGGACAAAGCTCTGTTCGCCTGGATTCTGGCCGGTGTTGGGCTCGGGCTCGTCGTGGTCTACCCCAAAGACCTGTGGCGCATCGCGCGCGACCGGCGGCTGCTCGCTGCGGCCGCCGGAGGCTTCCTCTTCGGCGCGGCGCCGTTCCTCTACTACAACTCGCTGAACAAGTTCAAAACATTCGCCGAAAACACCCAGGGCGATGAGTCAGGCTGGGCGTGGAAGGTGAACCCCATGGACCGCACCTTCGACGGCAGCGGCCTGTTCGGCTACCTCGTGCGCGAAGACCCCGAGGGCCCTCCGGCGAATCTCAGGATCTGGGAAAAGGCGCCGCTGTGGCTGGTTCAACGCACCGGCGGACATCGCAATGGCCTCCAGCACATTCTGCTGGTAATCGCATTGGCGCTGGCGCCGTTCGCCGCGCCGGGGCATCTGCGGCGATTGGCTATCTTTGTCGCCGCCGCCTTTACCGCCGGATGGCTTTTGATGATGATGACGCGCGGCGCCGGCGGATCGCAGCACCACACAATCCTGCTCTGGCCCCTGCCGCAATCGTCTTTGGCAATTCTCCTCGGCGGGCTCGCGGCGCGTTTCACCAGGCGGGGATTGAAGGCCGCCGCCGCGGCCGTCCTGGTGTGCGTCGTGTCGAACGCCTTCGTCCTCAATCAGTACTGGGCGCATTTCATCGCTTGCGGGCCCACCTGGATCTGGAGCGACGCGATCCGGCCGCTGGTGAACGAGCTCGGCCGCATCCAGGGCCGGCACGTCTTTGCCGCGGACTGGGGCGTCCTCCAGCAGATCGAGTACTTCAGCCGGGGGGGAATCTCGTTTCACCGGCCCAGCGACGGCATCCTGACTACGATCCATGAGCCGCTCAGCGTGGCCTACCTTGATCGGTCGTTGGCCGATCCCTCGACCCTGTTCGTCACGCGCACCGAGGGGCGCGAGGCGTTTCCGGGTGTGCGCGCGAAGCTCCTGGAGTTCGCCGCCGCGCGCGGATACACGGACACGCCGCTCAAGGTAATCCGCGACCGCCACGGCGCGCCGATCTTCGAGATCCACGAGTTCCGCAAGTGAATCCAGAGCCTCCCGAAGACGACGCAGTCAGCATTCCGATCGAAGACGTCTTCGATCTGCACACATTCACCCCGCGCGATGTGAAGGCGGCCTTGGAAGCGTACCTCGAAGCGGCGCACGCCGCCGGACTGAAGGCCCTCCGCATCATCCACGGCCGCGGCGTAGGCGTCCAGCGCGAGATCGTCCGCTCGGTGCTGGCGAAGACGGACTTTGTCCTTGATTACCGCGACGCGCCCGCCGAAGCAGGCGGATGGGGCGCCACCGTCGTCACGCTGAGGTAGGCGCCGGTTCACCAGCCCAGCCACTTGCGCAGGAATGCGATCACCGCCGGCCCATCCACCCGGTGCGGCCCGTTGAAGAACGCGATTTCGGTGCGCTCGCCGATGCCCATCTCGTCATAGAAGCGGCGGACTTTGGCGTACTCGTAGCTGATCCACTCATCGATGCCGACGCCGTCACGGTGCCCGCGCTCGACCATGAACGCCCGCGGCGCCATCAGCCGCGCCATCTCCGAATGGTTCATCCACGAGGCCAGATCCCACTCGAGCATGTCGTACTCCACGGTGTACACGTAACTGAACGGCACGTGGGCCAGGCTCATCTTGCGGATCCATTCGTTGAAATCGCCGGCGCAGACGGCGGCCTGATAGCGGCGGTCGAATGGCGGAACGCGCAGCGCCACCTTGCCGCCATACGAGAGGCCGTAATAGCCGATGCGCTCGCGATCGACGAACGGCAGCGTCTCGAGCCAGTCGAGCATCCTGTCGTACTGCGCGCGGATCAGCGCGTAGATCGACATTCCCAGCGGATGAGATAGCCGCGTGAGGTGCCGGAACTCGCCCGTGTAGGGATTCTGCGGAAGGTAAACGACGAAACCCAAGTCGGCAAGCTGCGCCCCGAAGTTGCGATACACATCGAGCTCGCGTCCCTGCTTCACCTGAAAGAGATGTTGCGGGCGGCCCTGCAATCCGTGCTGGACGACGACCAGCGGCCGCTTTTCGCCGGGCTTCAGCGCTTTCGGCACGAGAAGCACGCCGTAGCCGATCACTCCTTCACGGACATCGAACATGGCTTCGTATCCCGTCCACTTCGCGTCGTCGTAAGACTGCCTCGTCCTGACGTTCAACGCCGGGGCGGCGCCGGGCAGGCGGCCAATCACCTCGGCGATGAACTGCTGCGCCAGCGGTTCGGCGTTCTCCCGCCATGCGGCCGCATCGCCGCCCTTCACGTCTTTCCACCTTCTGTCGCGAACGCCTTCCGACGCCTCGACGAGACGCTCGGTGAAATCCGCCATCTCGCGAATCTGGCGCCTCTCGCGCTCTTCGGCATGAGGCGCGCTGAGCGGAATGGGCTCGGACGAAGCAGCGGGCGGAAGCCCAAGTTTCACGAGAAGATCGCGGGGCGACTCGGGCTCGCGGATGACGCCGTTTGTCAGCGCGTCCAGCTCGCGGTCTCCGAAGTCCCGCAACAGGCCGTGGACATTGCGATCGATCGGCTGTTTGTGCAGCGTCGCGTCGACCGGCGGAGTATTCTTCAGCGCCGCGGCGGTGATGCGTCTGTCCAGCGCGGCGGCGTAAAGACCGATCAATGCGCCGTCGCCTTCGCCCCAAACCGCCGCTGTCTTGAGGTAGTCGACAGCGGCCAGCACCTTCTGCACTTCAAAGCCAATGATGTGCCGGCCCACGGGAAACGCCATCCGGTAGATCCACTCCCGGTGCGGCATGTGGCCGGTGCGAATTCCGGGAACGCCCGACAGGCTCGTGCCGCGGCTGAGCAGCACGGGCGCCAGGACATCGCAGCCCGCGGCTGCGAAGCTCTGCGCGGCGGCCAGCGACTCGGGCTGCGCGCCCGCATCGGGAACAGCGATGATGCGGCATCGCGCGCCGCCTTTCTGCTCGTACAGCAGCCCTTCGCCGTGAATCCCCTCGAGCGCCGGCCAGCGCACGCGGATGACGCGAAACGCCGGCGTCTCGGCCAGCAATGCGGGATTGCGCAGCGTGCCCGCCAGCAGCGGCGACTCAAACGGCGCGCGCTTGTCCACCACGCCGAGGATCCGCGCGAGCTTCTCCGCCGAGGGCCGCCGCGCCGGCGGCGTTTCCGCCGTCAGCTTTTCGAGATACCGCTCAAAGCCCGCATTCATCGCGGCGACAGGGTCGCCTTGAAATTCAAGCGGCTTGGTTCCAGGGAGGGGTTGCGCGGCGGCGCCGGCCAGACAGATCAACAGAAGCGCGAGCGGTGCCATGCGCCCCAGTCTATTTCACAGCACGGCTTGCATGGGTGCGAACCGAAATGACAGAATCGCTTGTACCTTGGTCACTGGGGGCCAGCGGCATGCGTTTTCGAATCGATGATACTCGCGGGCGGTTCAGGAGCACCCTCACCCGTATGCAGGAAGACAAGGTGAAGCAGGTTGGAGAGGAATGGGACAAGGCGGCGATGGGCTTTTACTTCGGGGCGGACGACGCGCTGATCGATCTCTCCGTCCGCGACACCTTGGCGCCTATGCTGGAAGAAGATCAGCGCGATCTGAGCAACGAGGACCTGCGGGCGCTCTTCGATTTCGCGAAGGCCGACACGCTGGCCGGCGCTGTCGCCGAAGAGATCCACAACGCCTACCTGGCGTCGAAGCCAAAAGGTTAGGCGCCGCTTGACGCCCCGGCCGGTTCTTTGCGCATTGATCCTCGCGGCCGCCGCGTCAGCCCAGCCTGACATTTCGCGCGGCATGGCGGCCAATCGCCCCGGCTGCGCGTCCTGGAATGAGCTGCGAGTCGAGTTCCGCGCGCGGGCGAATTCGCCCGCGGTGGATCAGAGGTTGATCGCGGTCTGGCAGTGGTTCGAGGCGGCCGTGAAGAACCCCGGCGCCGATCCCGCGTCCCTCTTCAAGCTCGCCATTTCGCGAACCGGAGAGCCGCCGCGCGAAATTCCAATCATCGGGGTCGAGATCCTCGGCGGCCGCGTCGAGGACTGGACGCCCGATCCGCGCCGGCCCGATCCGTCGTGGCGCCCGCCGGACGGCCTGCTGTTGTGTCTGGCGCTGGCCAGGCGCCTGCCTCACGACGCCGTGCAGGCCGTGCTCGAGTTCCCCGAGCCCGGCGGAAAAGCCCGGCCAAAGGACCTCGCCGATCCCATTCAGGCGGAGTTGCAGGGGCCGCCTCTCCCCGGCAAGCCGCCGGATCCAAGAAAACCCGGCAGTGATGCGAAGGGCTTCGAGCGCGAGCTCGATTTCGCGGCCGTGCTGCTCTCGTCGGTGAAGGACGCTGCGAGCGCCGGAACCACAGTCCGCGCTCGGGACACGAAGGCCGTTGCCGATCTGCGCTTCGCTCCCGTGCTGCGCGCCCGCTGGCTCAGCCGCCAGGCCGGGGATCGTCTTGTCACCTTCTTCACGCCCTTCGCCGCCGAGGTGAAGGCGTCGAATCAGCCGATCAAAAGAGATACCCTCTCCGCCAACCGGATCGTCATGGGCCCTGAGTACGAGCTCCGCTGGTACCTGAAAAACGCCCGCGGGGGCGTCACGGACAACGCTCTGCGCCTGATTCTGAAAGCAAACAACGCCTCCGACCGCGACTTCAAGGTGAATGAACCGAAGTTTGCCGCGGAGTTCCGCCCGGTGTGGGGCCGCGCCAACCGGCCTGCGCTCGACGAGAAGTACGTGAAGAAGGTGCGCGGCTTCCGCTATACGCCCGGCGACCGCATCGGGCGCACGTTGGCGCCGGTCGTGGGATTCGAAGCGGGCAACTCGTATGTGCGCGGCGTTCCGGCATCGGCGATCGAGATCGTCGGGCGTTTTCAACGCGCCTACTTCGGGATCGAAGGCGGAGTGAACCTGAGCGGTCGTTTGGCGCTCTCGTCGTCGCAGTTGCTCTACATGCGCGGCGAGTACGCCGCGAACCGTTGGGTCCACTACTCGAAGAACGCCGCCGAGTGGACCTTCATGACTTCGCGCGCCCAATTCTCGTCGGGCCTGTTCGTCACCTACGAGAAAGGGCGCCTGCCGCCGTTCAATTCGTTCGTCAACTCCGTGAACGTGGGAATCCGCGTCCAGTCCTCGCGCTGGGGGTTTTCGGGCTGGCGCTGAGGCGCCGCGTCCGCGGCCCGGTTGCCTCTTTTTTGTCCCGGCGATACGCTCAACTTGAAGCGAGATCAGCTCTCCAAGTTGGAGCGAGCATGAACTTTCACCTGCGGGCCTTCTTTCTGGCCGGCGCGGCATCGTTCCTGGTGGGCACGGCCGCGACATACACGCTCTACCCTCCCGGCAACGTTCCCGAAGGGCAGCGGTCAGCTCGTCCAGCACGGTTCGACGCCGCCAGTCAAAGCGGCTCCGCCGTCACGGACCGGTACTTCAAGGTGAGCGGCGTCCACCACCTGTTCGCCGCGCCGCCCGACCAACATCCCTCCGCGTGGTCGCGGGTATTCAGCGGCGCCGTCTACCTCAACCCCGAGGTTCCCACGCAGGACATCTCGCGTTCCGATCCGGTGCGCGTCGCGCTGTGGTCGGCGCTGGCCACCATCCTGCTCGTGTTCTGGTTCCCCGGCGGAATGCTGCTGGAGGAGATGTTCAAGGACGATCCGCTGACACACATCCTTTCCGCCCTGCTCGGCCTGTGGAGCGGGCTCTTCGCCGCCGCAACAGTCTTCACCGCCGAGGTGACCTTCGATAATGCGATCTCCGCGGTGACGCGCGTCTACGTCGATGACGGCGTGCTGACGATCCCGCCGCAATCGCGGCTCACCGTGAACCTGCGCACCGGACCTCACCGTATCCACGCCGTGACCGGCCGCGAGGGCTTCCCCGCCGAGACCGCCTGCATCGCCGTCGAAAAGGGCGGCGACACGGTGTTCAACCTCTGGGGCGCGAATCGCTACAAGATCCAGCGGGCAATGTACTCCGAGGAGCGGGCCGGGCCGATCTGATCAGCCCTCCACTCGTCGTTGCGCGGCGTTCCACGCCAGCCGCCGGCCCGCGCGCAGCGAATCCATCGCCATGCAGAGGACGATGGCCGTGCCGAGTCCGGCCTCGACGGGCGCGTTCGGCTCCTTGCGCGTCCGGACGCATTCCAGGAAGTTCCGGATGTGATCGCGCGTCGCGGAATTGAAGCTGCCCAGGCGGATGTCTTCCTTCGCCGGCTTCGGATCGGGAGAGTTCGATTCCGGCCACAGCCGCCAGCCCTCGCGTCCGACGTCGAGCCGCGCCTTGTTGCCGTGGAACTGCTTCATCTGGTCGAGAGAGAAGTGGTAGCGCATCGCTTTGTAGCCGATGGCGAATGTGGCCAGCACGTTGCCCGGATACTCGATGGAGAGATTCGCCGTCTCGGGGACTTCGGCGCCTTCCAGGTTCGGCCGTGACGCCGCGCACGTCACCGCAATGGGGCCGGGCGCATCGAGGAACCACTGGATCGCGTCGACAATGTGCGCCGCCTGCCCGATCAGCAGCCCTCCTGAATAATCCCAGAAGTAATACCAGTTGAAGAACCGCAGCGGGTCCATCTCGCGCGCCGGCGCTGAGCCGAGCCACTGCTTCCAGTCGAGCTCGCCCGTGAGCTTGCGCTGCGCCAGCCCGGCCTGGTGATTCAGCCACCAGGATGTGACGAAGCGGACATCGCCCAGCGCGCCCGAGCGCGCCACGTCGCGGGCCGCCTGGAACAGAGACGAGCTGCGCCGCTGCGTGCCCACCTGCACGATGCGCTTCGTGCGCCGCACCGCGGCCACGATGTCGAAGCCCTCCGGAATCGTATGGCTCAGCGGCTTTTCGACATACACGTCCTTGCCGGCCTCCACGGCGTCGATCACCATGCGCGCGTGCCAGTGATCCGGAGTCGCCACGATCACCGCCTCGAGTGAGCGGTCTTCGAGCATCCTGCGGTAGTCGCCATACGGCTTCGCCCCCGTGGAAGCCTCCTTCAGCCCCGCCTGCAAATTCGGCTCGTAGACATCGCAGACGGCGGCCATCTCCGCGCCCGCTTCCTTGAACTCCGCCGTCAGCAGCCGCCCGCGGCCGCCGCTTCCGATCACGCCTACGCGAATCCTTTCCGCTGCCGCCACGGTCGTCAAACCGGCCGCGCCCGAGATCCGGACAAACGTTCTGCGATCCATCGCGCCTCCCGCTACAGACACTACTCCGTTCCGCCGCCGCGGCGCAACGCGTTGTATCCTACGGGCCTGGAAACCGATGAGGCTCTGCGTCTTCTCCGACATCCACGGCGACATGGCCGCGCTGCGGCGATTGCTTTCATCCGAGGCTGACGCCTGGATCGCCGCGGGCGACTTGGTGAGCTGGGCGCAAGGCCTGGACGCCGCCGGCGAGGTTCTGCGGGAGAGAGCGCCGCGCGTGTGGGTGCTGCCGGGCAATCACGAGCATGAGAGGCACATCGCGGCGATGTGCAGGAAGTTCGGCTTGAACGCGCTGCACGGCAAATCGTTCGAGCTCGACGGCTGGCGCATCGCCGGCCTGGGCCACTCGAACCCCACCCCGTTCAATACGCCTGGAGAGTACGCCGAAGCCGAGCTTGCCCGCCGGCTGGAGGCGTTTGCCGCCTTGCAGCCGCAGATTCTCGTTTGCCACTGCCCGCCCCTCGGGACGCCGCTCGACGAATCCGCGCCGGGAAAGCACCTCGGCTCCAGCGCCGTCCGCGACTACCTCGCCGCTCATCCGCCGGAGTGGTTCTTCTGCGGCCACATCCACGAAGCCGCCGGCCGCAAGGTCTCACTCGGGCCGACGCAGGCCGTAAACGCCGGCAAACGCGGCTACTTGCTGGAGCTTCCAACGCGCGGCGAGAGCAAGTAGAGCCGCCTTGGTAAAATGGACTTATGACCCTCGACGAACTCGAGCGCGATTACTCTGAGCTCCGCCAGCAATCAGAAGCCGTGCGGAGCTATCTTTGACATTCCCCGCAAACGCCAGCAACTGGAAATCATCGAACACAAGATCTCGGCGCCCGAATTCTGGAACAACCAGGAAGAGTCGCAGAAGCTGATGCAGGAGCGCAAGCGCCTGGAGTCCTCGCTCGCCGAGGACCGCCAGGTGATCTCGCTCGTCTCCGACATCGACACTCTCTTTGAGCTGGGGCGCGAAGGCGAGGACGTCGCCGCCGAGCTCACGCGCGAGATCGCGCGCCTGCGCCAGGTGCTCGAACACCTGGAAACAGAGATGCTGCTCTCGGGCGAACACGATCACAACGCGGCCATCATCAACATCCACCCCGGCGCAGGCGGGACCGAATCGCAGGACTGGGCCGAGATGCTGCTGCGCATGTACCTGCGTTGGGCCGAGCGCCACGGCATGGAGGCGGTCATCACCGACCGGCTCGAAGGCGAAGGCGCGGGCATCAAGTCGGCCACGGTCGAGATCAACGGCGAGGGCGCGTTCGGACTTCTGCAATCGGAGATCGGCGTTCACCGCCTGGTCCGCATCTCGCCCTTTGACTCCAACGCGCGCCGGCACACGTCCTTCGCGTCGGTTTTCGTCATCCCGCAAATCGAGGACGACGTGAAGATCGAGATCAAGCCGGAGGACCTCCGCGTGGACGTCTTCCGCGCGTCGGGCGCCGGCGGACAACACGTGAACCGGACCGAATCGGCGGTGCGGATGACGCACCTGCCCACCGGCATCGTCGTCCAGTGCCAGAACGAGCGCAGCCAGCACAAGAACCGCGCGGCGGCGATCAAACAGCTTCGCGCCCGGCTTTGGGAACACGAGATGGACAAGCGCCGGGCCGAGGAGCGCAAGCTCGAGGATTCCAAAGCCGACATCAACTTCGGCTCGCAGATTCGCTCCTACGTCCTCGCGCCCTACCGGCTGATCAAGGATCACCGCACCAAGCTGGCGGTCGGCGACGTGGACCGCGTCCTGGACGGCGATCTCGACAGCCTGATCCACGCTTACCTGGTGTGGAAGAAGACCGGGAAAACAGCGGGCGACGGCGACGAAACGCCCGTATAGCCCCGGCCAAAGAGAGCCCATGGACCGCGAAATCATCGAGCGCGCGGCGCTCCTCGTCCGGCAGGGCAAGCTCGTGGCGTTCCCCACCGAGACCGTCTACGGCCTCGGCGCCAACGCCCTCGACTCGGCTGCCGTGCGCCGCATCTTCGAGGTGAAGGGCCGGCCCGGAACCAGCCCGCTCATCGTGCACGTCGATTCCGTGGACATGGCGCGATCGCTGGCCGCGGAGTGGCCGCCTCAGGCTGAGCTGCTCGCGGATCGCCACTGGCCGGGACCGCTGACGCTTGTTGTTCCGAAGACAAGCCGCATCCCCGGCGAGGTGACCGCCGGGCTGCCAACCGTCGGACTGCGCATGCCCGCGCATCCCGTGGCCCTGGAATTGATCCGCGCGGCGGGCGTGCCCGTGGCGGCGCCGAGCGCCAACCGCTTCACTGCGCTCTCGCCGACCGCCGCCGAACACGTGCGGCGGTCGCTCGGCTCGCTGGTGGACATGATCCTCGACGGCGGCTCGACGCCCGTGGGCATCGAGTCCACTGTGCTCTCTCTGGCGGTGTCCCCGCCCGCGCTCCTGCGGCCTGGAATGATCTCGCGCGAGGAGATCGAGTCGCTGATCGGGCCGGTCTCGCTCGCCGGCGCAGTCGCCGGCGCGCATCCTTCGCCGGGGATGCACCGCAAGCACTACAGCCCGCGAACCAGGCTGCTGCTGCTGGGCTCCGCGGACCAGTTGCCTTCCGGCCGGGGCGCGCTCGTCTCGCATCGCGAACGCCCCGGAGTCGCAGTGGCGCTGCCCGCCCAGCCCCACGAATACGCGGCGCGGCTCTACGCCACGTTGCACGAGCTTGACGAATCGGGCTATGACTGGATCGCGGTGGAGGCGCCGCCCGATACTCCGGCCTGGACCGGAATCCGCGACCGCCTGACGCGCGCCGCCGCAAGAGAATAAGCCGTGGCGAATCCCGCTTCAACGCTGAGCATTCACGAGCCGCTGCTGGTTAACCTGCTCGGCCACGCCGCGGGAACGCTCGTCTTCGCGATCTTCTTCGCCCTGCTGCTGCGCGACCGCGCCGCCAGGCGTGCGACGCGCGCTCATCGGCTCTCGCTGGCCGCCGCGGTGCTGGCTTTGATCTGGAATGCTACGTCGCTGGCGTTGCTGGCCGCGCCCGAGTGGTTCTCGGCCCACGCCATGCTGCTGGCTGGCGCCGGCGCGCTCAGCCTGCTGCCCGCCGTGCTGCTCCACTCGTTGCTGGGCGGGAAACTGCGGGGCTTCCGCATTGGTGCGTACGCGCTGGCCGCGATCGCCACCGTGATTCACTCGGTGGAGCCCTTCGTCAACGGACCCGAGGCCCACCGCTCGGCCGTCGTCCTCACTGCGATCGGATTCGCGACGCTCACCGCCGCCGCCGCATTCGCATTGCGGCGCGCTCAGCCCAAGAGTCTGGCGGCGATGGCGCTCTTTCTTTTCGCGCTTTCGTTCGCTCACTTTCAGCACGACACCGCCCATCCGGCGTGGCAGTTGGAGTTGCTCATCCACCACGCGGGAATGCCGGCCGCCCTGTTCGTCCTGCTCCAGGATCATCGCTTCGTGCTGCTCGATGCGTTCTTGCGCTTCCTGGCCAATTTCCTCCTCGCCGCTCTCTTCACGGCCGCCGCGTGGGCGGCGGGCCTGCTGTCGTTCGAGGGACGCTCGCCGCGCGAATCCGCTCTGATCGCGGTTGCCATCTGCGCGCTGCTGATCGTCTTCGCGTATTCGCGCTCGACCGTTCAGCGCGGACTCACGCGGCTGGTCTTCCGCCGCTCCGGCCTCGATCGCGTGATCTCCGGGCTCCAGGATCGCCCTTGCGAGGATGAGGACCTCTACCTTCGCGACTCCGCGCAGCGAATCGCGGAATGGTTCGGCGCCGAGTCTTATCAGCTCGCCGATGCGCCTCCGCAGGCCGCGGCGGGCCTGGAGGCAGCGGCCGCGCTCACTCCGGCGAGGTCGCTCTTGCTCGGCCGCCGCAGCGGAGGCAGGCGGTATCTCTCGGAAGACCTCGAGGCGCTGGCGCGGCTCGCCGCAACGGTCCATGCTCGCCTCGAGCGCTTTCGCGAGTCCGAACACCGCCGCCTGGTCGCGCAGGCCGAGCTGCGCGCCCTGCAAGCGCAGATCCACCCGCACTTTCTCTTCAACGCGCTGAACACGCTGTACGGCATCATTCCCAGACAAGCGCAGGGCGCGCGCCGCACCGTTCTCAACCTCGCCGACATCTTCCGCTATTTCCTGCGCGGCGAGCGCACGCTGATTCCGCTGGAAGAAGAGCTGCGCATCGTCCGCGCCTACCTCGAAATCGAAGCGCTGCGGCTGGGAGAGAAACTGCGCACCGAGATCGACGTCGACCCCGCCGCGCTGCGCTGCCCGATTCCCTCTCTGGCGCTCGAGCCGCTGGTGGAGAATGCCGTCAAGCATGGCGTCGCGTCCCGTCCCGGCGGCGGATCGGTTCGCGTCACCGCCCGCAGCGATGGCTCGCGGCTGGAGGTTGTGGTGGCCGACGACGGCGCCGGCTTCGACGGAGGCGGAGACGCGGCGGGCGGCGCGGGCATCGGGCTCGAAAACGTGCGCCGCCGCCTGAGACTCTGTTACGGCGACCGCGCCTCGCTCGAAATCCAATCGTCGCCGCAAGGCGCCACTGTGCAATTCACAGTCCCCATCGCGGAGAGCGCCGCATGATTCGCGCCCTGATCGTGGACGACGAGCCGGTCGCGCGCCAGGTGCTCCGCGAAATGCTCGAGGACTACCCCGGCCTCGTCGTCGCCGGAGAGGCAGCAAGCGGAACGGAGGCGGTCGAATGCATCGCCCGCGTCGAGCCGGACCTTCTCTTCCTTGACCTCCAGATGCCGGGCCTCGACGGCCTTTCCGTGGTCCGCAGCCTGCGCGGGCGGAGCCTTCCGCTCGTCATCTACGTCACTGCCTTCGAGCAGCACGCGCTGGAGGCGTTCGAGACCGGCGCGCTGGATTATCTGCTCAAGCCTGTGCGTGAGGAGCGCCTGCGCGGGGCCATCGAGAAAGCGCGGGCGCAACTGGCCGGACTGCGCGCGCGCGCTCAGACCGGCAATGCGAGCAAGCCTGCGCCGAGGAGAATCGTAGGCCGTCTCGGCGCCGACCTGCACCTGCTCGACCCCGACGCCGTCGTCTGCTTCCAGGCGGAGGGCGACGCCGTCACCATCATCGCCGTGTCGGGCCGCTTCTTCGCCGGCCATACGCTCAAGGAGATCGAACAGCGCCTGCCGTCGCCGCCCTTCCGGCGCATCAGCCGCTCCGCGATCATCAACACCGATCACATCCGCCGCATCTCGCCGCTGAGCTCCAAGCGCTGGTTGCTGAAGATGTCGAACGGCCTGGAGGCGATCGTGAGCAAGCGGATGGCGGGGGTCATTCGCGAGACGGCGGACTGGTAGTGATCCGCTCGGCGGCGGCGATGTCCTCCGGACGCCCCACGTCGCGCCAGTCGCCGCTCAGCGGCTCCACCAGCACCCGCCGCCCCTCCGCCAGCATTATCTCGAACGCCGTCGTCAGCTCGTATTCGCCTCGCTTCGACAGCGGCAGCCGCTCCAGCGCCTCGAAGATCGTGGGCCTGAAGGCGAATAGCCCGGCGCTGTTCCAGTTCGTTGCGCTCGTCCCCCGCGGGGGCTTCTCCACGATGCGCTGAAGAACGCCCCGCTCTTCGTACACAGCCGCGCCCTGGTAGGGATCCTCGCAGTGAATCACCGCCAGCACGGCCTCGGCGCGCTCGTCCTCTTCCAGACGCCGGCAGACGCGCCCGATGTCGCCGGGCTCGGCCAGCACGTCGGCGAAGCAGAGCAGAAAGGGGTGATCCCCGATCGCGGCGCGAGCCGCCAGCGCTGCGCTGCCTGTCCCGTCGGGAGTCTTTTGCACGACGAATTCAACGGCGTCGTCGCCCGCGAAATGGCCTTCGATCACCTCGCGGCCGTAGCCCACAACCAGCACAAACCGCTCGATGCCCGCCGCGCGCAGGCGGTCGACGACATGCTGCACCATGGGACGCCCGTGCAGCGGCAGCATCGGCTTGGGCAGCTCTCCCGTCACTTCCTTGAGTCGAGTGCCCTTCCCCGCCGCCAGAATCACAGCGTGTCGCATCACGATTCAATAGAATAACCCCAATGCCCGGCGCAGGCGCGACCCGTACACGGTGGTGGATTCTCGCACTCCTCTTCCTCATCACCACGAACAACTACCTCGACCGTATTCTGCTGGGCATCCTCAGTCCGGTCATCCTCGAAGACCTCAAGTTCAGCAAGATCGAGTACGGCTACGTCTCCAGCGCCTTTCAATTCGCCTATGCCGTGGGATTCCTGCTGATGGGCAAGCTCATCGACCGCCACGGCACGCGCATCGGCTACGCGGTGGCCATCGTCTGGTGGAGCATCGCGGCGGCCTTTCACGCGGTCTCGCGCACGTGGCTCGACCTCGGCTTCTGGCGGGCGATGCTGGGGCTGGGCGAATCCGGCAACTTCCCCGCCGCGATCAAGGCGGTGTCGGAGTGGTTCCCTAAGCGCGACCGAGCCTTCGCCACCGGCATCTTCAATGCCGGCACGAATGTCGCGACCATGATCGGCCCGCCGCTGTTTGTGTGGATGAACGCGCATCTCGGCTGGCGCGCCTGCTTCCTCATCACGGCGTCGACGGGCGCGATCTGCCTGGTCCTGTGGTGGTGGTACTACCGCGTGCCCCGCGAGCACTGGCATCCGAACGCCGCCGAGCTCGAAATCATCCACAGCGACAAGGATGAGAAAGCCGAGCGCCCGCTGGGCTGGGTTCAGGCGCTCTCCTACAAACAGACATACGGCTTCGCACTGGCGAAGTTCTTCAGCGATCCCGTGTGGTGGTTCTATCTCACCTGGCTCACGCTCTACTTCAAGGAAGCGCGCGGGCTCAGCCTCGAGCAGATCGGCTGGGCGCTCCCGTTCATCTACCTGATGGCCGACTTCGGCAGCGTCGCCGGCGGTTGGTTCTCGGGTTTCCTGATCCGCAGGGGCTGGACCAACAGCCTGGCGCGCAAGACGACGATGGGCTTCTTCGCGCTCTGCATGCCCATCGCCGCCACGGCCGTCATCGTGCCGAAGACGTGGATGGCGGTGGCGCTGATCAGCCTTGCCACCGCGGCGCATCAAGGGTGGTCGGCCAACCTCTACACCACGGTCTCCGACGTCTTCCCGAAGAACGCCGTGGCATCGGTCACCGGCATCGGCGGCTTTCTCGGCGGCATGGGCGGCGTCATCTTCACCGCGCTGCTGCCGGGCTACATCATCACCTGGTTCGGATATATGCCGATGTTCATCATCATGGGCGGCTTCCACATCATCGCGTGGACGTGCGCCCACTACCTGCTCGGCGACATGCGCAAGCTCCAGCTCGCGGAGCAGGACCTCTCGTAGCAGGGCCTACATCTCGCCGCGCTTCGGCAATTGCAGGTACTCGAAGACCACCCAGCCGGTCTTGCCCGCTTGCGGGCCATCCAGAATCTCAATCCGCCGCTTTTCGGACGACTCGCTGAGAACTTTCACCCGCGTCCCGCTGTCGACGCTGAACGCCGCGTTCGCGGACTCCAACTGGGCGAGCGCCGCGTAGTTCTTCTGCGTGATCGCCACCTGCACATCGTAGGCGCGGTCTCTCTCCGCCGTCACCCACACTTTGCCGCCGTCTTTCACCCAGACCGTAGCCTCTTCCCCGCGATGCACTACGTGGGCGGACTTTGTTTCCGGCTTCAAGTTCCATATCCTGCCGGCCAGAAATGCGATCGCGAAGACGCCCGCGAGCACCACCAGAACACGAATGAATCCCATTTATCAGACTCCCGCCTCCTGTTTACCCCAGTTCGGCCCTCGAATCAATCCCCAGGCAGAGTTTGCTTTCTCGATTCGCTGAGTCGGCATATAATGGATGTTCACCTTTTAGGCGGACGATGATTTTGGCGGTAACATGCTGAATTC
>CAYYNC010000016.1:0-111048 GCA_964472745.1 uncultured Solibacteraceae bacterium
GATAGCAACCACTTGGGCTTCGGCTGCTCTGTTCCAACTGCCGGATTTAGGTTTAAACATCTTCGCCTTCATCTCCGAACTCCTCTTTCACAAACCGTGCCGGTTGAGCAACCTGAGCAGAGCCGTGATCTGCCGGGTGAAGGTCCGAGTTTCGACCCGTTCCACCTGCGTCTCTTATCCGCCATTGGCGGATAGACGTCAATAACGCTCTTCGACCTCGGCCTGGGTGACCGCCTGCCACTCGCAGCGGCTCCGGGTGAAGCCGCCCCCCTGCCCCTTCCCAACCGCAACGCCCCGCACTACACTGGAGCCAAGCAGCCGGCTCGTCCGGCGGGGGAGGGTGGTAGTGACCGGCCAGCGGATCAGTCACTATGAAATCCTTGACAAACTCGGCGAGGGCGGGATGGGCGCGGTCTATTCGGCCCGCGACACGCATCTGAACCGCACGGTCGCGCTGAAGATCCTGCCGCCTCACGTCGCCGGTCTCGAAGACGCCCGCCGCCGGTTCGTGCAGGAGGCGCGTGCCGCTTCGGCGCTCAATCACCCGGGCATCGTCACGATCCATGACATCGACAGTGCGGATGGCGTGGATTTCATCGCGATGGAACTGGTGGCCGGGCAGACCCTTGACCGCGCGGTTCAGCCTGGCGGTCTCCCTCTGGCCAAGGCGCTCGACTATGCGCTGCAAATCTGCGACGCCCTGGCCAGGGCGCACGATGCGGGCATCGTGCACCGCGACCTGAAGCCGCGCAACATCATGGTGACTGCCGAGGGCCGCGTCAAGATCCTCGACTTCGGACTGGCGAAGCTCGTGCACCCCGAAAGCGCGGAGGACGAGGCCACCCGCTCTCTCGCCACCGACTCGACGCCCCTGACGAAGAAGGGCATGGTACTCGGCACGGTCGCGTACATGTCGCCGGAGCAGGCGGAAGGCAAGCCGGTGGATCAGCGCACCGACGTGTTCAGTTTCGGCGTCGTCCTCTACGAGATGCTGTGCGGGAGGAAAGCCTTCCTGCGCGATTCGACTCTGGGCACGCTGACCGCGATCCTGCACGACGAGCCGGCTCCGGTCGAAGCCCTGCGCCGCGACGTGCCGCTCGAAGTCCGCAAGATCCTCCAGCGCGCGCTGCGCAAGAACCCGGCAAAGCGCTATGCCAGCGCGAGGGAGGCGAGGCTGGACCTTTTGGCCGCGAAGGAGTCTCTGGACGCTTCTCTGCGCCGCACCGGATTCGCGGCGTGGATCCGCAAACCGCAAGGGATCGCTGCGGCGGCCGCGCTGGTTCTGCTCGCGGCTTCGCTCGGCGGGTGGGCCTGGTACAAGTCGAAACGCATGCGCTGGGCTCAAACCGAAGGACTCAAGGAGATCGCGCGCCTTCTCGCCGCGGACCAGGGCATGGCCGCGTTCGATCTGGCGCTTGAAGTTCGCAGCCTGATTCCCAACGACGCGCAATTCCTGCTCCTGTGGCCGGAGGTCGCCCATACTCCGCTGGTCGAAAGCGATCCAAGCGGCGCCGAAGTCTATCTCCGCGATCGCAACGACGAGAAGAGTCCCTGGCGGCGGTTTGCAGTAACGCCAATGAAGGACGTCCCGCTGCCGCATGGGTATTTTCAGTGGAGGTTGGTCAAACCCGGATACGCGGAGGTGGCCGGCGCCGCGCCGACGTGGTGGGCGCGCATCACCTTTCAATTGGCGCGCCAGGGTGATGTTCCGCCCGGGATGGTCCTCGTCCCGGGAGCGGCGCGGCTTGGCGCCTCGATCCGCGGGATTGGAGAAACCGCGCCGCGCGATTCGTTCTTCCTTGATCGATTTGAGGTGACGAACAAGGAGTTCAAGCGTTTTGTCGATCAGGGCGGATACACGAAACGGGACTACTGGAAGATTCCATTTGTCAGGGACGGCCGCACGCTGAGCTGGGAACAGGCCATGGCCGAATTCCGCGATTCGACCGGGCGGCCGGGCCCTTCGACGTGGGAAGGCGGCTCTTATCCCGAAGGCCAGGACGACTACCCCGTATCGGGCGTGAGCTGGTATGAGGCCGCCGCCTATGCGGAATGCGTGGGGAAGAGCCTGCCCACCGCGTATCATTGGTTCCGTACCGCGGACGTGCGGCTCGCCCCGTTCCTGATTGCAGCCAGCAACTTCTCCGGCAAAGGGCCGGCGCGCGCCGGCAGCCACTCGGCCGTCAGCCCGTTCGGAGCCTATGACATGGCGGGCAATGTGAAGGAGTGGGTCTGGAACGCAACGGAAAAGGGCTTCCGCATGATCCTCGGGGGCGGCTGGAGCAATCCCACTTATGAGTTCTACGAGCCGGATGCCAGGCCGCCGTTCGACCGTAGCCCATTAAACGGATTTCGCTGTGCACGATACGTCAATCCTCCTCCGCCCGAATTGACCGCTCCGGTGCGGAGTCAGATTCGCGAGTATTCCAAGGAAAAACCCGCCGGAGACGATGTGGTCCGTGCTTTGCAGAGCATTTTCGCCTACGACAGCAAGCCCTTGAGTGCGACGGCCGACGAGGTCGATGACAGCTCCCCCTACTGGCGCAAAGAAAAAGTAAGTTTCGACGCCGCTTACCCCGGGGAACGTGTGCCGGCCTGGCTGTTCCTGCCGAAGAATGCAAAGCCGCCTTACCAGGTGATTCTGTTTCACCCCGGCGCCGGCGCGATCAATGCAGCCCTGGCCAGCCCCGATGGCTTCGCCAGGGTGGACTTCATCATCCGCAGCGGGCGGGCGGTGATGTACCCGATCTATTTCGGCACATACAACCGCCGCCCGAAACCGCCGCAAACGCCGCTCGAGGCGAGACTGATCGACGTGAAACGGGTGCAGGACTTGAAGCGGTCCGTTGATTACCTGTTGTCGCGCAATGATATCGACGCTTCCAGGCTCGCCTACGTGGGAACCAGTTGGGGGGCCGCGTGGGCGCCGTTGATGATCTCACTGGAACAGCGGTTCAAAACTGCGGTGCTCTTCGAGGGCGGCCTCTTCCTCTGGCGTGGTCCATTCCCGGAAACAGACATGCTTAACTACCTTCCGCAGGTCCGGATCCCGCTTTTGATGTTGAATGGCCGCTACGATTACATCTTTCCCCTCGCGGCCTCGCAGCAGTATTACTTCAAATGGCTCGGCACGCCGGGAAAAGACAAGCGCCACATCGTCTACGACACCGCGCATGACGTGATGGTGCGTAGGACTGAAGTCGTGCGCGAAGTGCTCGACTGGCTGGACAAGTATCTGGGGCCGGTCGCGAGATAGCGGTCAAACCGCGCTGAACAGCGCGAGCTGCCCGCCGGTGTGCCAAAACATCACCGCGGCCGCATCGCCCAGCGAACCTTCGCACAGGTGATGGAGCATCCCCGCGAAAGCCTTCGCCGTGTAGACGGGGTCGAGGACGATGCCCTCCAGCCGCGCCAGCAGCCGCAGCGCTTCATCGCCCTCAGGTGAAGGGACGCCGTAGCCCTCGCCGGTGAACCGGTCGTCGGCCTCGATCTCACCATGAAGCGAACAGGCTTGCGCCCCAAGGTCGATCTCCATCGACGAGAGGATGGACTGCACAGCGTGGCGGATCTCTTCGCATGAGTCGTCCGCGGAAATGCCCAGCACGCGCACGCCGCCAAGTTCGTGCAGCTTCATGCCGGCCAGCAAACCCGCCTGGGTTCCGCCCGACGATGTGGAGTGAACGATCGCATCGAGCGGCGCGCCGATGCCCGCGAGCTGCGGCTTCAGTTCTTCAACGGCGCGGACGAAGCCCAGCGCGCCGAGCGAGGTCGATGCGCCCAGCGGAATGACCATCGGCCGCCGGTTCGCCGCCGAGAATTGCGCCGCAAGCTCGTTCATCCGCGCGCCGCGCTCCTCGCGCGATCCAACGGAATGGCAGGTCGCGCCGTAGAGCTGATCGAGCCAGAGCGTGGCCGGCTCGGCGGGCCAGGGTCGCGCGGGGCGGCTGAGCACGAGGTGGCACTCAATGCCCAGTTGCGCCGCCACGGCGGCCGTTGCGCGGCAGTGGTTCGAGCGCTCTCCGCCGCACGTAATGACGACGTCGCGGCCCTGCGCGAGCGCCTTGCCGAAGTAGTATTCGAGCTTGCGCACCTTGTTGCCGCCGAAACCGGGGCCCGTGTAGTCGTCGCGCTTGATGAACAGTCGCGTGGAACAGCCGAGATGCTCGCGCAGGCGCTTTAACTCCTGGATGGGGGTGGGCGTATTGGCAAGGTCGATGCGGCGGATGCGCCTATAGCGATCGAGCGGAGTGTCCGGCGCCACGCCCTCAGCATACAGAGATGAGGCAACGGAGCGCAGCGCTGCGCTGTAAAGGCCAAGAGGATACGTATGGCCTTTTTATCCCTCCTGCTCGCCGCCCAGACTTTCATTTAACCGCTTGCCCCCCGAGCAGCACTACCGAATCGATGTGAAGTACGACGACGCCGGGCCCACGCTGGCGGGCAGCGGAATCGTGCGCGTGAGGAACACCACCGGCCGGCCGCTCGCGCGCCTGGCCGTCATGTGGAAGGACGGCCGGCCCGGCGGCCTGGAGGTCACGATCGGCGGCAGGCCGGCGCCGCTCGCGGTGACGGTTTTCGAGCCGCGCGAGTTCGATCTGCCCGCGCCCCTGGCGCCGGGCCGCGAGATCGAGATCGGCTTCCGTTTCGTGCGCGGCGCATCGAAGATCGAGGCGGGTAGGGACTGGGTAACGCCGAATGGCGCCCGCGCTTGTGGCGGGGCTACGACACGCACGCCTCTTTCGACGTGCGCGTTGACGCTCCGAAGGACATTTTCATCGCGATAAGCGGCCGGCTGGACCCGGCCAGCGGCGCTGGCGCGCGTCGCACGTGCGCAATTTCGGGATCTTCCTCGGCCGCGGCTACGAAGCGGAGGAAGCACGGGCCGGCGAAACGCTGATTCTCGCCGTCTATCTCCCGCCTATGAAGGAGTGCGCTCAACTTCTCGTCAAAACCGCCGCGGACGTCATTGAATTCAACCGCGCGCGGTTCGGCTTCTATCCGCAGCCGAGCCTCACGATCATGCCCGGCATGCAGTATCCGGCGGGCGGCTACCCCTCTGCGACGGCAATGGTCGTCATCCACGGGCAGGAGTCGTTCAAAGACGCGGGCGGGGCCCCCTGGCGCTGGATCGAGGCGCATGAGATCGGCCACAAGTACTGGCTCGAGCACGTGAGGGAGAAGGACCCCGAGCAGGGCTACGGCTGGCTGATGATCGGGCTCGGCATCTGGATGGACCGCGAGTGGTCGCGCGAAAGAGACCTTGCCAACCTCCACCCCTGGCGGCTGAAATCGATCGCCGGCGGCGTGCGCAAGGGCTACAACCTCACCATCGAGATTCCGCCCGAGCAGCGCAAGGGAATCAGCTACGACTGCAACACGCTCGCCACGCACAACAAAGCCTTCGGCATCATCAGCGCCCTGGCCGCGATCACGGGCAAGGAGACATTCCGCCGTATCCACGCGCGTTGCCTGAAGGACTTCGCCGGACGCCGCACGGGGATCGCGGAGTTCATCCGCGTTGTCGAGCAAGAGACAGGCGAGGATTTCGGCTGGTTCTTCACGCCGTGGCTCAGGACGACCGGCTACGCATCGCTCGAAGTGTCAGGTACGGAAGGCGCGCGCGTCCGGTTGCGTCAGGCAGGCCCGATCCGCATGCCTGTACCCGTGGAAGCGCGTTTTGAAGACGGCGCACGCGCGCGCCTGTGGACCGGCCGCCTGCACGAGGAGCAGACGCTCGAATTCAAGAGCGCGTCGCGCATCGCCGAGGTCATTATCGATCCGGACAAGGAATCCCCTCTCGTCATTCCGCCTCCCAAACCCGATGCGATCGCGGTGATGTCGAAGCTCACCGCTTTGCCGTGGACCGGCGCAGGTGCAGCCGCGGTGAAGGTCTACGACGAAGCAGTGAATGCCGGGATCGAAGACGCCGGCGCCTGGCGCCGGCTGGGCATGCTGCTCTACGACGGCCGGTTCTACGAGCAGTCGCTCGACGCCTTCACACGTTCGGCGAAGATCGGACAGCCGGCGATGTTGCGAGCCAACGCCATCGTCCGGCAAGGTCTCATCCTGGATCTTCTCAGCCGCCGCGACGAAGCCCTGGCGCGCTACCGCGAGGCCCTCGCTCTGGGTCTCGAGAGGCCGGTCCGGCACGACCAGTACAAGATAGTTGTGGACCGCGCCTTCGTCGAGGGCTTGCTCAAAGAGCCGTTCGCGAGGAAGTAATGCCGTTCAGCGCTTCTTCACCGTCACCGTCATCTGCGAATTGAAGAGCACCGTCTCCAGCGCCGGATGCGTGGTGACCGCATCCACGTACTCGGGGTTGCTGCCGCGCCCGCTGATGTTGTGCGCGAGGATCAGCCCTCCGGGGCGGACGAGCGGCAGGACTTTCTCCAGGTAATCGCGGTAGCCTTCTTTGTCGGCGTCGATGAAGACGATGTCGACGGGGCCCTTGAGCGATTTCACTGTCTCGTGCGCGTCGCCTTCGACGATGGTGATCAGGTGATCGACGCCGGCCTTCCTGTACGTCTCGCGCGCGGTCGCAATGCGGCCTGCGTCGATATCGAACGTGGTCAGCCGGCCGCCCGTGTTCCGCAGCGCCATCGCGAACCAAAGTCCGGAGATCCCCGTGGAGGTGCCGAACTCGACGGCGTGTTTCGCGCCGATCGCTTCCGTCAGAATGCGGATGAGGCGCCCGTCTTCGCGCGGCACATTCGCGTAGCGCGGCGTCTGATCGATCACGGCGAGGATGCGCTTCTCGGCGTCGTCCTTGGGAACGGGCGCGACATCGAGTCCGGAATCGCCGCCTCTCATGCCGCGCCACCCGCGGGGCGGCTGCGCGCAGGCGGCCGCGCCGGCCAGCGTCAGGACAAGAAGGGCACAGGCGGTGGTTCGCATGAAGTCCAGGGTCCTCTCTCCTCCATGACGACGGAAGAACGCGAGAGGGTTACCACTCGTTGTACGGGCTGCCCTCGAGCGATCTCTTCTCCGACTTCGATCGAACGTCGAAGATGCCAGGCTCGGTCTGGTTCACGCTGGTGACGGCATCTTCCTGAATCGTGATCCAGTCAGCCTCGCCGGTCATGGGATCGACGGGAATCTGCCGCAGGTAACCCTCGCTGACCAGGTCCTGAAGCGATTGCGGCGCCTTGGCCTTGTCGTAGGTGTACTCGTCGATGACCGTGCGCAGCGTAAACAGATTCTGCCGCAGGACGCTCTCCTTGGCCCGCACCACGGACTTCTGGTACATCGGCACCGCCACCGCCACCAGAATCGAGATGACCGCCATGACGATCATCAGCTCGATGATTGTGAAGCCCCGCCGGCGCATGGTCACCACTCCGAGTAGGGCGTCCCGTCCGGCGCCTTGTCGAACGTTTTCGTGAAGACGTCGAAGACGTTTTGCCCTCCCCAACTGTTCGATTTCGGATCGTCCACCGTGCTGCGCATCCCCCACTCAGTGGAGTTGGTGAACGGATCGCGCGGGATGCGCCGCAGGAAGCGGATCTTCTTGCCCGTCGCGTCCTGCGCCAGCTTTACGCCTTCCACGAGCATCTCCAGATTCTCCGGATAGCAATCGGTGCCGACCTTCTGCTCACCGAGCTTGCCCTGATCGCAGGCGTCCTTGTACTTGTCGATCGCAGTGCGGAGCTCGCGCAACGCCCAGCGCAGCTCGCGCTCCTTCTCACGGCGCACCTTGAAGCGCGCAAGAGGCACGGCGAGCGAGGTGAGCAAGGTCATGATCGTGAACGCCACAATCAGCTCGACGAGGGAGAGCCCGCGCTGTCCTCTTCGTCTCAGCCTCATCATGCGCAATCCCTTCCTGATTCCTATTTCACCGTCACCGTGAGGCCCGGCGGAGGAACGTCGATGCCCCGCAACTTCGCGTCGCGCAGGGTCAGCTCCTCCACTTTCATGGCGGCCGCGCCGCGCGCGATGGTCTGGAACCGGAGCGTCAGCAACAGGCCCGATCCCGAGATCCCGCCCGCGCCGGGCACGCGATTCATCGTGATGATCGCCTGGCCGGGATCATCCACCTTCGTTTCGTTGAAAGTCACTTGCTGGCCGTCGGAGCCCAGGAACGAACCTCGAATCACTTCGGTCAGGCGCAGCACTTTGTTGTCGTAGGAGATCTTCATCGGCGCCGAGAAGAGATCCGCGACATTCTCCACCTGCACGTTGACGACGAGCGGCTGCCCCAGCGGGACCTCGGCGGCGACGGGCCGCAGCGCCAGCGAGGGGCCCGCTGCCGGGGTCCTGGCAAGACCCGGGGTCTCAGGAGTGACGGCGGGCGATGTTTGTGCTGGCGGCGGCTCGGCGGGCTGCGCCTCCGCGGGCTTCACTTCGGCGGGCTTCGCCGCGCCCGCGGGAAGCTGCTTCAGCCCTTCCGGCAGCGCCGGCGGCAGCGGCTTGGGGGGCTCGCCCTGCGGCCTGGCCTCGGGCGCCTCCGGCTTCGCGGCTGCGGGCTGCTTCACCTTGGATGACGCGTAGTTGAGTTTGTAGATCGCTTCCGTTCCGGAGCCGATCGTCCGCAGGTTCTCGCCGGTGATCTCCGGCGAGCGCACGATGTGCGGAACCAGCGCCACGAGGAGTTCGGACTCCTGGTTGTCGAGGCTTTCGGTCGAGAACAAGCGCCCCAGCCCGGGGATGTTCATCAGGCCGGGGACGCCGGAACGAGTGCGGCTTTGGGAGGCCTGCATCAGGCCGCCGATGAGTGTGGTCTCGCCCTCGCGCACGCGAATGATGTGATTCACCTTGCGCTGGCCGATCACCGGCTGCGAGAGCCCGCCGACGTCGATGCGCTCTCGGATATTTGAAATCTCGAACTCAATCTGCATCGACACCTCGTCGATGCCGTGGATGCGCGGCGTCACGTCCACGTTCACTCCGACTTCGGCGAAATTAAACTGCGTCGAGACCAGCGGCGAGACACCCACCGCGCCGACGCCCGGCTGGAATGAGCCGGTGGCGTACGGATAGCGGTCGCCGAGCCGGAGGCTGGCCTTCTGGCCGTCGGTGGCGCGGATCTGCGGCGTCGTGATCACGCGGGTATGGCGGTCGCTGGCCAGCGCCTGCACCAGCGCGCCGGGCAGCACCACGGACCAGTCGCCGAATCCGAGCTTTCCGATGGAATCCAGCGTGACGCCGGCGGGCGTGGTCGTGGCGCCTGTACCAGTGCCCGTTCCCGTCCCCGTGCCGGTCCCGGTCGAGGATTTGCCGCCGGGCGTGAAGGTGACCGGCAACGCCAGTCCGGCCTTGCCGCCGCTCATCATGGAAGCGGCAAGGTCGCGAGTCCGGCCGCGGTTGGCCTCCATCACCAGCACGTCGACGAGGATTTCGCTCTTCGGCTTGTCGAGATCCATCAGGATTTTCTCGGCCAGCGCAACCTGGTGTGCGTTGCCTCGCACGACGATGGCGCTCTGCGAGTTGAATGGAAACACCTTGCGCACATCGGTGATCGTGCGCATCGCGGTCATCGCTTCCTGGAGCTCCTGCGCCGAAGTGATGTTTTGCAGGTAGAAGACGCGCGTCACGTGATCTTCGTAGTCGCGCCGCTTGGTGACGTTGTCGGCCGTCACGAAGATCGTGTTCGCGGAGAGCGGCTTCCAGAACGTCTTGGTGACGAGGGCGACATAGTCGAGCGCCTCCTCCAGCGTCGCGCCGTTCAGATCGAGCGTGAACTTCTTGCCCTGATCCGAGTAGTCGGAGTCGATGAGCACGTTGATGCCGGCCAGCTTGCCCACAGTCTCGTAGAGCACTTTGGTCGATTGGTTCACCACCTTCAGGCTCTTCATCGGCGCGGCCATCGGCTTAAGCTCGGGAGCGCCGGTCATTGCGGAGACGCGCTCTTCGGCGTCTTTGCGCGCGATCTGCGCCGGAGTCATCCCGCGCTCTTCGGGCGGCGGCGGTGGCGCATTCGGATCCTGCTCCTTGCGCTGCTTCTCGCGCTCGATCATCAACTGCGTGCGCCTGAACTCCTGCTCGGCGACCGTCGATGACGGGTCGGTGACATAGGCCCTGCGGAAAGCGTCCAGCGCCTCTTCGAGCTTCCCCTCCGCCCGCAGCTTCTGCCCGCGATCGACCTGCATCTGCCCGGCCTGGAAGCGGACACGCCGCGAGGCCAGGTTGTAGGCCGGGTCGCTGGGATCGGTCGTCACCGCCTGCTCGTAGTAGTCGAGCGCCTTCTCGTAGTCGCGCCGGGCTTCAGCCTCGCGGCCCAGCGCGAGCAGCTTCTCGCCCTTCTTGGTTCTCGCCCACAGCGCCGGGGGCGTCGGCGCAAGCACCGCCCAGACCGCCGCTACAGCCGCTAACCGCTTCAGATTCCACATCTTAGGCCGATTCTCCTGAGCTCGCCGTGGTAGACTCGAATAGGGTTTTGCTCCGGCTCGAGCCGGACCCATCCTATACACTCAAAATGGATGACGCGCGGTAGCGCCTGAGCGTGCAGGAGTAACATGGCCTTCAGGCTGTATCGATCCGGCTATGCGCAGGCGCCGCCCAGGAGGTAAACGCCGTTGGCCGATAAGCCATCGGGATTCAAGATCGTCGCCGAGAACCGCAAAGCCTTCCACGCCTACCATGTCCTCGAAAAAATCGAGGCCGGGCTCGTCCTGACGGGCACCGAGATCAAGGCCGCGCGGGAGGGCAAGGTCCAATTGCGCGACTCTTACGCCGACGTTGTTGAAGGCGAAGCGTGGCTGCTCAACGCGCACATCAGCCCCTACTCGCACGGCAACATCTGGAACCACGAGCCGACGAAGAAGCGCAAGCTGTTGCTGCACCGCGCGGAGATCGACAGGCTGTCGAGCAAGGTCCTCGAAAAGGGCCTGACGCTGATCCCGCTCAAGATGTACCTGAAGAACGGGCTGCTGAAATGCGAGTTGGGCATCTGCCGCGGCAAGAAACTGCACGACAAGCGCGAAGCGGAGCAGACGCGCGACCTCGAGCGCGAAGCGCGCGTCTTTGCGGCGCGGCGCAATGCGAGACATGTGGATAGCTAAAGGGAATTATGGAACTGATTCTTAGCACGACGCCGGCCGCTGAGCTGGAGACCGATGCGCTGGTAGCCATCGCCTTTACGAAAGAGAAATCCGAAGACCCGCCCGCCGGAGAGGGCGTGCAAGCGCTGGATGCGCTCACAGGCGGCTGGATCTCGGAGGTCTACGCGAGCGGCGAGTTCACGGGCAAAGACTTCGAGGCCGCCGTGCTGCACCGCCCGCCCGGATTGAAGGCGAAGCGGTTGATGTTGATCGGCGGAGGCGAGGCCGCCAAGTTCGGCCCGGCGGAGTTGCGCAAGTGCGGCGGAGCGGCGCTGCGCGCGCTGAAGTCGAAGGGCGCGCGCGACATCGGCTTCCGCCTGGGGGGCGCGCTCGATTCCGAGGCGATGATCGAGGCGCTGGCCGAAGGCGCGATCCTGGGCGACTTCGAGCCCGACAGGCACAAAACGGACGCGAAAAAGGACGAAAAACTCATCGAAAAGGTGCGTTTTTCGCTTCCGGAAGAGTCGATTCCGCGCATCGAAGCGCTGCGCCGCGGGCGGGTGATCGGCGAGGCGCAGAACTACGTCCGCACGCTGGTGAACGAGCCGGCCAACCTGCTGACGCCGCTCAAAATGGCCGACCACGCGCGGCAGCTCGCCGAAGAGTTCGGACTGGAGTGCGAGGTCCTCGACGAAGCGCGCATGCGGCAGCTTGGATTCGGCGCGCTGCTCGGAGTCGCGCAGGGCAGCGCGGAGCCGCCGGCGCTCATCGTTTTGAAGTACAAGCCCGCCGATGGCGCGGCGACGGCGGATCATCTCGCGCTGGTGGGCAAGGGCGTGACGTTCGACACCGGCGGCATCTCCATCAAGCCCTCCGAGGGCATGGAGAAGATGAAGTACGACATGGCGGGCGCCGCGGCCGTCCTCGGCGCGATGCGCGCGCTGGCGCAGTTGAGGCCCGCGATTCCCGTCACAGCCTACGCGCCGTGCGTCGAAAACATGGCCAGCCACAAAGCGCAGCGGCCGGGCGACATCGTCACCAGCTACCTCGGCAAGACCATCGAGGTTCTAAACACGGATGCGGAAGGCCGATTGATCCTGGCCGATGCGTTGACCTACGCCGTGCGGCAGGGGGCGACGCATCTCGTGGATGCGGCGACGCTCACTGGGGCGATTGCGGTCGCTCTCGGCCACCTCTACGCGGGGGTCTTCTCGAACGACGAAGCACTGAAGGAACGCGTGCTCGCCGCGAGCCGCGCCGAGGGCGAGCGCATGTGGCCGCTGCCGATGGACGACGACTACAACGACTATTTGAAGAGCGCCTTCGCCGACCTGCCGAACATCGGCGGGCGCTGGGGCGGCTCGATCACGGCGGCGAAATTCCTCGAGCCCTTCGTCGAGAAGAAACCCTGGGTGCATCTCGACATTGCGGGCACCGCGTGGCTGGATGAAGCCAAGCCGTTCCTGGCCAAAGGGCCCACCGGTTTGCCGGTGCGAACCTTCGTCAGGCTTGCGTTGGACTGGTCAAAATAGTACACAGGGTCTCACCATGAGACACTCCGCGCTCCGGCTGAGTCTGGCCGCCGTTTGCATGACGGCGTGGGCCGAGCCGCTCACGCGCGAGGAGCAGGAGCGCATTCTGCGCACGGCGCGAATCGTCAATGCTCAGGCGGCTCGCACAGCGGTGGGAGTGTCGAAGCGCGTCACCCTCCGGGATGGCGACCGGACCTACCTCGCGCACGTGCAGACCGTAAACATCCGCAACAGTTGGCTGGAGAGCCTGCTGCATTTCGAAGGGCGGTTCCGCGACAGCTATCTGCACAACATCGCGGCGTCCGAGCTGGCGCCGATGCTGGGCGTGGAGAGCGTTCCGGTGTCGGTCTTGAGGTCCTTCCTTGGACAAGACGCTTCGTTCACGTGGTGGGTGGCAGACGTGTTGATGACCGAGGGACAGCGGCGCTTCCGCAAGATCAAGCCGCCGGACCCCATCCGCTGGCAGGAGCAGATGGATGAGGTCAGGGCGTTCGACGCGCTGATCGACAACCCGGATCGCAACTACGGCAACCTCCTGATCGACCGGAGCTGGCGCATCTGGATGATCGACCACACGCGCGCCTTCCGCCGGCGCGAGAAAGCGGCCGAGGCGCCCTGTCCCACGGATTTCATCTCCCGCCTGCGCAAGCTGGACGAGGCGGCTGTGCGGGCGCGCCTGGCCCGCTGGCTGGAACCCGCCCAGCTCGACGCTCTGTTTAAGCGGGCGTCGGTGATGACGGCGAGGTGCGGGGGATGAGAGGGCTCATTGCGTTCCTTCTGTTCGCGGCGATCGGCGCGGCGCAGCAGTCAAGCCGCGGCGACATCGACACGGCGATCGCCGCGGAGATGCAACGACACAAGGTCCCCGGAGCGAGCGTGGCGGTGATCCGCGGCGGCAAGGTGGCGTGGACGGCGGGCTACGGCGTCGTTGAAGCCGGCGGCGCCCAGCGCGTGAACGATCAGACGGTGTTCCAGGCCGCATCGCTTTCGAAGGCCGTCGCGGCATTCGCCGCTCTGCACATGAGCCAGTACGGCAACTTCGGCCTGGACGAGGATTTGCGGGTCAAGTTCACGGGATGGAAACCGCCGGAGAGCAACTCCGCGCCAAACGGTTTTACTCTGCGGCAGCTTGCTTCGCACACGGCCGGGTTCACCGTCAGCGGATTCCCCGGTTACCGCGCGGGCGCGGCTGTTCCTTCGTTGGAGCAGGTTTTGAACGGGGAGAGCCCGGCCAACACCAAGCCCGTCGTGATCGACATCCCGCCCGGCAGCCAGGCGCGCTACTCGGGCGGCGGCTTCACCGTGATGCAGAGCCTGATGATGGATCGCCTGAAGCGGCCCTTCCCCGGCATCATGCAGATGATCGTGCTGAAGCCGCTGAAGATGACGCGCAGCACCTTTGAGCAGCCGTTGCCGGAGGCGTGGGCGGCCAACGCCGCGCGGGCCCACGACAAGAACGGAAAGCCCATCCCCGGCCGCTGGCACACCTACCCGGAGATGGCGGCGGCGGGGTTGTGGACGACGCCCGGCGATTACGCGCTCTTCCTGATCGAGCTGTGGCGCGCCCAGCGCGGGGAGTCGGACCGCGTCGTCAACCGGCAGTCCGCGAACGAGATGGTGACGCCGGCGCTCGGCGAGAACGGCCTGGGGGTGATGGTGCGAGGCGTTGGCGCCCGGCGCAGGATCCGCCACGGAGGATCGAACGCCGGCTTCCGCTGCTTTTTCTCGCTCACGCTCTCTTCCGGCGACGGCGCCGTCGTCATGACGAACAGCGACAACGGCGCGGCGATGTTCGACAAGATCGCCGCGATGTTGAAAGTTCAGCTCAGATAAGAGCCCGAGAAGATCTCGTCGAAGATCGAAGGCTTGCGCACGGTCCAGCCGAAGAAGCGGGCGGCCTTGGTGGAGCCGGCGCGGCAATCCATCGCCCAGCAGTCGGCGATCGCGCCCATCGTCTTGCGCGCCTCTTCGATCGAGATGTGCTCCACCTTCCCTTCAATGCCGCAGACCTTCGCGACGGCGGCGGCGATCTTCTTCACCGGCTGGGGCATGCCTCCAGTGACGATGAATAGCTCGCCGGCTGCGGGTTCGGCGGCTGCGCGGCAGTAAAGATCCGCGAGGTCGTCAATGTGAACGGAAGACCAGTGGTTCTCGCCGTCGCCGATCACCCTCACCACGCCTTCCTCGCGCGCTTGCCGGAACAGGCGTCCGAGGGCGCCGCCCTTGCGGCCGTACACCATGCCGGGACGTAAGACAACGCCGGCGACGCCGCGGTCCTTGGCGTTCAGAACGAGCTCTTCGACGGCGGGACGCCAGGCCACCAGCGCAGGCGGACGCACACGCGCGATCTCGCCCAACATCCGGCCGCCCGTGTCGCCCAACACCCACACGCCGGAGGTGTAGATGAGCGGCTTACCGCTCCCGGCGAGCGCCTCCAGCATCGTCGCGACAGCGGCCCTGTCGGTGTCACCCGCGCCGGAGGTGA
The DNA here is from genome assembly GCA_964472745.1 of uncultured Solibacteraceae bacterium. GTDB lineage: Bacteria > Acidobacteriota > Terriglobia > Bryobacterales > Bryobacteraceae > CAYYNC01. Next base: position 14,994 of record CAYYNC010000016.1, read on the forward strand.
ACTCCAGGGCGGCGTGGATCACCCCGTCCACGCCGCCGCAAGCGGACTTGAGGCTGTCCAGGTCTTCGAGGGAACCCAGGCGCACCTCGCAGCCGAGCGCCCGGATGGCGTTTGCTTTCTCTTGGGACCTGACGAACCCGGCGACCTCGTGGCCGGCAGCTTTGAGCGCCTCGCAAACGGCCGAGCCGATGTAGCCCGAGGCGCCCGTCACCAGAACCTTCATCTGCGGCAGAACCTCCAAACCGAAAGTCTAGCGAAGGCAGGGAGTCAAGGGAAAGGAAAATGGAGGAAAGCCGGGGACGAAGACCGGAGGAGGAAGTCTTCGCCCCCGCGTTTAGGGGAGCGTCGATCGGAGGAATAGTTCTCGGCTCCCATTCTGAAGGCTTAGAGGCCGCGGGATTGGGGTGTCTCGCGGCCTCTGTCAGAGGGGCTTGCGAGGAGCTGGGCCTCCTCGCGGGGATGCAATTAAGTCGATGACGACTTATGTGTTGCTTATCAAGAAGCAACCTGCGTGCCAAACCCGCAACCATGTAGAATCAATCAGTTTCAGCCCTGGAGATCCTGTAATCTAAAAGACTTGGGTGAATTCCCCCAAGCTTAAAATTGCCTAATGGGTTGCTACACCCACCGAGTCGCACGAATTTCCGCCGCAGCCGGTGTGGCCCCATGCCACAACACAGAGTATTCATACTTCTTCGTCTGGTTTGGCGGGCCAAGGCGCCTATTCTAATCGGGATTAAGGAGTTGCCAGCGATGCGCTTTGTGCCGGATTGCAGGATTCGCAGTCCACAATGTCCTGGTGCGCCGTCATAGCATTGCGGTTGACGGCGGCGCTTTGGCGAGTAGTTCACCCGAGATACTTCTTCAGGTCGGGATTCAGGAGTTGCCGGATCTCAGGGCGCTCCAGATCCTCTTTGCGGATGAGCCGGGCCGGGAGCTTCTGCTCTTTCTCGACGGGCTGTTTCTTGAGCGCCAGCGCCGCTGACTGGACGGAAAGGTAACCGATGCGGAATGGATCTTGCGCCACGAGTGAATCCACCACCCCGGACTGGAGTTCTGAGATCAAATCGGGCGACCAGTCGAAGCCGACCAGGCGGACGCCGCTGCGGCGCGACTTGAGGGCGCGTACGGTTCCTACCGTCGCTCCTTCGTTGACAGCGAAGATCGCGTCGAGGTCGGGGATGGCGGTCAGGATGTTTTCCGCGAGCGCGAGCGAGCGCGCATAATCCGAGTATCCGAAGCGCTTGTCGGCGATACGGATGCCGGGGAATCGCGCGCCGATCAGCCCCTCGAAACCCTGCTCGCGGGCCAGCGTGGAGGCCACGCCCGGCACACCGCACACCATGGCGATCTTGCCCTTGCCGCCGGTGATCTCTCCGATACGCTCAGCCGCGATCCTGCCGCCGGCATGGTTGTCCGTGGCGACCCACGAGGTGTAGAGATCGCTCTCGATCCCGGAATCGAAGATGACCACCGGGATGCCCTGCCGGACGGCCCGCTCCACGTAGCCGGCGAGCGCTTTGCGGTCGATGGGTGAGAGGCAGAGCGCATCCACCCGCCGGTTGATCATCGCATCGACGATCTGGAGCTGTCCGTTGTAGTCGGTCTCGGTCGCCGGGCCATTCCACAGAATCTCGACTCCGCTCTCGCGCGCCGCCGCGATCGCCCCGGCGTGAATGCTCTGCCAGAACAGGTGCGTGCGGCCTTGCGGCACAACGCCGATCAACTTGCGCGACTCACGGCGGCAAGCAGCCAGGGCGCCGGCGAGAACCGGCACGAACGCGCGGCGCGAGCGCGCCTGCGGCGAACGCGGCGCGGAGCCGTGTGGTAGATTCTCTCGGAAGGCTTTTGAGGCCGCACTCATGACGCTCAACTCCACTCTCCTGCGCTCCACCGTCGTCGCCGCCCTTGGCGGCCTGCTCTTCGGTTTCGACACCGTCGTCATCTCAGGCACGACATCGGCCCTGACAACCACGTTCGGGCTTTCGCCCGCCGACCTCGGCTTCACTGTCTCGTCGGCCCTTTGGGGCACCATCCTCGGAGCGCTTCTCGCCGGCATCCCCGGCGACCGGCTGGGCCGCCGCGATTCGCTCCGCATTCTCGCCGTTCTCTATTTTGTCTCGGCCGCGGGGTGCGCCGTGGCGTGGGACTGGTTCTCATTCGTCTTCTTCCGTTTTATCGGCGGCCTGGCGATCGGCGGATCGTCAGTGCTCGGGCCGATGTACATCGCCGAGATCGCGCCCGCGCGCTATCGCGGCAGGATGGTGGGCTTCTTCCAGTTCAACATCGTCTTCGGGATTCTGCTCGCTTACCTGTCGAACTATCTCTGCGGCCTGGCGTTCTCGGGCGGCGCGGAGTGGCGCTGGAAACTGGGAGTGGCCGCCTTTCCCGCGGCGGCGTTCTTCGCGTTCCTGTTCGGCATCCCCCGCAGCCCGCGCTGGCTGGCATCGAAAGGGCGAAATCTCGAGGCGCTGTCCGTACTGAGAATCACCGGCGACCCGAATCCGGAGGAGTCGCTCAAGGAGATCACAACGTCCCTGCACCAGGAGCGCGGCCTGGCGCGCGAGGCCTTCTTCTCGCGCAAGTACGCCTTCCCGATCTTCCTCGCCGTGTCGATCGGCATGTTCAACCAGTTGAGCGGGATCAACGCGATTCTGTACTACCTGAACGACATCTTCAAAAGCGCGGGCTTCGACAAGGTCTCCAGCGACTTGCAGGCCGTGGCGATCGGCTTCACCAACCTGGTGTTCACGATACTGGCGATGTCGGTGATCGACAAGCTGGGGCGCAAGACCCTGCTGCTGATCGGCTCGGTGGGCTGCGCGCTGGCGCTGGCCGGCGTCGCGTGGGTGTTCGCGACCAACAGCAACCAGCACCTCCTGCTGTGGCTCCTGATCCTGTTTATCGGGTCGTTCGCTTTCTCGCAGGGCGCGGTGATCTGGGTCTATCTCTCGGAAGTCTTTCCGACCGCGGTGCGCGCGCGCGGCCAGAGCCTGGGTTCGTTCACCCACTGGTTCATGAACGCGTTGATCTCGTGGTCGTTCCCGCCGATCGCGGCCGTTTCGGGCGCGGCGCCGTTCGTGGTCTTCGCGGTGATGATGGCGGCCCAGTTGTTCACCGTGATGCTGGTCTATCCCGAGACAAAGAGCATCACGCTCGAGCAGATGCAGCACAAGCTGGGCATCGACTAATCGCAGACTTTCACGCCCGCCGCGGTTTCAAACGCCGCGCGGCTGGAGAACGGGCGCGCGGCGAGCAGACGCGCCGCCTGCTGCTCGGAAAGACCGGGGACCATGCGCAGGATCGGCTCCTGCACGGTGTTGACGTCGAATACGAGCGGGCTCTCCGCGCCCAGCGCGGCCACCTTCACCTTCACCGCATTCACGACGCACGGAGTCTGGGGCGCGAGGCGCGAGAACAGCGCCTTGGGATCGGCCATGACGCGTTCGCGCCACTGTTTGCGCGCCGCGTTGATCGATTGAATACTGAGACCCTGCAAGTCGAGGCGCAGAGCCGCGAGGTAATGGTCGCGCCAAAGCTTCGCGGCGCCCGGGTCGACAAATACGCCGCGGCTCAGATCGTTCAGCGTGTCGTAGATCGCGGCGGCCTCGTCCGGAAACATGCGCCCGTACGCAACGGCGAGGTGGAGCAGCCAGGGCGTGTCTTCCTCCATCGCCACGTCCTTGAACATCGCCTGCATGGCGCGGAGAAGGCGCTCGTGCCGCCTTGCGACGATATCGTCTGAAGGCTTCCCGTCCCCGCGCACTACAAACGAAAAGAAGAAGCTGGCGGCAAAACCCTCCGACTGAAGGAGCTGGTTCGGCTCGCGTACCGTGGCGAAGTCGCGCGCCTTTTCAAGCTGCACGCGCAGATAGTCCGCACCGCGCCACGCGCTCTCGAACGCAAAGTGGTTGTCGCGCACCTCCGCGTAGCGCGCGAGGCTCTGCGAATACGTCGCCAGGTCCGCCGACGGCCGGAAGTACTCGCTCATCCTGAACCGCTCGTCGCCGAAAAGCATCCGCTCGTGGAAATAGCGCTTCCGGGTCTCCTGCTCGGTCGCGAGGTGCGCCGCCAGCGTTTCGAGGTGAATGCCCCAGCCTTCGGAAAATGCGGTGGCGCGATCGGTCAGCGAGGCCGTCGAATGAGGGATCGGGCTCACATCGGCGCGCGGCAATTGCTTTCCCCCTGCCAGCATCGCCATCACGACGTGCCCGGTCTCGTGCAGGATTGTGTTCTGAAATCGCCCGGCTTCGCGGTCCAACAGGATGTAGGCGTGGCCGGGATGCTCTTCGATGCCGGCGCCGGTCTGCACGCGGAATCCGACGGCGGCATGATTCCCGCCCGGCGTGAGCGCGATGTAATACTCCTTCGGCTGCCTCTTGGGATTGCCGGATTCCGCGAGCGCCTTGAGGCCGAGCTCGTACAGCGCCACGGCCCGGCGCGCTGTCTCGTTATTCATCCAACCGAGGCACTCGGCGCACTCGACGCGGCGAAACACGCGCGGCTCCTCCTTCAGCTCGGCGCGATTGGCGTCGATCTTCCCAACCGGATCGAGGAAGACGACGTGAGTCTGCGCGAAGGAGGCCGCGGCCAAAAACAGAAGCGGGAATCGCATCAACACCTCATACGCAGATCCGGGAAGCGATGTTCCCGGCGCGTTCTGATATGGTGGAGAACATGCGCGGCGACAAAGGCATCTCGATCTGGTTCTTCATCGGCACGCTGTTAACGCTCTACGGAGTGCTGATCATCGGGGCCGACATATGGGCGCAGAGCCATCCGCCGGCGCAGCCTGTGATGCTCTCGGAATACCGCGCCGGCCTGTGGTGGGGCATCCTGATGCTGGCGCTTGGCCTCTTCTACTCATTGAAGTTCCGTCCGCGCAACAACTGACAGCGAGCGTATCCGCAGCGGTAAGAATTACCGGAGCTTTCTTCCCGGCCCACTCTCTGCCCGGCGATTCAACTAACTGACTCTTAAAGATTTGCACGTTGGCCCGACCCGTGCATGAAGGCATAGTGTGATGTGCCGCCTGAACTCCCTTCATGGAATGGCTGCGGCCGTGACGGCGCTCTCGCTGGCTCTGGCCGGATGCGGCTCTCCAACGACAGAGGCGTCCTCCACAAAGCAGCCCGACTTGAATGAAGAACAGCGCGAGCGCGAATTGTTTTCGCGTCCCGAGCCGGTGACCCTGAAGCCGGGTGCCGTGCTGCGCGTGCGCTCGCTCACCACAGTCTCGACGAAAACGAACCGCAGCGGCGATCCGTTCACGGCGACGCTGGCGGAACCGCTCACCGTTGAGGGCAAGCTGATCGCGCCCAAGGGCGCCATGGTTCGCGGCGTGGTGGCCCATTCGAACCCGGGCGGCCGCGTGAAAGGCGTGGCGAGCCTCTCGGTGCGGCTGACGAGCATCGATACGGTCGCCGGACCCGTGGACATCGTGACTAACGCCGTAGGACGCCGCGCCAGGACCACGCCGAAGCAGGACGCGATGAAGATCGGCATTGGCAGCGGCCTCGGAGCGGCCATCGGCGCGATCGCAAGCGGCGGCTCCGGCGCGGCCATCGGCGCGCTCGCCGGCGGCGGCGCGGGCACGGGTCTCGTGCTGGGCACGCGCGGCAAGCCGGCGGTCCTCCCGAGCGAGACCCCGATGACGTTCAAGCTGCGTGAGCCCGTGACGCTCACCTTGATCAACACCGAAGTGAAACGGACGCGGAGCTAGCCGGAGCGCGGAGCGGATCGCCCGGAGAACCAGACGCGAACAGCGTTCGAGTTGAGAACCGCTTCCGCGGCGCGCTCGGGGATGCCGAGCTGACCGCGCCGGATGAGATCGATCTCCGCGGAGTAAACGGAGTCCTCTTTCATCACGGGGAAGTTGCTGCCGTAGACGAGCCGCGTTGCGCCGAACGCGCTGTGCAGCATCCTGATCCACGGCACGAGATTCTCGTACGGTGCGACGCCGGAGGAGTGCATCCCCGAGATTTGCACAACGACGTTGGGCTGTTCGGCGAGCGCAAGAGCAGGCCGCGTTGAATTGAACGCCGGCGATTCCGCCGCCACGGGAAACGCCAGGTGCGCGATCTGGATGACGGACTGCGCATTCTCCCGCGCAAACCGGCCGAGCTCGCGCGCGTGCGCGGCAATGGCGCCATAAACAACGAAATTCAACCGCAGATGCGCGGCCCACTGCCACAGCGCGCGCTGCGTAGCGAGCGACTCCGCGGGCATGCGGATGCCGCGAAACACTCCGCGCCGCGTCCAGCGCGTGACATCGTCCGCGGCCCGCTCTGAGGCGAGGTCCACGAGAAACACGCCGGCGAATTTGCGCGGCGCCGCGGCCACGATGCCTTCGATGTAGCTGTTGTCGTATTCCCCGAGATGCTGCGCCAGCACCGCGCGCACGACTCCGTTGCGCTGCATGATCGCACGCACGTCCTCAACCGGCTTGTACTTGCGTAAGCCGCAGTGGCCGTAAGCGTCGGTGATGTCCACTCGGATCCTCAGCCGCGGACCGAAGCGGACTGAATCTTCGCGGCCAGGTCGTTGAACTCGGCGATGCTCTCACTGCCGATGGTGAAGCAATCGACAACGTCCTGCGCGAGCGCGTATTGCAGGCTCTCGTCCGCGCGGCTGCGCAACCTTCCCGCGCCCAGGATCTTCATGCCGATGACGCCCTTGCCCGCCGCCTTCATCTCGCGGAGCACCGAAAGCACGGTGGCCGGATCGGCGTCCATCGCCACCTGCGCCGGGTTGATGCGCGCGAGGTCGACTTCAACCCAAGGCGTCTTCGCCGCAGTCTTCAATGCGCCCAGCGTGTGGCACGAAACGCCCTTGGTGCGGACAAGACCCTTGGCCTGCGCCTCGACGATGTACTCCATCGCGCCCTGCTTGCGGGTGGGCCAGTCAGGGTCCATCATGCAGTGCAGCAACAGAATGTCAATGTAGTCCGTGCCCAGCTCGCGCCGGTAGCGCTCCAGATCGGACTTCATCTCGGCCGCGGTGTTCGCGTGGGTCTTGGTCAGGATCGTGACTTTTTCGCGCGGAAGTTTTTTCAACGCTTCGCGCACGTGAGGATGAGTGCCGTACTGATCGGCGGCGTCGAAGAAGAAGACCCCGTGGTCGTACGCGTGCCGCAGCATGTCCGCGACGCCGCCGACGCCGAGCTTGCGCGTCTGGTTCGAGCTTCCGCCGCCGCCGTTCGTTCCTGTGCCCATGGCGAGCCGCGAGACTTTGACCTTCTTTGGGCCAAGCTCGACGACATCGCTGGCGCTCTTCTTCGAGGGGCCCGCGTAAAGATGATATGGGAAAGCGGAAAGGCTGACACATCCGCCCTTGAGAAACGTGCGTCGCTGCATGGAGCCTCCTGACTGTGATCAGACAGTACCACACGCGGTTCGGACCGGGCAATCCGAATTGGAGGCGGCGCTGTTCGCTCAGACCAACGCGGCTGGGGCCCGCGCAGGCGGTCGAACAGATCAGCGCCGTGTTGGAGGATCCGTGGTTTGCATGCACTTGTCAAACTCTTCGCGGCGCTCTCGATCCAACGGAGCCGGGAATATCTGGGCAACGATCGCTGGCGGTGGCCGGCTTGGATCAATGGGACGCAGGAGGACCTGGACGCAGCCGGCCGCGCCCTGTACGTTTTGCATCCGACGTTTGACAATCCAGCCGGGCGTATGAACGATCGCACGACGAACTCCCGCCTCGACACGTCGGGCTGGGGAACGTTCACTGTTCACGCTAAGGTCGTGCATCGCGACGGTCGCGAGACGCCACTCGAGCGCCACCCGGTTCCGGTCTAGCCGGACGGTACGCCCACGTTCGCCTGAGATGTCATAAGCGCAGGCTGCGCGCCGCATCGGGGCGGGCATGCGGATGGTCCGCGGGCGTCTTCATCGCAAAAGCTGTCGGCAACAGCCCTTCGCACCAGCGCTTCGTCCTTCGGGCCGGCCACGGCGATCGCGGAGGCGCCGGGATGGCCTGCTTGAGTCAGCCGGATTAGGGTGTGCGGGGCTTCTCGCAAAGCTGCTTCAGCGCGCGGTTCATCGCATGGAACCCCTGCTCGGTGCGGTCGAGGATTCCGGACGTCGCGAGCCCGACCAGCAGCCCCGTGAAGCTCTCCGCGTGAATCACGCGCGTCCGGTCTCCGGGCAGCCGCTCGAGACGAATGCTGTGCGTGCCCGTGAACAGGCCAGGGACAACGAGTCCGCCGCGCCAGGCCAGCGCTTTGTAAGCCTCCGCCTCGGTGACGCGCGCGATGAAGCTGAATGAAGACGAACCGGGCGGCTGCACCGTGACATCCAGCCGCGCGTCGTATTGGACCTGCCCCGAGATCTGCTTGATGAAGGGATTCCAGAACGGATAGTCGGAGAACGTCGAGATCGCCCGCCAGACCCTTTCAGCGGGCGCGTCGATCTCGACTTCGGTGTGGATCGTGCGGTCCTGCTGGATGGCGTTGAGCACAATCCAGGCGAGAAGGATGATGAAGCAAAGGATGCCGACTGCGCGCAGGAATCCCGGAGGCATGGAGTCGAACCGACGATTATACTGAACGCATGCCGCACTGGACCGCGATCGAATTGGAGCCGGGCTTCGCGTTCTTTCTCCAGTCCGACGGGGAGAAGCTCACCGGCGCCGCGTTCTCGACGAGCGCCGCAGAGTCGCCGCCGGGCTGGGACGAGGCGGGCCGGACGGACGACGATCCGATCCTGCGCCAAGCCGCGCGAGAGATCCGCGAGTACTTCGCCGGGCGGCGGCGCGTCTTCACGGTGCCGTTTGAAGCCGAGGGCACGCACTTTCAATGCGAAGTCTGGAAAGCGCTCTGCGAAATCCCCTACGGCGAAGTGAGGACTTACGCCGGCATCGCGAAAGTGGCCGGGAATCCAAAAGCGGCGCGCGCCGTCGGAGGAGCCAACCACGCGAACCCGATCCCGATCTTCATCCCGTGCCACCGCGTCGTCACGTCGGACGGCGGCCTGGGCGGCTTCGCGGTGAGGCTGGAGTTCAAGCGAAAGCTGCTGGCGATTGAAGGCGTTCGCCGATGAGCGCCAGCAGCGCCGCCTCGTCATCCACCTCGACCTCGACTTCGAGCACGCGGAGATTCAGCCGCGCCGCCAGCTCGCGCGGAATGTTGGCGAGGTCCTTCGCGGTTGTGATCAGCACATCCGCGCGCGCCGCGAGCGGATCGAGGTCCGCCGCGGTGTAGTGATGATGATCGGGGAAGCGCTTCAGAAACGCCGGCGCGACCCCCGTCTGCCGCAGTGATTGCAGGAACGCCTCGGGATTGCCGAGCGCGCAAAACGCGCCCGCCGTGACTTCGTCTGGCAGCGGGTCGATGCGCGGCACGAGCCGCGCAAAGAAGACCGGCGCCTCGTTGTTGAACCGGCTGATCTGGCCCACCAGCGCGGGGTACGTGCGCCCCGGAACGGTGCGCATCAGGACGATGGCGCTGGCTCGAACGAGCGCGGAAAAACCCTCGCGCAGCAGACCCTGAGGAAAGAGCCCGCCGCGATAAGGGTCCACCGCGTCGATCAGCACAATGTCCGCCTCGCGGCGCATCCGCCAGTGCTGGAATCCGTCGTCGAGCAGCACGACATCGACGCGCATCCCCGTGGCTTGCAGGCGGTGATACGCGGCCAGTCGATCCGCTCCGACTCCCACGGCCGCATGGCCCGCGCGCAAATGCAGCAGCGCCTCTTCACCCGCGATTTCGACCGGAGGCCGGTCCCCGGGCGCGAAGACCTCGACAGCGCCGCCGCCCGCACGCCGGTAGCCGCGCAGCAGCACCGCCGGACTGCGCCCCGCTTCTTTCAATTTCCCGCTCAGCCAGATGGTGAACGGGGTCTTGCCCGTCCCGCCCATGGCGACATTGCCGACGCTGATCACGGGCACGCCGGGCAGCTCGACACCCATGAACCGCATCGCGCGGTGAATCCGAGTCCCGATCGCCCACAGGCCGCACAGCGGCGCAAACACAACGCGGGCCGGCCAAGGCGGCCACGGCCGCACCAAGCCGAGATCGTAAGCGTGCCGCAAGCATTCCATCGCCCGGCCCGCCGCCCCGCGCTGCGCGCCCGCCACCTCTCTGCCCCGCCGGCCGAGCTGTTCGCGTTCAGCAGGATTCGCAAGCAGCCGCTCTACAGCGTCAGCCAACTCGTCGCCGCTGCGAACCGTGACGACCGCAGCCGCCTCGCGAAACGCTTCCGCGATCTCGGCAAAATTCTCCAGGTGTGGACCGGTGATCACGGGCGCGCCGCAAATCGCGGGCTCGAGAATGTTGTGCCCGCCGCGATCCACCAGGCTGCCGCCCATGAACACCGCATCCGCAAGCGGAAACAGACTGCTCAGCTCGCCGATTGTGTCCAGCAGCAAGACGCCCGGCAGCGCCAGCGTGGAGTTCTCACCAATCGACGTGCGGCGAACAAACGAAACACCGGCCGCCGCAAGCTTCTCCGCCGCGGAGTCAAACCGCTCCGGTCGGCGCGGCACGAGGATCGTCAACAGCCGCGAATGCGACAGCGCAAGCCGCCTGAACACCTCAATGACGACATCGTCCTCATCCGGATCGCTCTCCCAGGCGGGCGGCATCGTGCTCGCCGCGATCCAGACGTGCGACGGCGCGCAGCGGGCGATGAAATCCGCGATGGACTGCGGAGGCGCAGCGCCCGCGGGATCAAAATCGTACTTCAGATTCCCCGCCGGCGACACCAGCTTCGCGCCCAGCTCGAGAAACCGCCCGGCCGCACGCTCATCCTGCGCCAGGACTTCATCCGCCCAGGGCAGAATCGCGCGGAAAAACCACCCCCACCGGCGATACCGCAGCAGAGCCTTGTCCGAAATCCGCCCGTTCACCACAATCAGCCGCGCTCCCGACAACCGCGCGTCGCGCCACAGGTTAGGCCAGATCTCCGTCTCCATGACAACGACCACCGACGGCTTCAAACGCCGCAGCACACGGCGCACCGCGAAGCGATAATCCAGCGGCGCATAGAAGACCCCGTCCGCCAGCCCCGCCAGCTTCTCCTCCGCCATCGCGCGCCCGGCCAGCGTCGTCACCGACACATACAGCGGCGCATAGGGCATCTCCGCGCGAATCCGCTTCAGCAGCGCAATCGCCGTGATCGCCTCCCCGACGCTCACCGCGTGCAACCAGATCGCCCCCGGCTCCGTCCGGTACATTGTGCTCGGCAGCCTGCCGAAGCGCTCGCCGAGCGCCCGCAGGTAGGCGCGGTTTCTCAGCACCCGGCGCGCCAGATAAATTAGGAGAAATGGAAACGTAGCGAACTGGAGCGACCAGTAGAGGAGATAAATGAGATTGCGCGACAAGTTGGCCGTTGTCCTGAGTATAGCGGCGTGCGGCGCCGCGGCGCTTCTGGCGCAGAGCGGAAAGGAGGTGACGCCGTTCCGCCCGCAACCCGCGTCATCCTATCCCTCCCATCAGACCGTCGGACCTGCGAAAATCGCCGCCGTGAAGTACGAGTCCGACGAGGAGACGCGCCTTGCGTTCGGCAAAGTGAATCCCAACGAATACGGCGTGCTGCCCATTCTGCTCATCGTCGAGAACACGGGCGCGCAGGCGCTTCTGCTCGACAAAATGGTGGTGCAATACCAGGCCAAGGGCGGCTATGTCGTGAACCCCACGCCCGCGCAGGAGCTCCCGTACCTGATGGGCGTGAAGCGCCCCAACACAGGCCCGCGCTATCCCTCGCCGATCCCGCTGCCGAAGAAGAGAAACCCCCTGGCCAACATCGAGCTCGACGCGCGCGCCTGGGCCGCGAAGTCACTCCTCGGCGGAGACGCCGCTCACGGCTTCCTCTACTTCCAGACACGCCACCGCCGCGACGCCTTCCTCTACATCACGGGAATCCGTGAAGGGGCAACGGGCAAGGAACTGTTCTACGCCGAAGTGCCGATCGACAATCCCCTGCCCTGATCTGCTACTTCTTCGCCGCCGGCGCGCTCTTCTTCACCGCCGGCGCCGTCTTTTTCACCGGGGCGGCTTTCTTCGCCGCAGTCGGGCGCAGCGGAACCATCGCCCCGCCCTTCCAACGTTCGAACGACAGCTTCTCGATCTTCACCGGCGTCTGCGGCTTGTCCTGCGCGTTGCGCGGCACGCGCGCGATGCGGCCGACCAACTCCTGGTTTTCCACCACCTGGCCGAAGATCGTGTGCTTGCCGTTCAAGTGAGGCGTTGGGACTTCAGTGATGAAGAACTGGCACGAGCCAGTGCCGGGCCCGGCGTTGGCCATCGCCAGCCGTCCGGGGACATCGAACTTTAGTGTGGGACTGAACTCGTCCTTGATCACGTCCGTGCCGCCCATGCCGGTGCCGGTCGGATCGCCGCCCTGAATCATGAAGCCGGGGATGACGCGATGAAAGATCAGGCCGTTGTAAAGCGGCCGGCGGACGCGGGCGTTGGTCTTCGGATCGGTCCAGGCCTTCCGCCCCGTCGCCAGATCGACGAAGTTGTTGACCGTAATCGGGGACTCCTGCTCGAACAGCTTGATCACGAACTGCCCCATGGACGTCTGCATGATCGCGTAGAGGCCGTCCTCGCGCGGTGTCGCAGCGGCCTGGCCGGCGGGCGCCTGACCCGCCGGCGTCTGGCCCCACAGCACAATCGCAAAAACAAGTGAACCCAAAAGGAAACGCGTAAAGCTCATGCTGCCAGCTTAGCGCAGCGCTCATGCCGTTTCCGGGCGCGAATGCGTTCGAAAACCGGTTCATAATGCGGACAGCAGGAGCAACCAGTCAGATTGCGCCTCGGCCTCCGGATGTTCATCGCAGGCATGCCGTCCGCCTGCCCCACGCCTCTCGTTGCGAACCAGCACTCAAAACAGCCCTGATGCGCCCGCCGTTCCGCTCAATGGCCGGATGCGAGCTCCTCTCGCGGGAAGGTCGCGTGCTGCGCGTCCTTCACAACGGCAAGCCGGTCACCGCTCGCGTGAGCCCGAAGGCCAACGTCTGGCGGCGCCGGGAAACCGGCACGCTGGACATGCTGAAAAAGGGCGACATCCTCGACATCCGCTTCGATCCAACAAAGGATGGAGGCGAGCAAGCAGACTACAGTTGCGCGAACCTCGTGAAGTTTTACGGCCACATCCTCGCCACCCGGCTGTTCTCCGTGCGCTGACGCTAAACAAGAATCGCGAACGTCGTCTCGTCCTTGCGCTCCACGCGGCGGTACTGCGTATCCCGCTCCACCGGCTCGCGCCCCGCTTCGCGAATCAGCCGCAGCAGCTCGCCGCGGCGCAATCCCTGGCTGGTCTCGGCGCCGGCGTCGTGATAGATGCGCTCCTCGACGACAGTGCCGTCGATGTCGTCCGCCCCGAAGCGCTGTGCGATCTGCGCGATCTTCGGCGTCATCATCACCCAGTACGCCTTGATGTGCGGAATATTGTCCAGCATCAGCCGCGCCACCGCGATGTTCTTCAGATCCATGAAACCCGTCGTCTTCGGAATGTGCTCCAGCGGCGTGTTTTCCGGATGAAACGCCAGCGGAATGAAGGTGACGAATCCCCCGGTTTCGTCCTGCAAACTCCTCAGCCGCATCAGGTGATCCACGCGGTCCTCGTCGTTCTCGATGTGCCCGTAGAGCATTGTGCAATTGCTCTTCAGCCCCATCCTGTGCGCCGCGCGCGCGATGTCGATCCACTCGTTGCCGTCGATCTTGTGGTCGCAGATGATGCGCCGCACGCGCTCGCTGAAGATCTCCGCGCCGCCGCCGGGCAGCGAGTCCATGCCCGCATCTTTGAACCGCCGCAGCACCTCCTCAATCGGCGTCTTGAACCGCTTCGAAAGGTACGCGATCTCGACCATCGTGAACGCTTTCAGATGCACCTGCGGGAAACGCTCCTTCAGCCCGCGCAGCATCTCTGCGTACCATTCGATGGTGAGCTCCGGATGCAGCCCGCCGACGATGTGAAACTCCGTGATCGCCTCGCTCCACCCGATGCCGGCGCGATGCCACACCTCTTCGAGCGACATCGTATACGCCTTCGGATCGCGCGCCCTCTTGCCGAACGCGCACAGCCGGCAGCTCGCCACGCAGACGTCGGTGGGATTGATGTGCCGGTTGACGTTGAAAAACGTGATATTGCCGTGCAGCCGCTCGCGCACGATGTTGGCCATGTAGCCGGCGGCCAGCAGGTCGTGCGAGCGATAGAGAGCAATGCCGTCGTCGAACGAGAGCCGCTCGCCGTTGCGGACCTTCTCCAGAATCGGCGCCAGGCGTGGGTCGTCAATGATCGGCTCGAGCGCGGGCATTCAACTCCTCCGGAAGAAGACGATCTCAGCGGCCAAAAACGCGAAGAACAGCAGGCTCACATAGCCGTTCATCGTAAAGAACGCGGCGTCCACGCGGGAAAGGTCGTCGTCCTTGACCAGTCGATGTTCCCACAACAGAAGAGCCGCGACGACGGCGATGCCCGCATACGCCACCCACCCCAGGCCGAGCGAGGCGGCGAGCGAGTTCAGGCAAAGGATCATTCCGAGATGAAACAGCCGCGCGACACGCAGCGCGCCGGGGATGCCAAGCCGCGCCGGCAGGCTGAAAAGTCCTTCGCGCGTGTCGAACTCGTAATCCTGGCAGGCGTAGATGATGTCGAACCCCGCGGTCCACAGCGTCACGGCCGCAGTGAGCCAGATGATGCGCGGGTCGAGCGCGCTGGTCATCGCGATCCACGCCGCCGACGGAGCGATGCCGAGCGCGAAGCCGAGCACGAGGTGCGAAAATGACGTGAAGCGTTTCGTCCACGAATAGAAGAACAGCACCGCCAGCGCGGCCGGCGCCAGCTTCAGGCACAGCGGATTCAGCATCCCCGCGGCCAGGATAAACACGGCCGCCGAAGCGAAGATGAAGCTCCAGGCGAATGCGCGGCTCAGGATGCCGGCGGGGATGTGCCGCATTCTCGTCCGCGGATTGCGGGCGTCGATATCGGCGTCAAGAACGCGATTGAACGCCATCGCCGCCGAGCGCGCGCCCACCATCGCCAGCACGATCCAGCCGAATTTCGCCGCCAGCCCCGCGCTCGCGTAACCCGACTCGCGCCACGCCAGCAGCGCGCCCGTGAGCGCAAACGGCAGGGCGAACACCGAGTGCTCGAACCGGATCATCTCCAGCGTCAGCACAAAGCGGCGCCACAGGTTCGGCCGCGCGATCGCACTCTGTTGAGCTTGCTGCATCCGGGGAAGAAATCTAGATACCATTTTATTCGATGCTTCGCTTCCTGCCCGCGGCGGCCGCTCTTTTTGTCTTTTCAGCCCTTTTTCTCACCGCGTGCGGCCCGCGGGCGGCGACGGTGGACGAGTACAACACGCGACTGGTGGTCCTGCCGGACGGCTACAAGGTGCGCGCCGAGGTGGCCATCAGCGCCGAGGACATGCTGCGCGGCATGAAGTACCGCGAATCGCTCGACGAAGACCGCGGCATGCTCTTCCTGCACAACCGGGAGGGCAACTATCCCTACTGGATGTACGAAGTGAAGGTGGCGCTCGACCTCATCTGGCTCGACAAGGACCGCCGCATCGTCCAGATCGTCCACCAGGCGCCGCCCTGCCCCGGACCGCAGGAGAAATGCCTCACCTACGGCGGCGCATTCAAGGCGCTCTACGTGCTGGAATTGAAAGCGGGGACGGCGAAGAAGCACAACTTGAAGGCGGGAATGGTTCTCGACTTCTGATGACGCGGCGGCTGAGCCCGCCCAGGAGACACAATGGACCGCGACCAACTGAAATCGCTGCTGGAGGAGGTGCGCAGCGGCGATGTCGACATCGACCAGGCGCTCGAGCGCCTGCGCCACATGCCCTTCGAGAACCTCGGCTACGCGACGCTGGACCACCACCGCGCGATCCGCGTCGGCCTGCCCGAAGTCATCTTCGGCAAGGGCAAAACGGCCGACGAAGTGAGCGAGATCGCCTGCCGGCTGCTCGAGCGGTCCTCGAATGTCCTGGCGACGCGAACCACGCGCGAGGCGTATGAAAAACTCGCCGAGCGTTACGCCGATGCCGAGTACTTCCCCCGTTCCGGCGCGTTGCGCGTGTGGCGCGACAGAAAGGTCCTCGGCAAGGGGAAGATGGCGATCGTCTGCGCCGGCACCACGGATCTGCCGGTGGCCGAGGAAGCCACCGTCACCGCCGAAATCATGGGCAACGATGAGATCGAGCGCATCTTCGATGTCGGCGTGGCGGGAATCCACCGTCTCTTCGGCAACTTCGACCGCATCAAGGACGCCCGCGTGATCGTCGTCTGCGCGGGCATGGAGGGCGCTCTGCCCAGCGCGATCGCCGGGATGGTGAGCTGCCCGGTGATCGCGGTCCCCACCAGCATCGGCTACGGCTCGCACTTCAACGGCCTGGCGTCGCTGCTCTCGATGCTCAATAGTTGCGCCAGCAACGTCAGCGTCGTCAACATCGACAACGGCTTCGGCGGCGGCTACGTGGCGAGCCTCATCAACCGCCTGTAACGCAGGGTTGCCGGCCGATCCCCGATCGGCCGCCGCGACTTTCTACAGGAACAGCCTTCCTGGGCTTGGTTGCGGCGGTCGTGATCGCCGAATCTGCGGTTCGCACCGCCGTCCCACCCGGTCCGCCTTTTTACTCGCAGTTCCAGAGCGTGCAAGATGGCTCGCTGAATTACTTTCACGACGACCGGTGGCGGCCTTCGTGTTCCTGAGGCATCCGAACTGCGTCCCCGCGAGCTGAACCTGCTGAACTCGGCGGATTTCGTTCCGGCTATCCCGGGCGGCCTCGCCTGGATCCAGAAACGCGATTACGGCCGGGCGATCCACGCCCTCGAACGGGCCGTCAAGCTGATGGCAGACGACCCGGATCTCATCGCGCGTCTGGTTCTGGCGTTGGTAGGGGCCCGCCAACGGGAACGCGCCGTAGCGTTGGTAAGGGACGTGGAGGCGCGCAGGAACTGAGGGGAAAAGGCGGCCATGGCGTTGGCGGCCGGCTATCCCGGCCTCGGAGTAAAGGACCTTGGCTTCCAATAGTTCGACAAGGCCTGCGAAGAACGCAGTCGGCTGCTGGGAGAACTCGCCACTGAGCCGCTTTACGATTCGCTGCGCAAGGACCCTCGCTTTGAAAAACTCCCGCGGCGAGTCAATCTAACGCCTTGACGCTGGGCCAAGGGGCGAGGACTGAAATCCATGGACGCAGCGGACGCAATCCTCCAGGCCGTCAAGGATGGCGACGCCCGAGCAGTTGAGCGCCTTCTGCACAACGCCCCCGCCCTCGGATACGCCGTGGACGAGCATCACAAAACCCCTCTGCACTGGGCCGCGGAGCTGGATCGTTGCGACATCGCGGAGACGCTCCTCGATTCAGGCGCGGACATCGAAGCGAAGACCTCATGGGGCGCCACACCCTTCGACTGGGCTGCGCACCTCGGCAGCTCGAGAGTCGCGGACGTCCTCCTGTCGCCTGGGGCCCAAGGCATGAGCCTCGTTGCCGCGGCGAGCCCGGGAAAGCTGGAGTGGGTGCGCGCCCTCCTGGATGCGGGCGGCAACACCGCGAGGCGCGCCATTCCCGAACAACCCAACGACCACTGGGTCGCCGAATCCGCCTGCATGAGAGGCGACGTCATCTCCGACGCTTTCCGGGGCGCATGCCGCAACGGACACACTGCGGTCGCCGAGTTCCTGCTCGCGCGCGGCGCCTCCACCAAGCTCCGCGACAGTCAGTTCGATGCCACTCCGGAACAGTGGGCCGTCGAAGGCGGCCACAAGGAGATCCGCGATCCGCTAATGGGCGTGTAGCCCAGCGGTCACCTCCTGGCGGAAACAGTCCCCGCGGCCTTCGCCAACGCGATCGTCGCCCAGTTCGTCCCCGACGCCGAGATCCACTGATCAACGCCGTGCGGAAAGCCCGCGTCGAAGTAAGGCTGCAAAGGGATGGCCCGTGTCTTGACCAACCACGACCCATCGCCAAGCTGCGTACTCAGCAAAAAGCGCACGCCCTTCGCAAACGCGTCATCCTGCGTCCCGGCCTCGCCCGACTCTGCCAGCGCGACCAGCGCCTCCCCGGTGGCGTACGCGTCGCTGGCGAGCGAGGGGATCTGCGCCCACCCGCCATCGGGCCGCTGCTCTTTCACAAGTCCGCGAACTGCGCCGCGAACCACCTCGCGCTCCGCTTTCGCCCAAACCAGGCCCAGAACGCGGAAAGCATGTTCCTCCGTCGTCTTCGGAGCGGACTTCGCAAGCCATGCCGCCGCGCGCGCGAAGGCCTGCTCGTACTCCGCCTTCCGCGACTTCGGCGCGTAGACCTGGAGCGCCCTCATCGAAGCCGCCGTCACCTCGATGTCGTTCGACTCGATCGGCGGCCGGTGAATGATCACGCGCCACGAGCCGTCGGCCAGTTGGCGGCTTGCGATGTATCGCGCCGCTGCGTCCGTGGCCGCGTCGGGTGCGTAGTTCTCCGCGGCCAGCCCCAGCAAAATGTAGCTCACCGTATCGGCATCGCCGGGAATGCCGTGGTTTTGCAGCAGCCGCTCGCGCCACGCTTCCAGATAGCGGCCGTACAACTTCAACTGCTCTCGCGCCGCCGTCTCGTTCACCGCGATGCCCGCCTTGCGCGCCGCCGCGACGCTCATCGCCGTCAGCGAGTTGTTGTGGCATGACACGCAGCCTGCCTTCTTGAAGAAGTCCACATCGACCCGCTGGAGCAGCGGCAGGCTCCGCTCGATCGCGGCGCGCGGCGAGGCGGCCGGCGCCGGCGAGGGAGCCTGCGCGCCTGGCGCGCCCTCATCCTTGGCGCCCGCTGCCACGAGCATCTTGACGGCCTTGGCATCGCCGCGCATCCGCGCCAGTTGAAGCGCCGTTTGCCCGTGCCGGTTGCGTCCGCTGACGTCGGCCCCGCGTTGGATCAGTGCACTGACAATCTCCAACGGCAACTCGTCGGACCCCGCGGCCGCCACCAGCGGCGGATGGCCAACCGGTCCCCCGTTCGACTTCGCATTCGCGCCTCGATCCAAAAGGAACTTCACCGCGGAAGTGTTCCCAAGATTGGCGAGCCGGATCAGGGCCATCTCAAGATCCGCGGGCTGAACGGCCTTGGCGATCAGGTCAAAGCACTTTGTGCAATCGCTCCAGATGGAGTTGAACACGACGAACCCGAGCTGCGTCAGCTCCGCTCCGCCCTGAATCAGCGTCCGGACCGCATCGGCGTCGCCGACGTAAGCCGCCTCCGCCAGCGGCGAATCGCCGAGCGGCGAAGTCGCCGAAGGATTCGCGCCCGCCTTCATCAGCAGCGCCAGCGTCGCGCTCGAGTTTCGCCATCCCGACGCGATGAGCAGGGCCGTGCGGCCGTCGTTCGAGCGCGCGTCCGCCCGCGCTCCGCGCTCGAGCAGCAGTTTCGTCTTTTCCGGATCCGGCACGGCCCACATCAGCGGCGTCGACCCCTCGAGACTCGACTTGTTCGGGTCGGCGCCGGCATCGAGCAGCAGCCTCACGTCGTTGACTTCGCCGTAGAGCGCCGCATAGAGCAGCGGTGTTGCGCCTCCAGGCCCGAAGCCATTCATTGACGCCGGCGATTCCTTGGCTGCTTTGCGGAATCCGGCGCGGTCGCCGTCCCGCAGCGCCTGCATCATGCGCGCCGCCTTCGGATTCAAGGGCGGCGGCGGCACATCGCCGGCGAGGTCGTCCGGCCACTCGGCGCCCTGGTCGATCCAGTCGCGGATGATCCGGATCTGTTCGTCCTTCAGCGGACCCGCCGGCGGCATCCGCATCCCGAATTCGTTCCCGATCAGCTTCTGATACAGCCTGCTGCCGGCGCTGTTGCCTGGACCGATCACGGCAATGGTCCCGCCCAGCATCGCGTCCCGACGCCGGTCCAGACGGAAGCCGCTCATCTGTTGCGTCGGACCGTGGCACTCGTAGCAGTGCTGCTTGAACAGCGGCTGTACGTCGCGCCGGAAATCAACCCGGCCCCCGCTCTGCGCGCTCAACAGGCCGCAGAAACCCAAAACAACAAGCACAGTGCGGACACGGCGCATCCCCAACATGTTCCCTCCACAATCTGCCCAGGGTTCCCAGTTCCCTGCTCCGCGCTAGTGTAGCAAACGGCGCACAGCCTGAAGGCTGTGCGGATTCTCACCAACCGAGCTGGATCCCGAACCGCAGCGTCCGTCCTTCGTTGAGCGTATTGGTGATCTGAGCGAAATTCGGATTCGCGAGCTCGGCGCCCGGTTCGGCGAACTGCGGCGTGTTGGTGAGGTTGATCGACTCCGCGCGGAACGTGAGTTTGCGCGCGGCGCTGAGTTCCCACACGCGCGTCACCGCCGCGTTCACGTTGCGGATGCCGCCGCGCCGGAACGTGTTGCGGCCGAGGTTGCCGCTCTCGTCCGTGGGCTGCATGTACGAAAACGCCGCACGTGGAAGCATGGCGCGTGAAGTGTCCGGATTGCCGATCGTGCGTCCCAGGATGGACGGATCGGCCAGATTGGGCCGGTCGCCCCCGTTGCCGTCCACGTTCCCGTAGCCCGGCGCGTCGGAGCCCGCCGACACTGTGAACGGCGTGCCCTGCTTCATCAGAATCACGCCCGACAGCGACCAGCCGCCCCACAGCCGCCGCCACGCGCCGGGCGCGGCAGGCGCGGTCCACGACCCTCTCAGCAGAAACGCGTGCGGCTGATCGAACTGGCTCAGCGCCTTCATGTCGCGGTGCGTCTCGAATTCGCTCTGGCTGCGGCCGAGCCGCGAGTCCGCGTCGTACGCGGTGTTGGTGTACGCGGAGCCGAGGTCCATCGCCTTGCTGTACCAATAAGCCGCGTCGAGCGCCACGCCGCGCCGGCGCGGCAGAATCAGCGCCACGCGCGCGGCGTCGTAGTATCCGCGCGAGCCGTTGAGAACCCAGCGGTAGTCCGCGATCTTATGGTTCGGACGGCGAGCGTTGATCGTGGCTGTGGTCTGCGGAATGCCGGGCGCGGGATGTGCGCGGTTGAGATACCACATCGTGAACAGCTTGTGCTGCCGGCTGCCCACGTAGCCGAGCTGAACTCTCCACGACTCCGAAAGCTCAGGCTCCCAGCTCGCGTTGTACTGATACGCGTAAGGCGTCGCAAGCTCGGGATCGAGAACATACATGTTGCCCTTTGCATCGGCCAGTCCGCCTCCGGGCAGATTGCCCAGCGGATCGGTGAGGCTCGGCGCCGTCACGACAATCTTCACGCTGCCCGGCGGGCTGAACCGCACCTGGTGAAACGTCGGCGGGAAGATCTCGCCGAATTGAACGCCTCCCGCTGCGCGGAACACGCCCCATCGCGCGGGCAGCCGCTGTGCGATTCCAAAGGTGGGCGCCAGGTTGTTGCAGTCGCAGTCGTAGGGCACATCGTTGAGGTTGTTCACTTCCGCCGGCGTCGTCACGGGTTGATAGCGCAATCCGAAATTGACCGTCGTCGCGGGACGCAAACGCCAGACGTCGCCGGCGTAAAAGCCGAGATCCCAATTGCGGAAGCCGCGGTGCACGTTGCCGATCGCGATGATGTGCTGCGAAGGCAGCCCCAGCCTGAAGTTGGTGATCCCATCGCGCCCGAAGTCGTTGCTGAACGAAAAGAACCCACGATGCGCATCGGTCTCCGTGCCGTTCAATTGACGGCGCGTCGTGTCGGCGCCCGCGATGAACGTGTGTTCGCCTGCAACGTGACGAATAGACGCCGCGTAACGGAAGAGATTGATTGAGCGGTCGATCGGAATGATCGCTTCCGGACCCAGCGTGGTGAGACCTGCGACCAAGACCATCGGTCCAACCGCGCGCGGCTCCGGCGTCAGCAGCGTGCCAAGCCGGTCGAAGCCGGCGGTGACATCGAGCAGCGTGGCCGCGCTCCACTGGCGGTTCCACGTGACGCGGGCGCGGTGCGACTTGATGCGCGAATCGGGGTTCTGCCCCGCGACAAACTGGAACGGTTCGACATCCTGCCCTGTGAAGTTGTACGCGAAGATCAGGCGGTCGCGCGCGCTCGCGATCGATTCCAGGTGCGCTCCGGCAAGATCGTGATTGATGCGCTGCGGGGCGTTGGTGTTGAGCGCGCGCGGGTTGATGTCGGTGCGATTGGGCAACTGCGCGGGGAATGCGGCGAGATAGCGTTCGATGATGCTGCGCGTCGCGGGTTCGGTGGTGAGCGCGGTCCGCTCATCCGCCTTCGGCACAAGAACGTTGCCGTTCACGCTGCCGCGGATCTTCAACTGTCCGCCGTCGGCGCTGAACCGCCAGCGCTTGCCGAGGTTCGCGCCGGCCTGAAATCCGTAATCGTTCTCGCGCGCGGCCTGCACATCGCCCGCCTGGAAAAACGTGCGCGCCGTCGTCACGCTGTTCAGATGCGCCCAGCGCAGCAGACCGTGAAATCCCGCGACGCTTCGCGCCGGAACGTGCAGGGGCGGCGCAGGCGCGTTGCCGTACTCCGCGCCGAAGTAGCCGCGGTCGGGCTTGAACTCCTGCACAATCGTTGCGCTCACGCCGACGCGAAGGTTGAGCTCCTTCAGCGCGTTGTTATCGACCAGGTTGAACTGGATGTTCTCATTGCGCCGGCTCTCGCCGCCCTCTGTGTCGGCGGCGCCAAGCAGGTTCATCTCGATGCGCCGCCGCTGCGCCGGGGCGCGCGCGTCCTGTGAATCGGCCTGCGGCTCCGCCGTTGGCTTCGGCTTGTCCTGCGCGCCCGCGGCCGCGGCGAGCAGGAGGAACGCGATCGTCCTCATTCCGGAATCTGCTGCCTCGTGGTCGATCGCCACGACTCGAGCGGCGGAGCGCCGAGCCGCGAGAAAAACATATCCAGGTCTCTTCTCAAACGTGCCGCATCCCTGCTCGCTTCGGCGATGATGTTCTTCCGCTCGCCGGGGTCCGAAGCCAGATCGAAGAGTTCGCTGGGATGGCCCTCCGCGCGGTGAACGTACTTCCATCGATCCGTGCGCAGCGCGCGCACGTAGCTGTACTCGAAGTAGAGTGTGCGCCGTTCGGCGGACCCGCCGCCGCGCAACACCGAGGCGTAACTCCGGCCAGGGCTCTTCGGATCTTCCGGCGCGCCGATGCCGAGATAGTCAAGCAGCGTGAGTCTGAAGTCGTAGTTCGAGACCATCGCCGCGGTTGAGCCGGGCTTGATTGCGCCGGGCAGATTCCAGAGCAGCGGCACGCGAATCGACTCCTCGTACATGTTGAACGGGATCGTCCCGTTGCCCTTGCCCCACACGCCGTGATGTCCGGCGTTCCAACCCTGGTCGGAGGTGAAGATGATGAGCGTCTCGCCGCGCACGCCGAGCTGTTCAAGCCTGCGAACCACGCGGCCCACGTTGCGATCCATCGCCGTGATCAACGCCGAGTACGCGAGCTTGCTCTCGCGATTGCCGTGATGCCGCCTCAGGCCTTTGTTCTGCCATGGATGCGCGGGCTCGTTGGGGAAGCACGAAAACGAAGACGATTCGTGCAGCGTGCGATCCTGCGCCGGCTGGAAGTCATATGGCGTGTGCGGCGCGTAGAACGGCATCAGCAGCGCGAATGGCGACTTGTGCGCCTTGTCGAGAAACTCGAGCGCGAAGTCCCCGATCGCGTCCTCTTTGAATCCTTCCTTCACCACCTTGCGGCCATTGGCCACGAACTCCGCGCCGCGGTACGGGCCGCCGCCTCCGGGCACTGAAGCCCAGTAGCTGAAGCCCGCCTGCGCGGTGTCGTCGAGACCCATGTGCCACTTGCCGCACATGCCCAACGTGTAGCCCGCGCCGGCGAGCGCTTCGCTCCACGCCGGATGTCCTTCGAGCCAGCGCCGGCTCTGCGGACCGAAGCTGTCGCGCGGCGCCAGCCAGTCCTGCACGCCGTGCGTCGAGGGCATACGGCCCGTCATCCACGTCATGCGGCTCGGCGAGCAGACCGGCGTCGCGGCGTAGGCGCTCGTGAACTGCAATCCCGATCGCGCCAGCGCGTCGAGATTCGGCGTCGCCATCTCTGCGCATCCGCCGAAGCCGTTGGCCCAGGCGCCGTGATCGTCGGTCATGAACATGACCACGTTCGGACGCCGCGCCGCGGCGCGGATGAGCGGACCGGCGGACGCGCCAGTCAGCAACGTCCGCCGGGAGATCGTGAGCGAAGGCCTCAACCTTCAGATTTTACCAGCCCAGCGGGACCGGCCTTTTCGAACAACGGTGATTTCTCGGCGATAATAGAGAGACTCGGACCAGAAACTGTAAAACCCGTATGAACATCATCGACGCTCTGATTGGGGAACACGCCGCCTTGCTGACGTTGTTCGGCCACATCGAACGCCATGGCCCGTCGTGGGGACTGCGCGCTGTGAAGGACGCCGGGCTGCTGCTCGAGTCGATGCTGATGACGCACGGACTGCTGGAGGACCGCCTCCTCTTCGACGCCGTTCCTTCGGCGGAAGGCGCGGTCAGGGACGTCCTCGAGTCGATGCGCGGAGAGCACAAAGCGATCGCCGCAACGCTCGAACGGCTTCGCGCGGCGACGACCGAGGCCGCCGCAAAGGGCCTGTTGGCTCGCGTGATCGAAATCGCAAGAGAGCACTTCGCTGTCGAAGAGCGGGTGTTGTTCGAGCTCGCCGGAAGGGCTCTTGGCGCCGAAAAGGCCCGGGAGTTGGGCCGCGAATGGGCAGCGCGCCGCGGGCTGTCGATTACCGGTTGACCTCCGTCGCACACAAGTTCACACCGTAGCCGGTTGGCGGTCCATCCGGAGGTGAACCATGCGGCCTGGAAATTGTTCCAGGCGCGCGTTTCCCGCCCAGGCGGGCGCAGCGGCGGAACTCCCGGCGGTGAGCATCGCGCGAGTGAACAACGGCGATTGGCGAACGGCCGGCTGCTCCGCACGAAGCAGCGGCGGATTCTCGATGACATGCAGACGCACGTCTTCGCGCATGCAACGCCCGGCATGAAGAACCTCACCGGGCTCTTCCCCGGCGCCGTCTACGAAGCGCCGCGCAAGCACATGCACCAGGTGGCGTCGAAAGTCGAGGCGACGGCGACGGCCGCGGCGACGGTGGACATGGTGCGCGCCGATCCGCCCGGTCTCTCGGTGATCGACGGCACGACGGCGATGGAGGGCGGCGAACCCTCGCAAGGCCAGACGTTCAGGATGGACGTCATCGTCGCCGGAGCCAATCCGCCCGCGGCGGACATGGTGGGCGCGTCGCTGGTGGGATTCCCTCCGGATGAAGCGCCGCCGTTCGCATGGGCGGGAAAAGCGGGATGACTCCGGCCTCGCTCGACGACATCGAGATTCGCGGAGCGAAACTCGCCAACGTGCGCCGCCCGTTTGCGCGCCCGCAGTTGGCCGAGTGGGCGGCGGCGGAAAAGCCTGGGCGGCCGATGAGGCAGCAAAGGCCCGGAGGTTCGTCTCCGGGCCTTGCGGTTCGCTGAGGTGATGCTCCGCCTTACTTCGGACAGCCGAGCTTCTTGAGGTCCTTCTCGGAGAGCGTTTCCGCGCCCTTGAAGGCGGGCGGCATCTTCGTGCCCTTCGGCACAAGCCAGATTTCCACGCGCCGATTCTGGTCGGCGGTGGAGACCATCGAGCCGCGACGCTCTTCGGTGGCCGCGCGGGCCGAAGTGCCGCAGACGCCGGGCTGGAAGTCGGAGACTTGTTCGGTTCCAACCCAGTCGGCCTTGATGCGCGAAGGATCGACGTTGGCGCAAGTGCCCTTGCCGCCGGTGAGCACGGCGACAACATTCAGGATGCGCTGCATGTCGAGCGGCTTGGCCTGTTGAGCCCTGGTCTTCGGAGCCTCATCCGCGTCGTAGTGGCCGACGAGAATGATCTCGTAATCCGGATCAGCGGCCTTCGGCGCGAGCTCTTCGAGAAGGATGCGCTTTCCGCAGTTGTTGACGCGGGCGCTGCCCTTGCTGAAGATCACGTCGGAGAAGCGGATCGAGGACGGAATGTAATCGACCTTGATTCCGGTCTGCGACTGCGCGCTTGCGCCGCGATCATCGGTGACGCGCGCGGTGACGTTCACAGTCTTCGACTGGATCTTCCCGCCCTGTTCGAAGCGCACGGCCTTGGAGTCGAAGGTGACGCTGTTACCGGTGCCGGAGATCGTGCCCTCGGTTGCGGTCCAAGACGTGGAGATCGTGCTGCAAGCCGAGCCCGTCGTAGTTACGCTCAGGCTCGAAGTGCCGCCGTAATTCAGCGAAGCCGGATTCGCCGTGATGGAGCTGATGGTCGGCTTGTTGTAGGGCTGCACATCGACGTTGAGCGGGCCGGGCGAAGCGGTCCGGACAGGATGGTTCGGGTTGTTGGGCGCCTCGAGCTCGAGCTCGATGGTGTGGCGTCCGGCGCGCGTCGGCGTGAAGGAGAGCTGCGGGCTGTTGGAGCCGGCGGGCTGGCCGTCGACTTTCCACTTGTAGGTGATGCCGCGGCCGGCAGGATCGCTGGCGCCCACGGAACGGACGGAGATGGCGCGGTCCTGGCACAGCGTGCCGGCGCCGACTTCGAGCTTGCCTGCTTCGAGGGGACCGAGCGACGGAGGAGGTGGCGGAGGCGGAGGCGGCGGAGGAGGAGGAGCCTTCTGGCCGATGTAATAAGTCAGGCCGACAGTGGTCTGCACGCCGTGCAACTTGTCGCCGCGCGGAATGTAGACTCCGCCGAGACCGGCATCGGAAGCAAAGCCGTACGTCGGGTTCTTCGACCAGAGTCCTCGCGCGTCGAAGCGCAGGCCGAAGTGATCGGTGAGATGCCATTTGAGCCCGCCGCCGTAGTTTAGTGCAGGAAGAAGATTGTCCTTCACCGACGGCGCCCGGAACGCCGCGTTTGCGGGCAGACGGCCTTGCGCTTCGCCGTTGTCGGTGATGTTGAAGTTGATCGAGGAGATGCCAGCGGTGACGTATGGCCTGATCTTCGATCCACGCGGAGTGAAGTAGAAGAGGGGATTGAGGGACCACTGGTACAACCGCACCCCAAGACCATAAGTCGGCTGGCCTGCGGCATGAGGCCGCATGAAGGTGAGATTGTTTGCGCTGTAAGTGAAGGCCTGTTCGAGGCCCACATACCGCCAGAAATTCTCGGTTACACGGAATCCCGCGGCGCCGCCGTTGGCGTGCTTGGTTCCCAAGCCGCGATCAACGCCTTTGAAGAAACTGCCGCCGCCGAAAACGCTGATTTCGAAAAGATCCGGCCGCTCGTCCCCGTCAGAGGAAGCCGATTGGGCGGCCGCCGGAATCGAGAGCGCCAGCGCCAGCGCAGAGGCCGGCGTCAAGATCCACAACCGTTTACGAGAGTTCATTTGTGCACCAACCCGTGAGTTTTATGTTTCAGAACCTGATACAAGATTATCGCACTCTCGCCCTTCATGGGACCTTAGTAAAGGACGCCGTTGTCTGATTTCAGCGGCAGGGAGGGCCGTCCTGCCGCGAGACGCTGCCGCGGCCTCGATGTGGTCTGCCGGCAGGCCGGAGGATCGAACCGGGCGCTGCGCCGGCGGTTTGAGGCGGCGGTGTTTTGAGGGGCCGGGTGTGAGCGGATGGACGGGACGATCTGACGCGTCGCCTGTGGCGTCGTGCTGACATGCGGCCCCGGACATCGGACCGGCGGGGTGTCGAGGCGAGGGCGGGAGAGCCGGGCTGACGGGGGGCGAGAGGAGTGAGGCCGTGGTGGCGGGAGAGGCGGCCGGAGAGGCGAGGTCGAGCGTGAAGACGCCGAGGTCGGCGGCGAGGCCCAGGACGCGATTGGGACGTTGCGGCGCAAAGTAGAGGCGGCGCAGGTTGATGCCGTCGAGATCTGCGCCGGGGACGCGAGACCAGGTGCTGCCGAGATCGGATGAGGAATAGAGGCGGCCGAATTGAACGGCGAATGCCTGCGGCTTCGGGCCAGGCTGCCATGCGACTGCTGTGACCGTGCCATCCTCCAGGCCGCCGGTGACGGCTTCCCACTTGCTGCCGCCGTCAGCGGAGCGAAGCAGGCCGCGTGAAGTGGCGAGCAGAAACGGAAGCGGCGTGGAGGCGGGGATGGCGGCATCGTAGACCTGCGCGACGGGGAACAGGAGTCCGATCGGCGTCCACGTTGCGCCGGCGTCTTCGGAGAGATACAGAGTCTGGTCGGTCCGCGCGAGGACTCTGCGGCTTTCGTGCGCGAGGTGGAAACCGGTAACGCTCAAACGGATCCTGGCCTTCGTGATTGCGATGGGTGTCCAGGTCGCCCCGGCGTCTTTGCTGCGGAAGAGTCCGTGATCGGTTCCGGCGAGCCAGACGGTTCCGTGATCTTCGATGGCTGTGAGCGACTGAAGGCGCGCTGATTTGCCGGGGAGAGGGACGTCTTTCCAGGTTTTTCCGGCGTCGGTGGAACGGCGCAAGCGCTGGATGCCGCCGGCGAGAAGGAGAGCGGAGTTCGACGGGCTCGCGGCGAGGAACTGCATGTGCTGGCCGCCGAGGGCGATCGATGAGGCGCGGAGATCGAAGCTTGTGCCGCCGTCGCGGCTCACGAAGATGCCGCCGAACTCGGCGTCGTTCAGCGTATTGAGGTAGAGCGTATCGCCGGAGGCGGCGATTTCGGAGACGCGGCGGCTGACGAAGCCTAGATTGCGCGGCTCGACGGTGGCGCCGGCGTCGGTGCTGCGCCAGATGCCGCCGTTGGCCGTGGCGAGGAAGAGCGTTTCCGCTTCGCCGGGCTGGAACACCATGGACAGAATGTGAAGGTTGTTGAGCTGGCGGAAGCCGTTGCCGTTGGAGCGCAGCAGACCAAGCGTGGTGCCGGCGAGGACGACGCCGGGCGAGGACGGGAGCTGGCGGATGGCGTGCGTGCGGCGGAGCGTGGAGGGGATGCCGGTGTAGCGCGTCCATTTCGCGCCGGCGTTTTCGCTGCGATAGATGCCGCTACACGCGCTGGCGAAAATGTTTTGAGGGCGGGCGGGGTCGATGAAGATGGAAAAGACGTCGGAGTCGTCGAGCATCCCGTCATGGATGGAGACCCAGCTCTTGCCGCCGTCGGTGGTCTTCCAGGGCAGGTGCGTGGTGCCGGCGTAAATGACGTCGGGGTCCGCCGGGTCGATGGCGACGGCGGTGATGGCGCGCATTTCGTGATTCCAGGGGCGCGAGATGCGGTCCCAGGTGTTGCCGCCATCAATGCTGCGCCAAACGCCTTGCCGCGTGCCGGCGACGAGGCGGGCGGGGTTGCGCTGCCACGCGTCGAGGGCCTGAACAGAAAAACCATTCAATGTTTCGGACTGGCGCCACGTGCGTCCGGCATCGCCGCTGATCCAGAGTCCCGCGAAGGGCGAGCCTTCGAGGTGCACACCGGCGAGATAGCGCGAGGGATTCGCGGGGTCGATCCAAAGCGTCGAGATCTCGCCGAGGAAGTGGCGGGGAAATGGGAGGCGCCGCCAGTTGAGGCCGCTGTCGGTGGAACGGAAGACGAGCGAGTTGCGCGCGCCGGCGAGCAGAGTCGTGGGGCTGGACGGATTGATGGTGATGGCGGTGGCGGTGCCGCCCCAAGGGCCGGCGGATTGCCATGAGGCCGCGCGCAGGATCGAACAGGCTGCCAGCGCGGCAACTGCGAGAAGAAGTTTCATCGAGAGCGGGCCGGAGGATCTACTCTCAGGCTATCAAGCGTCGGCGGCGGGAAGGTAGCGCCGTGTAAGCGCGGCGAAGTCAGCGGTTTGAGCGCGGCGCCATTCGTTGTTGCGGCCGAGCTCGGATGCAAGCAGCGCGGCGACGGCGGGAGCGGAGTCGAGGGCGGCGCGGGCGTTCAACTGAAGGGCGCGCACGCGGCGCGCCAGAACGTCTTCGACCGTTCGGGCCATTTCGTTGCGCGCGGCCCAGACGACTTCGGCGGCGGTGTAGGGGAGGCGCGTGTCGAGGGGCTGGCCGAGAGCGGGTTCGGCGCGGACGAGGTCCTTGATGGCGAGTGCGTCGGAGCCATGGACCTGGAGATGGCCGAACTTGGCGGCGTGGTGATAGTAGCCGTGGATGCGGAGGCGGCGCGTGACGCACTCGCGCTCTTCGAGGCCGGCGAGGAGGGCGGCCTGATCGACGCAGTCTTCCGCCATGCGGCGATACGTCGTCCATTTCCCGCCGGCGATGGTGAGCAGTCCGTTTTGATCGATGTGGATGGAGTGATCGCGCGAGAGAGATGCGGTGCTCGCGGCGCTGGAAGATCGGACCAGCGGGCGGATGCCGGCCCAGGCGCTGAGGATGTCGGCGCGCGAAGGGGCATGGCTGAGATACGCGGCCGCGGTTTCGAGGATGAAATCGATTTCGATTTCGAGCGGCGCGGGTTCGGCGTCAATCGCGTCGATGGGCGTGTCGGTGGTGCCGACGACTGTGTGGCCGTGCCAGGGAATTGCGAACATGACGCGGCCGTCGCGCGTGTGCGGGACAAGGATCGCGCTGCCGGATGAGAGGAAGGATGCATCGAAGACGAGGTGGACGCCCTGGCTCGGCGCGATCATCGCCGGCGCAGCGGGGTCGGCCATGCGGCGGACGGCGTCGCTAAAAGCGCCCGTGGCGTTGATGACGCAGCGCGCGGCGAGGTCGAACTCGTGCCCGGACTCTTCGTCGCGAACGCGCACGCCGGAGACGAAGCCCTGCGCGTTTGTGTTGAGCGCGACGACGGGGCAGTAGTTGACGAGCGTCGCGCCCTGTTCGGCGGCGGTGACGGCCATGTGGATGAGCAGGCGGGCGTCGTCGAACTGGCCGTCGTAGTAGACCACGCCGCCGCGCAGCCCTTCGGTCTTCAGCGTGGGCAGCAGCTCGAGCGTTTCCTCGCGCGAGAGATTGCGCGATGGGCCGAAGCCATATTTTCCGGCGAGAAGATCGTAGAGGCGCAAGCCGATGCCGTAGAAGGGGGCTTCCCACCACTCGTAATTGGGGACGACGAAGGCGAGGTCGCCGACCAGGTGCGGCGCGTTTTCGCGGAGCATGCCGCGCTCCTTGAGCGCCTCCATGACGAGCGTGATGTTGCCCTGCTCGAGATAGCGCACGCCGCCGTGGACGAGTTTGGTGGAGCGGCTCGACGTGCCTTTACCGAAGTCGTGGCGCTCGACGAGGGCGACGCTGTAGCCGCGCGAGGCGGCGTCCACGGCAATGCCGACGCCGGTGGCTCCGCCGCCGATGACGATGAGGTCCCACGGCTCGCGGGCGTCGCGCAGCCGCTCGATCATTTCGGCGCGGTTCATGGCGCGGCCTCGATCCAGCGCGCGGCGCGCTCGACGGCGCGCGACCACTGGTGAAGAAGCGACGCCGCGCGGTCGCGCGGCATCGCGGGCTCGAAGATGCGGGCGGCGCGCCAGTGAGCGGCGATCGCGTCGCGGCTGGGGTAGACGCCGGTGGCGAGTCCGGCGAGGTAGGCCGCTCCAAGCGCTGTCGTCTCGGCATTGGCGGCGCGCACGACGGGGACGCCGAGGAGGTCGGCCTGAAACTGGAGAAGAAGATTGTTGTGCGAGGCGCCGCCGTCGACGCGAAGCTCTTTGAGCTCGATGCCGCCGTCGGCGTGCATCGCTTCGAGGAGTCCGGCGACCTGAAAGGCGATGGACTCGAGCGCGGCGCGCGCGATGTGGGCGGCGGTGGCGCCGCGCGTGAGTCCGACGATGGTTCCGCGGGCGTAGGGGTCCCAGTGCGGAGCGCCGAGTCCGGCGAAGGCGGGCACGAGAAAGACGCCGCCGCTGTCGGGAACACTGGCGGCGAGGTCCTCGCTTTCGGCGGCGGTGTGGATGAGTTTGAGGCCGTCGCGCAGCCACTGGATGACGGCGCCGCCGATGAAGACGCTGCCCTCGAGCGCGTATTCGGTGACCCCGTCTGCCTGCCAGGCAACGGTGGTGAGGAGTTGATTACGCGAGTGGATGGGCGCGACGCCGGTGTTCTGGAGCATAAAACATCCGGTGCCATACGTGTTTTTTGTCAGTCCGGGGGAGAAACAGGCCTGGCCGAAGAGGGCGGCCTGCTGATCGCCCGCGACGCCGGCGATGGGGACAGCCGCGGAGAGCAGCGGAGTCGAGGTCTCGCCGAAGATTCCACTGGATGGCTTGACCTCGGGCATCATCGAGCGCGGCACTTCGAGGATTGCGAGCAGTTCGTTGTCCCACTGGCCGGTGTGAATGTTGAATAGGAGCGTGCGCGAAGCGTTGGAGGGGTCGGTGGCGTGGACACGGCCATCGGTGAGGTTCCAGATGAGCCAGGTGTCGACGGTGCCGAAGGCGAGGCGGCCTTGTGCGGCGAGCGCGCGAGCGCCTTGGACGTGGTCGAGGATCCAACGGATCTTGGTGCCTGAGAAATAGGGGTCGAGCAGGAGGCCGGTCTTTTCTTGGAAGAGGGGCTCGTGGCGGGCGGCGCGGAGGGAGGCGCAGAGGGAGGCGGTGCGGCGGTCCTGCCAGACGATGGCGTTGTGAATGGGTTCGCCGGTGGCGCGGTCCCAGACGAGCGTGGTTTCGCGCTGGTTGGTGATCCCGATGCCGGCAAGGTCGCGGGGACCGAGGCCGGCCTGGGCGAGCGCCTGCGCGGCGACCGAGATCTGGGATGACCAGATTTCGGCGGGGGAATGCTCGACCCAGCCGGGTTGCGGGTAGATCTGCTCGAACTCCTTTTGCGCGATGGCGAGCGGAGACCCGGTGGCGTCAAAGACGATGGCGCGAGAGGAGGTGGTGCCCTGGTCGAGTGCGAGGATGTGGGTCATGATGCACCCCACAGGATGCCATGAAGGGGCCGTGGCGGGGGAGAGCCATTGGGTGAGTTTGCAGGAGCGCAGGATGCGCAACTTACGAAATTCGCGGCTGGTTGCGGATTTGACCCGATTGATTTCAGGGCAGTTATGGGTCTGGTATCGAAAAACGCATACTTCCGGAAGAGGGCGGCCATGTTGGGGACGGGCGGGTGGAAACGTGGAGCCCGGGATGGGTTCCGGGGGGCGCAGCGGGCGCGTCTGGCCATTTTGCGGTTGTGCTCTTCGGCCTGTTCCGGGGTGAGGAGGTGGAGGAGGCGGGCGGGGATGACGCGGTCCTTGACGTAGCGCTGGAGGGCGGTGACAGCTTTCAACATGCGGGGCAGGACGAGGGCGGCCTCGCGCACGAGGCGGGCGATGTGGTGGCGCCAGGCGGTCCAGAAGTGATACTCGCTCCAGAGGGCGTCGAAGACCTTGTCCGGGGAGGGGTCGACCTGGGCAGCGTCGTGGAGCAGCTGGTAGAAGGCGGGGGTGTGGGTTTGGGCGTAGAAGCCGTGCTTGAGGCCGTTGCGGGCGCAGCGGGCCTTGCCTGCGGGTGTGACGGGGCCGCGGGAGAGACGCCCGTTGCGGCGGGCGGCAGCGGCTTTTCGAGGTGAAGTAATGCGCATCGTCGGAGATCGCCTCCGGGGGAAGAGTGGCAAGTGGGTCCTGGGGATTTGCTCGCGGGCGGGGGTTGGCTGGGACTCATGTGATTGAAAAGATGGTGGATAGGGTGGAAAAAATAAATTTTCATTTTTTGTGAACGGCTTGACCGGACAGGCTCAGAAAAGGATTTGGGCCACGGATGGACAGGATGGACACGGATTACCGAGAACACGGATGAAGGAGAGGGGTACGGGCAGACTGTGTCGTCGTTCTGTCTGTTGTCATGCCCGGTCAGGAGGGATGTGCAGGTGAGTTTCTCGTTTGCCGCGCGGGCCCGGCGGTGCATCATGGGGCTGCCGGGCTATGCGGACCGAGTTGCGCGGATTGATACGGGCGCCGGGCTTTGCCGCGGTGGCGGCGGGGTCGCTGGCGCTGGGGATTGCCGCGGCGACGGGGATGTTCAGCGTCGTCCACGCGGTGATTCTCGATCCGTTTCCGTATCGGGACGTCGACCGGCTGGCGAGCATTTTCACTTTCGATCCCGAGGGGCGCGGGGGGCGAAGCTATTACACGGTCGGCCAGTACCTGGAGTTTCGGGAGCAGAGCCGGATCTTCGAGGGCGTCATCGCTTCGACGATCAGCGACGTCGTCTGGACGGGGGCGGGCGAGCCGCGGCGGCTGAGGGGGAATCATGGGCCGTTCGACACGTTTGAGGTGATGGGTGTCGGGGCGCTGATCGGACGGACTCCGACGGCCGCGGATGAGCGGGCGGATGCTCCGCCGGTGGCGGTGCTGGGATACCGGTTCTGGCAGGGGGAGTTCGGGGGCGACCCCGGGGTTCTGGGGCGGCAGATGACACTGAACGGCGTGACGCGAACGGTGATCGGCGTCATGCCGCGGCGCTTCATGTGGCGCGGCGCGGACGTGTACCTGCCAACTCGATTCAGGCGCGGCGAGGCGGTGGAGGGCGTGCGTTCGGTGCATGTCCTTGGCCGTGTGAAGGCCGGGGTGACGGCGGCGCAGGCGGAAGCGGACCTGCGTCCGATTGTCGAGGAGATGCAGCGGCGGGAGCCGCAAGCGTTTCCCGCGAAGTGGCGCGTGCGGCTGCTTCCATTCAAAGAGACGTTCCCGAGCGGCATGCAGGAGGCGCTGTGGGTGTTGTTTGGGGCGACGGGGCTCCTGCTGCTTATCGCGTGCGCGAACGTCTCGAACCTGTTGCTGGCACGCGGGACGGCGCGGCGACGAGAGTTTGCAGTGCGCACCGCGCTGGGCGCGGGACGCTGGCGAATGGCGCGGCAGCTTCTCAAAGAGAGCCTGGCGTTGGGCGGAGTGGGCGGCGCGGCGGGAGTGGGTTTGGCTTTCGCGCTGCTGCGGGCGATGATCGCGATCGTGCCTCCGGACACGATTCCGGACGAGGCGCACATCCGGATGAACTTCCCCGTGCTCGCGTTCAGCGTGGCGGTGTCGATGGCGACGGCGCTGCTGGTGGGGCTGGCACCGGCGTTCGAAGGCTCGCGGACGAACCTGGCGGATGCGCTGAAGAGCGGCGCGCGGATGCTGGGCGGCGGACGGGGGCTGTTGCGCAACGCTCTCGTGGTGGCCGAGGTGGCGCTTTCGCTGGTGCTGTTGAGCGGGGCGGGGCTGATGCTGAGGACGCTGATCCGCCTTCAGGCGATCGACCTCGAGTTCAGGCCGGACCGCGTGCTGACCTTGCGCGTGCCTCTGCCGGCGGCGCGGTATCCCGACGCGGCGCGGAGGGTTGCGTTTATGCGCGAAGCGCGGGAGCGGATCTCGCAGGTACCCGGCGTGAGCGCGGCGGCGGTGGGGACGGGAATGCATCCGTTCGGGTCGTGGAGGATGCGCGTGGAGCTTCCGGGGACGGCGCCTGATTCGCGGCCAGTGGGATTCCACCAGACAGATCCGGAGTACTTGCGGGTGTATGGATTCCGGCTGGCGGCGGGGCGAGCCATCAGTGAGCAGGAGACGGCGGTCGGGCGGCGCGTGGCGCTCGTGAACGAGGCGTTCGTGCGACGGTACTTCAGGGACCGCACCGCACTTGGGGCGACGATCCGGTTTCCGCAGTTGGCGCGGGCGCCCTGGGAACTGGCGGACACAGGGTTCGAGATCGTAGGCGTGGTGCGCGATGCGGCAAACGGCGATCCCACGGAGGGCGTGCAACCGGAGACGTTCGTGCCGTACACGGTGTTGGGGGCGGCCGATTTTCTTTCGGTGCTGACCGCGCTGGAGCCCGCGGGGGTGGTGAAGGCGGCAGCGGCGCAGGTTTACGCGATCGATCCGCAACAGCCCGTGACGAATGTGCGCACTGTGGAGGAGATGTTGAATCTGTGGGTCTTCTCGCGGGCGCGGTTCAGCGTGATTCTGTTCGGGGTGTTCGCGGCGCTGGGGCTGGCGCTGGCGGTGGTGGGCGTCTACGGGGTGATTTCGCAGACAGTGGCGCGGCGGACGCAGGAGATCGGCCTGCGCGTGGCGCTGGGCGCGCTTGCCAGGGATGTCGCGTGGCTGGTGCTGCGGCGCGGGATGATGCTGGTGGGGATCGGGCTGGCGCTCGGGCTGGCGGCGACGTGGGCCGCGCAGCGGGCGCTGGCGAGCGAGGTGGAGCAACTGGCGGAGCTCGATCCCTGGACGGTGGCGGCGGCGGGCGCAGTGATGGCGATCGCCGGAGCCGCGGCGTGTCTGCGGCCGGCGCGGCAGGCGATGCGGGTGGATCCGGCGGAGGCGCTGCGGAACGAGTGAAGTCCGCTCAGGCCACTTTCCAGCGGAGCTTGGCGCTGGGCGCTGCGAGCAGTATGCTGCGGACGACGGTGAGACCGCGCTCGGCGAACTGGTCCTTCACTTTGATTTGTTTTTGGAAGGTCCGCGGCGGGATGCGGTAGATCAGCAGGTGGGCCTTCGTGTTGACGATCGGGGATATTGTGCGGCGATAGGCTTTCTCCACCGGCACGGCGAAGAGAACCGCTCCGCCAACTGTCACTGCTTCCGAGAGGAACTGGTCGCGCAGCTTCACGGTGACGGATGGAGGCGGACCGGGATCGAGCACCTCGTAGACTTTGAAGTGGTTGATCTCATTGGACAGGTCGAGGCCGGATTCGAATTTCTTCGCGGGGGCGAGCAGGCCGATTGCGCGGCCGGTCTTGATTTTGAAGTCGCCGAACTGGTTCTTGCCGGCCACCAGCCTCGTGGGCTCCTGCTTCTCCTGCGTGAGGCGGTAGAAGGTGAGGTGGGCGGCCTTGTCGAAGAACGGCTGGCCGTTTTTCATGACGGGGTTGGCAAAGAAATCGAGGATGGGCAGGGCTGCCGGCACGGCTTCTTTGTCGAATTGGCCTTTGAGGGTGACCTTGTAGTTCGCCGCGACGTTTTCGACGTCGTAGAGCTTGAAGTAATCGAGCTTGAACTCCAGCGCGGTCATTTGCGTTTCCTCCTTGCGCCGCGTTGCGCGGGCGCCGCATTGCACGGCTCTGCATTGCGCGGCGACTTTCTTTCTGCTTCGGATTATAGGGCGCGGTGCGGCGGTGTCAAGGAGGGAAAAGCTCAAAAGAAGGAGAAAGGGCACAGCCCGAAGGCTGTGCTACGGCTATGTTACTTGGGCCCAGCGGGTGCGCTCGATGAAGGTCTGGGGCTCGTAGGTGATGCCGCGGGCGAGGCGGCGCTCCTCGCGGCGGGTGAGCCAGAGCATGAAGGGTCCGAGGAACCAGGCGGAGGCGCGGGTGCGAAGGGCGCCGCATTCGCGGCGGATGTCGGCGCGCAGCTCGCGGACGCGAGCGGCGACAGCGTCGTTGGTCTTCTTCATGTGCTTTTCCATGGCCCAGAGCAGCGCACTGTAGCTGGTGCGGAGGGCGGCGGCTTCGCGCTCAAAGCGCTCGCGCACGCGCAGGTCGGGGTGGAACCGGTACTTCTTCCAGCCTTCGAGGGTCGTCTGGCAGATGCGCATCAGGGAGGGGCCATTGCGCTCGAAGTCGCGCCAGAAGGCGAGGTCGAGAAACGTCTTGGAAAGATCGTGCGAGATGTGGGGGTGACGCCAGTTGAACTTCCACTGGCCGTGAACGTCGGCGAGGTCAAAGTCTTCGAGGATTCTGCCTTCGGCGCTCATCTGCGTATAGAGCGGCGTGCCGGGCAGGGGGGTATAGAGCATGAACTGGTGGAAATCGGTTTCATGCGCAACGGCGAACTCGATCTCATCCTGAATATTGTCCGGCGTCTGGTGTTCCATGCCGACGATGCTCGAGCCGAGAACGCGGATGCCGTGGGCGCGGAGCATGTGCGTGAGCTCGATGGTGTCTGTGCCTTCGAGCTTGGAGTAGCCGGACTTGGGCGATTCGAGTCCCATCCAGACCCAGGAGATGCCGAGCTCGACGAGTTCTTCGACGGAGTACTTCCGGATGGCGTTGGCGGAGGAGAAGACGTAGAGCGAGTAGCTCTTGCGATTCTCGCGAAGGCATTCGAGGAGCTCCAGCGCGCGCCTGCGGTGGAGGAGGAAGTTCTCGTCCATGATGAAGAACGAGTCCATGCCGAGGCGGCGCTCGGCCTCCTCCATGAGGCTATAGATTTCGCGGCCGGTTTCGAAGAAGTTGAGGAATTTGCCCTTGCCGCCGAAGAAGGCGGAGGTGGTGCAGAAGTTGCAGCCCATGGGGCAGCCGACGGAAGGAATGATGGTGGCGGCGGTGGACCCGAGGTTGAAGGGGAGCTTGAGTCCCATCACGCGGTGGCCGAAGCCGGAGGCGATGGGAGGGTGCTGGATGGGGGCATTGGGGTCATCGCCGAGGAAGCGGCGCATCCAGGAGACGCCCTCGCCCTTGACCACGTGATCGGCGTCGATCATGTACTCGAGGCCGGGGATGGCGGAGACGTGGCCGCCGACGACGATGGTGGCGTGGGGCAGGATGCGGCGGGCGATCTTGCACATCTCGCGGACCTTGCCGATGTTGACGATGATCGAGGAGATGCCGACGACGTCGTACTGGTTTTCGGCGAGCTCACG
Source organism: uncultured Solibacteraceae bacterium (assembly GCA_964472745.1). GTDB lineage: Bacteria > Acidobacteriota > Terriglobia > Bryobacterales > Bryobacteraceae > CAYYNC01. The sequence goes on from CAYYNC010000016.1 coordinate 53,212, forward strand.
CTCAAAGATCTCTTTAGTGGGGAAGTCGAGAACCGTGCAGGGCGCGCTGATGTTCGCCTGGATGAACATGATGCCCCAGGAGCGGTGGAAGATGCGCAGGGAGTAAGGACCCTGGGCGCGCGTCACCTGGTTGTGATAGAGCTCCATGGGATTGATGGAGCGGCTGCCATATTGGTCGTCCTGGGCGTAAGGGCCGAAGACGGAGGTGAGGAGAACGCGGGCGTGACGGCCCTTGGGGTGAGTCGGGGCGGAGGTCATCTACTTGGGAGGGGAACCAGCTTCCTTTATGTATTGTAGCAGAGATTCCGGTCTCTTCAGCGAAGAATCTACTCAGCGCCGGAGAAATTCCAGGTCCGCTCGATGTGATCGCCCGCGCCTGGGCGAGGGCGACGGAACAGATGATCGCGGAGAGGCGTCGGCGAGCCGCCGGAGAGTCACCGGCACTCCTCCCGCGGAGTCTTGCACTTGCGGGCAGCTTGTTGCGGGGCTGAGGCGAATGTCAGCGCGGGAAAGCCGGCTAACTGACTGCCGCGCGACTTTTCGTCCAGGAGGGCTTCGAGGAGAGGGCGGGCGTAGGGGTCTTTCGGCTGGCCGGCCTGGCGCTTGAGTTTGGCGAGAGGGCCGAACCACGTGTCGAGAATACGGCGGCCGGCGCCTGCCAGCGCATCAGTGGAAGGGCGAAGTTTGCGCGCTGGGCCCAAACGACAGATTGCATTGAGCTCTTTGAGGGTCGAATCGAGCCGGGCGATGCTGTCTGGTGTGCGGCGATGGACGATGTCCAGATCAAACGTGGCGAAAGATGCGCCGGGCAGGACCGCGGCGACTCCTCCGACGACGATGAACTCGACCTTGTTGCAGGCGAGGACGTGGAGGATGTTGCGGAATTCGAGCTTCATGAGTCGAGGGCGCGGATCTCCTCGACGTCATCGATAAAGGATTCGAGGCGGTCCAACCGCTCGTCCGGGGTGAGGGAGAGCATCCAGCGGATCAGCGTCAGGTCGACTCAGTCCCGGTTGTACTCGGGCAGTTGCGGCGCAGGGTCCTGGATCGGCGGCTCGCCGGAACACATAAGTCCACAGCCGAAAGGCTATGCTACGCGGGCACCGAGGGGAGTCCTGCGAGGGCCATGGCGAGCTCGTTTTGGTCGTATTCCTGGTCGACCAGCTTGCCGGCTTTGTAGTCCATGTAGGCCTGCATGTCGAAGTGGCCGTGGCCGCAGAGGTTGAACAGGATGGCTCGGGAGACGCCTTCTTCTTTGCACTTGAGGGCTTCTTCGATGGCGCCGCGGACCGCGTGGTTGGCTTCGGGTGCGGGGAGAACGCCCTCGGTTTGGGCGAAGAGAACGCCGGCTTCGAAGCAGGCGAGCTGCTGGACGGAGCGGGCTTCGATGAGGCCGAGGTTGGCGCAGTGGCTGACGAGCGGGGCCATGCCGTGATAGCGGAGTCCGCCGGCGTGGAAGCCGGGGGGAGTGAAGGTGGAGCCGAGGGTGTGCATCTTGGCGAGCGGCGTGAGGTGTGCGGTGTCGCCGAAGTCGTAGGCGTACTTGCCGCGGGTGAGGCTGGGGCAGGCGGCGGGCTCGATGGCGACGATGCGGGTGCGCTTCCCTTGCCTGAGGTTCTTACCGAGGAACGGGAAGGCGATGCCGGCGAAGTTGGAGCCGCCGCCGGTGCAGCCGACGACGACGTCGGGATAGTCGTCGGCCATTTCGAACTGCTCGAGGGCTTCGAGGCCAATGACGGTTTGGTGGAGGAGAACGTGACTGAGAACGGAGCCGAGGGCGTACTTGGTGTCGTCGCTCTGAGCGGCGACTTCCACCGCTTCAGAAATCGCGATACCGAGCGAGCCGGGATGATCGGGACGCTTGGCAAGGATGGCGCGGCCGGAGTTGGTTTCATTCGACGGGCTGGGGACGCAGCGGGCGCCCCACGATTCCATGAGGGCGCGGCGGTAGGGCTTCTGGTCGTAGCTGACGCGCACCATGTACACGCCGATCTCGATTCCGAAGAGCGCGCCCGCGAAGGCGAGGGAGGAGCCCCACTGTCCGGCGCCGGTCTCGGTGACGATGCGGCGGACGCCGGCTTCCTTGTTGTAGAAGGCTTGTGCGACGGCGGTGTTGGGCTTGTGGCTGCCGGCGGGGCTGACGCCTTCGTACTTGTAATAGATGCGGGCGGGAGTGTCGAGAGCTTTCTCAAGGCGCCGGGCGCGATAGAGCGGCGTGCAGCGCCAGAGTTTGTAGATTTCGCGCACAGGCGTGGGGATCTCGATCTCGCGCTCGGCCGAGACCTCCTGCATGATGAGGCTCATCGGGAACAGCGGGGCGAGGTCGTCCGGGCCGACGGGCTGAAGGGTGCCGGGGTGGAGAACAGGCGGGGGCGGCACGGGAAGATCGGCCACAAGGTTGTACCACGCCCTGGGGATGCGGCTCTCGTCGAGGACGTACTTCGTCGTTTCGTTCATGAGGACTCCGGAAAAAGCTGAGTCTAACAGGAAACGGCCGGGGCTGGGTTGGCCTTTCACTGAAGCGCGCGGTCTGCTACGCTACGCAGATATGATGCGTGGGGTTTTCACAACGATCACATTCCTCTTGCTCGTGAGCCTCGCATGGGGCCAGGGCACGACGTCGCGCGTTATCGGAACAGTGCAGGATCCTTCGGGCGCCGCGGTGGCGGGCGCGAAGGTGACGTTGAGGAGCGAGGGCACCGGGGCCGCGTTCGAGACGACGACGGCCGACAACGGCGCCTACTTCTTCGAGGCGATCCAGGCGGGTCTCTACACGGTGATGGTGGAGGCGAAGGGCTTCCGGAGGTTCTCATCGAAGAACAACCGGCTGACCATCGGCCAGCCGATGACGGTGAACGTGACGCTGGAGATCGGCGAGGTGACGCAGACGATTGAGGTTGCCGCTTCGGCGGAAGTTGTGCAGACCTCGACGTCGGGCAACTACGGGAACCTGTTCAGCGACCAGGTGATCAAGGACCTGCCAATCGTGGGCACGCGCGGGCGGAATCCAATCGAGCTGGTGACGCGGCAGCCGGGCGTGGTGAGCGGGGCCAACACGGGCGGCGGCGTGCACGTGAACGGCGCGCGCGACCGGGCGTGGAACTACACGATCGACGGGATCGACGCCAATGAGACGAGCGCCGGCGGGTCGAATTTCGCGCCGATCCGGACAAATCCCGATTCGCTCCAGGAGTTCCGCGTGCTGACGGGGAACGCCACGGCCGAATACGGGCGGAACAGCGGCGGGCAGGTGGCCATGATCACCAGGAGCGGGACGAACGAGATACACGGGTCGGCGTTCTGGTTCTATCGCACGCCGCGGCTCAATGCGAACGAGTGGGAAAACAACATCAACAACCTGGGCAAGCGGCAGTTCGTGCAGAACATCCCGGGCGGCTCGATCGGCGGGCCGGCGATCAAAAACAAGCTGTTCTACTTTGCGAACGTGCAGTTGCTGCGGGCGCGCGAGTCGGCTGTGATCAACAGCACGGTGTACACGAAAGACGCGCGCGAGGGACTGTGGCGCTATGTGCGCGGGGGCCGCAACGGCCCGGCGGGCGCTCCGAATGCGGCCGTGGATGCGAGCGGAAATCCGCTTCCGGGGCTCAGCATCGGAACGTACAACATCCCCGCCAACGATCCGGAGCGGCTGGGGTGGAACGCGCAGACGAAGGCGATCGCGCAGGCGGCGCCGCTGCCGAACAACTTCGCGCTGGGCGACGGGCTGAACACGGCGGCCTACACGTTCACGGCGCTGCAATATGAAAAGCAGCACGACGTCACGCTGAAGGCGGACTACATTATCAATGGCCGGAACACCTTTTTCGCGAGGATTTCCTGGGGGCGGCAGGATACGCAATGCGACCGCGTGAACGGCGGCGCGCCGGTGTTTCCGGGAGCGAGTTGCCTGGTGAACACGCAGCGCGATCCCAAGAACTATGCATTCAACTGGCGCTCGACGCCGACGGCGTCCACGACGAACGAATTTGTCGTGGGCCTGAACCAGTTCGCTTTCGACTTCGTGACGGTGACGGGCGACATCAACAAAATCAACCTCACCGGCGCGCCGGTGGCGAATCCTGTCGACTATTCGATCGGCAACAAGCGCAAGCTGAAGACGTGGCAGGTGGTCGACAATTTCGCGTGGTTCCGTGGCGCACACAACATCAAGTTCGGTGCGAACCTTCGATTCGGGAGCCACCAGGACGTGCGCGGCTCGATCGGCGGGTCGAACGCGACGCAACAGGTCGACTTCTCGCGCACGGTGAACACGGTGGACGCCGCGCGGTTCAACCTGCCCTCCGACATCAACCAGCAGTTCGACCGCGCGCCCCTGGAATCGAGCATCAACTTCATGCTGGGGCGCGTGGGAACAACGAGCCGCGGTTTTGTTTCCGTAGGCGACGCGTTCGTGCCCGGGGTCTACAATTTCCTGGCGAAGTTCAACGAGTACGATTTCTACGTGCAGGACACGTGGAAAGTGAATCGCAGATTGACCGTCGACCTCGGGCTTCGGCTCGAGATGAAGATGGCGCCGGCGAATCCCGACAACCGCATCCGGCGTCCGGACCAGCCGGTGGCGGCGGGAGCGGCTCCAACGGCGACGCTGAAGTGGGTAGAGGGCAGCCTGTTCCGCGACGCGGTGAACAACTGGGGCCCCTCGATCGGGTTCGCCTACGATCCGTTCGGCACGGGCAAGACGTCGATTCGCGGAAACTACCGGATCGCCTACGACAGGATCAACACGTTCGTGCTGAGCTCGAGCGTCTTCCAGAACCTGCCGGGCATCGTGATCGGGCAGACCGACCGCACGTTCGGGCAGAACGGCGGGCGTTTGCAGAACCTGCAACCCCTCCAGCCGCCTGCGGTGAAGCCGAGCCAGTTCGCCCAGCCTCCCGCGTACTCCAACAACGCGATCACCGTCGTCGATCCGAACTTCCAGATGCCGACGACACACCAGTGGGGCTTCTCGCTGCAACGCGAGGTGGCGAAGAACTCGATCATTGAAGTGAACTATCTCGGCCGCCGCGCATACAATCTCTTCGGCGCCTACAATGCGAACCAGGCGGAGATCCGGCGGAACGGATTCCTGGACGCGGTGCGCACGGTGAATGCCGGCGGCGACAGTCCGCTGATCAACCAGCTTATGTCGGTGGATGCGCGCAGGCAGGCGGCGGAGACAGGCTCGCAGGCGCTGCGGCGGATCTACACGACCGAGCTGCGGAACTCGAGTGTTGCGTTCATCGCGCAGGACCTTTCGCGGCGAACCGTGGGCGGCCGCGGGCAGGCGGAGGCGGCGGGGCTATCGCCGTACTTTTTCCTCGGGTTCCCGCAGTTCGCCAACGGCATGAACGTGATCGACTCCAACGATTTCTCCACCTACCACTCGCTCCAGTTGCAGTATCTGAAGCGGATGACGAATGGCCTGGAGTACCAGATCAGCTACACGTGGGCGAAGTCGCTCGATACGCGGTCCTACGATCCTGCTTTCACGGTGGTGTCTGGAGCGAACAACCAGTCGGCCGGCGGGACGCCGTTCGACATTTATAACCGGAAGCTGAACTATGCGCTGAGCGACTTCGACCGGCGGCACGTGGTGCAGACCTACTGGATCTGGGAGCTGCCGTTCGGCAACGGCAAACGATTTGGATCTTCAGCGACCGGGCTGTTGCAGCGATTGATCGGCGGCTGGCAGGTGACGGGCTTCGGGACGTTCCAGGCGGGGCGGCCGATGTCGGCCTACTCTGGCTTCTACACGTTCAACAACGTCGTTCAGTCGTTTGCGAACTGCAACGGCTGTACGCCGACGATGGGGAAGGTGGAAGACGGAACGGGAGGCGTGAAGTGGTTTTTCTCCCCTGACCAGATTGCGAAGTTCAGTGCGCCGGCCATGGGCGAGTTTGGCAACACGGGGCGCAACTTCTTCCGCGGGCCCGGCGGGTGGGGCGTGGATGCGGGCTTCCTGAAGCGAACGCTCATCACCGAGCGGACGAACCTGGAGATTCGCGCCGACGTGACGAATCTGTTCAATCATGCGATCTTCGGATTCCCGACGCTGACTTACAGCTCGACGATCTTCGGGCGGATTCGGGATACAGTGAGCAGCGCATCGCGGAAGATTCAGTTGGGGGCGAAGTTTAATTTCTGAGTGCTCTTATGTTCGAGCGGGCCCGATCGGCGATCGGGGGGCGGATCAGGCGGTCTGCCCCGCATAGGGAGAGTCGGGCGATTCAGCGGTTGATCGCGGAGATCGACGCGCTCGATCGCTGGCGGGACCGCGTGGGGTGGAGGATTATCTATCTCTTCCTTGGCGTGTTTGCGTTTGCGGTGGGCCTGCTGATCTACACGGCGATGGAGGGACAGCCGCGAACGACGCGGGCGGAGCATCCCGGGCCCCGCGTGCCTGGCGTGCTGCGGCCAGCGCGGTGAGCGCGGTCAGCCTTTGGCCTTGGCCACTTCTTCAGTAAACGCGGGGACAATTTCGAAGAGATCGCCGACGAGTCCGTAGTCCGCGACTTCGAAGATGGGGGCGTTGGGGTCCTTGTTGATCGCGACGATGCACTTGGAGCCCTTCATCCCCACCAGGTGCTGGATCGCTCCCGAGATGCCGATGGCGACGTAGAGCTTCGGCGCGACAGTCTGGCCGGAGCTGCCGACCTGGCGCTCCATGGGCAGCCAGCCGCTGTCGCAGATGGGGCGGGATGCGGCGAGCTCGGCGCCCAGAGCCGATGCAAGCTCCTGCGCCAGCGGGATGTTGCCTTCCTCCTTGATGCCGCGGCCGACGGCGACAATGATATTCGCGGCGGAGAGGTCCACGGCGCGGGCGGATTCGCGGAAGGGAGCTTCGGGCTTCTGGCGGATTTCCGCGGTTTTCAATTCCGGGACAAACGTGTCAACCGGCGCACTGCCAGGCGCCAGCACATCGGCGCGGAATGCGCCGGCCTGGGTGGAGGCGAACACAGGGCCTCCGGGCTCGCACGAGTATTCGCCGGTGATCTTGCCCTGGAACAACTGGCGCAGCAGGACGAGCGCGCCGTTTTCGTTGCGGAAACCGGTGACATCGCTGATCAGCGGGCGCCCGAGGCGCGTGGCGAGCTTGGGGGCGTAATCGCGCGCCTGATAGGTGTGGGGCAGCAGGACGATCGCCGGGGCGTCGCGGGCGATGAGCTGGGCAAGGGCTGCGGTCATCGCATCCGCGGTGTACTCAGCCAGGAGCGGGTGCTCCACCGCTGTCACGGCAGCGAGATCGTACTGTGCGAGTGCGCCGGCCAGCTCGCGGACTGCCGCGCCGCAAACGGCGGCGCGCAGAGGCAGGCCGAATTCGCGCGCAATCTGCTGGCCGGCGGCGAGCGCTTCGAGCGACATGCGGCGCCAGGCGCCGCGGTTCTGCTCCGTGATCACGAGGATCGAGCTCATATCGCGCGGGCCTCGAATTTCAGCTTCTCGACGAGCCGGGCGGCCTGCTCGCGGGGCGAGCCCGGGATGAGAACGGTCTGCTTGGTCTTCTGCGGCAGATAAACGCGAAGAAGATTGGCGGCGCGGTCAGGCGCAACGCCGAGATCCTGCGGCACGAGACGCTTCACCTCTTTGGTCTTGGCCTTCTTGATGCCCATCAGCGTGGCGTAGCGCAGTTTTCCGATGCCGCTTTGAATGGTGAGCAGCGCCGGCAGCGGCATCGTCACGTGCTGGAACCAGCCGTCTTCGAGCTCGCGCTTGACGCGAACAGAGCCGCCCTCGACTTCCACCTGCATGATGATGGTGGCGTGAGCAAGGCCGAGCAACTCGGCCACGATGACGCCGGTCTGGCCGAAGCCGAGATCGTCGGACTGGAGGCCGGTAAAAACAAGATCGGGCGATTCCGTTTTTGCCGCCGCGGCCAGGAGGCGCGCCAGGGCGAGAGTGTCCCAGGCGAGGGGATTCTCTTCTACGATGTGGATGGCGCGGTCGGCGCCTTTGGCCAGCGCTTCGCGAATGCTTGATGCGACGCCTTCGGGTCCGGCGGAGAGCACGACAACCTCGCCGCCATGCTTTTCCTTGAGCTGAAGCGCCGCTTCGAGGGCGTAGGCGTCGGGCTCGTTGATTTCGTAGGTGAGATCGGAAGGATCGATCCAGCGCCCGTGCGCGGCGATCCTGAGCTGCGAATCCCGCGCCGGAACCTGTTTGAGAGCCACGAGGATCTTCATTAGAGTCGCGCTCAACCGTCGTAGCGCTTGAAGATGAGGCTGCCGTTGGTGCCGCCGAAGCCGAATGAATTCGAGAGGGCGTATTCGATCTTCATGGGGCGCGGCTTGTGAGGCACGAAGTCGAGGTCGAAGCCCTCGTCCGGATTGTCGAGGTTGATCGTCGGAGGAGCGATCTGGTCGCGGATGGCGAGGACGGTCAGGCCGGCCTCCAGTCCGCCGGCGCCGCCGAGGAGGTGGCCGGTCATGGACTTGGTGGAGCTGACGCAGACTTTGGCGGCGTGGTCGCCGAAGGTGCGCTTGATGGCGGTGACTTCGATGCCGTCGCCGACGGGGGTGGAGGTGCCGTGGGCGTTGATGTAGTCGATGGCGGAGGGCTCGATGCCCGCGTCCCGGATGGAGTTGCGCATCACGCGGTAAGCGCCGTCGCCGTCCTCGCAAGGAGCGGTGATGTGAAAGGCGTCGCCGCTCATGCCGTAGCCGACGATTTCGGCGAGAATCTTCGCACCACGGGCGCGAGCCATCTCGAGTTCTTCGAGGATGAGGATGCCGGCGCCTTCGCCGACGACGAAGCCGTCGCGGTCGCGGTCCCACGGACGCGAGGCGCGGTGAGGCTCATCGTTGCGCGTCGAAAGCGCGCGCATGGCGGCGAAACCGCCAACGCCCATGGGCGTGATGCAGGCTTCCGCGCCGCCGCAGATCATCGCGCCGGCGTAGCCGTGCTGGATGAGACGAAAGGAATCGCCGATGCAGTGAGCGCCGGTAGTGCAGGCGGTGGCGGTGGCGGAGTTGGGGCCTTTCGCTCCGGTGCGGATGGAGACGTTGCCGGAGGCGAGGTTCACGATCGACGCGGGAATGAAGAAGGGGGAGATGCGGCCCGGGCCCTTTTCAAGGAGGTTGCGGTGTTCGCGCTCGATCACCTCGAATGCGCCAATGCCGCTGCCGATGTAGACGCCGACCATCTCGGCATTGTCGGGGGTCACCTGGAGTCCGGATTGCCGCATCGCGTAATCACTGGCGGCGATGGCGAACTGGATGAAGCGGCCGACCTTCTTCAGCTCTTTCTTCTCGATGAAGGGGGAGGGATCGAAGTCGTGGACTTCGGCGGCGATGCGGCAGGTGAAGGCCGCGGGGTCAAACTGGGTGATGGGGCCGATGCCGCACTTCGATTCCAAGATGCCGGCCCAGGTCTTTTCGGTCCCGCTGCCCAGCGCCGAAATCAGTCCGACACCGGTGACTACCACTCTTCGAGGCAAGAGTCATCTCCTTCCAGGCTATGGGAGAGCGGAGTTCTCCCCATTCGTAGGATCAGGGCGCTATTTCTTGGCGGACTTGGCCTCGATGTAGGAAATGGCGTCCTTGACGGTGCCGATCTTCTCGGCGTCCTCGTCGGGGATTTCGATTTCGAAGGCCTCTTCAAAGGCCATCACCAACTCGACGATGTCGAGAGAGTCGGCGCCCAAATCATCGACGAACGAGGCAGTAGGATCCACCTGGGCTTCGTCAACGCCCAACTGTTCGACGATGATCTGCTTCACTTTTGCTTCAACGGACATGTAGAGACCTCCACGGAAACCACAAAGCTCCGATTCTAGCGAGTAGGGGGGGTGAATGCAAACAGGTTGCGGCGGGGGATGGAGCACGCCACGGCCTGAAGTGTTAAAGAGCGCCACAGCCTGAAGGCTGCGCTATTGAACGCCACAGCCTGAAGGCTATGATACGGGGGATGGGCAGGGTCCTCTATCTGCATGGGTTCGCGTCGTCGCCGGCTTCGAGCAAGGCGCGCATATTTAAGGAGCTCTGCGCTGCCGCGGGAGTGGAGTTGGAGGCGCTGGATCTGGTCGAAGGGCCATTTCGGGAGCTGACGATCACGAGGCAGTTGCGCGTGGTGGAGCGGGCGGCGCGCGGGGAGGCAGTGTCGCTCATCGGCTCGAGTCTCGGAGGGTATCTGGCGGCATTGTACGCGGCGCGGCAGCCGGAGGTGGAGCGGCTGGTTCTGCTGGCGCCGGCGTTCGGCTTTGCGCGGCGGTGGGCGGGAGATCTGGGTCCGGAAAAAATGGCGGAGTGGGAGCGGACAGGCGTCACAAAGGTGATGCACCACGGCCAAGGCGGGATGGCGGAGCTGGGCTGGCATTTGATGGCGGACGCACGGCTGTATGAGGAAGAACCCGCGTTCGGCCAGCCGGCGTTGATTTTCCACGGGATCCACGATGCTGTTGTGCCCGTGGAGGCATCGCGGCGCTTTGCGCGAGGCCGCGCCAATGTCCAACTCCGGGAGATGGACTCCGACCACCAGCTTCTCGACGTTGTCGAAGCCATGTGGGCCGAGATCCGTGCCTTCCTCGCGTGAGCGGCGGCGGGATTCAGCTAACCTGAAAGGGATGCGCATCCGGAAGCTGACGCTCTGTGCGATGGCGGCGATCATACCGGCGCCGCTGTTCGGTTGGGGGGCCGACGGTCACAGGATCATCGCAGCGATTGCCTCCAGGCACCTGAGCGGGAAGGCCCGGGCTGCCATCCAGCAGCTTCTGGAACCGGGCGAGACCCTGGTGTCGATCGCGACGTGGGCCGACGAAGTGCGGGGCCAGCGGGAGGAGACCGCGCCGTGGCACTACATCAACATTCCGGCGTCCGAGACGAACGGTGATTGGGCGAGGTTTTGCCCCAAGGAGGGGTGCGTCGCCGGCGCGGTCCTCGCCATGAAAGACAAGCTCCGCAACCGCGACCTGGACCGGAAAGACCGGGCGGAGGCGTTGAAATTTTTCGTCCACTTCTTGTCGGACATGCACCAGCCGCTGCACGCCGGCAATCCCGCGGACCGGGGAGGCAACAACATCGAGGTCGTGTTCTTCGACAGGCCGACCAACCTGCACAGCCTCTGGGACAGCGGAATCCTGCGCACGCTTTTCGAGCGGGATCCGTCCCGGCGGCAGCGCATCGAAAAGCCGTTGGGCTTCATGGAACGCCGGCGGCTGAGCCGGGGAGACGTCGACGAGTGGCTGTGGGAGGCGCATGACCTCGCCCAAGAGTCGTGCTACGCGGAGGTTCCAAAACAGCAGCCAGCCCAGTTGGGGGAAGCCTATTACAAGAAGGCTGTACCGGTGGTTGAGACCCAGATTCGGCGTGCAGGGGCCCGTTTGGCGAGAGAACTGAACGAAGTTCTTGGCAAGTAGTTCCACCACCGGTCCTGGGGCTGTCAAAAAGTTGCGTCTCCAAGAATTGGTAGCCCTAACTCTTGGGGCTGGATCGTGTTATGATTTTCGGTAGCGGAAGGAAGTGCGGCTGGGCCGCTTTCATGCAACTTTGCGGATTTGAGTGCGTCTAAGGCAGCAGGTGGACGGAATAAAGATCCGCACGAACGGTTTAAGGCTGTAGAGAGAAGTCAAGATTCGACGCATGCGAGCGCAATCCACACCACGGTTCGAGGATCGGAGGCACGCCGCGCCATCCGAGGTGGACGACAACATCAGCCGCATGCTGTCTCAGCCGATCCGGTCCAAGCCTTGGTTCATTTCCCTGATCGAAAACCTGCGCGAGCTTTCGGCGATGAAGAAGCAGCCGCCGTTGCAGGTGAGCTTCCGGCCTCTGTCGCACGAGGAGTGGCTCAACACGGACGACGCGGCACTGAGGCAGTTGGCTGAGATTCAGGAAGAGAAGTCCTTCTTCCGGTCGTTTCTCGACAACATCAAGGAACTCTTCAGCCCCGAGAAGCTGCCGCCGCTCCAGATCACCTCGCGGCCCCTTACCGAGGAGGAGTTGCGCCAGACGATGAGCGTGGCGGAGCTCGAGCGGGCCAACTTGCCATGGTTCAGGAACTTCTTTAGCAATCTGAAGGACCTGCTGTTCCCTCAGAAGCTGCCGCCGCTGCAACTGACCTCGAAGCCGGTGCAAGTGAAGGAGTTGTTCTCAAAGGACCCCTATCAGGGGCGCTCGCAGGCGCTGTCGTTGGCCATCCACATCGGGCTTGTGGCGCTGGCCTTCACGCTCGGGACCAACAAGACGATCCAGCAGGCCGTGGCGCGGAGCACCCAGGTATTCGTGCCGGACATCGCCCCGTACGTTCCGGATGTCGCGCCCAAAAAGCAGGCCATGGGCGGCGGCGGTGGAGGCGGCGACCGTTCTCCTCTGCCGGCCAGCAAGGGCAAGCTGCCGCGAGCGGCGCTCAAGCAGTTCACCCCGCCGATGGCGGTCGTGAACAACCCGAATCCCAGGCTGGTGATGGAGCCGACCATCATTGCTCCTCCCGACGTGCCGCTTCCGCAGGTAAACATGTCGGTCTACGGCGACCCGCTGGCAAAGATCGGCCCGCCATCCAATGGACCTGGCAGCGGCGGCGGCATTGGCTCGGGATCTGGCGGCGGAGTCGGATCGGGACGCGGCGGAGGGTTCGGTCCGGGTGAAGGCGGCGGCGTGGGCGGCGGAGCGTTCCGCATCGGCGGAGGCGTTTCGGCCCCGGTACCGATCTTCAAGCCGGAGCCCGAGTATTCCGAAGAGGCGCGAAAGGCGAAGTTCCAGGGCACTGTGCTGCTGGCCATCGTGGTGGACGTCGATGGCAAAGCACGCGATATCCGCGTGATCCGGACTCTGGGCATGGGTCTGGACGAGAAGGCGATTGAAGCTGTCAGCCGGTGGCGGTTCAAGCCCGGATACAAGGACGGGCGTCCGGTGCCGGTCCAGGCGGCCGTGGAAGTCAACTTCAGATTGCTGTAAAACTCCCGCAAGCGACGTAATCGTTCGGCGGCTCTCAGTGATGATGAGAGCCGCCGTTCTTCTTTTGAGAGCCGGGCGCACCGTGCTGCTTAAGACTCTTCGCGCGCCGTGGCCGCGGCCTCGAGATCGGTGAAGCGGACCTGCCGATGGAGGGAGAAGTAGGCGATCAGGACCGTCGCCGACAATAGTCCGAGCAGCGCCATGACGGCAAGCAGCCGTTCGACCCTGCGCGCGGGCGCGAAAGCCTCCTCGTCCGACTGAGAAACGAGAACGATTCCGCTCACGGTCCGATAGTCGTTCTTGAGCCCGGTGTCAGCGTAGCCGATCAGCGAGCGGCCGTTGCGCAGGTTGACTGTGGCCTGTCCAAAGGGCTGAGAAAGCAAGTTGGGGACGGCATCACGCAAGGCCTCGAACTCTTCGGATTTCACGTTCATGCCGAGGTTCACGCCCCGGCCTCCGATCACCGTGCCGTCTTCCTTGACGAGCAGCGCGCGGCCGGTATTGCCGATTTGCACTCGGTTGATCGCCACCTGCAAACCCGCGACGTCCATCAGCGCGTCGAGTGCTCCGATGAACGCTCCCGACGCGGGATCCACGATGGGGACGCCGATGCCGATGTAGTGCGCCTTCGTCACCTCGTCATAGAGGATGTCGGTGAGGCTGACGGCGCCGCGTCCGCTGGCGTGAATGTTCTCCCAGAACTCTTCGTCGGCCTGCCAGTAGTCGAGGGTCTTGTGAGTCATGGCGGCGACTCCGCCCTCGGCATCGGTGACGGTGATGCGGAGAAAGCGCGGGTTCAGTTCGCGGAAGCGGCGCAGTTGATTGGAGGCCGGCGTGGCGAGGATTTCGGCCGGGATGCGCGCGCCCTCGGGCTTGTTCCACTGGTCTTCGATCCGCCTCGCGCGGGCCTGGATGGCCTCAGGGCTCTGACCCGCATAGGTGCGATTGGCCGAGATCACCGCGTCGCGAACCGCGGCGCCGGAAGCGAAAGTGGCGGCCTGTTCCACGCCGTGATGGACGAGAAGAGAGATTTCGCCTGCCGCCGACTGGGCGATGGTGCGGAAGTATGTTCCGATGACGCTCTCCAGCGTGCGTCCGCTCTGCGAGATGGTGTAGAGGCCGGCCACGCTGATGGGGATGACCGTCAACAGCAGCAAGACCAGCAGGGCGCGATACGAGATTCTGAAGCGGAGTTCATCGATAGCCATGGTTTTGCTCCTCAGTCTTGAGATGCCGCATTCGGGGGGCGCCAGGGTGAGCGGGGCGCACCCGGCGAACGACGGAAGGTGGGAGGTGTCGAACATCGCAACCTCCGTGCCCAAAGCATACGCCAGAACAGGGCGCCACGGGTACCCCCAGCGGGCGGGGCGGGGCCGCGCGGGATGGACTCAATACGGCGGGGATGAGGATGATCGTTGTGGAAACCCAGCGGCTTCTCTTAAGGACCTGGATTCTTGCTCACCGGGATCCTTTTCACCGTTTGAACTCGGATCCGAGGGTGATGGAGTTCGTGCCGAAGTTGCTTTCGCGGTCAGAAAGCGATCTGCTCGCCGGCCGGTTCCAAGCGCACTTCAGGCGGCACGGTTCCGGACTCTGCGCCGCAACATTCCCGGAACACGGTGGCTTTACCGGTTTTGCCGGGCTTGCCACTTCGGACTTCACCGCGCATTTTACTCCCTGTGTGGAGATCGGTTGGCGGCTCGGGGCGGATTATCGGGGTCGCGGACTGGCGGCGAAAGGCGCGCGGGCGATGGCGCGCGAAGGATTCGAACCCGCCGGCTTGATGGAACCGGTTTCGTTCACGGCGCCGGCGAATGTCCGCTCGATTCGCGTGATGCAGAAGCTCGGCCTGACGCGCAGTCCGGACGACGACTTCGACCACCCCAAGTTGCGGGAAGGCCATCCCCTGCGACGGCATGTCCTTTACCGCTTGCGGCGGACGGCGCATGCCCCGTGAGCCGCTGTGAAGGCGGTTCTCAAGCCGGTGTATACTCGTGGTGCTGGGCAGGTCGGGGAGGGCATCCTATGGTTCACTTTCAGCAGTTCTACCTGGGCTGTCTCTCTCACGCCTCGTATGTAATCGCCTCGGAGGGCATCGGTGCGGTGGTTGATCCGCAACGGGACGTGGGGATCTACATGGAGGAAGCGGAGAGAGCGGGCTTTCGAATCGAGCACATCATCGAGACGCACCTGCACGCCGATTTCGTCTCGGGCCATCGTGAGCTGGCGGAGCGGACGGGCGCCAGGATCTATCTTGGCGGCGGATCTGGCGCGAAGTTCCCGCATGTCGCGGTGAAAGACGGCGACGAGATTTCCTTCGGCCGCTGCCGCCTCGGATTCTTGCAGACTCCGGGGCACACTCCGGAGAGCATTTGCATCCTGGTGACCGATCTCGACAGACGGCCGGAACCGTATGCCGTGCTGACCGGCGACACGCTGTTCATCGGCGACGTCGGCCGGCCCGACCTGTCGCCCGTCTACACGCCGCAGGAGCTGGCGGGGATGCTCCACGACAGCCTCCATGGGAAGCTCCTGAAGCTGGGCGACGACGTCGAGGTTTGGCCGGCGCACGGAGCAGGCTCTCTCTGCGGCAGGCAGTTGAGCAGCGAGCGGAGCTCCACGCTCGGCATGCAGCGCAGGACGAACTACGCGCTGCTGGCGGGATCGCGCGATGAGTTCATCCGGCTGCTGACAGCGGAGATGCCGGAGCGGCCAGGCTATTTCGCCGCGGAGGTGGAGATCAACCGCGCGGGCGCGGCGGCGCTGGACGATCTGCCGCCCCCTGCTCCGCTTTCGCCGGCCGAGGTGCTGGAGCGGCAGAAGCACGGAGCGGTGGCGCTGGATACGCGGCCGGCGCCGCTGTACTGCCCGGCTCACATCCCCGGCGCGCTCCAGATCGGGCTGGGCGGGCAGTTCGCGTCCTGGGCCGGCGCGCTGCTGGGGCTCGACAGCGAGATCGTGATCGTGGCCGAGGACGACGAGCGCGTGCAGGAGACTCGCGTCCGGCTCGCGCGCGTGGGAATCGAGAAGGTCACGGGTTACTTGCGGGGAGGGATGACCGCGTGGCTCGAGGCGAAACTTCCGGTGGCGCAGACCGGCCAGATCAGCGCCGTCGAACTCGAAGCCGCTCGCTCGTGGGGCGACCGCATGCAGATTCTCGACGTGAGACGGCAGGCGGAGTGGGACGAAGGCCATGTGCCGGGAGCCCTGCACCGTCCGCTCAATGTGCTGGGGCGCGACGTGAACGGGCTTGACCGCAGCGGTCCGGTGGCGGTTTACTGCAAAAGCGGTTACCGCAGCACAATCGCCGCCAGCGTGCTCGAAAGGGCCGGCTTCCAAAGCCTGGTCAATGTGAACGGAGGCTTCGACGCCTGGAAGAGCTCCGGGCTGGCGGTCGCCGCCATCTGACCGGCTTCACTTCTTGCGCGCGGTCCATTTGCCTGAGGCGAACTCGCCGTACTCGCAAGTGCCCTGCATGGCCGAGCCGGACTGGATCTTGCCCTGATACCGCACTTTGACCGGGGCGCCGCCGGCATCCACGGTGAAATCGAAGCGGATGCTGTCGCCATCCACCGTGCCTGTCACCTCCGATTCGCCGAATTGTCCGGAGAACTTGCCGGTGAGCTTCGCGCCTTCCTGCTTGAGAGTCATGGTGGGCGTTCCCGAGCCCTGGTCAAGCTGAACGTCAAGCTGCCAGGTCCCCGTGACATCGGCCGCCGCGGACGCGCACGTAAGCGCCGCGGCAAGGCAAGCACAAAACAAAAGACGCTTCATGGCCGCTCCTCTCTCATCTTGCGGCAGGCCGGGCACGGGCAGATGCCGCGCAGGTGCTCGAACGAGTAGATTCCGGTGTTGTGGCCGTCGTTCCAGCGGATACGGACGGCGTAGCTCCCCACCTCCTCGATGCCTTCCATCTTCAGCTTCGGCTTGTAGAGTGGGAACGGATTCGCCTGAGGATTCGAGTAGCTGCTCTTCTGGGGCGTCGTG
The DNA here is from genome assembly GCA_964472745.1 of uncultured Solibacteraceae bacterium. GTDB lineage: Bacteria > Acidobacteriota > Terriglobia > Bryobacterales > Bryobacteraceae > CAYYNC01. The sequence continues at coordinate 70,089 of CAYYNC010000016.1, forward strand.
CCGTGCGAGCCGGTGCAGGTCGCGCAGGGACATGCATCGCGCAGCAGTTCGTTGGAGTACTCGCTGCGGTGGCCGTCGGCCCAGTCGATGGTCATGCCTTTCGACTTGGCGACCGCGATGTGGAGCGGCTCGGTGGAGACTGGGGCGCTGGCGGACATATTTAGTGAACGCGTTCGATATCGCGGACTCCGGAGACGCGGCGCATCGAGCCGACGATGCGCTCCAACTGTTTCTTGTCGCGAACTTCGATCGTCATTTCGACAACGGCCGATTCGAAGCTCTGCTCGTCGGTGTGGGCCTCGACGCTGCGGATGTTCACCTCTTCGTCGAACAGAATCTGCGTGAGCTGGGCGAGCATGCCGGTGCGGTCGTCGGTGTGAACCACTAGGCGGACCTGGAAGGAGTGGCCGCCGGTGCGCGCCCACTCGACATCGATGCGGCGCTCGGCCTCGTAAAGAAGATTCTGCACGTTGGGGCAGGCGCGCGAATGAACGGCCACGCCCTTGCCGCGCGTGATGTAGCCGACGATCGGCTCTCCGCGGATGGGATTGCAGCACTTGGCGCGGTAGGTGAGCAGGTCGTCGACGCCCTTCACCTGGATGACATAGTCGCCCGCGCCGGCGGCGGCGCGCGCGGCCTGCTCCTGGGGCGATGGCGGCGCGGGAGGCGGCTCGGGTTCGACAACGTCGGGCGCGAGCTTTCCCAGCACCTGGCGAGCGGAGTATTTGCCCCAGCCGAGCGCGGCATAGAGATCCTCGATCTTCGAGACGCCGTATTCGCCGGAGACCGCCGACATCTGCTCGCGGTTGATGCGGCTCATGGCGACGCCGAGCCGGCGCGCTTCGCGCTCGAGCAGCTTCTGGCCCAATTCGATGGCCTTCTCGCGCTCGGTGGCGTTGATGACGTGGCGGATCTTGTTGCGGGCGCGGGCGGTCTTGACGAAGGTCAGCCAATCACGGCTCGGCTGGCTGCCGTTCTGGGTGATGATCTCAACGACGTCGCCGTTGCGCAAGTGGTGCTTGAGCGGCACCATTCGGCCGTTGACCTTCGCTCCGACGCACTGGTGGCCGATGTCGGTGTGAATCGCGTACGCGAAATCCACCGGCGTGGCTTCGCGGGGGAGGGCGAGGACCTTGCCGCGGGGCGTGAAGCAGTACACCTCCTCCGGGTAGAGGTCCACCCGCAGGTTGGACATGAAGTCGCCCGGGTCGCGCATCTCCTTCTGCCACTCCACGAGTTGGCGGAGCCAGGCGATGCGCTGGTCGTCGTCGGCGGCGCCGCGCTTCCCCTCTTTGTATTTCCAGTGGGCGGCGATGCCTTCCTCGGCGATGCGGTGCATCTCCTCGGTACGAATCTGGACTTCGAAGACGACGCCTTTCGGGCCCATCACCGAGGTGTGGAGCGACTGGTAGAGATTGGGCCGCGGGATGGCGATGAAGTCTTTAATGCGGCCAGGGATGGGGTGCCACTCGTTGTGGATGATGCCGAGAGCGGCGTAGCAGTTCTTCACCGAATCCGTGATGATCCTCAGGCCCAGCAGATCGTAGACCTGTTCGATGGGGATGCGCTGCTTGCGCAGCTTCTGGTAGACCGACCACGGCCGTTTGATGCGCGCTTCGACGCGGGCGGGAACCTGCTCGAGAGCTAGCTTGCGCTCCACCGTCTGGCGTATCTCGTCGAGCACTTGTTCGCTCGCCAGGCGCTTGTTCTCAATCGCCGTGCGAATCTCACTCGAGGCCACCGGATCCAGATAGCGGAAACTAAGATCCTCGAGTTCACCGCGGAGCTTGCCCATGCCCAGGCGGTGGGCGATGGGGGCGTAGAGCTCGATCGTTTCGGAAGCGATGCGCTCGCGGCGATCGGGCGGCAGGCTGTCGAGAGTGCGGAGGTTGTGCAGGCGGTCGGCCAGCTTCACTAGGATGACGCGGATGTCCTCCACCATGGCCAGGAGCATCTTGCGAACGCTCTCGGACTGGCGGGCCTCGCGGTTGTCGAGGTTGATCTTGCTGAGCTTGGTGACTCCGTTGACGCAGCGCGCCACATCGGCGCCGAAGGCCTTCTTGATCTCTTCGATGGTGGTTGGAGTATCTTCGACCGTGTCGTGGAGCAGTCCGGTCATCAGGCAGACCTGATCCATCTGCATGCCGGCCAGGATGCGAGCCACGGCGACAGGGTGGAGCATGTAGAGCTCGCCGGAGGCGCGGCGCTGAAGGCCGTGGCGGGAGAGCGCGAATTCGAAGGCTGAGCGAAGAGAACTCAGTTCTTCATTGGGGCGGCGGGACCGGATCGAGTCTTCCAGACTCTGGTAGGCAGCCTCAAGCTCGGCGAGCTCCTTTGCCACGCCGTCCGGGATGGGAGCGCCGATAACGGCCGCAAGAGGGGGTGCGGCTGGTTGATCGGGGCTGGCCGGCGGGGTCTCCATAAAACAGGAAAGGGCGGAAGAGGAAATCCCTCCCGCCCACTATTCTAGCCGATCGGAGTCAGCCGCCCCGGGAGAGGCTACTTGCCTTCACCCTCGGACGTGATGCCGCTGACCTGCTTGCTCTGGCGCTCGGCCTTGATCTTGCGGGTTTCGAGCGCCTTCTGCATCCAATTGTCGGCGCTATCGATGTCTTTCTTGTAGTCCTCGGGGTTCGCGGAGAGATCGGCGCGCTCGCGGATGAGCAGGTTCATGTACGCCATCGCGTCGTCGTATTCTTTGTCGATCTCGAGCGATTTCTCGAGGTTCTTGATCCCGTCGTTGATCATCGCCAGGTACTGGTTAGCCAGCTCTTCGCGGAGCTTCTTGTCCTTGATGGGCCCCGGGGCGTCGGGCTTCATGCCCAGCTTGTTGCGGGCTTCCATCCACTTCGGATACCACTTGGCCCAGGTGATAACGCCGAGGCTGTACCACGCCTCTTTCTTGTTGGGGTTGGCCTCGGTCATCCGCTTGTACCAGGTTTCCGCATCGGCCAGGCGTGCGAGCTTGTCATCGAGCTTGGGAGCGCCCTGGGCCATCATGTAGTGCAGCGAGGCGATGGACTCGATCGCAGTCTCGTTCTTTGGGTCGGCGTCAAGAACTCTCTGGAACTCCTTCATGGCGTTCGAGGCCATGTCGAGGTTCTCTTTCGACTCCGCGCCGGGGATGTACTGCATCATGTATGCGGTGGCCAGGTAGAGGCGGGCGGTTGGGAAGGCCGGGTCGAGCTCGATGGCGCGCTGGAAGAAAGCGACAGCGTCGGGATACTTGGCGTTCTTGAACGCCTGGACGCCTTTGTTGAGGTTGTCGCGAGCCTCGAGTTTCCTGCATCCGGCGGAAAAGACGGCAAGGGCAAGAACCAGCAGGGCCGCGAGAAGAACTGTTGCGTTGCGCTTCATGGACTGGCGATCTCCTTCTTACTCACCCGCTTCCATCTTGGCGGTCATGAGGCCGACCTTGTCCATCTGCGCGCCTTTGGCAACGTCGATCGCCTTGGCGACGTACTGGAACTCCAGATCGGGGTCGCCCTTGACGAAGCAGACGCGCTCGGCGCGGGTCTTGAAGACGTCGAGCAGCCGGTCTCCGAGGCGATCGATGGTGATGGGCTCAGTGTTGAGCATCATCGACCGGTCCTTGTTGATGATGATGACAACCGTGCGGTCAACATCCTGTTGCGGCTGCGAGTCCTTCGGCGGCGGCTGGGGGATCAGCGCCTCGAGGCCCTTTGGTGTCAGTGGTGTAATCACCATGAAGATGATCAGGAGGACGAGCAGCACGTCGATCAACGGAGTCATGTTGATATCCGACTTCGGGCCGCTGCCGCCCCCGCCAACGTTCATTGCCATAGGGAATCTCCTTCAATAGCCTTGATTGTACCGGCTCGCTTCCTCAGGGCAGCCTCACTGCGCCGGGGCCGCTCCCGCCGCGGCGGCCGCATCGCGCTGCGCCTTCGCCTTGGCGTCGAGCTCCGTGAGAAGTCCGATGTTGTCGACACCGGCCGCGCGCAGGTTGTCCACCACGTCCACGACTTTTTCGTAACGCGCTCGCGAATCCACTTTCACGTAGCAGGTCTTGTCCAACCGGTTGGTGAGCAGGTCCTTCACCTTCGCGGGCAGGTCGGCCGCGGCCAGCTTGGTGGTGCCCAGGAAAGTCTCGCCGTTGCGCGTGATCGCCACCAGCACAGCGTCGTCCTTGTCGGCATCCTGCATCGCGATAGGGTTCGCGGTCTTGACGAGGTCCACGCTCACGCCTTTCGAGAGCATGGGCGTAATGACCATGAAAATGATAAGAAGGACGAGCATCACGTCGACCATGGGGGTGACGTTGATGTCGGCGATGGCGTCGCCGGCCTTGAGCATCTTTCTTCTTGTTCCAGCCATGTGAGTTCTCCTTGGATCGCCCGGCTCTGCGCCGCCGGCGCGGGCGGGGCTCTTTCAGACGCCCCGCCCCGTGCGGCAATCAACTCGCCGGACAAGCCGTCGCGCCCGGGAATCCGGGCGGAATGCCTACTTCGCTACCTTCTGGGTGTGCTTGATGAAGTAGTCGATCAGCTCGGAGCTGGAGTTCGCCATCTCCACGTCGAAGGCCTTCAGGCGGCCGTTGAAGTAGTTGAACATCCAGACCGCGGGAATCGCCACGAACAGACCGATGGCGGTCGCGACCAGGGCTTCCGAAATACCGCCGGCGACCGCGCCGAGGCCGGTCGACTTCTCGGTTGAAATACCCTTGAACGCGTTGATGATGCCCACCACCGTCCCGAACAGCCCGACGAACGGCGCCGTAGAGCCGATCGTGGCCAGGCCGGGAATGCCGCGCTCCAGTTCGCTGTGCACGATCGCCTGCGAGCGTTCTAAAGCGCGGTTGGATGCTTCGACGTTCTCGCCCGGGATCTCGCTGCTCACCTGATGGGCCCGGAACTCCTGCAATCCAGCCACGACGACTTTCGCCAGGTGGCTCTTCTTGTACCGGTCGGCGATCTTGATCGCTTCATCGAGCTTGGTTTCGCGCAGGGCGCCGGCCACCGCGGGGGCAAACAGACGGGACTGCTTGCGCGCGGCATTGAAGACGATGAGGCGGTCGATCATCACGCCGATCGACCACGCGGACTGGATAAAGAGGGCAATGACGACGGCCTTCGCCATCCAGCCCATCTGGTTCCACATTGAACGAAGGTCGAAGCCGACTGCGCCAGTCTCCTGGAGCAATAGGAACGCCCAAACCTGCAACTGAAGAAACATCTTCTTGATCTCCTGCGAGTTGAATTGTTACTGACAAACTAAACGACTAAGCTACTGATTCAACGTGAAGTTCACGTCAATCTGGGTGACCACTTCCACCGGTTCGCCGTTGAGCAGCGTGGGCTTGTAGCGCCACTGCTTGACGGCTTCCGTCGCCGCCTGCACCAGCAGCGGGTGGCCCGACACCAGGGTGAGGTTCTGGATCGTGCCGTCGCGGCCGATGATCGCTGTGAACCGGACCGTTCCCGAGATGCGGGCCTGTTTGGCCAGCGGCGGGTAGATCGGTTTCGGCTGGGATATCAACATTGCCTGCTGGACGTTGCCGCCCACGGTGATGCGCTTGGGCGCCGCCGCCTTCACTTCCTGCTTGACGGGAGGCGGAGGGGGCGGGGCGGCCTGGGGTACGCTTCCGATGATGCCGCCGATGACGCCGCCGGGGGTGCCGCCGGGCACGCCGCCGGGCACGCCGCCGGGCACGCCGATGTTGGCGGCGGGCGGAAGCTCGTCTTCCTTGATCATCGCGATCTCTTTCGGGATTGTCTTCGGCGCCATCAGCCTCGATCCGTCAAACTGACGCGGGATCACCTTTTGCACTTTGACGACCGCCGTCGCTGGCGGCGGAGGCGGAGGCGGGGGAGGCGGAGGTGGCGGGGCGACCAGCATGCTGGTCAGGGCCGTCCTCGGCAGCATCTCGGGGTTCAGCAGCGGGACGATGATGCCGAGGGCGATCAGACCGACCTGGAAGATGAAGGAGACGATCACGCTCCATCCTTTGTTGGTTTTCGCTCTACCCTCTATCAAGCTCTGTTCGAACATTGTCTTTCGCTTCTCCTTGGACGGCGGCCCCCGGCGCCCCGGAGACCGGCTTCAAGCAATTGGACACCGGCTGCCGGATCGGGTTCCCGCTGTTGCGAACTTTTCTATCATCTTCGGGGAACTCCTGTCCACTCCAGCCCGTCCAATCTATGTTGCCCTCGTTCAAGCGGCCGCGCGGGCGCGCTTCCTTCTGCTCTCCATGTAGTTGTACCAGAACACCAGGATCGGGCTCGCCACGAAGATGGACGAGTAGGTCCCGACGATGATGCCGGCCACCAGCGCAAACGCAAAACCGTTCAGCACCTGGCCTCCGAACAGCAGCAGCGCCAGGGCGGTGACGAACGTCAGGCCCGACGTCAGCACTGTCCGGCTCAGCGTCTGGTTGATGCTGTTGTTGACGATGGTTTCAAACTTCTCCCTGCGCGTCGTCTTCAGGGTTTCGCGGATGCGGTCGAAGACGACGATCGTGTCGTTCATCGAATAGCCGACCAGGGTCAGCAGGGCGGCCACGACGTTCAGCGTGATCTCCTTGTCGAAGATCGAGAACAGGCCGAGCGTGATGATGACGTCGTGGAAGACGGCGATCACAGCCGCCAGGCCGTAGATCCACTCAAACCGGAATGCGATGTACACCAGCATGCCCCCGAGCGCGTACAGCGTCGCGAGAACCGCCTTGTTCCTGAGCTCCGCCCCGATCTTCGGTCCGATGGTCTCGGCGCCGCGAATGGCGAACGGCGGAAGGTAGCACTGCTGCTTGATGACGTTGATCATGGCGGGGGTGACGCCCGGAACCTCCTTCAGCTCATCGAAGCTGCGGAGCAGGCCGGACCGCGGCGGAGTGTTGCGGAACTCCATCATGGCCCTGGCGAGGTCCTGGAGCTGCTGGTCGGAGACGGCAACCGAGGCCTGCTGGAGCGGTTCGCGCAGCTTGTCAACCAGCATCTGGGCGGCGGCGTTGTTGAAGTCGAGCTTGCCGCTCGGCTCGCCGAAGGTGGCGATGAGCGTTTCGCCCATGATGCGGCGCGCCTGCTGCAACTCAGCGTCGGAGCGGAGTCCGGTCCCGATGATCACCTCGTTTTCGCCCGTGACCTCCTGAACCGAGATCTCTCCCGGGATGCGTGCGGAAACGGCGCTTCTGATCTTGTCCACGGGCGGCTTCATGGCGAAGCGGACGGTGATGTTCGCGCCGCCGGTGAAGTCGATGCCGTACTTGAGCCCGCCCTTGGCGGCCCAGCTCGCACCGCCCGCCGCGATCAGACCCAGCGACAGGGCGATGAAGATCCACTTTTTGCCAAGGAAGTCGAAGTTGGTGTTCTTGAATAGCTGCATGGAGTCTACCGGGCCGGAGTGCTTGAAGCCCCCGGAAGTTTTCGAATGCTTCTCATATGCTCAGCGAGGGCCTCGCTCCCTTCGCCGACATCTCGGCGTCGAAGATGTAGCGCGAAATGAAGACTGACGTGAAGAGGTTGGCGACCAGGCCGATCACGAGGGTCACCGCGAAGCCGCGGACGGCCGGCGTCCCGAACATGAACAGGAACGCGCAGCTCACCACCGTGGTGACATGGGTGTCGATGATGGTCAGGAACGCCTTGTTGAATCCGCTGTCGATGGCGGCGTAGACGGCCTTGCCGGCCGCCAGTTCTTCGCGGATCCGCTCGAAGATGAGGACGTTGGAATCCACCGCCATGCCGATCAGGAGGATGATGCCGGCGATGCCTGGCAGCGTCAGAACGGCCTTGAAGTAGGCCAGCACGCCGATCAGGATCACCGCGTTGAGCACCAGAGCGACCGTGGCGTTGATGCCGCTGATTTTGTAGTAGCCGAGCATGATGGCGATGACGACGACCAGGCCGACGAGTCCCGAAATCAGGCCCTGCCGGATGGAGTCGGCGCCCAGTGACGGACCGACGGTCTGCTCCTGGAGGATCTCGACGCCGGCGGGCAGCGAACCGGCGCGCAGCACCAGCGCGAGATCGGCGGCGTCCTGCTGGTCGGCGGCGCCCGTGATGCGGCCCTGGTCTTCGATGCGCGCCTGAATGACCGGGGCGCTCTTCACCATGTCGTCGAGAACGATCGCCAGCTTGTTGCCGATGTTGGCCTCCGTGAAGCGGCCGAAGCGGCCTTTCGCTTCCTGGCTCAACACGAAAGCGGTCTCCCACTTTCCGAATTCGCCCTGAGCCGGTTTGGCGTCGCGCAAATCACGGCCCGTGATCACAGGCGTGCGGCTCACCACGTACCAGCCTTCGCCCGGCTCGGACGCCCGCGGGACGGAGCGAAGCATCTTCGTTCCGAGAGGCAGGACTCCGCCGTACTTGGCCAGGGCGTCTTCGCGGCGCGGGTAGGGCCCGTCCTTCACCTCGTACAGCTCGAGCAGCGCCGCCTGCTGGAGGATTCCTTTCACGCGCGCAGGGTCGTCCAGGCCGGGCAGCGAGATCAGGATCTCGGCTTCCGCTCCGGCGCCGCCGCGCTGCTGGACGCTGGCTTCAGCCAGCCCCAGGCCGTTGATTCGGTTCTCGATGGTGCCCATTGACCGCGCCAGCGTGTCGCGCTTCAACGCCAGGGCTTCGGTCGGCTTCAGGTGCAGCTTGTAGTCGGTCGAGTTGACCGGCGTCAGAATCCAGCTCGGCAGGACCTCAGCCACCAAGGAGCGGAACGCTCCGGTCTTGTCGGTGGGAATGCCCTTCAGGGTGATCTCCACGCGCTCAGCTTCGTCCAGCGTCTTGGGCTCGAAGGAGAGCTCCGCGCTGCCGAAGGCGATGGCCTGGCGCTGCATCTCTTCTTTCAGCCGCTCGATCTGCGTCAGCGCCTCGGACTTGAAGGCCTCGTGCAGCTTCACCTGCAACACCAGCAGGCTGCCGCCCTTCAGGTCGAGCCCCAGCCGGATGTTTTTGTTCCAGTTCGCCTTCAGCTCATCGATCGACTTGGGAATGCCGATGATGCCGTATAGGCAGATCAGCGTCGTCGCAACGATGACGAAGGTCTTCCACTTAAATCCCTTTTGAATCATGATGGTGCTCCGGCGTCGCTCAGGGTTTCTTCTCGGCGCTCAGCAGACTCGAAACCGAGCCGCGCGCCATCTGGATCTTCACCCCATCGGGCTTCACCCGCAGGACGATCGTGTCGTCATCGCCGATCGAGACGATGGTTCCGACGATGCCGCCGGTGGTGAGGACGTTGTCGCCCGTCTTCAGTTCCGCAAGCATCCGCTTTTGCTGCTTCTTCTGCTTCTGCATGGGGAGGAACAGAAGGAAGTAAAAAATGCCGAAGATGAGGATGATGGGGAGGAATTGCAGGAGCGGGTTCGGCGCCGCCTGGCCCTGGATAAGTAGAAAGCTCATTGACATCGAATCGTCCGCCTGGACAGAGGCCGCTCTGCGAGCCGAACCGGAGTGATGAGAACGGGGTGGCGAACTTAATCCGCTTCCGCCGGCAGGGTGCGCGCTGTCCCTAAGAAGTCAGGGAAGGTCCCAAGCAAAATAGCCTCTCGCATTCGGCGCATGATGTCAAGGTAATGCCGCAGGTTGTGGAGCGTGGCGAGGGTGCTGAAGAGGATCTCACCGGCCATATAGAGGTGGCGGAGATAGGCCCGCGAGAAGGTCCGGCAGGTGTAGCAGCGGCAGGATTCATCGAGCGGGGCGGGGTCGTCGCGGAACCGGGCCTGCTTGATGAGCACCTTGCCGCGGCTCGTGAAAAGGCAGCCGTTTCTGGCGTTTCGGGTCGGCATCACGCAGTCCATCATGTCGATGCCGCGGGCCACATATTCCGGCAGCTCCTCCGGCGCCCCCACGCCCATCACATAGCGCGGCTTGTTCGAGGGCAGTTCCGGCGCGGTGGCTTCAACCATCTCCAAAGAGATCGGGCGCGGCTCGCCGACGCTCAGCCCGCCGATGGCATAGCCCTCGGCTTCGAGATCGGCCAGCGCACTCGCGCAGGTCCGGCGCAGGTCGGCGAACATCGACCCCTGAACGATAGGGAAGAGCGCATTGCGGACTTCGCCGTCCGCGGTTCTTGCGCGGAAGTGCTCGAATGCCCGCCGCGCCCAGCGGATCGTCAGCTCCATCGAGCGCCGCGCAGCCTCGTGGCCGGCGGGATACGCGGTGCACTCGTCCAGCACCATCATGATGTCGCTGCCCAGCGCCATCTGGACGTCGACGGCGCTCTCGGGCGTGAACATGTGGCGGTCGCCGTCGATGTGGGACTGGAACAGCACGCCCTCTTCCTTCACCTTGCGCAACGGGCTCAATGACCAGACCTGGAAACCGCCGGAGTCGGTGAGGATCGCCCGCGGCCACTGCATGAAGCCGTGCAGCCCGCCGAAACTCCGGATCAGCTCGTGACCGGGCCGCAGGTAGAGATGATACGTGTTGCCGAGGATGATCTTCGCATCGAGCTCCTCGATGAGGTCGCGCTGCGTGACGCCCTTCACCGTCCCCTGTGTTCCCACCGGCATGAAGACCGGGGTTTCCACCGTGCCGTGCGGCGTGTGGAGCAGACCGGCCCGCGCGCCCGTCACGGGGCAGGCCGCCTGAATCTCAAATCGGAGTGCGGTCAAGCGGTAAACTAATTAGTTTATCCCCCCATGGCTCTGCGCTTCTACAACACGCTCACGCAGCGGCTCGAAGAGTTCCAGCCCGCCAGCGGAATGACGGTGCGCATGTACACTTGCGGCCCCACCGTCTATCACTACGTCCATATCGGCAACTTTCGCACCTTCAGCTTCCAGGACATTCTGCGGCGCGTGCTGCGCGCGCGGGGTTACCAGATCCACCACGTCATGAACATCACCGACGTGGAGGACAAGATCATCCGCAACGCGATGGAGCGCGGGCTGTCGCTGAAGGACTACACTGCCGGCTACACGCAGGCGTTTCTGGACGACGCCGCCGCGCTGCGCTTGGAACGCCCCGAGCGGCTGGTCTTCGCCACCGAGCATATCGACGACATGGTGGCCGCGATCCAGAAGCTCGCCGGGAGCGGCCACACATATACGTCCGACGGCTCCACGTATTTCCGGATCGCGAGCTTCCCCGAGTACGGCAAACTCTCTCACACCAACTTCAGCGGCAACATCGCCGGCGCGCGCGTGGACGTGGACGAGTACGAGAAGGCCGACGCGCGCGACTTCGTGCTCTGGAAGTGCCGAAAGCCGGGCGAACCCGGCTGGGACACCCCGCTTGGCAGCGGCCGGCCGGGCTGGCACATCGAGTGCTCCGTGATGGCGATGAAGTACCTGGGCGAGACGATCGACATCCACACGGGCGGCGTCGACCTGATCTTCCCGCACCACGAGAACGAGATCGCGCAATCGGAGGCGTTGTCGGGCAAGCCCTTCGTGCGCTTCTGGCTGCATGCCGAGCACCTGATGGTCGAAGGCCAGAAGATGTCGAAGTCGCTCGGCAATTTCTTCACGCTCCGCGACATTCTGGACCGCGGCTATTCGCCCGAGGCGATCCGCTACCTTCTGGTCTCAGCGCCCTACCGCAAGCAGCTTAACTTCACCTTCGATGGCCTGAAGGCGGCGGCGGCCTCCATCGAACGACTCCGCAACTTCCAGTACCGCCTGAAGCACGAGCGCTTTCCCGCGGGAGAGAATCCAAGCCTCGACGAGCGGACCGCGCGCGCCGTAGCGTCCTTTGACGAGGGCTTGGACGACGACCTCAACACCGCCGACGCGCTGGCCGCCGTCTTCGAATACGTCCGCGACGCCAACACTGCTATGGACGCGGGCGAGTTCAAGGCCGCCAACGCTTCGCCGGCGCTTGCCCTGCTCGACCGGTTCGACGCGATCTTCGACGTCCTCACCCCGACCGCCCGGCAGGACGGCTTGACCGACGCCGAAATTGACGCGCTCATCGCGGAACGCCAGTCCGCGCGGAAAGCCAGGAACTTCGCCCGCGCCGACGTCATCCGCAACGAACTGCTCGAGAGGGGCGTCATTCTCGAAGACGCCAAAGAGGGCGTCCGCTGGAAAAGAAAGTAGTCCCCATGCAGATTCACACCCGCGCCGTCCACGCCGGCGACAGGAAAAAAGCGCCCGCGCAGATCCCCGTTTCAACACCCATCCACCTGGCGGCGAGTTTCATCGCTGAGACCACCGCCGAGCAGGACCGCATCTTCGGCGAAGAGCAGAAGGGCTTTGTCTACCAGCGCTACGCCAACCCAACCAACGAAGCGCTGGAGGAGCAGGTGACGGCTCTGGAGGGCGGGAGCGGAACGCTGGCGACGGCGTCGGGCATGAGCGCATTGCATATCGCGCTGACGGCGGCCTTGATGGACCGCCCGCGCCGCGTGCTGTGCGCGCGCGACATTTACGGCGCCAGCATCAAGCTGCTGCTGGACCTCATGGCGCCGTTCGGCGTCGAGGTGGCCTTCTGCGACATGAACGATTTCGCGGGCGCCGAAAATGAGATCGCGCGCTTCAAGCCCGGCGTCCTGTTGCTCGAGACGATTTCCAATCCCCTGCTGCGCGTGCCCGCGATCGACAGGATCGCGCAGACGGCCCGGCGCGCCGGAGCCGCCCTCATCGTGGACAACACCTTCGCGACACCGCTGCTTGTGCGCCCGCTGGAGCTGGGCGCGGATATCGTTGTCCACTCGGCGACGAAGTTCCTGGCCGGCCACGGCGACGTGCTGGGCGGACTGGTGATCGCCGGCGCCGAACACATCGAGATCGTGCGCCGGCTGGCGCGCGTCTACGGTCCGGTGCTCGGCCCGGTGGAGAGCTATCTCACCATGCGGGGCATCAAGACTTTCGCCCTGCGCGTCGAGCGGCAGTGTCAGAACGCACGCGCCCTGGCAGCCTGGCTGCGAACCCATCCGGCGGTGGAGGGCGTGCATTATCCCGATGATCCCGCACACCCCGACCGCGAGACGATCAACAGGCTGCTCCCCCACGGCCTCTACGGCGCGATGGTGAGCTTCGAGCTGAAAGGAGCGGCGAAGGCGCAGGTCTTCCAGTTCCTCGACCGCCTGAAGTTGGCCGTGCGCGCGACCTCGCTCGGCGACGTCCACACGATGATTCTCTACCCCTGGATCTCTTCGCACCGCGACGTTGCGCCCAGGCAGCGCGAGCGCATGGGAATTCGCGAGAGCCTGGTGCGCGTCTCGGCCGGCATCGAGGCGATCGACGACATCCGGGCCGATTTCGCCCAGGCCCTCGCGTGAAACGCCGCCGCTGCCGGACAACGCAAATGAAGAACTTGAACGGGCTTTCCGCCTGACCGCAGTTCGTCGTGGCCTTCTTGATGTTCTTCATGAGCGAGGCGATTGGCTTGGGCGGATCGCCCTCGAGGCTCGTGCTCGGCGGCGGCGCCCGGGCAGATGGCCGGCGGGATCGCTCGCGCCCTCTCCCCAAAGATCCGCAGGCCGCTGTGGCCCGTCGCGGCGGCGACCATCGTCGCCGCCGCCCTTGGGTGTCTGTTGTGGGAGCGGTTTCTTCCAAGCCGCCCGCCGCCGCTGGAGCGGGTTCCCGCCGAAGGTCTCCTCGAGATCTCGTGCATTACTCTCGATGGGCGCTACCTGGTTGGCGCGCCGAACGATGGAGCGCTGGCGTTCAGGGAGGAGCCGGCCGGGGTGGTCCCTCCGGTGCCTTTCGCAAGGGGCGCTCGCGCGCATTCGGGAAGGGCGTCGCCCCACGGCCGGAGCATAGCGTATTGCCGGTTTGCCGAACTGAAGCCTCATGAGCTTCGGATCGCCCCCATCGACGGCGGCGCCCCGCCGACCGGCCGGAGCCGCCAAGGCGCGAAGTTGTGCAGCTTGAAGGACTGGAGCCCCGGCGGGACTGAGCTCTTGATTCAGTATCAGGATGAGCACGACCGCCACCGTTGGGTGATCGTTCCCGCGGCCGGCGGGCCGTCCGAGGAGTTCAGCCCGAGCCTTTCCGCCAGAGGCGGCGCTGTCTTTCTCACCGGCCGCTCCATCGCCTTTGCAGCGCTCTCCTCCGGCTCCGGCGCGCCCCAACTGGGACATCGATGTCTTTGACCGCAACGCGGGCCGGACGACCGCGCTGGTCCGCCATCCTGCGAGCGAGGGAGACCTTGGCTTTCCGGTTGAGAGAGCGCAAGACGAACGATCGTCACCTCATGCTGATTCCGGCCGCCGGGGGAGCCGCGCGCCGGCTGCGCACCGTGAAAGCCCCCGAGATCTTCCGGTATCACGGATTCTCGTGTTTCCCCGACAGCCTCCGCCTCCCGGTCGCCATCGGGCAGGCCTACGGGCACGAGCCAAAACGAACCTCGAGGTCATCAGTGTGGCCGACGGGTCGCGAATGCAGGTCCCAGGCCTGTCCCCGATGCAGGCGCGCCGCTTCCGGCTGTACCGGGACGCCCGCTGGCTGGCCTTCGTTCGTCTCGCCGGCGAGCGCAGAAGTGAATTCCGGGCTCTCTGGAACTCCCTCCGCACAGCGCGATAGGCGCCCTCCACTCTGACCCTGAAATCCCGCGCCAACCCGTTCCGGGCCTGCCGAAACGAGCCTCTCCCAGGCGTCGTTTGGGAAAACCGGCGATGTCAGGATGAGCCGTTCACAAGTTTTTGAAATTTATTTCTACAGGTTTTTCAACAACATGCCGATTTCATGGGGCGAGACGCCACGCTGCCTTGCGCGATTCTCGCGAGCGATGCCCGGGGGGAACCCGGCATCGCGTGAAAGAGGAACAACGATGGATCCGATCATCATCATCATCCCGCCTGTGTTCTTCTAGTCAGGGCCTGCCCTCGACTGAGAGGAGACATCTCCGGCCGTTCCGGCCGTCCTTAACGGCACGGCGGCCGCGATTGATCGTGCGGCACACAGCGCACGTAAAAGCGATAGATTGATGAATTTTAATCGCCCAAGGGGCAATTTCTCTGGTATGCTGCCTAGGAGTACTAATGCACTTAGTACTCCTAGGCCAACCAGCGTACGACTCAAGTGCCTGGCGCCGCCTGGGCCCGGACTAGTGAGGCGCTCGCGATGCCCATTGATGCCGCAGGCCAGCGGGGCATTTCTACACATCGCGCCTTCCGTGTGCCTGCCTGGGCTTTCCTCGCGCTTGCGCCCGCCCTTGGTTCTGCCCCAATACCCAAGAATCTAGACCTCCTGAGCCAGGAGGGGATGCGTCTGCACCGGGAGGGCTTCGCACTTCGCGCCGCGGACGTCTTCCGCGAAGGCGCCCAGCAAGCTCTTGCGGAGAATAACTCCCGTCGCGCCATCCTCTTCCAGACTGCGCTCGCAGGCTCCTTGCAGGCTGTCTATCGTTTCAACGAGGCCATCGCCGAGTACGAATCAGCGCGGACTCTCGCGCGCCGCGCCGGCCTTCGCGAACTCGCTGGGGTGATCGCTTCGAACCTCTCTTCCATTTACAGCCTGATTGGCGAGGCCGGCCGGGCCGAAGCGGAGTTGAAGGCGGCGCGCAGCGAACTGCCGCCCAACAGCCCCTATCTGTGCGCCGTGCTGGCCCAAAGCGCTCGTCTGGCGCTGAGGCGCGGCCGGCTGGCCGATGGCGAACGGGACATTCGCGAGGGGCTGCGTCTGGTGGACGCGCTGAACGATTGGCCGATCCGCGCCAACCTCATGAATGAGCTGGGTGATCTCAGGTTGGCGCAGGGCAGGCTCGAAGAAGCTGAAGCGGCCTTCATCGAAGCCTACAGGATCTGGCGGCTGCACAGCCCGCGCGGGCTGGAGGTCTCCTTTTACAATCTGGGCCGCCTGCGCATGGCCCAGGAGCGGCATGCGGAGGCGATTTCGCTCTTCGGCCACGCTCTCGAAGCGCGCAGGACGGCGCACAGCGGCAGTCCGGCGTGGGCTGTGTTGCATCGGCTCGGGCTGGCCCACGCGCGGAGCGGAAACGCGGCCGCCGCGCTCGCGCATTTTGAGCGGGCCATGACCACGGCCCTCCAATGGCGGGCCGGCCTCCTGCCGACAGTCCAGGCGAACACCGCGGCCGACGTCAGCGTCGGCGAGATCGCCGCCGAGCATGCCGATTTGGCCGCTTCTCTCGCGCTCCGGGACCGGCGGCCCGATCTCGAGTGGCGATCCTTCCTGGTGGTGGAGCGCAATCGTGCGACGAGTCTGCGCCTCCTCGCCACCCGCGCTTTGCTCGACGAACCCGAGTACGCGGAGCTGCTCAACCGGTTCCGCAGCGGCGCCGCGGCGGGAGCGCAGGACGAATCGATCGGCGCGCGGCTTGCTGCCATGGAGCGCCGCTCGGCCTCGATCCTGCACCAAAGCAGCATCTCCCAGCAGGCCGTTGCGGCCTCGCTGGGCGCCGGTGATGCGCTCTTCAGTTTCAAGCTGGGCCCGCGGCGCTCGTGGCTCTGGGCGCTTTCCGCCGGGCGCCTCCAGGTAATCGAATTGCCCCCACGGGATGAGATCCGGCGAAGGGTCGAGAGCTTCCGCGCAGCAATCAATGGCAACGCGCCGGACCTTCCCGCCCAGGCCGCCGCCCTGCGCAAAATGCTCTTTGGCTCGGCGGCCCCGGCGGCGCTCAAGCAGCCTCGCTGGCTGCTTTCGCTGGACGAGGAGCTGTTCGCGCTTCCCTTCTCCGCGCTCGGAGCTCAAACGGAGCGCGGCTTCCGCTGGCTGGCGGAAGACCATGACATTGCCGTTCTCCCTGCCGCTTCGCTCTTGCAGGGACCGCGCTCCAAACGCAATCCGGTGCGGTTCGCGGGCTTCGGCGACGCGATTTACAACCCGGCCGATTCGCGCCTGGCCGCCGGCGACCGCGCCAAAAGCGCGCGATTGGTCAACGCCTCCCTCGCCTTGCCGCGGCTGGCCGGCAGCGGCGAGGAGGTTCGTCGCGCGGCGTCGCTCTGGCGCAGTCTGCGGGGGCCGGCCTCCGTCCGCCTGGGCGAAGAGGCGACGGCGGAGGCGGTGATGGCCGCGGCGCGGGAGGGAACTGATGTCATTCACATCGCCGGGCATGTGACCGCTGAAACCGGCTCCGCGCAGGGCTACTTCCTGGATACGGCGGCGAGCGGCGGCGCCGCATTGCGCCCCGGGGAGGAGCTCGAGCTGCGGCTGAGCCTCGGCCGCGACGGTCGCGCCTCCGGCCTCCGTGCGCAAGACATAGCGCGGATGCGCTTGCCCGGCGCGCTGATCGTCGTCAGCGGATGTAGCTCCGGCAGAGGCGTCGTCCAGTCGGCGGCCGGCCTGATGGGCCTGAACCGGGCCTGGCTTGCGGCTGGAGCGCGCGGCGCCGTCGGCAGCCTCTGGCCCGTGAGCGACGACAGCGGAGAGTTTTTCGAGGGATTCTATTCGAGCCTCGGCGCGGGCGCTCCCGCGGCGCGGGCTCTCCGGCAAGCCCAGGTCCGGATGATTCAAAGCCGGTCCTGGCGGTCTCAGCCCAGACACTGGGCGGCATGGTTTCTCATGAGCAGAGAGTGAGCACCCAATGGCAAGTCCGATCAAATTCCCAATCGACTCGAAGTCGCGGAGAGCGGACGCCGCGGATTCGCCCGCGCCCGCTCAAGCGTCGCTTTTCCAAGGACATGAGACGGGGTCTGCGCCTTCCGGCGAAGAGGCGAGCTCTGGCGACCAGTGGGCGCCGCTGGTGGAATCGATCCGCAACGGCGACGACGAGGCCGTCGAAGAGCTCTACCGCGTCTTCTCGCGGGGCGTGCGCTACTACCTGTGCCGGCACCTTGGGGCGCAGGAGCTGGACGACCGGGTGCACGACACGTTTCTGATCGTTATTCAGGCCATCCGCTCGGGCGCCCTGCGCGAGCCGGAGCGGCTCATGGGCTTCGTGCGAACGGTCGTCAGGCGCCAGGTGGCCGCCGCCATCGACCTCGCGATACAAAGCCGTCGCGGCTACGCGGATCTGGAGCTGGGCGGCCGGGTCGCCGATCAGCGCCTGGACCCCGAGCAGCGCATTCTGCGCGACGAGAAGACGGCGATCATGCTGAAAGTCCTGCGGGGCATTTCACGCCGCGACCGCGAAATCCTCACCCGCTTCTATCTGTATGAGCAGACCCAGGAACAGATCTGCGCCGAAATGGAGCTGACCGCCACCCAGTTCCGCCTCCTCAAGTCGCGGGCCAAGGCCCGCTTCGGCGAACTCGGCCGCCGCAGGATTACCTCAATATCGCAAGATCGTGTGAGAAAAAGCGCCGGCGCCTGACACTACTCATGTGAAGGGAGCGCGCCGTACTGGGAACGGAAGCGTGGTTGAGCGAAGAGAGTGGTAGCCACGCTCCGTGGTCGGCGCCGGTGAGGTCTTTGCATGACGAGCCCGCACAACGATCAGGCGAGAGAGCCCTGGAGGCTCACGGCTCTCCGCTCACCGGAAACGTGTCTTTCCGAACAAGAGATTGAGGACTACATCTTCGACAGGCTGTCTGAGACAACCGTGGAGGCCGTCGAGCAGCATTTCCTCGGCTGTGCCCCATGCGCGGACCGGCTGGAGTCCGCCGAAGTGTACGCCACTGCCTTCCGCCGGGCGGCCCGCATCCTCGAAGAGGAGGACAAGGCGCGGGAAGCGCAAGTCGGCCGCGGGCTGTGGAAACCCACCCTCGCCGAACGCATCCTTGCCTGGTGGGATCGTCCTTGTGGACTCACGCCCCGGTTCGCGCTGGCCGGCGCCATGGCCGTTCTCGCCGTGGCCATCATCGTGCCGCTCAGCAATCCGGGCGCACGATATGCCAGCGTTTCCTTGCACACCCAGCGCGGTGCGGAGAACCCCCTCACGATCACTTCGGAGAACCGTCTCCGGCTCAGCATGGACCTCACCGAGATCCGCCCCCTGCCGGCCTATCATGTGGAGCTCGTGGACGCCGCCGGAGCGCTTGTCAGAGAGGCCACTCTGACTCCCGGCAACCAGGCGCTCGAGTGGAAGGTCGAGCATCTCGCTCCTGGCCAGTATTGGGTCCGTCTGGCCGACGGGCGGAGCGGGAGCCTCCTCAGGGAATACGGCCTTCTGGTTTCGCCCCGCTAGCGCGGTGTTCTAAAACGTCCGCCGCGTGAGCCGGTCTACGGTGAATCTGGCTGTTTCAGCCACTGCCATCACCGCCATCACCCCGGCCTGAACCGGATCGGTCACCACGAGGTCCGCCGCTTCCGGAACGCTGCCCGCCATGTTCAGGCTGATCACCAGCAGGCCTTGCGCGCGCACCTCGCGGACCGCCTTCTCAATATCGCCGCCCATCAGCGATCCGGCCAGCACCAGCGCCCGGGCGCGCGGCAGGCGCGCCACCGCGCGGACTGCGTCCGCCAGCGGCTGCTCGCCCACCAGCGGGATCGTATCCACCGAGATGTGCTCGCCGCGGATGTTATGGCGGTCGGCCTCGCTGATGGCGCCGATCGCCACCTGGCCCACCTGCGCGCCCCCGCCCATGATGATGATGCGCTTGCCGTAGATCTTCTGGAGGCTCTTCTCGGCCGTGGCCGAGACCACCGCCGGCAGCGCCGCGAGGTCCGCGACCAGAACGCCCACCTCGCCCGGCATCTCGATTTCGAAATACAGCCGCGAGCATCCGGCCTCGCGGCTCTCGAGCGACTCCACCGCGGCGATGTTGCCCTGGTGCGCTGCAATCGCTCCCGTCAACTGGTGCAGCACCCCGGGTTCGTCCCGCGCCACCACCACCAGGCCTGTCCGTTCTCCAGCCGCGCTCATGGCTCCATTTCGTAGTGTCGCAGGATCTCGTTCCAGATCCCGCGGGCTTTGAAGATCACCTCCGCCGCCTCGCGGACCGCGCCCTTGCCGCCCGCCGCGCATGTGACGTAATGCGCCATCGCCTTGATCTCGGGCCGCGCATTGGCCACGGCCACGGCCAGGCCCACGCGCCGCATCAGGATCCCGTCGGTGAGATCGTCGCCGATGTAGGCGACCTCTTCCGGGGCAAGCTCGGCGTCCTTGAGAATCGCCTGAAACAACGGCAGCTTCTCGGTGCTGCCCATGTAGCAGTACGCCATATGGCTCGTTCGCGCGCGCTCGGCGGTGATCTCCGCGTCGCGCCCGCTGATCAGGCCGGTCTTGATGCCGTAACGGTTGAACCACTGCAATGCGATGCCGTCCTGCGAGTCGAAGTGCTTCACTTCGAACAGGCCGCCGTCGGGCTTCGGAACGTGGTAGTAAGCGCCGTCGGTCAGCACGCCGTCAACGTCCATCAATACCAGCTTGATCTTTGCCGCGCGGGCGCGAAGGTCTGCGGTGATTTCGTTCATGGGTTCAAATTGCGATGCGGGCCGGCCTCTCGGGCGGCCCGCGCTCCTACCGTTGAATGCGCGCCGATCCGCCCTTGGCGAACGCCCGCACCTGCTCCACCGTCGCCATCGTCGTGTCGCCGGGAAACGTCGTCAGCAGCGCGCCGTGCGCCCAGCCCAGCTTCACCGCCTCCTCGTGCGGCTCGCCTGTCAGCAGGCCGTAGAAGAAACCCGAAGCGAAACCGTCGCCGCCGCCCACGCGGTCGTAAACGTCCAGCTCGCAGGTGGGCGCCACGTGTGTCTTGCCCTCGATCCACGCCACCGCGCTCCAACTGTGCCGGTTGGTCGAGTGGACCTCCCTCAACGTCGTGGCCACGATCTTCACCTGCGGATGTTTCTTCAGGACGTTGTCCATCATGCCGAAGAACGCGCTCGGGTCGAGCTTCGACTTCGACTCGACTTCAGGCCCGGGAATCCCCAGGCCCTTTTGCAGGTCTTCCTCGTTGCCCACCAGCACATCGACGTTCTCGACGATGCGCGCGATCACGTCCACGGCCTTCGCCTGTCCGCCCCAGATGTTCCACAGCTTCTCGCGGAAGTTCAGGTCGAACGAAGTCACCGCCCCGGCCGCCTTGGCCGCTTTCATGCCTTCAATGATGACCTCGCCCGTGGTTTCAGACAGCGCCGCGAAGATGCCGCCCGAGTGGAACCACCGGACTCCGCCGCCGAAGATCTCGCCCCAGTTGAAGTCGCCCGCCTTGAGCTGCGCGGCCGCCTCGTTGCTGCGGTTGTAAAACACCACGGGAGCGCGTACGCCGTAGCCGCGGTCGCTCAGCACGGCCGCCATGTTCGGCCCGTTCACGCCATTGTGCTTGAAGCGCTTATAGAACGGCTTCACGCCCATCGCGCGGACGCGCTCGGCGATCAGGTCGCCGATCGGATAGTCCACCATCGCCGTCACAACGCCGGTGTTCATGCCGAAGCAGTCGGCCAGGTTCGCCGCCACGTTGAATTCGCCGCCGCTGACGTGGATCTGGCACTCGGTGGCCTTGCGCCAGGGGATGATGCCCGGGTCGAGCCGGTGCACCAGCGCGCCAACCGAAACGAAATCGAGCGCCCCGCTTTGGGGGATGACGAGTCTGTTGCTCATTGTTGTTGTCTCCTCCGGGATCTCAGACGGTGTACGTGCTGGCCGAGACGGCCCCGCCCTTGCCGGTCCAGTTGGTGTGATGGAACTCGCCGCGCGGGCGGTCGACGCGCTCATAGGTGTGTGCGCCGAAGTAGTCCCGCTGGGCCTGGAGCAGGTTGGCCGGCAGCCGCTCGCTGCGGTAGCCGTCGTAGAACGCTAATGCCGTCGTGAAGGCCGGAACCGGAACACCCAGTTCCACCGCCCTGATCACCACCCGGCGCCACGACTCCTGGCAGCGGTCGATCACTCCCTTGAAGTAATCGTCCAGCAGCAGGTTGCTCAGCTCGGGGTTCTTGTCAAACGCCTCCTTGATCTTGCCCAGGAACACGCTGCGGATGATGCAGCCGCCGCGCCACACCAGCGCCACGTTGCCGAAGTTGAGGTCCCACTTGTACTCGCGCGACGCCTCCCGCATCAGCATGAAACCCTGCGCGTAGCTCACGATCTTCGACGCCAGCAGCGCGCGCCGCACGTCTTCGACAAACGCCGCCTTGTCGCCCTGGAACTTGCCCTTCGGTCCGGTGAGGATCTTCGAGGCCTCGACCCTCGCGTCCTTCAGTGCGCTCAGACACCGCGCGTAGACCGCTTCGCCGATCAGCGTCAGCGGCATGCCCGTATCGAGCGAAGCCACCACGGTCCATTTGCCCGTGCCCTTCTGTCCGGCGGCGTCCAGGATCTGGTCGACGACGTACTGCCCGTCTTCGTCCCGGTAGCCCAGAATGTCGCGCGTGATCTCGATCAGGTAGCTGTCCAGCTCACCGCGGTTCCATTCGGCGAAGGTCTCGTGCATCTCCTGGTTGGAGAGTCCCGCGCCTTCCTTCATCAACTGGTAGGCCTCGCAGATCAACTGCATGTCGCCGTACTCGATGCCGTTGTGCACCATCTTGACGAAGTGGCCCGCGCCGTCGTTGCCGATCCAGTCGCAGCACGGCTCGCCCGCCGGGGTCTTGGCGCAGATCGCCTGGAAGATCTCCTTCACCAGCGGCCACGCCTCCGCGCTCCCGCCCGGCATGATCGACGGGCCGTACCTCGCGCCTTCCTCGCCGCCGCTCACCCCCGTGCCGATGTACAGCAGCCCCTTCTCACGCAGGAACTTCGTCCGCCGGATGGTGTCCGGGAAGTGCGAATTTCCGCCGTCGATGATCAGGTCGCCCGGCTCCAGGTGCGGCAGCAGCAGCTCGATAAAGTCGTCAACGGCCTGTCCCGCCTTCACCATCAGCATCACCTTGCGCGGCCGCTTGAGCAGGCTGGCCATCTCTTCGAGAGAGTGCGCCGGCAGGATCGTATCCCGCCCCTTCGCTGCCGCATTCAGAAACTCGTCTACTCTGGACACCGTGCGGTTGTAGGCGACGACGGTGTAGCCGTGGTCGTTCATGTTCAGGATCAGGTTCTGGCCCATCACCGCCAGTCCGATCAAAGCGATATCGCCTTTGGGCTCCATATGATTGCTCCTTCGGGGAATACTCGTGCGGAACCTCCATCTTATCATCCGAGTTTCAGACCGCAGAACCGCGGAATCCCCCGCGCCCCAGCCGCTTAGAATCGAAAGAGGAGGGAGCATCCGCCTGCTGGACAAGGTACGCCGGACAATCCGCCGTCACGCCATGCTCGAGCGCGGCATGCGCGTGGGCGTGGCTGTCTCCGGCGGAGCCGACTCGGTTTGCCTGTTGCACATCCTCCGCGCGCTCGCGCCATCCGAAGGCTGGCGGCTCGAAGTTCTGCACTACGATCATTCGCTCCGCGGCGCTGAATCCGGCGCCGACGCGGCGTTCGTGCGCAGGCTCGCCCGCGAATCAGGCTTGCCATGCCATCTCGAAAAGGCCGATGTGGCGGCCCTCGCCCGGGCCTCCGGCGACAACCTCGAACAGGCTGCAAGGCTAGCCCGGCGCGATTTCTTCAGGCGCACGATGCAATCGGCCAGCCTGGATCGCATCGCCACCGGCCACACCCTCTCCGATCAGGCTGAGACGGTGTTGCATCGCATCCTCCGTGGCTCCGGGCTTCAGGGCCTCTGCGGCATCCTCCCTGTCACACCCGAGGGGATCGTCCGGCCCCTCCTCGAGGTGAGCCGCGAAGAGGTGAGGGCCTGGCTGAGCGCGCAGGGCCATATGTGGCGCGAGGACTCCACCAATCTCGACCTCGCCC
This sequence comes from uncultured Solibacteraceae bacterium, assembly GCA_964472745.1. GTDB lineage: Bacteria > Acidobacteriota > Terriglobia > Bryobacterales > Bryobacteraceae > CAYYNC01. The sequence continues at coordinate 93,554 of CAYYNC010000016.1, forward strand.
GGACGCGCAGTAACATTCGCCACGAGCTGCTCCCGCTTCTGGCCAAGCGTTTTAACCCGCGCGCTGAAGCCGCCTTGGCCCGTCTCGCCGATCTCGCGCTGGAGGACAATCGCACCCTGGACGACCTCGCCCGCCGTCATCTCAGCGGGGCCGGCGTCCGCGAGCAGCACGCCTGGGTGATCGATCTGAAACGCCTCAAGGGCGCCCCGCTCTCCCTTCACCGCCGCGCGGTCCGGCTCGCGATTCTTGACTTGATTGGAAACACTCGGCGCCTCGAACTGGAGCACCTCGAAGCGGTTCTCGCCCTGTGCGCGTCAAACCGCGGCGCAGGTTCGGTTTCGCTTCCTTGTCTCGATGTCGAGCGCAGCTTTCATTTCTTGCGGATTGGACCGCCGCCGCCCCCCTGGCCTCTGCCCGAGCGGCGCCTCGAGCCGCCCTTTACCCTCGGCCCCATCAGCGTCGAAGCCCTTCCCTCTGAAGCGGTTGAGCAAGAGGCGAAGCCGCGGCCGGAGTGCCTTGAAGGCTGCTGCTTCTGGCTCGATGGAGGGGTGGTCCGCGGCCCGCTCACTCTGCGCAACTGGCAGCCCGGCGACGCCTACCAGCCCGCCCCGCGGCGCGAGGTCTTCAGCCTGAAGGACCTCTTTCAGTTGGAAAAAGTCCCATCTTGGGAACGCCGCAACTGGCCGATTCTCCTGATGGGCGAACGAATCGTCTGGGCGCGCCGGTTTGGCCCCGCTCACTGGGCCGCGGCCCGCCAAGGCTGCCCGCTCCGCATTCGCGTGCTGGATCGCGACCCGAAAACCGGGGGTTCCGGCCGCTTCTTCAGGCCGTGAATCAAAACACGGTCAGAATGCGTCTGAACAAGTAGCATTACAATGAGATAAGCCGCATTGTTGCGCGGAGCATGAATGAACTCTAACGTCAAGACAGCCATCTTCTGGGTAGTGATGGTTTGCACGGCGATCCTTCTGTGGACCGTCTGGAAGTCCGGCGGCGGCCGCTCGCCGCAGGAACTCACCTTCACGCAGTTCATTGAGCGCGTGAATTCGGGGCACGTAAAAGACGTCACCATCTCGGGTTACGAAGTCACGGGCCATTTCAAGGAAGACCGCGCCGAGCTGCGCTCCACAGTCCCGCCCAACTACCCGCGCCTCTACGACCTGCTCCAGGAGAAGGGCGTCGACGTTAAGATCAAGGACGTCAACAGCAGCAACTGGACCTCGCTGATCTTCAACGCCATCCCCTTCGTGCTGCTCATCGCCTTCTGGATCTTCATGATGCGCCAGATGCAGAGCGGCGGCAACAAGGCCCTCAGCTTTGGCAAGAGCCGCGCCCGCATGCACAGCTCGCAGCAGAAGAAGGTCACTTTCAAGGACGTCGCGGGCGTCGAAGAGGCCAAGGAAGAGCTCCAGGAGATCATCGAGTTCCTCCGCGAGCCGCAGAAGTTCCAGAAGCTCGGCGGACGCATTCCCAAGGGCGTCCTGCTGATCGGACCTCCGGGCACCGGCAAGACCCTGCTCGCCCGCGCGATCGCCGGCGAGGGCAACGTCCCCTTCTTCTCCATCTCCGGCTCGGACTTCGTCGAGATGTTCGTCGGCGTCGGCGCCAGCCGCGTCCGCGACCTCTTCGAGCAAGGCAAGAAGAACGCCCCCTGCATCATCTTCATCGACGAAATCGACGCCGTCGGACGCCACCGCGGCGCCGGACTGGGCGGCGGTCACGACGAGCGCGAGCAAACCCTGAACCAGCTCCTCGTCGAGATGGACGGCTTTGAATCCAACGAGGGCGTCATCCTCGTCGCCGCCACCAACCGCCCCGACGTGCTCGACCCCGCCCTGCTCCGCCCCGGCCGCTTCGACCGCCGCGTCGTCGTCAGCCTGCCCGACGTCAAGGGCCGCGAGCAGATCATCAAGGTTCACACCAAGAAGACCCCGCTGGCGGACGACGTCGACATGTCGATCCTTGCCCGCGGCACACCCGGCTTCGCCGGCGCCGACCTCGCCAACCTGGTCAACGAAGCGGCCCTGCTGGCCGCCCGCCAGAACCGCAAGGTCGTCACGATGATGGATTTCGAGGTGGCCAAGGACAAGGTGCTTATGGGCGCCGAGCGCCGCTCCATGATCCTCACCGAGGAAGACAAAAAGATCACCGCCTACCACGAGGCCGGCCACGCCCTGGCCGCTGCGCTCCTGCCCGACGCCGACCCGCTGCACAAGGTCACCATCATTCCGCGCGGCCGCGCCCTGGGCGTCACCATGCAGCTTCCCACCGGCGACGTGCTCAACCGCACACAGGCTCAGCTTGAAGCCCGTCTGACCGTCGCCATGGCCGGCCGCATCGGCGAAATGCGTTACACCAGGCAGCTCTCCACGGGCGCCCGCAACGACATCGAGCAGGCCACCGAGCTCGCCCGCGCCATGGTCTGCGACTACGGTATGAGCGAGCTCGGCCCCCTGAGCTTCGGCAAGCAGGGCGAGCAGATCTTCCTCGGACGCGAGATTGCGCAGCACCGCGATTACAGTGAAGCAACCGCGATCAAGATCGACGAAGCGGTGCGCGAAATCGTGGACCGGTGCTCGAGGAAGGCCGAAGATCTGATCAGCCGGCACGAATGGGCGCTGGAGAAGATCGCCCAGTCGCTGCTCGAGCGCGAGTCCATCGATGGCGAGGACGTCAAGACCATCCTTGCGACCGGCGGCGCCGCCGGCGCGTCAGCCGCGCAAGCCGCCCCGGCCGCGGAGCCCGAAGAAGGAAGCCAGCAGGTGCTGCGTCCCGAGCCGCGGCGCGAAACGCCGGGCCTGCTCGGCGGGGAGCGTCCTCAGCCCGCGTGATTCCGAAGTTCAAACTCTATCTCTTCGACGTCGACGGCACGCTGCTCGACTCGGCGAACGATATCTGCGGCGCGGTCCGCGAAGCCCTCGCCTCCGCCGGCGTCACCGAGGTCGCCGAATCGTACCTCCGCAGCTTCATCGGCTACCACCTCCACGACATGTTCTTCGAGCTCTTCCCCCACTACTCGCGGGAAGACGCCGACGCTCTGCTCGCCACATACCGCCGCATCTACCTCGCGCGCGGCCACATGTCCACCCGGCCCTACAACGGCGTCGCCGGCATGCTCTCCGCTCTCGGCGGACTGAAATCCACCGCCACCACAAAATCCAGCGAAACCGCCCGCGCCGTCCTCACGCAGTTCGGCCTCGTCGGTCACTTCAATCACGTCCAGGGGACCGACGGCTTCCCCTCCAAGCCCGAGCCCGACGTCATCCTGCGCTCGCTGGACCTCTTTGGCGTGCGCCCCGAAGAGTGTCTCCTCATCGGCGACGCCCCGCCCGACATGGAGGCCGGACGCCGCGCCGGAGTCCGCACCTGCGCCGTCGCCTGGGGTTACGGCGATCCCGCTGCCATGCGCGCCCACGGGCCCGACTATTGGATCGACTCCCCCGCTGAGCTCATCGCCTCCGGCTGTTGAAGCCCTACTTCGCCGAGCCTTTCTTCAAAACCAGCGGCAGCAACTCGCCGCCCTGCGACCACTCGCCCGCGATCTCCGTGCCTTCTTTGTTCAGCCTGCCCTTGTATCCGCCGCCCGCCATCTTCAGCTTCATCTCGATGGCGGACTCCTTCTGCACGACATCCGACATCGGCATGCCCGCGGAGTTCTGATCGGGGCTGTCCAGGGTCACCTTCACGGTATTGTCCGCCTGGTTCTGAATGTGGATCACGATGCGCAGCGCGCCGTTTGGCGTGTCCACCGATCCCGGCCAATCGCCCTCAAAGCGCTTCTCCACGGCCGGATTCACCACGACCGCCGCGATCTTCGCCCCCGCCGGTCTTCTTCAGATTGAACTGGAAGGCGTTCCCCTGGACCATCAGATTGCCCACCAGCCCGCCGCTGTTCTCAAGATCCGCCTCGACCTCGGGACCGCCCGGAGCTTCCGGCGCCTGGAACTTCGCCTTTGACCCAGCCACCGTCAGCCTGTCGCAGCGCAGCCCGGTCACGCCCTGGGCGACGGCCCCGAAATTGCAGACCCCCTCGCCCTTGTCGGTCTTGGCGAGATCGATGGAAATCGCCATCTCTCGATTAGGAAGTTGCAGGTTGCCTTCCCACTGGCCGGTCAGGCTCGCTTGCGCGCTCAACGGGCGTGCGCCCGAAAGCGCGAGAAAGCATAGCAGGGCTCTGCGGCTCTTTGAGTTCATAGACTCGAACCTACCGCACCCGGCGCGGTTCCGTGCGTGCTGCCTTCCCTGTTCTGCGCGCGCTTCGCCTTCGCGGATACGCACAACACTCGCGCCTCGGAACGCGCCTGCGGTCCCGCATGGCGCCGCGATGCGCCGGCCTGGGGGAGCCGGTCAGTCCTGTTCCTTTACGCCGGGCTCCGTTGCGGAGTCGCGCGCAGCGGCAGCCCGCCTCGCGCCAGCGAATCCACCAGTGATTCATGCACGCTCGAGTCCAGCAGATAGTAGAGCCGCCCCTCCTCCTGCTGCGCAACCGCCATTCCTTTGGCCCCCAGCAACATGCAGAACTGCCGCTCTCCCACGCTCAACCCCTCCGCCTCCACACGCGGCATCCCCTGCCTGCCGGGCCGCGCCTTGGCCAGAAAATCCCGTACGAAGCACTGCGCATGGACCTCGTCCATCGACGCCCCCGCCGCGCTCCAACGCTGCTCCGGCGTCCCGTGGAAATACGGCCCCGACGCATACGCCAGCAGGAAGATGACGATGTCAATGAACGCCGCCAGCGCCAGCGACAACAGCGGCCGCCCGCCGGGATTCGTCATCAGCTCGGTGAACGCGATCATCAGGTCTTCCTGGCCGCTTGCGGACTTGTCCACGAACTCCGCATACGACGGCGCCGCAGGCCGCTCCACCTTCGCATGTGAAGCCTCCTCGGCCTCGCGCCACGGGACGGCGTTGTAAGCGGCATGGAACGCTTTCAACTGCTGCTCTGAGGAGTCCAGAGGCTTCACCCGCGCGCGAAAGTCCAACAGCCCCTGCCGCGCTTGCCGCAACTGCTCCAGCGTCTGCCGCGCCATCTTCGCGTAGCGCTCAAATGCCGTGTACCGCACGCCCTCCCCAGCACCCTCGCGGTATGACGCCGCGTACGTCTGCGCCTCTTTCGCCACCGCCTCGCGCACCCGCGCCAAATAAGGATCTGCATCCTGCGCCCGCGATATGTGCCCCAGCGACCGCTCCGCCGCCGCCATCTCGTCCAGCGCCAGCACATGCCGCTGCTGCTCGCCGATCGCCCCGGCCAGCATCTCTTCCGTCTTCCCTGCCGCCTCCGCCAAACGGTCGTACAGCCGCCGCTGAATCGTCGCCGGACGCTCGCGCGCGGAAAACCACGTGTACAGGCTCACGTAGGAGAACGCGATCGACACCACCGCCGTGATCGTGTACACCGCGACAAGCAGCGCCCGCTTTCCCCGTGTGAACCCCACCAGCCAGGCGACAATCACCAGCGCTGTTTGAATGCCCAAGGCTGCCAGCAGAGCGAACCACGCCGACAAGTACAGCGCCATCCCCTGCTGCGTGGTGTAAAAGGAGACGATCGAGAGCAGGCAGGTGGCCGCGAACAACGCCATTACCATCGGCCGGCCTGCGTCAGCATCGGATGAAGACACAAATCCCATGGTCATTCCTTAGCTGTTTGAAACGCACAGGCCGCCGGCGAAGTTCACAGCACGGCGCGCGAGTTTACAGGCGTAACGCTTACCTGAACTCTTCGATGATCTCCTCCAGCGCCTCGCGCGGCGGCCTTGTCCGCGCTTCGCTCAGAGTCGCCAGCGGCTCATCGACCATGTTCAGCAACTGCGTGTAGTTCTTGCGGTGCGGATCGTGAAAGAGCAGCCCGGTCAGCACTTCGCCCTCTTCCTCGGCCTCGTGCAACCGCAGCACCGCGCGCTTCTTGCTCGAAGGATCGTAATCCTCCTCGAGTTTGTGCAGCAGCAGCCGCGACCCGTCGTGCATCGTCACTTCGCGCGTCGCCCCCTCGACGTACTCCACCTCGATGTCCTCGTAAAACGGGATGAAGTTCACCTCGTGCAGCGGCTCGTCGTGGTCCTTCATGTAGTCGTAGGACTTCGTCGACCCCTCGTGATCGTTGAACGCCACGCACGGGCTGATCACGTCGAGCACTGCCAGACCGCTGTGCCCCAACGCCGCCCGCAACAGCGCGCCAAGCTGCTTCTTGTCCCCCGAAAACGACCGCGCCACAAACGTCGCGCCCAGCTCGATCGCCGCCAGGCAGCAATCCACCGGAGGCAGCGGATTCTCCACGCCCGATTTCAGCTTCGCCCCCACATCCGCCGTCGCCGAGAACTGCCCCTTCGTCAAGCCGTAGACCCCGTTGTTCTCTATGATGTACGTCAGCGGCGGATTGCGGCGCAGCATGTGCATGTACTGCCCCAGCCCGATCGACGCCGTGTCCCCGTCGCCGCTGATCACCACGCAGCGCAATTTGTGATTCGCCAGCAGAGCGCCGGTCGCCACCGCCGGCGCGCGCCCGTGCACCGCGTTGAATCCGTGCGACTGCGAAAGAAAATACGCCGGCGTCTTCGAAGAGCAGCCGATGCCCGATACCTTCGCCACCCGCCACGGCTCCACGCCCATCTCCCAGCAGGCTTCGATCAGCCTTTCGGTGATGGCGTTGTGCCCGCAGCCCGCGCAGAGCGTCGTCTTCGAGCCGCGATACGGCAGTATGTCCAGTCCCAGAATGTTCGTCTTTTTCGGCGGCGCCGCTGCTGTCGTCATGCGAGTCCTTCCTGTCTGGCGAGATCGTCGGTCACGGTGCGCGCGTCCAGCGGCAACCCGCCGTAGTAGCGCACGCTGCGCAACTTCGCCGTCAGCGCGGCATCCAGGTCCATCTTCATCAGCATCAGCAGTTGGGCGTCGCGGTTTTGATCGATCACGTAGACTCTCTCGTGCGCTTCAATAAACTCCTTCAGCTCTCCGTTGAACGGATACCCCTTCAGCCTCATCCAGGACGCCGGCAGACCCCGTTCTTCGCTCAACTGGTCCGCCGACTCCTCCATCGCGTAGCGCGACGTGCCGCAGCAAACCATGCCGATCTTCGCGCCCGGCGCCAGGCGCGTCTCCGGCGCCGGCACCGCCCCCCTGATTGAATCGAACTTGCGCGACAGCCGGTTCATGTTGTTCTGCCAGTCGTCTTCGCGCTCGCTGTAAACCGCATTCTCGTTGTGCCCCGTGCCGCGCGTGAAGTAGCCGGCGCGCGGATGCGGCGTCCCAGGCAGTGTCCGCCAGCCGACGCCGTCGCCGTCCACATCCTTGTACCTCGCGAAGCTCCCCAGTCTGTCGAGGTCCTCCGCCGTCAACACCTTGCCGCGGTCGATGGGCTTTTCGGGATACTTGAACGGCGAAGACATCCAGTTGTTCATCCCGAGGTCGAGATCGAGGTTGACGAACACCGGCGTCTGGTACCGCTCCGCTATGTCGAACGCCAGCCCCGACATCTCAAACGATTCCTCGGGCGACGACGGAAACAGCGCCGGATGCCGCGTGTCGCCGTGGGAAACCACGACGTTCTTCAGCGTGTCGCCCTGCATCGTCCGGGTCGGCAGGCCGGTCGACGGGCCCACTCTCTGCACATCGATGAACACGCCCGGCACTTCCGCGAAATACCCCAGCCCGATGAACTCCGACATCAACGAAATGCCCGGCCCCGAAGTGCACGTCATCGCCCGCGCCCCGGCCCAGCCCGCGCCGATCACCATCCCTGCCGCCGCCAGCTCGTCCTCGGCCTGCACCACCGCATAGGTGGCTTTGCCCGTCTCCGGATCGAGCCGCAGCCGCTCCAGGAATGCCATCAGCGCCTCGGCCAGCGACGACGACGGCGTGATCGGATACCACGTCAGCACCGTCACTCCAGCGAACACGCACCCCAGCGCTGCCGCGGTGTTGCCGTCGATGATCAGTTTCCCCTCGTTTGCGTTCATCCGCTCCACACGGAACGGATCGCGCTTCACCAGGTTCTCTTGCGCGAACGCCTTCCCCGCCAGCACGGCGTTCCAGTTCATCTCCGCTGCTTTCTTCTTCCGCGCTCCGAACTGTTTGAACAGCGCCCGCCGCATCTCCTCCAGGTCGATCCCCAGCAGGTGCGCCGCCACGCCGTCGTAAATCATGTTGCGCACCAGCTTGCGCAGCTTCGCCTCGGGGCACACCGGCCCCACCAGCTTGTCGAACGGCACGGGATAGAACGTCAGGTCGTCGCGCAGCTCGGCCAGCTTCAGCGGTTCGTCGTAAACGACAGCCGACCCCGGCCGTAGTGACATCACGTCCTCTCTCGCCGTCTCCGGGTTCATCGCCACCAGAAAGTCGATCTCTTTCTTGCGGCCGATGTACCCCTTATGGGACGCGCGTATCGTGAACCAGGTCGGCAAGCCCGCGATGTTCGACGGGAACAGGTTCTTGCCCGACACCGGCACGCCCATCTGAAAGATGGATCGCATCAGCACATTATTGGCGGTCTGGCTTCCGCTGCCGTTGACCGTTGCTACATGGATGGAGAAATCGTTGACGACTGAACCGGCGTGCATCCAGGACAGCTTCCCTCTGCTGGCCAGCATTCTAGAGCATCCGGCACGGCCCGGTCAACCTGCCGCGCGCGGCTAAATGCCTTCCAGAACTCAATTTGCGCCTCTTTCATCCGATTTTCACGCTCACTTGTTACTCTGTGGAGTGTCTCATCGGAGGATCTCTTTGAACCGTTCCCTGGCTGTTGGCATCCTCGCCGCGCTCGCCTCGCCTGCGCTTTTCGCTCAGCCCTGCGTGAGCCTCACAACACCCGGCGCCGCCTATACGCAGAACTTCAATACGCTGGCGAGCGCCGGCTCCAGCAGCGTCGTGCCTCCCGGCTGGGCGTTCTCCGAATCCGGCGCTAACGCGAACGCCACGTACACCGCCGGAACCGGAAGCAGCAACGCCGGCGACACCTACAGCTTCGGCGCCGGCGGCTCGGGCGAGCGCGCCTTCGGCGGCCTTCAGTCCGGGAGCCTCATCCCCACCATCGGCGCCTGCTTCACGAACAACACGGGCGCCGTCGTCAACCGTCTCGACATCGCCTACAACGGAGAACAGTACCGCCTGGGCGCGCTCGGACGCGAAGATCGAATCCGTTTCGAATACAGCGCCAACGCGACCTCGCTCGCGACAGGCACGTGGACGAGTGTCCCCTCTCTCGATTTCATTGCGCCCGTTCAGGGCCCAACCGCCGGCCCGGTCAGCCCGCCGCCCGTCCCCATCTCCGCCGCCATCACCTCCCTCAACATCCCTCACGGCGCCACTTTCTACATCCGCTGGACCGACTTCAACGCTACCGGCGCCGACGACGGCCTCGCCGTCGACGACTTCTCGCTCACCCCGTTCACCGCGCCCCTCCCCACCCTCTCTATCAACGACGTCTCCGCCCCCGAAGGCAACGCGGGCTCAAGCACCCTCATCTTCACCGCATCCCTGGCCGCCCCAGCCCCAGGCCCCGTCACCTTCGACATCGCCACCGCCGACGGAACCGCCGGCGCTCCCTCCGACTACATTGCGAACTCCCTCACCGCGCAAACCATCCCCGCCGGCCAGACCAGCTATTCCTTCGCCGTGACCATCAACGGAGACTCTGACCCGGAAACCAACGAAACCTTCTACGTCCGCATCACCAATCTGTCCGGCGCCGCGCCCGGCGACCTCGAGGGCTTGGGCACGATCCTGCTTGACGACATCATCCCCATCGGCATGATCCAGGGCATTGGCGACGCCTCTCCTTTCAACGGCCTCGCCGTCCTCACCCGCGGCGTCGTCACCGGCCGCAAATCCAACGGCTACTTCCTTCAAACCCCTGACGCCGAAGTCGACGTCAATCCTCTTTCCTCGGAGGGCATCTTCGTCTTCACCGGCGGCGCCCCGCCTCCCGCCGCCGCGGCCGGCGCACTGATCGAAGTCAGGGGAACAGCCGCCGAATTTCGCCCTTCGGCCGACCCCGCCTCCCCGACCATCACCGAAATCACCTCACCCGCCGCGACCGTCGTCTCTACCGGCAACCCCTTGCCCGCCCCCATCCCGATCACCCTGGCCAGCCTGACGCCCGGCGGCCTCCCCAACCAGCTCGAGCGCTATGAGTTTATGCGCGTCTCTATCGATTCCCTCTCGGTCGTGGCCCCCACCGAAGGATTCGTGAACGAAGCCAGCGCCACCGCCGCCGGCGACGGGCTCTTCTACGGCGTCCTCACCGGAGCCCCGCGCCCGTTCCGCGAGCCCGGCATCGAAACCTTCGAGTACCCGCCCCCGGGCGCCCCCTGCTGCATTCCAATCTTCGATACCAACCCGGAGCGCATCCGCGTCGACTCCGACGCCCTCGGCGCGCCCGCTATCAATGTCGCCTCCGGCGAGACCGTCTCGAACCTCACCGGCGTGCTCGACTTCGCCGAGCGCGCCTACACTCTGGCCCTCGATCCTTCCGCCCCTGCCCCCACCGTCTCCGGCGGCCCGATCACTGCCGCGCCCGTCCCGGCGCCCGGACCCGGCCAGTTCACCATCGCCTCTTACAACCTCCAGCGCTTCTTCGACACCGTGAACGACGCCGGCGTCTCGGACGTCGCGCTCACTGCGGCCGCCTTCGATAATCGCCTGAACAAAGCCTCCCTCGGCATCCGCAATATCCTCCGCGCCCCCGACATCCTGGCCGTCGCGGAGGTGGAGAACCTCGCGACTCTTCAGACCCTCGCCGCCCGCATCGGCGCCGACGCAATTTCCGCCGGCGAGCCCGATCCCGCCTACGCCGCCTGCCTGGTCGAAGGCAACGACGTCGGCGGCATCGACGTCGGATTCCTCGTCAAGTCCCCGCGCGTCAGCCTCATCTCCTGCACGCAGGAACGCAAGGACGCCACCTTCACCAACCCCAACACCGGAGCGCAATCCATCCTGCACGACCGTCCGCCACTGGTGCTCCAGGCCGCCGTCAATCCACCCAACGGTTCCCCCTTCCCCGTTACCGTCATCGTCAACCACACCCGTTCATTCAGCGACGTCTTCAGCGCCAGCGCCGCGTCCGCCGCTTTCGCCCGCGCCAAGCGGCGCGCCCAGGCCGAGGACATCGCCGCCCTCGTCCAGGCCCGCCAGTCGGCCAATCCCGCTGAGGCGATCGTTCTCGCCGGCGACTACAACGCCTACCAGTTCAGCGACGGCTACGTGGACGTGATGGGCACGATCCGCGGCATCCCTGCCCCCTCCACCCAGGTCCTGGTCCCCTCCCCCGACCTCGTCTCGCCCGACCTCGCCGACGCCGGCGACACCGCCGCGCCCGCCGGCCGCTACTCCTACAGCTTCCGCGGCAACGCCCAGACCATTGACCACATCCTCGTCAACCCGCCCGCCCTCGCCCGCCTCGCCGGACTCGCCTTCGCCCACCTCAACGCCGACTTCCCCGAGATCCTGCGCAACGACCCCTCGCGCCCCGAGCGCCTTTCCGACCACGACGTCCCCGTCGCCTGCTTCAACTTCCCCGCCGCCGACCTCAGCCTCACCCTGACCGCCGCCCCCGCCCTCGTCACCGGCGAAACCACGACGCTCGCTTACGCCATCACCAACTCCAACCAGGACCCGGCCGAGTCGCTGGTCTTCACCGCGACGCTTCCCGCGGCGCTGGCCTTCCAGTCGCTGGCGGCGCCCCCCGGCTGGACCTGTACGACGCCCGCCGTCGGCGCCTCCGGCGCGGTCAATTGCACGAAACCCTCCCTCGCGCCGGGCGATTCCGAAACCATCAGGGTCGTCGCCCTCGTCCACTGCGATCTCGCCAACGGCGCCGTCGCCGCTCTCTCCGGCAGTGTCTCGTCTTCCTCTTACGATCCGGTCCCATCCAACAACGCCGCCGTCCTGAACGCCACCGTGACCAACCCCGCGCCGGTCATCTCTGATGTTGCAGTCGGCCAGCCCGTCCTCTGGCCGCCCAATGGCAGGATGGAAGAGGTCGAGGTCTCCTACAGCGTCACTGACGGTGGCTGCCAGGCGGTTTCCTGCGTCCTCTCGGTCTCCTCCAATCAGCCCGTCAACGGCCTCGGCGACGGTAACGGCGCCCCCGATTGGGAAGTCGCCTCTCCTGTCGTTGTCCGCCTCCGCGCCGAGCGCGCGGCCATCGGCAACGACCGTGTCTACACCATCGCCGTACTCTGCACCGATTTGGGCGGGGCGTCCTCCACCCGCACCGTGACCGTCACCGTCCCCAAGTCGCAAGGCGGCAAGTAGCGCTCCCGCCCGCCGCCCGGCCGGCTGGTTTTTTACTTTTCTCTTGACCTCCGGCCCGGCCTGCCCTATCCTCAATCAATCGGTTTGCACATGTAAACTGCGGGGAGGCCGGGGGATGAACCCATTCGGATACGTTCTCGACGAGTTGACGCTGATGGAGATGGCCCTCCAGATCGTCCAGTTCACCCTTGCCGTCGTCGGCCTGGTGGCCGTCGTCGTCTGTGGAACCGCCGCCCGCTGCTGCCTCTGCGAGCTCTTCGGCGCCTCCCCGAAGGACTCAGGCGCCGAGTTTCTCGGCCTCGGCGAATCCAAGCGCTCCGCCTGAGAATGCTCCCTTCGTCCGCCCACTGATTCTTTGAGCGGGAGAAGCCCCTTGACATGACTCGGAGTATCGGTTACACTTTGTAGCGTGACAGATCGTAACACATCGGGGAAGAGCCCCAGCAATCTGGAACAGGCCGTACTCGATTACCTCTGGTCGCATGGGCCATCCACCGCCGACTCGGTCCGCGAGGGACTCGCGCCTCGGCGCGCCCTCAAGGACCCGACGGTGCGCACCCTCCTGCGCCGCCTTGAGGAGAAAGGTTTCGTCACCCATCGCGAAGAGGGCCGCGCCTACGTCTACACCGTCCTCGAAAGACCGCGCGGCGTCGCCATGCGCGCCCTGCGCGAGATCCTCCGCCGCTTCTGCAACGGCTCCGTCGAGGAGCTCGTCACCGGGATGGTCGAGCACGAGGTGATCGACGCCCGGCAACTGCGCGAGCTCGCCCGGCGTCTTGAACGGGAGAAAGGCAGGCAGCCGTGAGTTTTCTTCTCGACATCTCGATCCGCGCACTCGCTCTCGGACTCGCCGGCGCGCTGATCGACCTCCCGCTCCGTCGCGCGGGCGCTCATGTGCGGCACGCCGTCTGGTTCTCCGTCGCCGCGGGGATGCTGACCCTGCCGCTGCTCGCCCTGTTCCTGCCGCCGTGGCCTGTGACGATCGCCGCCTGGAAGGCGCCCCCTCCGGTTGAGATCTCGATCGACCTCTCCGGCGCCGCGGCGCCCGCGTCAGCCCCCGCGCCGGCGCCGGTTCACATCGATTGGCCGCCGGTGATTTACTGCGCCGGCCTTCTCCTGCTGCTGGCGCGCATCGCCCGCGGCGCGCTGCGGTTGCGCGCGATCGTCGCCGGCGCGAAGCGCGAATCCGCGCCGCTTGCGCTCGACCTCGCACCCTGGCTCGGTATTGATCCCGCGACAGTCGACATTCGATCGAGCGCCCGGATCGGCGTGCCCTTCACCGCCGGAGTGCGCTGGCCCATCATTCTCCTGCCGGCCGGTTGGCGCGAGTGGCCCCAGTCCAAACTCGCCAGCGTTCTGGCGCACGAGCTGGCGCACGTCGCGCGCCGCGACTGGCTCGCCGCGCGCCTCGCCTCGCTCAACCGCGCCATCTTCTGGTTCCATCCGCTCGCCTGGTGGCTGGAGCGGAAACTCGCATCCCTGGCCGAGGAATCGGCCGACCAGACGGCGCTCGCCGTCGTGGGCGACAGAAAATCTTACGCGGGCGCGATCATCGACTTCGCGCTCGTCATGCAAGGCAAACGTCTGCGATCCATGGAGGCAACAGCAATGGCACGCTCCACCAAGGTAGGCCGGCGCGTCGAGCGCATCCTGGCCACCACTCATTTCTCCACGGCGACCCTGAAACGCGGCGCCGCTCTCGCAATCATCCTCTGCGCCCTGCCGCTCGTCTTCGCCGCGGCGTCGCTCACTCCGGAACCGCAGGCCGCCCCGCCGCCTCCTCCTCCGCCGCCGGCAAGACTCTTTCCTTCCGGCCAGGCCGACATCCAGATGACGGAGGGCGACGTCGCGCGCATGGAAGCGCAGCTCCGCTCTAACCCGCTCGACGCCGACACGCGCATGAAGCTGCTGTTCCACTACAGCAAAGGAAACAACGCGGAGGCCACGGCGCGGCACGCCGCGTTTCTCGTCGAAAACCAGCCGGAGCTGAGCGGCGCGGTCATCGCCACTCAAATGCTCGCCGGGATGCTCAACCTGGGGATGATCGACCCGCAGCGCTCGGAATCGGAACTCCAGCGCCTCGCGGCAATCTGGAAGCGGCATGCATCCGAGAGGGGTAACAACGCCGCCGTCTTGGCCAACGCGGCCCAGATCCTCCAGTTGGCCAGAGATCACTTCGATGCCGAAGACTGCCTCCAGCGGGCGCGCAAACTCGAACCCTCTAACCCGCGTTACCTGCGGCAACTCGCCGCGCTCTACGCCGGCGCGCTGCTGAATCCCAGGCCCTCCGAACCTTTCCTGACGAAGGTCAAGACCGAGCTCGACACGACGCCGGACGCCGGGCTGCTTCTCGCCGTCGGCGAGATTCTGGCCCCGGGCGCGACGCCTTCCTACGTGAAGACGCCGGAACAACAACGGCAGTACGTCGAGTCCACGAAGCGGCGCGCCGTGATGGCTGAGCAGTATCTCAAGCGCGCCCAGTCGTTCGGCGCCGACAGCGCCCGTGTGCAGCAGGCTTTCGACCGCATGGCCGCGGCGGGCTCGATGAAACCCGAAGTGAACCCCGATCCGCCGAAGCGCATCACCGTCGGCGGCCGCGTACAGGAGCGCATGCTCGTCGAGCAGGTCGCGCCGAAGTATCCGCCGCTGGCGAAGCAGGCGCGTATTTCGGGCACGGTCCGCTTCACCGCCCTCATCGGCAAGGACGGCTACGTCGAATCACTGACGCTGGTGAGCGGCCACCCGCTGCTGGTTGGAGCCGCGAAGGAGGCCGTCGAGCGGTGGCGTTACAAGCCGACGCTCCTCAACGGCGAGCCGGTTGAGGTCGTGACGCAGATCGACGTCAACTTCACGCTCCAGGGCGAGCCGCCGCCCGGCAACATCGCCGGCGAGGTTGGCGGCGTCTTGGTCGGTGTTGCCGGCGGCGTAGTGGGCGGAGTCCCCGGCGGCGCGTACCGCATCGGCGGCGGCGTCACCGCACCCGTCCCGGAATACAAAGTAGAACCGCACTACAGCCAGGAGGCGCGCGACGCGCGGCTGGAAGGCACGGTGCTGCTGGCCGTGGTAATTGACCCCGCCGGCCGCCCCCAAGACGTCCGCGTGCTCAGGCCGCTCGGCTTGGGTCTCGATGAGAAAGCGGTCGAGGCCGTGTCGCAGTGGCGCTTCAAGCCCGGCATGAAAGAAGGCCAGCCGGTCCCGGTCCAGGCCAACATCGAGATCAACTTCCGCATTGGCGAGCGTTGAACGCGCGGAGATCCTCCAGTCTGAGGCGGCCGGTGTAGATGGCCATGCCGAGGGCGGCGTCGATGTTGAGGCGGGTGAGTTCCTCGATCTCCTCCATCGTCGTGATGCCGCCGGCGGCTGTGAGGCCGTGCGATGTCGCGGCGCGGAGGCGGCGGAACCAGTCCAGGTCGGTGCCTTGCATCATGCCTTCCTTGTCGACGTAGGTGCAGAGGAAGGCTCGGCAGTAGGGCTCGAGATCTTTGATGACTTCCTCGGCGCTGAGGTCCGTGGCTTCCCTCCAGCCCTTCACGACGATGCGGCCGCTCTTGGAGTCGAGCGCGATCATCACTCGCTCTGGACCGGCGGCGGCGGCGATCGCTTCAATTGTCGGGCGGTGGAACGCCGCTGTGCCGGCGATCACCGTTGAGGCGCCGCAGTCGATGAGGCGGCGCGCGCGTTCGGCGCTGCGAACTCCGCCCCCGACCCGGCACTTCGAGCGCGCGGCGAGCATCTCGACGATGGCGTTGTTCTCGCCGGCGCCCATCGCCGCGTCGAGGTCGATGATCTGGATCTCCGGGAAGCCGGCGAAGCGCTCGAGCATCTCGAGCGGCGGCGCGCCTTCCAGCGCTTTCTCCTTGCCCTGGACGAGCTGGACCACCTTGCCGCCCTGAAGGTCGATGCAGGGGATGATCATGCCGCGCTCCTGCGCACGGCAATACCGGCCTTTTCGAGCGCGTCCTTGAGATCGTCCACCGTGTACGCGCCGTAGTGGAAGATCGACGCGGCGAGCGCGGCGTCGGCCTCGCCCTCGGTGAGCACGCGGATGAAATGCTCGGGCTTCCCTGCCCCGCCGGAGGCGATGACCGGGATCTTCGTCGCGCGCGAGACGGCGCGCGTCAGCTCGCAGTCGAAGCCGTCCTGCACCCCGTCGGTGTCCATCGAGGTAAGCAGGATCTCGCCGGCGCCGAGCGCTTCGCCGCGCGCGGCCCACTCCACCGCGTCGATCCCCTCATCGACCCGGCCGCCTTTTGTAAAAACATTCCAGCCGCCTTTTGTATTGCGCTTGGCGTCGATGGCGAGCACCACGGCCTGCGCGCCGAACTCGTTGCTCAGCTCGGTGATCAACTCGGGGCGATGGACCGCGGCGGTGTTCACGCTCACCTTGTCCGCGCCGGCGTGGAGGATCTCGCGCGCGCCGTCGACGCTGCGAATGCCGCCGCCCACGGTGAGCGGGATGAAGACCTGCCGCGCGGTCCGGGCGACGACGTCGGCCATCGTGCGGCGCTCGTCGCTCGACGCGGTGATGTCGAGGAAGACGAGCTCGTCGGCGCCCTGTGCGTTGTAGCGCTCGGCGAGCTCGACGGGGTCGCCGGCGTCGCGCAGCCCGGCGAAGTTGACGCCTTTGACCACGCGCCCGCCGGTGACGTCGAGACAGGGGATGATGCGTTTGGCCAGCATGGTCGTCACAGCTCCAGGAAGTTCTTCACGATTTTGAGACCCAGCGGGCCCGATTTCTCGGGGTGGAACTGCACTCCGAAGACGTTGCCGCTTTCGAGCGCGGCGGTGTAGGGGACCATGTACTCGCAAGTCGCGGCGGTGAAATCGCCGGTGGGGCAGTAGTAGCTGTGCGCGAAGTAGACGTAGGGCCTGGGGCCGATGTCTTTCAGCAGCCGCGACGGGCGCGCGGCGGCGATTTCGTTCCAGCCCATGTGCGGAACGCGCGCGCCTTCGGGAAAACGCTCGACGCGGCCCCGAAACAATCCGAGGCCTTTTTGTTCCGGCGCTTCGGCGCTGTCTTCGAACATCGCCTGGAGTCCGAGGCAGATGCCCAGCAACGGCGCGCCGCTTTTCGCTTTTTCGATGAGCGCGTCGCGGATGCCGAGCGCTGCGAGCTCGCGCATCATCTGTCCGAAGTGGCCGACTCCGGGCAGGATCACTTTGTCCGCGGCGCGGATGGCGTCCGCGTCGCGCGTGATGCCGTATGCGGCGCCCAATGCGGCCAGGGTGTTCTCGACGGAGCGGAGGTTGCC